>CAIYPP010000021.1 GCA_903928115.1 uncultured Planctomycetota bacterium
ACGGCTTCAAGGTCGCCCTCGCGATCAACTCGTCCGCGCTGCCGTACTTCCGCATGTACTCGACCGGCGGCGTGAACGTGAACAACCCGGCGCAGGTCAAGATCGTCAACCCGGACTCGGAGCCCAACGCGACGGGTGGCTACCCGCAGAACGGCTTGCCGGCGCCCGGCCGCGACAACGTCTTCTACTACGGTCAGGGCGACTTCCTCGTGCGCCTCTCGCGCATGCACACGATCTGGTTCGACTCGCTGGCCACGGGCACGTTCTTCAGCGATCCCGTGGTCGAGCCGAGCGCCGACCAACTGCCGAGCGGCACGCAGGTGGTGCTCGCCTTCCGCGGCGCCACGAGCATCACGCTCTCCAACCCTCCGGCGGGCGTGCTTCCCTACGCCAACGCGTCGAACCTCGACCCCTACGGCGACGCGTACACCGGTACCCAGCAAACGGCCATCGGCGGCAACGCCAACCTGGCCTTCACGCCCGTCTACTGGAACACCCCGACGCCCGACGTCAACAATCGCAGCTGGAAGAGCTCGATCTCCGCGCTCAACCCCACTGCGCTCGGAAGCGCGCGCTTCTTCCAAGCTCGCGTGACGTTCGTGGCCAACCCCAACTCGTCCCTCGTCCCCGAGCTCACCTCGCTCGGCTTTGCCTTCCGGCGTTGACGCACAGTCCCCCACATGAACCTCTCCATGCGTAACGGCCCGCGCAATCTCCTCCTCTCCTCCGTCGCTCTCGGTGCTGTCCTCCTCACGGCGGGCTGCAGCGGGGGAGGCGATACGAGCACGAGCACCCTGACGGTCACTGCGGTGAACCTCGTCGAAGGCTCGGTCTGGCGTATCAACCGCCCGATCAAGATCAGCTTCAACCAGCCGATCGACTTCGCGAGTGTGACCCTGAACTCCTTCAACATCCGGCGCCCCAACGGTGCTCCGGCTGCCGGTGAGTTCTACACCGAGGACGGCGGGAAGACGGTCGTGTTCCAGCCCCTGTGCCCGACCCGCGACGACCTGTCGGACGCGGGCCTGCGCGCGGGCACGGATCCGCTCAACAACGACGCGCCGTACTCGTACGAGCTGAACCTGATCGGTGTCGACAAGAGCTCGACGCTGCCGATCCGCGCGCGCAACGGCGTCGCTCTCGCGCTCTCGCAGACGCGCCGGTTCACCACGCCGGTCTCGACGAACCCGCTCAACCTGTACCTCGACACCAAGGTCGGTCCGCCGGTCGCCAACGTCGAGCGCACGGACCTGCCCGCGGACAACGACCTGAACATCCTCGCGGCATTCAACCCGACCTATGTCGAGGTCGGCGGGCCGAGCGGCACCAAGCACTTCTTCAAGTCCAACGGCGTCAGCCTGACCATCGACCCGCCGCTGCCGAGCGACCTGCCGCTCAACCCGCTCTCGAACCCCGCGGAGCAGGTGGCGCTCATCGTCGGCATCAACCAAGCCGTCGATCCCAGCTCGCTCAACATCAACTCGAACCGCCTGCGCTGGGAGTTCACCGACAACGGCAGCCTGTCGAGCGCGGTCTGGACGCCGCTCACGACGACGGTCATCCTCGAGTCGAACTGCTCGATCGTCGGCACGAACACCGCCGGCGACACGGTCGCGGTGCCCGGTGCGCGCCTGCGCGTCACGCCCACGGGCGTGCTGCCGCCCTCGGCGGACCTGCGCGCGGTGCTCGCGGCCGAGTTCTCGGACATCGTCGGCGAAACCAACCCGGTCCAGCAGGCCGGCTTCGCGGAGGCGCCGACGCAGGCCTTCCCGACCAACCCGCCGACCCTCGCGGACCACTACCTCGAGGACTTCGACACGGCCGCCAACAGTGACCCGACCGCATCGTTCGCCGAGCCTCGCGCGGACTGGGGCAACGGCGAGCTCGCCGCGAAGTTCTCCTTCACGGGCACCGGTGGCCCGGGCGGCAACTTCGACTGGTACATCGACAATGGCGAGATCGTGGTCTTCAACACGGCCAACGGCACGATCAACGGCTTCCAGATCACGTTCGCGCCGAGCTCCGACAACATCACGCAGGTCATCCCGACGGGTCAGCAGACCATTGTCGGCGGCGTGGTGGACGTGAACGACTTCTACATCGAGTCGGGGGGCACCCTGAAGGTCGAGGGACCGAACCCGTTCACGCTGATGGCCTCGGGCCGTGTCGTGATCCGTGGCAAGGTCGACTGCAGCGGCAGCAGCAACCAGGGCGTGAACACGCTCAACGTGACCAACATCCCCGAGCCCGGCGCGCCCGGTCAGTGCGGCGGCGGCAAGGGTGGCACGGGCAGCCCGCTCACGACGGCCTCGTCGCCACGCGGCGGTACGGGCTTCGGTGCGTTCAACGTCCCCGACCTCGGTGGTCAGGGCGGGGAGACCGGCTGGAGCAACGCTGCGGGCGAGAACACTCGCCGTGGCGGTGGCGGCGGCGGTGGCACGCTCGGCAGGAACGAGTTCGCCAACTTCGCGGCCACGGGCACGATCTTCGACCAGCGCCGCATCGGTTATGACGCCGAGCCGGGCTTCAACAACGCCCTCGCGACGAACAGCGCGATCAACGGCGCCGGTCCGGCCCGCGGTGGCGCGGTGTCGCCGTCGGTCTTCGGCGACCCCAACCCGAACAACAACTTCTACGGCAGCCAGTTCAACCTGCAGACGAGCGTCGTCACGGTGGGGGAGCTGGTGAAGCCGTGGGCGGGTGCCGGCGGCGGCGCGGGCGGTGACGCTTCGCGCGTCGTCAGTGGCACCTTCCCCGGCCCGTGGAACCCCGCGGGTGACGAGAAGGGCGCCGGCGGCGCCGGCGGCGGCGGCTCGGTGCAGATCATGGCGCTCGGCCCGATTGTCTTCGGTGTCAACGGCCAGCTGCTCGCACGCGGCGGCGTTGGCGGCGGCGGCGAGAACACGATCTTCCTGAACCGCGTCGGCGGCGGCTCAGGCGGTGGATCCGGTGGCCACGTCGTGCTCCAGAGCTCGCAGAAGATCGACTTCAGCGCCAAGGTGGGGGTCAACTTCGCCAACGTCAGCGACGTCAGCTTTGCCATCGACTGCCGCGGCGGTCAGGGAGGCGCGGGCGACGGTGACCTCGGCGGCGGCATCCAGAGCACCACGGGTCAGCGCGAGACGCTCCCGCTGCAGGACGCCTGCCCGACGGGCTACCCGGCGACCGGCACCAACGCCTGCCGCGGTCTCGTGAACGGCGCGGGCGGCGACGGCGGTCCCGGCATCATTCAACTGCATACCTCGGCCGGCATCGTCGGACCTTCGACGACTCCGCAGGCCGACATCGTCCTTCCGACGACGGCGGGTATCACGCTGGCTGAGATCTGCGCTCCGCCGCCGCTCTCGCGCGACAACACGGTCACGACGCCGACCACCAAGATGATCCCGACCTTCGGCAAGATCTCCCGCGCGCGCTCCAACTGGATCGCTCTCGGTCAGGGCGGTTTCAACGGCGTCGGCGCCCAGTACAAGAACATCGTGTTCGACTTCGAGGGTCTGAACTCGGCTACCGGCATCGTGCAGCGCGATCCGGTGACGGGCATCGTCCCGCTCGCGAGCTCGATCCTCGGACCCGCGACGATCGACTCGACGGCGGTCAACCTGCCGTTCGTCGTGCTCAACGGGCCGAACGCGGGCTACCAGATGGTCATGGACGCGACGAGCCTCGTCGGCAGCGCGAACCAGCCGCTGCTCGACAACACCGCGCTGCTCGAGCACACGATCCTCAACCTTGCCACCCCGGCCGTCGGCGCCCCGACGGCGCAGCAGCGCTACGAGGTCGTGTCGGCGAGCTTCGACCCGGCGACGAACCGCCTGACGCTGAACACCGACCGCGATGGCGCGTCGATGATCGGCTTCAACCTGACGAACGCCAGCGTGACGCTGCACCGCACGTACTTCCGCGTGATCAGCTCGGGCTCGCAGGACTTCATGCCGCTCGACGGTATCCGTCTCACGTTCGAAGCGACTCAAGCGGACCCCTCCACGGGTCTGCCGAATACGGCGACCGTCGTCGGCCCCTCGTCCGACATGAGCTTCTTCAACAACCACGCGACGAACCGCAGCTTGCGCTTCGTGCGCTTCAACGTGACGTTCGACATCGCGGCGGGCAGCCAGCCGTTGACCGCGACGAACCCGATCCCGGCGCTGGAGTTCCTGCGCCTGCCCTTCAAGTACCAGTGATTCCAGCCGCGCCGCGCTGCGTCGGTGCGCCTCGCGAGGCGCACGGGCTCGGGCGAGGCGCACACAGGTGTCTCCCGCCGAGGTGCTCCGGTGAAACGGGGAGCCTCTGCGGGAGAGCGGTTCCCCCGACCGTCTCTCTCCCCGACTGCGACCTTCTCCCATGACCGTTCGACACCTCCTCTCTTCGCGCTGGGCCTGCATCGCGCTCCTCTCCGCGAGTGCGGGCCTCTACGGCTGCAAGAACTCGGTACCCGCCTCCGCCTCCGGAGACATTGCGGGCACGTACCAGGTCGCTCCGGGTACTACGGATCAGCACTACGTGGTGTCGACGAACTCTGGCGGCACGGGGCCCTCGCTCCGGCTGACGGCGGTCAACTGGGGCCGACTGGTCGACGTCTACGCGCCGCTCTCCGCGGGCGGTGCGCCGGTGCGACTCTTCAAGGACTACCTGATCACCGCGGACGTCTCGACGAACGGCGCGTACACCCTCGACCGACAGCTCGGAACGGGCGTCGAGCGCCTGACGATCGCGGAGCCCTTCGCTGCCGATCCGAATACGGGCCAGCCGAGCGCGGCGTTCCGCAGCCTGTTCGAGCCGCTTCAGGGCGAGCTGCAGATCCTGATCGACAAGAGCCTCGATCCGACGGAATTGCCGCCGTTCACCGCGGTGCCGCGCAACGGCGCGGTGATACTGACCTTCAATGACCTGATCGACGCTTCGACCATCACGGAGAACACCGTCCAGCTGCGCGTCGGCTATCCGCCCGAGACGCTGCAGGACACGGCCCGGATCTTCGCGGACCCGAACTACGGCGACGTGGTCAACGGGGTGTTCCACACCTCGCGCATCGTGATCGACTTCACGGTCTCGCCCTTCGAGGCGGCCCAGAATCAGGGTACGAGCACCAACAACGTCGGCCTCCCCGAGTCGCAGAACACGGCGCAGTCGAACGTGGCGCTGCGGATCCCGACGCGCACGGTGCAGGGCAACCAGTTCGAGGTTTTGAAGAGCCTCGGCGGCACCACCTTGTCCTTCAACGGCAACGGCAGCACGGATCCCTTCTCTGCGTCGCTCGACGTGGTGCGCGCCTTCCGTTCTGGCGGGCGCACGAACGTCACTCAGGACCCGTTCAACGGCTTCCTGCAGGACACGACTCCGCCGGAGCTGTACTGCGCGCAGGCCGTCACCGTGGCTCCGACCCAGCAGGTCGGCGTGAACGTCACGGCCAACGTGACCTTCGGTTCGTCGGCTTGTGCGGTCGCGCCGCGCGTGGGCGACGTGCTGCACTTCGCGGCGCTCAACCTGTACGCCGAGGTCTCGGCGAACGGTGGAGCCCCCTCGGGCGGCGTCGTCACCGGCGTGCGCTTCCGTCTGCTCGATCCCCCGACGCCGATCCCGCTCGTTCCGTCGGGTGCGGGCGCTGAGTTCCGCACTCCGTGGAACCGCACGATCGACCAGATCAACAAGCCGGAGTGCTGGATTGCCGTTTCGCCGGCTCCGCAGTCGGGTGTCGGCACCGGCATTTCGACGACGTCCAACTTCACGCTGCTCTTCAGCGAGGCGATGGACCCGACGCGCTTGAACGCGTTCGACACGTTCCAGTTGCTCTACGGCTTCACTACGCCGTCCCTGCAGGGTCAGGTGGTCGGTCAGGTCACGGCTTCGAACGACCTCACCCGCTTCACGTTGCAGCCTTCGCGCCGTCTGCGCCACGCGGCGGGTTCGCAGGAGACCTATCGCGTCAGCCTGCCGACCGGCATCTTGGGCCCCGTGGACCTCGCGGGCAACCCGCTGCAGTTCGCGCTCACCGACGCCAACGGCAACCAGCCGGACTTCACCGTCCGCGCGAGCGACACGGCGATCGAGAGCCGCAGCCTGATGCTCAAGTTCACGGCAGCGGATGAGAACCCGACCGACACTCCGGTCGGCAACGAGATGCGCGGGCAGCTGATCTACGACCTGCTCAACGGTCGCGTGCGCCCTCGCTCCGTCACTCGCATCTCGGCGGTCTGCGACACGAACACTCCGATCATCGCCGTCGACGCGACGCAGGCCGGCGCCGGGGCGCAGACGCGCATTCCGTTCGTCGCGCAGGGCTGCCGCATGACCACGCTGTGGCGTCACGCGGACCTCGGCTTCGACATCGCGAGCGACGGCTTCCACAACCTCGACGTCGAAGGCCTGAACTGGTCGCCGACGACGACGGGCCTGCAGATCGACACGCTGCCCTTGTTCCAGATGGGCATCGCGCACTCGGTCCGTCTGCCCGATGAAGTGCTCGACCCGATGACGGGCGCTCCGCTGCAGCCCAACTCGGGCATCCTCGACGTCTTCGACAACAACCTGCTCGACCCGGTCAACGATCCGATGCTGATCGTGAGCCCGAAGGAAGACGGCTACTACATCCAGCCTGCGGACGTGTTCCAGGCTCCGACTGGGACGCCGATGGCGCCGTGGCCGATGAACCAGGGCAAGGCGGTGGAGGACTTCCTCTACTACACCTGGCGTGACACGGCGCTGCTCGCGACGGGTCAGCCGAACACGGGTCCGGGCACGGGCGCTGGCGTCAAGCTCGGCAACGAGCTCGCCTACGACACGACGCCGCCGAACGCGCCCTACGGGCAGGGCTTCGTGCCGACGATCGCGTTGCCGCTGATGATGGATTTCCGCGTCTACCCGAGCTCGCAGGTCCTCGGTGCGAACTTGCTCTCTGGCTTCTTCGCCATCGCGACCAATCCTCCGGGCGGCGAGGTCGCGCCCTTCTGGACCGCCTACACCGCCGGCGGCGTCTCCGCGTCGACGGGCATTCCGATCGTGATCGACCCGGATGCTCAGGCGGTCGCCGGTGGCAACCTCGCGGCGGCCGGTACGCCGGGCAACCTGCCGCGCAATCAGGTGATCTACTTTGGCCAGGGCGATTTCGTGGTCCGCGTCAACCGCGCCCACTCGCGCTGGTTCGAGTGCGCCCCGAGCGCTCCGGGCGCGCCCTTCACCTTTGCGGAGCCGGTGATCGAGCCTTCGATCGATGCGCTTCCGCCGGGCACGCAGCTGCTCGTGCAGTACCGCGGTGCGACCGGCATGAACTCCGCAGGCACGCGCCCGTGGGAAGACGCGGGCAACATCGATCCCTACGGCAACCCGCGCCCCGGCGGCACGGCGTTCACCGTGACCTTCACCGGCGGCAGCAGCACGTGGAAGGACACGATGGCCGAGATCAACGGCTCGCAGTTCTTCCAAGCGCGGGTGACGATGATCTCGAACCCCGTGAGCGGCGCGACCCCCGAGCTTTCCTCGCTCGGCTTCGCCTTCTCGCGCTGATTCCGAGCCGCCGAAGCGCACCGATCCGCGGGCCTCGCCCCTTGGGGTGAGGCCCGCGTTGTTGGGACTGTGTGAGCGAAGCAACTGTGGGCTAGGGAACGCCCTTGCGCGGTGCTTCAATGGACGCTGGGGATATGTCCGGTCCTGCGCACTTCGCCAAGCTGCTCGCGCTCTGCTGCGGCATCGCTGCGTGCACTCCCGCGCCGCTCCCCGAGCACTTCTTGCGCCTGCGGCAAGTGCGGCCGCAGGATCGACTGGGGGTGTACCTGAACGAGCGGCTCGTGCTGCATTTCTCGGAGCGGCTCGCGCCCGAGTCCGTCCACGGCGGAAGCGTGCGCGTCGTGGCCGAGGACGGCACCCTCGTGCGCGGTCGACTCTCGGTCGAGGACGATCGCATCGAGTTCCAGCCCGCGCCCGTGCTCTCGCCCGATCTCACCGACGGCGGTTATCGGCCCGCGACGCGCTACTCGGTCGAGCTCGCCGGCTTCCCGCGCGCCGATGCGCTGCGCTCGGAGTCGGGCCTCGTGCTCGCCGAGAACCTGCGCTGGAGCTTCGAGACGGTGGCGGTGACCGAGCCTCGCTCGGGCTATGTGTTCGAGGACTCGAGCCCGACCAGCGGCTCGCCGGTGATCCTGCGCTCACTCGTGCTTCAGCCGCTGCAGCCGATCCGGCTGACGTGTGAGGAGCCGATTGATCCGTCGAGTCTGCACTCCGAAGACTTCGAGCTCTTGCCTGAGATCAGCTTTTGGGCGGCCGGACGCACGCGCGGGGACGCGATCCCCTTGGTCGCGCGCCTCGTGCGCAACGACGAGCGCGAGCCCTACAAAGACGAGGCCGCCGTCATCGAGCTCTCGCCGCGCGACCGAAGGCTCAGCCCCGGAGCCTACGGGCTCAGCGTCAAGCGCAACGTGCGCCTGCGCGACTTCGGTGGGCACCCGCTGTGGGTGCTCAACCCCAACTACCGCGAGGTGTTGAAGCTTCGGGTCGAGCCCGCGGCGCGCGTCGAGGACGCCTCGCTCGCGCGCCATGTCGAGAGCTTCGTCGAGACGCGCACTCTCTCGACGCAGGCCGTGCCGGGCTCGGACGGCGCGGCGCACTGGAGCGGGAACGGGCGTGTCGAGGTGCTCTTCCCTGCGGCTGCGGGCAGCGGGACGGCGGGGGATGTCGCCCTGAGTGGCGACGAGTCCCGCGATGAGCTGCACGCGGCGACGCTCTCGGTCCCGACGGGCGCCACGGTGACCCTGCAAGCGTCCGGAACCGTGATCCTGCGCAGTCAAGGTCGTATCGAGCTCGGCGGCGTTCTCCGCGACCGGCGTTCCGCGGACTGGAGCAGCGCTGCGGCGAAGTCCTCCTTCGAGGCGGCGCTGAAGTCTCTGCGTTCGAGGCTCGGAGGCCGAACGCCGATGGTGGGGGAGGTGCTCGAGGCGCTGCGCGCGGACTCCGTTCCGGCCGTCGTGCTCGTGGCGGGCGCCGACCTCGCGCTCAGCGGCCGCATCGAACTCTCCGTGCCTCTTGTTCTCATCGCCGGAGGTCGCATCCGCGTGTCGAGCGAGCGCCAGCTCGCGGTTCCCAAGCTCGAGTTCCTCGACGCGGGCACGCGGCGGCTCGGCTTCACGGACTCGGCCGCGGGCTCGGCGCCGATCGAGCTCGCCGAGGCCTGTGACTGGTGGGTCGACCCGCCCGTGTCCAATCCACTGGTCCGGCCGCTGAAGCTCGCGCTGTATTCCTCCTCGATCCCGCCCGAGGGCGGCGCCGGACGTTGGCGCAGCTCGCCAACCGTCAACCTGCGCGCCGGCGCTGGGGCAGCGCGGGTCCTGTACGTGGGCGAGCATGCCGCCGCCGGCGGAGAGCGCGCGGAGGACGTGGTCGTCGACGACCCGGCGGCGCTGGTCGACTGTCCGACCGTCCGGCTCTTGATCGAGCTGGAAGTCTTCCCCGGACCGGTCTGGGACCCGCCGTTCGTCGACGATGTCACGCTGGAGTACGAGCCCGCGGGGCCGAAGAGGGAACGGTGAACTTCACGGACCTCTCGGCGGGTGCGCTGGCCGCCATCTGCGGCGTCTTCGGGCTGTGCGTCGGCTCGTTCCTCAACGTCGCCATCTATCGGCTGCCGAAGGAGGGCCTCAAGGTCTGGAGCCCCGCGCGCTCCTTCTGCCCCGGCTGCCGCCGGCAGCTCGAGTGGTCGGAGAACGTGCCGGTGCTGTCGTGGGTGGTGCAGGGGGGACGCTGCCGCGGCTGCCGCGGGCGGATCTCCGTGCGCTACCCGCTGGTCGAGCTCCTGACCGGCGCCACTTGGGCCGGGCTCGGGTGGATCACGCCCGCCGACGAGTGGCCGATGCTGGCGGTGCGTCTGCTCGTCGTGAGTGCGCTCACGGTGGCGACCTTCGTCGACTTCGACTGCTTCGAGATCCCCGACGAGGTCTCGATCGGCGGCATGTGGGTCGCGCCCGTCGTCTCGCTCCTCGTGCCCGAGCTGCACCGCGACTCGCTGGTCGCACGCTGGGTGGCCGACGGCGGGGAGCCCGGTCGCGGCGCTGCCGTGGCGGCGAGCCTCGCGGGGATCGCCGTCGGGGCGGGAGTCCTGCTCGCGATCGGCTGGGTGGGGGAGAGACTCATGGGCAAGGAGGCCATGGGCCTCGGCGACGTGAAGCTGCTCGGCGCCGCCGGCGGCTTCATCGGTCCCGGCGGCGCGCTCGTCGCGCTCGTCCTCGCCTCGATGGTCGGCGCCGTCGCCGGCATCGGCAACATCGCGCGCTTCTACTGCCTCTTGCGCAGCCGCGTGCATGCGCGCCGTCGCTCGACGCCGCGCGGGAAGTCGCTCGCGATCGCCAAGGCCTGCGGCCAGATGCTCCCTTTCGGCCCGTACTTGGCCCTTGGAACGCTTGTCGTGCTTTTGTATGGGAAGAGCCTCGGCTCTTGGTTCTGAAGCCTGCGCGAGGGGGTTCGTCGCGGCGTCGCATGGCGCGCCGCGGACTTCGGAATCAAGGGCATGGCGTCGGCGCCGCGCGCGCACCGTCGCCCGTTCGTACACCACGTTCCACTGGCTCCCACGAGCACTGCTGCTCTCCAAGCTCCACTCCATGAAGCACTTCACCAAGTTGTTCCTCTCGTTCGTCGTCGCCGCTCCGTTCGTCGCGAGCTGCGCCGCTCCGCAGTACAAGGCCGCGCTCGACGAGCAGGCCGAAGAAAACCGTCGCCTCCGCGAGGAGCGCGCCAACCTGAAGGGCGAGAACCGCGACCTCGCGTCGCAGAAGGACTCGCTCGAGACGGCGCTCGCCGAGGCGAACGCGCGTCTGCTCGAGGAGCCGACCCAGACGAGCACGCAGCTCAAGGACCTCGACGACGCGGGCGTGGGCTACGGCATGCGCGACGGTCGCATGGTGATTTCGATCCCGCAGGAGCTCACCTTCGGCGCCGGCAAGGCGGACCTCTCGGATTCGGGCAAGAAGGCGCTCAAGGCTGTCGCCAAGACGCTCAAGTCGAACTACACCGACGGTGAGTACTGGATCGAGGGCCACACGGACAACGATCCGATCGCGAAGAGCAAGTTCGCCACGAACCGCGACCTCTCGCTCGCGCGCGCGATGGCGGTGCTGCACTACCTCGTCAACGACGGTGGCATCGCCGACGGCCAGTGCGTCGTCACTGGCTGGGGCCCGTACCGTCCGGTCGCGCCGAACAGCTCGGCCACGAACAAGGCCAAGAACCGTCGCGTCGAGATCGTGGTCGAGATGAAGAAGTAGTCGCTCCCGTCGAGCGAGACCTTTCGCGCGCGCCGCCGGGGTCGCCCCGCTGCGGCGCGCGCCGCTTTTCAGCCGGATTTCGCGCGGTTTCTGCGCTCGTATGCGGCCCTTGCTGCGCACTGGGGCGGAGCCTTTCCGCGCCGCCCCTACGCCTAGGATGCGTACGCACCTCGCAGCCGCGGGGTGCGCAGGTGGAGCGCGAGGAGCGCGATCCCTGCGCCACGTTCTCTACCCATCGGAGCCACGCGATGACTTCCACCCTTCAGGGACTGCGCAACTTGGCGTTCGTCGGTCACCCTTCCGCAGGCAAGACCACGCTGGTCGACGGGCTCGCGCACCTCTTGGGCTTCACGCCGCGCAAGGGCTCGGTCGCGGAGCGCACCTCGATCTGCGACTGCGAGCCCGAGGAGCACGAGAAGGGGCATACGCTGCAGCTCGCCCTCGTGCAGGGCGAGTCCAAGGGCTGCACATGGAGCCTGCTCGACACGCCGGGCTATGACGACTTCGTCGCGGACGCCAACGGTGCGATCGCAGCCGCCGACGTCGTCGTCGGCGTGCACAGCGCGGCAGGGCGGCCCAACTACGACTTCCGCCGCGAGCTCGCGCGCGCAGCCGCACTCGGCAAGGGTCGCATCATCGTCGTCACGCACCTCGACCTCGAGAACCTCGACTTCGACGCCGTGGTCGAGCAGATCGACGACGCCGTGGGGGAGCTGTGCGTTCCGTTCGACCATCCCAACGCCACCGGCGCGCAGCTGCGCTCGGTCGCCTCGATCTTCGAGGTCGATCACCATGGGTGGAAGCAGAACCTGATGGATCGTGTGATGGACGCCTGCGACGACGAAGCGCTGCTCGCGCGCTACCTCGAGACGCAGGAACTCACGGACGCCGAGCTCCACGCCCAGATTCCCCGGGCGATCGCGCGCGGTTCGCTCGTGCCGATCCTCGCGTGCAATCCGCTCACGGGCGTCGGAGTCGATGCGGTGCTGCGCTTCCTCGCGGAGTTCTGTCCGCATCCCGGCCTCTTTGCACAGCGCGACGCCGAGGGTATCGAGGTTCCGTGCTCGCCCGACGGCGAGCTCGTCGCGCAGGTCGTCAACGTGCGCTCGGACGCGCACTTGGGCAAGGTCTGCACGCTACGGGTCCTCTCAGGTCGCTTGACCGCGAGCGACGCGCTCGTCGGTGCTCACTCCACCGAGAAGGGGGAGAAGCCCGGCGGCCTCTTCCGGCAGGTCGGCAAGAAGCGACGCGAGCCGGTCGAGAGTGCGCAGGCGGGCGAGCTCGTGGCGATCACGAAGGTCGAGCAGCTCGCCTTTGGCGACAGCGTCACGCGCGCTGGTCGCGCACCGCGCCGCCTCCTCGCGATCGCGCAGCCCGAGCCGGTGGTGTCGCTCGCCGCCGTGCCGCGCTCGCGCAACGATGAGCAGAAGATCGGCGAGGCGCTGAAGAAGCTCGCTGCCGAGGATCCGACGTTCGCCTACGAACACGAGGTCGACACGCACGAACTCGTGATCAAAGGTCTGACCGAGCAGCATCTCGCAGTGCTCGTCGCCCGCCTCGCGCGCCGCTACGGAGTCTCGATCTCGACGCACCCGCCGCGCATCGCCTATCGCGAGACGGTGACGCGGCGCGCGGAGGGACACCACCGACACAAGAAGCAGACAGGAGGACGCGGCCAGTTTGGCGAGTGCTTCGTGCGCGTGCGTCCCAACCCCAAGGGCACGGGCGTCACGTTCACCGACTCGGTCGTCGGAGGCTCGATCCCGCGCAACCTGATCCCCGCAGTCGAGAAGGGCGTGCGCGAGGCCGCGGCCAAGGGGGTGCTCACGCACGCACAGGTGGTCGATGTCGACTTGGAGCTCTACGACGGGAAGTTCCACGATGTCGACTCCGACGAGGCGAGCTTCAAGATCGCGGGCGCGCGGGCCTTCGTCGATGCCTTCCAGAAAGCCGCACCGGTGCTCCTCGAGCCGTTGATGGAGCTCGAGGTCACGCTCCCGACGGACTGCGCGGGTGCCGTTTTCTCGGACCTGACCAGCCACCGCCGCGGTCAGGTGTTCGACCAGTCGAGCTCCGCCGACGGCGGGGTCACGACGATCCGCGCGCAGGCACCGCTCTCGCTCCTGCAGACCTACCAGCGCGATCTCAAGTCGATGACGGCGGGCGAAGGTAGCTTCGCGATGCACCTCGTCGACTACGCGCCGCTGCCTGCGCAGGAGCAGCAGCGGGTCCTCGCCACGGTCTCGCGCGGCGAGCCGGTGGAGGTCTGAGAGACCCCAAGGAGAGCCTCGCGCCGCACGTCGGCGCGGACTCCGTTGGGGAGGGAGGCGGCGTCGGGCTCGCAGGCCGACGCCGCCTCAACTCTCAGTGGGGGCGGAAGGAAAATCCTTCTCACTCCGCTCGCGCTTCAGCCTGAGGGCGGATCGCGTCGAAAGTGCCGCCGTGAAGTCCGCACGTGTCATCGCGGGAAGTTCCGCCGTGTCCTCGCGGCCCTCACGGGAGGCGCGCGCATGATCACCATGGAAGAACTCCTGTCGCTCCTGATCCGTCAGGGCGGCTCGGACCTGCATATCTCGATCCACTCGCCGCCGCGTATTCGTGTGGATGGGATGTTGCTCCCCGTCGACTGTCCGCCGCTCACGCCGGAGGACACACGCCGACTGGCGACGAGCGTGCTCACGAGCGACCAGATCGCGAAGCTCGATCGCGAGCTCGAGCTCGACTGCTCCTTCGGCCTCGCCGAGCAAGGCCGCTTCCGCGCCAACGTGTTCTACCAGCAGGGCTCGGTGGCCGCGGTGATGCGCCTCATCCCCAACCGCATCGCGACGTTCGATCAGCTCGGGCTCCCGCGGCAGGTGTGCGAGCGCATCTGCGGCATGCGCGCGGGCTTGGTGCTCGTCACGGGTGCGACCGGCTCGGGCAAGTCGACCTCGCTCGCGTCGATGGTCAATCACATCAATCAAACTCGTCAGGGTCACATCGTCACGATCGAAGATCCGGTCGAGTTCGTGCACCAACACAAGCAGTGCATGGTCACGCAGCGCGAGGTCGGCGGCGACACGCGCGGCTTCGCTCGCGCGCTCAAGAGCGTCTTGCGCCAAGACCCCGACTTCATCCTCGTGGGCGAGCTGCGCGACCTCGAGACAATCGAGGCGGCGCTGACGCTCGCGGAGACCGGTCACCTCACGTTCGGCACCCTGCACACCTCCGACGCCGTGCAGACGATCAACCGCATCGTCGACGTGTTCCCCGCACATCAGCAGCAGCAGGTGCGCACGCAGCTCTCGTTCTCGCTCGAGGCGGTCTTCAGCCAGCAGCTGCTGCCGCTCGCGAGCGGCCGCGGACGTGCGATGGCGGCCGAGGTCATGCTCGCTACGCCGGCGATTCGCGCGCTGATCCGCGAGGGCAAGAACCACCAGATCTACTCGCAAATCCAGACGGGCGGCCGTCTGGGCATGAAGACCATGGCGACGTCGCTCGCCGAGCTCGTGCGCGTCGGTCGCGTGCGACTCGAAGAAGCTGAGCGCAACGTCGCAGACCACAACGAGCTGCGCACCTTGGTGCGAGCCGCGTGAGCGAAGGGCGAACCATGGCGCGAGTCTCTGGACGCATCCGCAGGATCCTGGTCGAGGGCGGGCTCGTCACCGACGAGGACTGGAGCGCAGCGAAAGAGCGCGGGGACTCGCCCGTCGCCACGCTGCTCTCGCAGGGACTGCTCCACGAGGATGCGTTGCTCGAGACGCTTGGCCGCACCTCGGGCGTGGTCCCCGTGGACCTGAGCCGCATCCGCCCCGACCCGACGGCGCTCGAGAGCCTGCCGCGCGACACCTGCACGCAGCAGGGCATCCTCCCGCTCACGCGCACGGGCGACATCCTCACGGTCGCGGTCAGCGATCCGTTCGACGTTCTCCTGCTCGACGATCTGCGCCGTATGTCGCGCTGCCAAGTGCGGCCGGTGCTCTCGCACCCCGCTGCGATCCGCGCCGCTACCGAGGCGGTCTTCCAGACGAAGAACGCAGCCGTCGATCAGCTGCTCTCCGAGGTCAGCGGCAGCGAGACGCAGCTCGCCGTCGAGGTCGAGCAGGCCGAGGACATCGAGCATGCTGCGACTCAGGGCGAAGACGCGCCGGCGGTCAAGCTCGTCAACCTCGTGATCCTGCGCGCGCTCAAGGAGAAGGCGAGCGACATCCACATCGAACCCGGCGATACGGCGATTCGTATCCGCTTGCGCATCGACGGCTCGCTGCACGAGATCCTGCGGCCGCCGAGCTCGCTGCTCTCGGCGCTGATCTCGCGCCTCAAGATCCTCGCATCGCTCGACATCGCCGAGCGCTTTGCACCGCAGGACGGCAAGTTCCAGATCCGCTACGAGAACCGCAAGATCGACTTCCGTCTCTCGATCCTGCCGGTCGTCGGCGGAGAGAAGGCCGTCATGCGCATCCTCGATGCGGGCGCCATGGCGCTCAAGCTCGACAACCTCGGCTACGAGCCGAAGGCGCTCGACGACATCCGCCGCGCCTCGAACGCGGCCTACGGGATGCTCTTGCTCACCGGACCGACCGGCTCGGGCAAGTCGACGACCTTGTATTCGTGCGTCAAGGAAGTGGCGACGCCCGACGTCAACGTCGTCACGGTCGAGGACCCCGTCGAGTACCGCATGGACGGCATCAATCAGGTGCCGGTCAACCCCAAGCGCGGCATGACGTTCGCGGGCGCACTGCGCTCGATTCTGCGTCAGGACCCCGACATCGTGCTCGTGGGCGAGATCCGCGACACGGAGACCGCCGACATCGCGGTCAAGGCCGCGCTCACCGGTCACCTCGTGCTCTCGACGCTGCACACCAACGACGCAGCGACGACCATCACGCGCCTGTGCGACATGGGCATCGATCCGTTCATGGTCGCGAGTTCGGTGCTCTGCATCGGCGCGCAGCGCCTCGCGCGCAAGCTATGTCCCTCGTGCCGCGTGCGACTCGAGCTTCCGAAGGCGGAGCTGCTCGGCGTCGGTTATCGCGAAGACGAGCTCGAAAGCCTCGAGATCTTCGGGCCGAATCCGAAGGGCTGCATGCGCTGCAAGGAAGGCTACAAGGGTCGCTTCGCGATCCTCGAAACCCTGTACCTCGAGCAAGAGCTCAAGGGCATGGTGATCCAGCGCCGCTCGGCGGTGGAGATCAAGCAAGAGGCCGTCCGGCTCGGGATGCTCACGCTGCGCCGCGTGGGCTTGCTCAATGTCGCGCGCGGCCGAACCTCGCTCGAAGAAGTCCTGCGCACGACCCTCGACGACCGTTGATTCGCGACGAACCTTCCCGCGCCCCGAAAGAACCCCATGACGAGCTTCAAGTACGCTGCCAAGAAGCCCACCGGCCAGACGGTCGAGGGCACGATCCAAGCGGAGGACCGCGCGCAGGCCGTCGCCGAGCTGCGACGTCAAAACCTCGTGGTGATGCGCCTCGACGACGCGCCGAGCGCGGCGCAGCGCGGGCCGCGCCTTCAGTTCTCGTTCCTCTCTCGTTCACCGCGCGTGACGAGCGAGGAGCTCGTGCTCTTCACGCGCCAGCTCTCGACGATGGTGGGCGCGGGCCTTGCGCTGCTCGAGTCGATCGACGTGCTCGGCGCGCAGGCCGAGACGCCGGGCCTCCGGACGGTGTGCGAGAAGCTCGCGGCCGAGCTACGGGCGGGTTCTGACCTTTCGAGCGCCATGGAAAGCTGCCCGAGGGCGTTTTCGCCGCTCTACGTGAGCATGGTGCGCGCGGGCGAGGCCTCCGGCCAGATGGACGTGATCCTCGCGCGACTCGCCGACTATCTCGAGTCGAGTCAGGCGCTCAAGCGCGAGATCAAGGCGGCGATGACCTATCCGGTGATCTCGCTCGTGCTCGTGATCTCGATCACGGCGTTCTTGATGCTCGGCGTGGTGCCGACGTTCCGTCAGGTCTTCGAGGGGCTCGGCACCGAGCTTCCGGCGCTGACGCAGTTCACGCTCGACACTTCCGAGTGGCTCAAGAACAACTGGTACGTGGTGGTCGGCGCATCGTTCGGCGCCTTTGCGGCGATTTCGCTGTTCAAGCAGACGCCGCGCGGTGCGCTGTTCTTCGACCACGTCGCCCTGCGCGCGCCGATCTTTGGGCCGATCGCGCGCAAGGTCGCGCTCGCACGCTTCTCGCGCACGTTCGCGACGCTGATTCGCTCGGGCGTCCCGATCATGGGCACGCTCGACATCGTCGCGGATACCGCGGGCAATCGCGTCATTGCGAACACGGTCACAGCGGCAAAGGAGAGCGTGCGCAACGGACAGCTGCTCTCGGATCCGCTGGCGCAGTCCGCGGTCTTCCCGCCGATGGTGACGCGCATGATCGCGATC
>CAIYPP010000022.1 GCA_903928115.1 uncultured Planctomycetota bacterium
CCCCGGCGATGCGGGAGCGCGGGCGCGCGCAAGCGGACCTCGGTCGGGCTCTTAGACCTTGGGAGCGACGAGCTTCGCGTTCTCGCGCAGGAGGGCGCGGATCTTGCGCTCGAGGATCTCCATGGCGAGCTGCGGGAAGAGGTTTTGCTGCTGGTAGAAGTCGCGCACCTCCTCGACGCTCGTGCGGTTGCGCTGCGCGATCGAGCGCAGCTCTCCGACGAGCTCCTGCTCGCTCACTTGGATCTTCTCGGCCTCGGCGATGCGCTCGACCAGGAAGTACGCCTTGGCGCTCTTCTCGGCGTCGGCGCGAGCTTGCGCCTCCTGCTTCTGAACCTCGGCATCGATGTCCGCAGTCGACTTGCCTTGGCTCGCGAACTCGCTCTTCATCTGCGCGAGGCGGCCCTTGAGCTGGTCCTCGATCATCGAGGGCGGCAAGTCCATCGAGTGCGACGCGATCACCTGCTCGAGGAGCGCGGTCTCGACGCGCTGGTCTTCGAGCTGGCGGTTGGCCTGCTCGAGACCGTCTTGGGCGCGCTTCAAGAGCTCGGCCTCGTCGGCGGCGCCGATGATCTTCATCAGCTCCTCGCGCGTCGGCAGCACGACGCGGAAGGCGTGCTTGACCTCGACCTTGCAGGTGCCCTTCTGGCCGCGGGCGGTCTCGACCTCGAAGTCGGCGGGGAAGTCGAGCGCGACCTCGGCGGTCTCGCCGTCCTTCTTGCCCGTCATCGCGGCCTTGAACGCCGCCGCGTCGACCCCCGGAAGGGTCGAGGCGGGCGAGATGCGCAGACCATCGCGCTGCCAGACTTGCGCGCCGTCGTGGAAGAGCGTGACGCGGCACAGGGCCATGCCGTCCTCGGGCAGGCCTGCGTCGCCGGCGGGCTCGGGGTGCGCCTGGTTCTTGCGGGCCTGCTCGATGGCGGCCTCGACCTCCTCCGAGAGGACCGGCGGCAGCGACGACTCGAGCTCGAGACCCTTGTAGTTGCCCAAGGTGAACTCCGGGCGCAGGGAGAACTCGAAGGTGTGCGCGAAGTCCACTCCGGCGAGCACCTCGCCGAAGTCGACCGAGGGGTTCGCGAGCGGGCGCAGCTTGTGCTCGTCGATGGCGCGCGAGTAGGCCTGGTTGACGAAGCGCATCGCGACTTCTTGGCGCACTTCCTTGCCCTGCAGGCGGTTGACCACGTCCGGCGGCACGTGGCCGGGGCGGAAGCCCTTGATGCGGAGGCGGCGGCCGAGGTCCTTCAGCGCCTTCTGGAACTCCGTCTCGAACTCGCTCGCGGGGACCGAGAAGGAGACCTTGGCTTGGCAGGGCGCGGGGCGTTCGACGGTGAGCTGCACGGCGGGAGGATGGGGGCGAGAGGCCAGTCGGAAATAAGGGCCGAACAGTCTACTCGCCGGGCCCCGCGGGCGTCCACGCGCGGCGACGTGTCGGCGCGACCGGGCCGCGACGGGGCCGCTGGGCCGGGCGGCGCGCCCCTTCCCTACGCGTCCCCTTCCCCGCGGGCGGCTAGGGCCTATGTTGACGCCCGACATGAAGCTCGCCCTGCGCACGGTCACCCGCCTCGACGAGGCCCTCGCCCTCGCTCCCCTCCTCGACGCCTCGGCCGCCGAGTTCCACGCCCAATGCTCGGACGATCCCTACCCCGAGGGCGCGTCCGAGCGCTTCCTGCGCGCGCACCTCGCGCATCCCGCGTCCGTCCTGATCGTGGCCGAGGAGCAGGGTGCACCGCCCGCAAGCCGCGCCTGGGGCGTGTGCGTCACGGGGCCCTTCACCGATCCGCTCTTGGGGACCTTGCAGCCCATGGTGCTCGTCCTGCACGTCGATCCCACCCTGCGCCACCGCGGCGTCGCGCGCGAGCTCGTCGACCAAGCCGACTCCCTGCTGCGGTCGCGCGGCTATCCCACGCTCGCGGCGCGCGCCGGCCACAACGACGACGCGTTGATCTCGATGGGCGAGCGGTGGGGGTTCGTGCGTTCGTGGGAGCTGATGGTCCGCGAATGAGCGCTGGGGGCGCGCTCGGGACCGAGCGAGGACCGCTCGAAACCGTCGGGGCCCGCGAGGGTTAGAGTTTCCCCATGCTGTCGCTCTTCGCCGTGCTCGCGCTGGCGCCGTCGCTCGCATCTTCGTCGGTGCACCGCGCGGATCCGACGCAGGAGTCAGTGCCCGCCGAGGTCACGAGCAAGTGGGCGCCGCGCGTGCTCAAGCCGTCGGAGCACGGTGTCGGGCGCCGCTTTGCGCTGCCGCGCGTGACGAGCCTGGCGGGCGGCGCGCTCCCCGACGTGAAGCCTGGAGAGTACATGGTCGTCGCGCTGTCGAGCACGACCTGCCCGCTCAGCAAGAAGTACGTACCCACGTGGGTCGAGCTCGCCGCAACGGCCGACTCGCGTCTGCACTTCGTCGTCGTCGATCCGATTGCGACGGACAAGGCGGATTCGCTACGCGAGCTCGCAGAGCGACTCGGCGAGAACGCGATGGTCGTGCGAGACGAGGAGGGCCAGCTCGCGCGCGCGCTCGGAGCGCAAACGACGACCGACGTGCTGGTGCTCGACGCCGCGCGCACGGTGGTCTACCACGGCGCGCTCGACGACCAACATGGCGTGGGGTACTCGCTCGAGAAGCCGCGCAAGCGTTACCTCGCCGACGCGCTCGCATCTTTGCTCGCCGGCGGGACACCGTTCGTCGCGGCGACCGACGCACCCGGCTGCGAGCTCGAGTTCGAGAGTGCCCCCGGCGCTCCCTCGGCGGAGCTCACCTATCACAGCCGCATCTCGCGCATCTTGCAGCGCGCGTGCATCGAGTGTCATCGCGCCGACGGCGTCGCGCCGTTCTCGCTCGAGACGTACGCCGACGTCGAGGCGCACGCGGGGATGATTCGGCGCGTGGTCGAGAAGGGGCAGATGCCGCCGTGGTTCGCCGCGGAGGAATCGCGCGCCGAGGGCGAGCCGCCGCTCGCGCGCTGGGCCAACGAGCGCAAGCTCGGCGAGCAGGATCGTGCGGACTTGCTCGCGTGGCTTGGAGCGGGGAAGCCCGAGGGCGATCCGAAGCACGCCCCGCTCCCGCTCGCATTCTCGGGCG
>CAIYPP010000023.1 GCA_903928115.1 uncultured Planctomycetota bacterium
CACGCCGATCGTCACAAGGCCGCCCGCTGAGATCGAGGCCGAGGCCGTGCCCAGCGCCCAAGCCTGAGCGAAGCCGCCCAGCTGCGCGCTCGCCGTCTCGATGCTCGACGAGGCACCGTACTGCATCTGGCTGCGCAGGCCCGCGTTGCCCTTGACCGAGAGCGAGAGCGGCCCGATCGGCACCGACATCGTCACGCCCGAGCCGGGCAGGATGTTCAGCGGCGGCATCACGATGCTCACGTTCGGCGCCTCTTCCACCCAAGAGACGAGGTTGTTGAGCAGCTCGATCCGGAACTCTTGGTCCTGCTCGAAGCTCAGGCCACTGCGGTCGAGCTGCGCCTGCGCCGTGAGCTTCGCGATCGAAGCGCTGTAGCTGAAGATGCGCAGGCTCTTGGTGAGCGTGCCGCGGGCCAAGGCTTGGCCCTCCTCCGTCTCGGGGTCGTAGGAGCCCTCGATGACCGCGTGGGCCACGAGATTTCCACCCGCGAGGCCGGGACCGTAGGGCAGGGCCCACGTCGCCGACTTGGAGACTTCGATCGGGTCGCCGCTCTGGGCAGAGACCACGCTCAGCGAGGACATGGCGCCGAGGACCAGCAGGGAACCGAGGAGCTTGAGCTTCATGGCAGGGGAGCTTTCTTGTTGGAGTCTTGGAATGGGAAGCAAGGACGCCAAGGTGGATGGCCATGCCCAACCCGCCGTGACCGAGATCTCCAAGAATTCTCGCCATGCCCGGGCCCGCCCCCCCGCCCGAGGAATCAACCCATCCCCCTCTGCGAGGGCACTCCCAAACGCCTGCGACTCAGGGATGGAGGGGTGCGTTCAGGAGGGTATCCTCAAGCTATGGACTCGGGAGATGTCCGCGGTGAGGGCGCTGATGCCGATCTCGAACGATTCGGAGCACTTCTCGAGTCCAACCTCCCCGCGCTCAAGGGCTTCCTCCGTTCCCGTGTCAGCGCGAAGCTCCGACTCCAGTTCGATCCAGACGACCTCGCTCAGTCGGTCTGCCGAGAGGCGCTGCAACAGTCTCCCAACTTCCAGTTCAAGGACGATCCCTCGTTCCGCGCGTGGCTGTACACGCTGGCTCTGCGCAAGCTGGTAGAGAAGAACCGCCGAGCGAGCGCGGCGAAGCGCTCCGCTGCGCGGGAAGTGCACTTGGACTCCGAGTACGGCACGCCGGCGGCCGAGAGGCAGGGCGCGTGGGACTCTGCGACTCCCAGCGTGAGCTACTCGGCCAAGGAGGAATCCGAGAAGCTGCGCGAGGCACTCGAGACGCTCGAGGACTCCGAGCGAGAGATCATCGTGCTGGCCAAGTTCGCAGAGCTCAGCCATGCAGAGATCGCCGCCTATCTGGGCAAGAGCGAAGACAGCTGCCGAAAGGCTCTCAGTCGCGCACTTCTGTCCCTCGCGGTCGAGCTCCGCAAGCGTGGCATGGGAAGCTGAGCTCGCGGGCGTTTCGCACAGGAAGCGGCTGCGACCGCAAGCAGCCACGGGCAGACCATGGAAGGCGAGCCTGTTGCAGCACGGCAGGGTGAGAGCCGTCGTCGAGTAGCTCCAAGAAAGGAAGCCCACATCGACCCCGAATCCCTCTGGGCCGGCATCGCCAAGTTCGCCGCCGACCGCCCCACCCGCCTCGCGCGCATGGGCCTCAAGTAACCCCCGCTCCACCCGATCCCCCGCGGGCCGCCCGAGCACCTCCGCTCGCGCGGCCCGCGTCGCCTTGACGGCGTCGAATACGAGCTTCAGAGTTCCAGCGGTCGACGCGGAAGTTGCCGGGGGCGGAGCGGGTCCGCTCGGTGTTCCCGTCCGACGAGCGCCCCATGAGATCCCCCCACTCTCGGCAAAGCTGGCTGCGCATGCTTGGAATGCTGGTTGCGCCGCTGCTCGCCGGATGGGCCGCCTTCGCACAGTCGAAGGACGGCGTCGCTGTCTGGACGACCTTCGAGGCTTCGATCGAGACGAGCAAGGCGTATGCGCGCCCGTTCTGCGATGTCGAGGTGGATGTCCTCTTCGAGCAGGGAGCCAAGCGCTGGAAAGTGCCCGCGTTTTGGAGCGGCGGCAGGACTTGGAAGGTGCGCTTCGCACCGCCTGAGTCAGGCGAGTACCGCTACACGTTCACGTCCAGCGATGCGTCCAATACCGAGTTCGCGGCTCCGCCGCGCACCTTCGTGGCGACGCCCGCGACGGGTGACAACCCGCTCCTTCGCCACGGATTCCTGCGCATCGCCGCGAATGCCCGCCACTTCGAGCACGCCGATGGCACTGCGTTCCTCTGGCTCGGCGACACGTGGTGGAAGGGCCTCTGCAAGCGCCTCGACGCTGCGGGCTTCGCGCAGCTCTGCGCGGACCGCGCCGCCAAGGGCTTCAACGTCGTGCAGCTCGTCTGCGGCCCCTACCCCGATGAGAACATGCTCGAGCCGCGCTGGGAGAACGAGGCGGGCATGCCCTACACCACGCTCGATTTCTCCATGATGAACCCGGCCTACTTCGACGCAGCCGATGCACGCATCGCGCAGCTCGTCGCGCACGGTCTCGTGCCCGCGATCGTCGGCGGCTGGGGGCGCCCGCAGGCCGGCGGGCGATCGACGATCCATCAGGTCGGTCTCGACGGCTTCAAGCGCCACTGGCGACACCTGATCGCGCGCTACGGCGCCACGCCGGTCGTATGGATCCTCGGAGGCGAGGCAAGCGACGGCAACGGTCCATGGGCCGAGCTGGCGGACTATGTGCGCGCGATCGACCCCTACCACCACCCGCTCACGTACCACGCGCCGGGCGACCCGCGCAGCACGATCCAAGCCGGAAACGAGCGCTTTGACTTCGACATGGTCGCGATCGGCCACGAGGGGCTCAACACCGCGAACGAAACGCTGCGCCTCCTGCGCTCCTCCCTCGCGCGCGAGCCCGCGCGACCTGCGCTGTGTGGCGAAGCGTGCTACGAGCGGCACATGCAGTCGAACTTCGAGGACACCCAGCGGCACTTGTTCTGGACGCTGCTGCTCTCGGGCGCCGCTGGCCACACCTACGGTGCCGCGGGCATCTGGCAAGCGAGCATCGAGGGCGACCCGGGCATCACGCCCATCTACGACTTCACCACGTGGCGCGAGGGGATGTCCTTCCCGGGCTCGGCGCAGCTCGGCCTCGGAAAGAGGCTGCTCGAGGAACTGCCTTGGTGGCGCTTGCAACCACACCCCGAGTGGGTCGACAGCGGTGCGTTCGCCGCCGGGATTCCGAGCGAGCTCGTGGTGGCGTACCTGCCCAAGCGCGGGCTCTACGACTGGAGCGGCTTCCGCGTGCTCGAGCTCGACCCCAAGTCACACTACGAGGCCTTCTGGTTCGACCCCGCTTCCGGCCGCCGCTTCCCCCTCGGCACCATCTCCACCACCGCGAGCTGGTCGACTCCGCCCGTCCCGTCCCCACAAGACTGGGTGCTCGTGCTGCGCACCCACGGATAGCAGGGCCAAGCCTTCCGCCAGCCGCACGACGCCCACCGACGCGCCAGCCTCAGCGTGCAGAGCAGCGGAGAGCGGCGACTCGCCAGACTCCGCGCCCACGGACACTTCCAGCGGAGCGCCTCGGAAAAACGCAGCACGGCTCGACCGTGCGCCACGCGCGCCGTCGCACCACCGAGCGCGGCAACGGCATCCCCAAGGAAGTGCACCGATCGAGGGCGATATGCCCCTCGTGCGGAAGAGCGCACAAGCGCGACCAACCCGCGGCGCATGAACGCCGCACGCCCTCAGCAAGACTCGGACTCGACACTCACTCCACGGGCCGCAACCCAAGAGCACTTGAGCGGAGAGCGAGGTCTACCTGTCTTCGGTGTGTCCCGCCGGTGCGGCGCCGCGCGGCTACACTGCGGCGATGAAGATGCAACGCACGGGCACGCTCGTTCTCTTGGCGCTGATAGGGCTCTCGACGCACGGCCTCGCGCAGGACCGACTCAAGTCGATGCCGGGGTATGAGCGGTATCAGGCGGCGGGCAAGAAGGCGGGTGGCGCGTGGAAGTCGGGGGCGCTCTCGGCGGAGTGGGACGAGAGCGGAAAGGCGCTCGAGTATCGGCGCGATGGAAAGACATGGCGCTACGAGCTCGGGGCGGCGGAGGCCGTCGAGGCGCCGAAGAAGGAGCGCGAGGAGAAGCGAGGCGAGGGCGGGGCGCGGCGCGGGCCGGCGCCGGAGCGCGGACGGCAGTTTGCGAGCGCGCTGTCGCCGGATGGAAAGCTGGAGGCCTTCCACAAGGACCGCAACCTTTGGCTGCGCGATGCGGGCGGCGCGAACGAGCGCGCCATCACCACGGACGGCGACGCGGCGAAGCGCACGAAGTACGCGATCGGCAGCTGGGTGTACGGCGAAGAGCTCGACCAGAACACCGCGATGTGGTGGTCGCCGGACAGCACGAAGCTCGCGTTCTATCGCTTCGACGAGAGCGGCGTGCGCGACTTCTATCTGCAGCTCGACCAAACGAAGGTGCAGAGCGTGATGGACGTCGAGGCGTATCCGAAGGCGGGCGCGCCGAATCCGATCGCGGAGCTGCATGTGCTCGACCTCGCGAGCGGCAAGCTCGTGCAGCTCGACGTGCGCAACGGGCAAGCCTTCACCGACGATGCCGTCGGGCACTACGTGTACGGAGTCGAGTGGACGAAGGACTCGACCGAGGTGCTCTTCCACCGCACGAACCGCTGGCAGAACGTGATGGAGCTCGTGGCCGCGAATCCTGCGAGCGGCGCATGTCGCGTGGTGGTGCGCGAGGAGTGGCCAGACAGCTGGACGGAGAACTCGCCGACGTTGGAGTGGCTCGCCGACGGCAAGCGCTTCCTGTGGGCCTCGGAGCGCACGGGCTTCAAGAACCTCTACCTCTACGACCTCTCGGGCGCGCTGCTCTCGACCGTCACCGCGCATCCGTTCGAGGTCGCGAGTCTCGTGCGCGTCGACGAAGCGGCGCAGCGACTCTTCTACATGGCGCGCAGCGGCGACAACCACATGAAGCTGCAGCTTCACCGCGTCGGCCTCGACGGCAAGGGCGATGCGCGGCTCACGGACCCCGCGCTGCATCACACGGTGACGCTCGCGCCCGATGGCGCGCACTTCGTGGACGTCGCGCAGGCCCACGCGACGCCGCCGGTGACGCGCTTGATCGACTCCAATGGCAAGCTCGTGCGCGAGCTCGCGACGAGTGACCTCGGCGAGTTCGACAAGCAAGGCTTCCGCCGCGTCGAGCTCTTCACCTACAAGGCGGGCGACGGCGAGACGGAGCTGCACGGGCTGCTCCACTTCCCCTCGAACTTCGATCCCGCGCGCAAGTACCCGCTGCTCGTCAGCGTCTACGCCGGCCCCGCGACGAACGGCGCGAGGGAGACGTTCACCACGCCGAGCGGACTCACGGAGTACGGCTTCCTGTACGCGACGCTCGATTCGCGCAGCGCCGCCGGTCGCGGCAAGCGCTTTCTCGACGCGATTTATCGCAAGCTCGGCACCGTCGAGATCGACGATCAGGCCGCAGGTGTGAAGGAGCTCGCGAAGCGTCCCTATGTCGATGGCACGAAGGTCGGCATCTTCGGAACGTCGTACGGCGGCTACGTCTCGGCGCTGGCGCTCCTGCGCCATCCCGACACCTTCGCGGCTGCGGCTGCGTGCTCGGCGGTCACCGACTGGCGGCACTACGACACGATCTACACGGAGCGCTACATGCGCACGCCCGAGGTGAATGCCGAGGGCTACGACGCCGGCAGCGCGGTGAAGCTCGCGGCCAACCTGCGCGGGCGGTTGATGCTCTTCTACGGGACCGCAGACAACAACGTGCACCCCAACAACACGATGCAGCTCGTCGCAGCGCTGCAGCGGGCGGGCAAGAGCTTCGAGCTGCAGGTCGGGCCCGACGTCGGCCACGCGGCGATGAACTCTGAGCGCATGATGGAGTTCTTCATCGAGAACCTCGTGATGGGGCGGCCGTAGCTACGCACTCGACGCCGTAGACACCGCAAGTTGTCTCGGGCTATCGTGCAATGTCACGATTCACGAGCGAGACAATGCCATGACAAGTTGGTCCCCCCAGATCGAGAAGAACGACGACGAGCCGCTCTACGTCACGATCGCGAGCGCTCTCTACCGCGACATCCACGAGGGGCGGCTCGCTCCGGGAACTCGGCTCCCCACCCACCGCGCGCTCGCGCGGCGGCTCGAATGCAACGTCGGCACGATCACGCGCGCGTACGCCGAGGCGGCGCGCCGTGGACTGATCGACGGCGAGGTCGGACGCGGCAGCTTCGTGCGACACCCTGCCGCGCGCGGCCGACTGACGGCTCCGGCGCCGGACACGATCCCCGAGGGACTCGTGGATCTGGCATTCAACCTCCCGAGCGGCGGACCGACCGCGGAAGAGCGCTCCCGCGCACTGAGCGAGCTCGCGGCCCGCGAGGACCTCGACGGACTGTTCACCGGCTACCACCTGCAAGGTCTCCCGGCGCACCGCGCCGCGGGAGCCCGCTGGCTCGCCGAGCGCGGCGTCAAGGCGCCGCCGGAGCGCATCCTCATCGCCGGCGGTGCGCAGCACGCGCTCGCGGTCGCGCTCGCAACGTGCGGACAACCCGGCGACGTCGTGCTCGCGGAAGCACTCACCTACACGGGCCTCAAGCCGCTCGCACGCCTGCTCGGCCAGCGGCTCGCGCCGATCGAACTCGACGCGGAAGGCATCGTGCCCGAGGCCGTCGAGGCTGCGTGTGCCGGCAAGGAAGTGCGCGCGCTGTACGTGCAGCCGACGTCGCAGAACCCAACTGCGGTCACGCTCTCCCGCGCGCGTCGCGAACAGCTCGTCGCCATCGCGCGCCGCTTCGACATCGTGCTCGTCGAGGACGACACGTACGGTTTCGTCGACGACTCCGGCCTTCCGACGCTGGCCCAACTCGCGCCCGAGCGGACGTACTACATGACGAGCCTCTCGAAGAGCGTTTCGTCGGGCCTGCGCGTCGGCTATCTGCTGCCGCCGGAGCTGCCCGACGACGTGCTCGAGCGCGCGATCGCGAGCGTGACAGCGATCGGCTGGACCGCGGCACCGCTCGTGACCGAGCTGGCTACGCGCTGGATCGACTCCGGCGTGGCCCGGCGCGTCGCGGCGGAAAAGCGCGCAGAGGCGCGGGCACGGCAAGAGATGGCGCGACGCATCTTGGGCGAGATCTCGACTCCGTCGGGGCGCGAGAGCTGCCACCTGTGGCTCGAGCTTCCGAAGAGCTGGAACACCAACGAGTTCGTCGCGCGCGCGCAGCTCGCCGGCGCTGCGGTGTCGAGCGCGGAAGCCTTCGTCGTCGGTCGCGGCAGCGCGCCGCGCGCGGTGCGCGTGTGCCTCTCGACTCCGCGAACGCGCGCGGAGCTGGAGCGCGGCCTCTCGGCGCTCGCTGCGACACTCCGCAGCAGCCCCGCCACGGCTCCCGCGCTCGTCTGACCGCCGCGAGGTCTCGCGCAACACCGCAGGGCGCCCGACTCCAGCGAGTCGAGGCGCCCTGCGGTGCTCTGGTCGCTGCGAAACGCGTCAGCGCTTGCCGCGGCCCCCACCCTTCTTCTCGAGGCCCAGCTTGACCTCGATCGGCCCGGCCTTGCCTTCCGCGTCGACCACGATCGTCGCCTCGGCCTTGCCGAGCTTCTCGTGCCACAGCTTGGCCTTGTGCTCGCCCGGCGGCAGCCCGGCGATCGTGAAGCTGCCATCGGCCGCCGTCACCGCGAAGTAGTTCGTGTTCGCGACGACGAGCCACGAGTTCATCCACGGGTGGATGTCGCACTTGATCTCGATGCGGTCTTCCTTGTCGAGCTTCTGCGTCTCGGCGGCACCTGCACCGACCATCTTGTTCAGACCCTCGTTCTTCGAGGGATAGCTGTGCACGTTGTGCGAGATCGCGTCGGAGTTCTTGTACTCGATCGTGGTGCCCACCGGGACGATGGCGACGTGCGGCTCGAAGCGGCACGTCTTCTGGTCGAGCACGACCGGCGTCTCCGGCGCCTTGACCGTCGCGCCAGCGATCTCGACCGTCACGACGACGTTCGCGATGCCGCCGTTGGCGCCGATGATCAGGCTCTGGTCTTGGGTGTCGACCGTGCCGCAGCCTTCCGACTTGGCGGTGTCGATCGTGAGCGGCTTGAGCACGGGCTTCTCGCCCTCGAACACCACACGCCCCGTCGACGCCGCGCTCTGCGGCTGCTGCTCCGGCTTGGAATCCGGTGTCGGCGCGGGCTGCGTCGCATCGCTCGTCTTCGGAGCGGCGAGCGCCGCCACACCCGGATCGTCGAGCGCGATGCGCGTCGCGCGGAACATCGCCTGCGGATCGCCGGGCCCCCCACCGCCGCCGGGACCGCGACCACCGCCCGGAGGCGGCCCCCCGGGAGGACCGCGACGTCCACCGTCGGGCGGACCGCCGCCCGGAGGTCCGCGGCGACCGCCGGGACCGCCGCCCGGGCCGCCTATCGGCTCGGTACCCGCGATCGGGCTCAGGAACTCCCACGCGACCTCGCCCGCGGGCGTGAACTCGATCACGCGGCCGGTCTCACCGGCGCAGACGAGCGTGTTTCCGTTGGGAAGCCGCTGCGCGCCGGAGATGTGGCCCGAGAAGTCCGGCGAGCGGTGAGACGACACGAGCGTGACAGCGACGCCCCCATCCGCAGCGAAGGCATTCTTCAGAGTGTCTGCGTTGAACGGCATCGCGAGCTCGTCGGCGCTCGACCATTCGCGCTCGCCGCGCTCGCCGTTGTTGAACACGAGCACGTTGCCCGCGCCGGGATAGCCGGCCGGAATCCACTGCGCGTCGTGCTGGCCGAAGAGGGACTGCTCGCCCTTGGCCTTCGACCAGCGCGGATTGCCCCAGCGGAAGAGCAAGTCGCCGCCGTGCCCCCAACGTCCGCCGGTCGAGCCCTTGGCCTGCTCGGTCGTCGTCGAGTGATCGATGAACCACAGCTCGGAAAGCTCGCGCGAGCTGAGCACGAGCATGTCGAGCTCGGGCGAGTAGTCGATGGAGTTGCAGTGGAACCAGTCGGCGCCGCGCCCGGGAGGGCCCCCACGATCGCCGCCGCGATCGGGCAGACCATCGTCTCCGACGTAGCCGAGCTTGCGTAGCGCCTCGAGTTCCTCGAGCTCCTCTTTCGTGGGCTCCGGTGCGAGCGTCGAGATGTTGACGTCGATGCGGTGCGGATTCGCAGCCACGTCGCCGTAGTTGGGGAGCTTCTCGTCGCGGTCTTGGATCAGGTGGTCCCACGCGTGCCACTCCCACACGACCTTGCCGCCGCTCGGACGCGCGGGCTCGACCTCGAGCACCATGTCGGGCCACAGCTCTCTCGCATGCAGGAGCTGCGGGCTGCGACCGGCGGCGAGGCACTGCTCGGCGCTCTTGAGCTCCCACGCGATCAAGAGCACGTTTCCGTTCGGGAGCGGCTCGATGTCGTGGTGGTGGAGCTTCGTTTCGTCGGCGCAGACATACTCCCACACGACGTTGCCGTCCCAGTCGTACTCGCGCACGCGGCCGCCTTGACCGCCGCCCGAGAAGACCTCGCTCGGCACACGTTCGCAGCGCAGCAAGTGGCCGTTCGGCAGCAGGTACACCGACTGGCCGGGCGTCGCGTCGCTCTTCCACTCGTGGACCGGCCTTCCCTGCGCGTCGACGAGGTAGGTCGACTTCGAGCGCAAGGGGCCGAACAAGGTGTAGCCAGGGAACGCCGCGTCGCTCGCGCGCAGGACCCCGCGCTTGGCGGCGGTTGCGTCGCCCGGCGGAGGCGGCGGGATGGGCGGACCTTGGAGCAACGACGCGAAGGCGAGGGTGAGGATGTGCATGGCTTCGATGTTGTAGCGAGGTCGAACCGCCGGTCGACAACGCGGTTTCGCGGATTCCGTCCGTGCGGCGCGCGTGCGATGCTGCGCGCGGAGGAAACCATGCTCACGACGGTGTTGGCGGCGGCGCTGCTCGCCTTGGCAGGCGATCGCATCACGGGTAAGAGCTTTGCAACACGCTCCGAAGTGATCGGACGCAACGGGATGGCCGCGACCAGCATCCCGCTCGCGAGCCTCGCGGCGATCGACACGCTCCGCGCCGGCGGAAGTGCCGTCGATGCTGCGATCGCGGCCAACGCCGTGCAAGCACTGCTGGAGCCGACGGGGTGCGGCCTCGGCGGCGACCTCTATGCGATCGTGTGGGATCCCGAGAAGCGCGAGCTCGTCGGCTACAACGGCAGCGGCCGCTCTCCGGCGTCGCTCACAGCGCAGGAGTTTTCCAAGCGCGGGCTCACGCGCATTCCGCCGCATGGACCGCTGCCTGTTTCGGTGCCCGGTTGTGTCGACGGCTGGTTCGCGCTGCACGCGCGCTTTGGCAAGCTCCCGATGGCGAAGGTGCTCGCGCCCGCGATCGCGCACGCGCGCGACGGCGCGCCCGTGACCGAGCTCGTCGCTTTCTACTGGGCACGCAACGCTGCCGCGCTGAAGTCGTTCCCGGGCTTCGCCGACACGTTCCTGCCGCAGGGCCGCGCGCCGCAGAAGGGCGAGCTCTTCCGCAACCCGCGCTTGGCCGCAACGCTCGAAACCCTCGCAAAAGAAGGTCGCGACGCGTTCTACAAAGGCCGCATCGCGCGCGAGATCGGCGACTACATGGCGCGCAACGGCGGCTACCTCTCGGCCGACGACCTCGCGGCGCACAACGGCGACTGGGTCGAGCCCGTGAGCATCGACTACCGCGGCTATCGCGTGTGGGAGCTGCCGCCGAACGGTCAAGGGATCGCCGCGCTGCAGATGCTGAACGTGCTCGAGGGCTACGACATCGCGGGGGCGGGCTTCGGCTCGCTCGAGAACGTGCACCGCTTCGTCGAGGCCAAAAAGCTCGCCTTCGAGGATCGCGCGCAGCTCTATGCCGACCTCGACTTCATGAAGTTGCCCGTGAAGGCGCTGCTCACCGACGACTACGCGAGCGAGCGACGCAAGCTGATCGGCGAGCGCGCGGCGAAGTCTTATCCCGTCGGAAATCCCGCGGTCGACGAAGGCGACACGATCTATCTCACGACCGCGGACGCGAGCGGCATGATGGTCTCGCTCATCCAGAGCAACTACCGCGGCATGGGCTCCGGCATGACGCCGGGCGAGCTCGGCTTCATCCTGCAAGACCGTGGCGAGATGTTCGACCTCACGCCGGGTCGCGCGAACAGCTATGCACCGCGCAAGCGCCCCTTCCACACGATCATCCCCGCATTTGTCACGAAAGACGGCGCTCCGTTCTTGTCCTTCGGCGTGATGGGCGGCGCGACGCAGCCGCAAGGACACGTGCAGATCGTGATGAACATCGTGGACTTCGGCATGAACCTCCAAGAAGCCGGCGATGCGCCGCGCATGCTGCACGATGGCTCGTCAGAGCCGACCGGCGAACGCATGAGCGATGGCGGGCGAGTGTTCCTCGAGTCCGGCTTCGACGTCGAAGTCGCGCGCGAGTTGGTAAAGCGCGGCCACCAAGTCGGCACCAACGTCGGCGACTTCGGCGGATATCAGGCCATCCGCTGGGATCCGGTGCAGCGCGTCTACTACGGCGCGTCGGAGAGCCGCAAGGACGGCTGCGCGATCGGTTACTGAGCCGCGAGCCGACTGCGCAGCGCCGCGGCGATCGGCTCGAACTGCTCGGCGGCGATCCGCAACCTTGCTTGCGCGTCGGTTTCGAGCGCGGGATGGCCGTAGCGACCGAGCGCACGGATTCCATCGGGATCCTGTCCGCCCGAGTTCGTTCGGCGATGGCACAGCGCGCACTGGGCGAAGTAGGTCGTGTGCTTCGGCGTGCCATATTCGAGGAACAAGCTCTGCGCCGTATCGGGAACGAAGCGGAAGCGCTCGCCTTCGCCGAGCAGGGCGCCGCTGCGCGAGAGGTGAAAGATCCAGTGACTCCAGCCGTCGCGCGAGCTGCCGTTGTCCGGCCGAAGCTCCGCCGGACCGGTCACGCGGCGCACGCGGACTTCGTCGATGACGCTCGTCGCAAACGGCGTGAGCGTTTCATCGAGCACAACGAGGCTCAGCACGAGCGCAGCTTCGGTCCCGATCTCCAACTTCGGAGTCGAAGCCTCATCGGTGGCCGCTGCGGACTTGCGCACGAGCTCTTCCGTGGCGGCGCCGTCCGCCGCGCGCACGAAGACGCGCGCAGCCCGCAGCGAGTTGCGCGCATGGAAAAGCTCCTTCTCATCGCGTGCGATCTCGCGCCACGCGCCGCGCTCGCCATCGAGCAACCCCGTCGGGACGTAGGGCTGCTTGCGATCCGTGCCGTCTCCTGTGGGCTGAAGCGCCTGTGCACCTGAGCCGAGCTCGCGCAGCCGCGCCGAGGGCAGCGCGAGCGCGCGAATCGCGCTCGCGAGCGCCTTGAGCGTCGCCTCGTCCGAGGCGAGTTCGCCTCCATCAGCGGCCTCGCGCTCGATGCGCCACCACACCGAGAGGAGGTCCCACTGCAGCAACACCCGCGCAAGCGGCGCACGGAGTTCCGGAACTTTCTCGACTTCCTCTCGCGTGTCGAACGACGCGAGCAACTCGCACAGCGCTATCCCGCGCGCACCGCGTAGGTCCTCGACCGGTGAGACGCGCACGTCGCCCCCGAAGAGTCGCGCATCGTCCGCGGCGATGTCCCCTTTGCTGCGATTGCGGAAGTACCACTTTCCTTGGAAGAACTCCGCGTCGCCCTGCGCGTCGCGGGCGCGCTCCGAAGGCAGGCTCCCTCCGATCTCGCTCGGCTGGCGTTCGGCCAGAAAGAGCAGCGCGTGCAAGCGATTGAGCGGATGCGCGGAGTCGTTCGCGTAGACCCGCAGCGGCGCTGGACCGGTCGGAAGACCCTCGAAGCGATGTCCGACGGGATGACGATCTTGCGCGAGAGCCGTGGTCGCCAGAAGTAGCGCGGTCAGGAGCCGGGTACGGAACACACGCGCTCTTCTACCACTCCCGTCCGCAGCGGGACACTCGCCTCGATGCGCAGAACTGGGAGTCCCTGCACGAGCTGGGCGCCGAGCGCGGCGAGAGCTACGAGCGCGACGGCAGCGGGCGCGGGAAGCGAGCCATACGCAAGGCTCGCCGTGACCCCGAGCGTCATGCCGAGCAAAGCGAGCCGTCGTGCCTCGGGGCGAAGGGCACGGTGACGCTCCCAGTCGGAGAGCAGCACGCCGATGCCGCGGACGTTGCGCAGTCGTCGTGCGAAGGCCGGAGAGCTGCGCGCGAAGCAGGCGCTGGCGAGCAGCGCGAACGGCGTCGTCGGCAGGAGCGGCAGAAAGATGCCGAGGATGCCGAGAGCCAGCGAGGCCGAGCCGAGGGAGAAGTACAGCGATCGCATGGGATAGGAATGTCGAGACGCCGGGTTCGGAGCTCGAGGAGGAGCCGCCGGGTGGCCTTCCCCTGCGTGAAGCTCGCTCGCTGTCCGCGAGTTCACTCGGGGGAAGGCCACCTGAACCGTCCGTGCAGAGGGCAGCACGGACGGCGGCGGAGTCGAGAGAGGCCGGCCCCGCAAGGCCGGCCTGCTCCAATCAGATGCGGAACTTCACCACGAGCTCGTGCAGGCCCGCGGCCATGCGCGCGAGCTCCGTCGCCGCGCGCTGAGCGTCGCTCGCGCCGGTGGCGGTGCTCGCCGCGGCCGTCGAGACGGCGCCGATGTTCTGCACGATCTCCGTCGCGCCGCGCGCGGTCTCCGCGACGTTGCGCGCCATTTCCTGCGTGGTTGCGCTCTGCTCCTGCACAGCGCCCGCGATCGTGGTTTGCGTCTGGTGGATGTCGTGGATGATCTTGTCGATGCGACCGATCGCATCCACCGCGTTGCGCGTGTCGCCCTGGATCGCCTCGATGCGGCGGCCGATGTCCTCGGTCGCCTTCGCGGTCTCCTTGGCGAGCTCCTTGACCTCGTGCGCGACCACCGCGAAGCCGCGGCCAGCCTCGCCCGCGCGCGCCGCCTCGATCGTGGCGTTGAGCGCGAGCAGGTTCGTCTGCTGCGCGATGCCGGTGATCACCTTGATCACCTGACCGATCTCGGCCGACGACGTGCCGAGCTTCGAGACCGTGCTGTTCGTGGTCTGCGCGACCTCGACCGCCTCGCTGGCGACCTTCGAGGCACGCTCCGCGGACGACGCGATCTCCTTGATGCTCGCGGTCATTTCTTCCGTGCCCGCTGCCACGACTTGCGTGTTGTGGCTCACGCGCGTCGAGGCCTCGGTGACGACCTTGGACTGCACCGAGGTCTCCTCGGCGTTGGCACCCATCTGGTTGGACACCGAGGTGAGCTCTTCCGCCGCGCTCGAGAGCGCGTTGGACACGTCGGCGATCTGCGAGATCGACGCGCGCAGCTCGGACAGGAGGCGCGTGAGGCCCTTGCCCATCTGACCGATGGCGTCGTCGCCCGTCACGGTGATCTTCTGCGTGAGGTCGCCCGCAGCAGCGGCGTTGACGCTCTGAAGCATGGCGTCGACCTTGACGCGCAGCTCCTCGGCCTGAGCACGCTCGCGCTCCGAAGCCTCCTTGACCTTGCGCTCGTTCAGCAGCTTCTCCGTGATCACTTCCCACGTGACCATCGCGCCGATGTACTCGCCCTTGCTGCCGAGCATGGCGGACACGTTGAGCTGCAGCGTCTCCGACGCGAGCTGGATCTGCGCCGAGTGCGGCAGGTTGCGCTTGTCGCCGAGCAGGCGGCGCTGATGGCTCGGGTTCTTGTGGAAGATGTCGATCGACTGCCCGACGAGGTCCTTGGCCTTGATCGGCAGCAGGTGCTCGATCGAGCGCAGCGTCTCGAGCGACTTGGGGTTGGCGTACGTGATGCGGAAGTCGAGGTCCGCGCACATCACGTTGATCGGCATGTTCTCGATCATCGACGTGGTGCGGGCGATATCGGCTTCCTTGCGGAGCTTGTCCGTGATCACCTCCCACGTGACCATCATGCCCACGAACGCGCCGCTGTCGTCGCGCATCGCGGTGACCAGCAGGTCGAGCGACTCCGTGCCGAGCTGAATCGTCGCGCGGTGCGGCAAGTTCGCCGGGTTGGCGAGCAGCTTGCGCTGGTGCGCGGGGTTCTTGTGGAAGATGTCGATCGACTGGCCGACGATGTCATCCGGCGCGATCGGCAGCAGGTGGCGGATCGAGCGCAGCGTCTCGAGCGACTTCGGGTTGACGTAGGTGATCTTGAAGTCGCGGTCGGCGCACATGATGTTGACCGGCGCGTTCTCGATCATGGCGCGCATGCGCGCGGCGTCCGCGGCGGCGGTTTCCTGGCGGGCCGAGGTGGCAAGGGACGGTGCGGCGTCGATGGGGTTCTGCATGGGTGGAGGAGCGGAGCGGGTGGTGGCCGTTCGGCGTCGTTCGGGAATGGGTCTCGAGAAGGCGTCGACGCAGGCCCCACGGTTGCGGGAGCGAGGTCGTCGCACAGGCCCGTTTCGGGCGACCCGTGTTTCAACCTTGAGACACTCACGAAACATCCGAAGCGTCCTCGGCTGCGGAGAGATCGCGGAATTTTCCGCGCTCGGGCCCAAATCGACCCTCGAAAGCGGCCGAATCCGCCTCGCAAGCCCGCCTGGGCCTGCGGACGGCCCGTCCGAAGTCGAAATCGTGGACGCTTCTAGATGTCGTCGAGGCGGTCCGTGAGCGTCTCGATCGCGGCACGCCGCACCATCAGCCGTCCCTCCCGAACCGCGCCAGCGATCTTTGGACGCTGGAGGAACTCCTCCACCCGCCGCTCGCGCTCGTCGACCGCAGCGGCGAGCGCTGGGAACTCCTGACGCGCAACCGGATCCGCCGCCGTCTTCTCCGCGGCGCAGTCCGAGTGGGTCGTCAGCACGATCAACTTGACCCCGTTCCGCACCGCGAGCTCCAGCATCTCCTGCTCGCGCTCGCCCATCACCGAGCCAGCCGTGCGGATCACGTAGTAGTAGCGACGTGTGTCGCCGACGAGCTCGTTGGTGTCGATGCGCGCGTCCATGCAGACGAGCAAGGCCACGAGGGGATGTCGTGGCGTGCGTGGGAACCGAACCCGCATCGAAGCCGACAGCCGGTTCTGCTCCTGCAGCTCGCCCCACACCTCGTCGGGGGTGAGTTCATGCGAGTTGGCGAAGTCGAAGCTCTCGACACCGTCCTGAAGACCGTAGCCCACGTCGACGAGAGCTCCTCCGGTGACGAAGCGGGCCTCGCGTCCGAACACGGTCCAGCGCGTCAGCGCGAGGCTCAGAATGGCGAGGACGAGGAGAAGGCCAAGCAAGAGCAGGCGCTTCATGGGAGATCTCCGTGGGGCGAGCGGGTCGGCGGCTCGCCTTGAGTTCCATCCCACGGCGCGCTGCGCTCGCCGGAAACGCGACAAAGTGCGGATCGAAGCGCGTCGCACTGCGCAGGCTCTCCGGTCCGTAAGCTACGGCTTCGTAACGCCACGGCGAAAACGGGCCCACTCGCGCCCCCTTGGAACGCCTCGGAACACGGTTTGCACACTGGGCTCGGTCCCCTACCACCGCCCCGCACGCCCTCCCAAGTCCCATGCCCCACCACGGACTCCGCGCTCTGTTCGCCTGCGCCCTCGCCGTCCCCCCGAGCTTCGCGCTCCAAGCCGCCCCTGCTGCAGCACCCGCGAAGCCCGGCCCTTGGCGGCTCGGCGAGCAAGTGCCGCTCCCGGAGTGGCTGAAGATCACGGGCACACAGCGCACACGCTTCGAGTACCTCGACGGGCAGTTCCGCGCGGACAAGCCGCCGAAGTTCTACGACGACTCCGACCACCTCTTCGCGCTGCGCACCACGCTGCGCGCCGACGCCAAGCTCGAGAGCTTCGTCGCGACGGCCGAAGTCATGGACTCCCGCCAGTACGAGGCCGACTCGGGCTCCGCGCTCGACACGACGACCGTGAACGCGGCTGAGTTCGTGCAGGCCTTCGTCGGCTACGAGGGCAAAGGCGTCTTGCGCGAAGGCGACAAGACCACGGCCATCGTCGGGCGCCACACGATGGACCTCGGGAACCGCCGCCTCGTCGCGCGCAACGACTTCCGCAACACGACGAACAACTTCGACGGCGTGAACCTCCTGTGGGAGTCGAAGAGCAAGGACTCGCTGCGCGCGTTCTACACGCTGCCGGTTCAGCGCCTGCCGTCGGACCTTGACAGCCTCCTCGACAACGACGTCGAGCTCGATGAGAGTAACCGCCACGTGCAGTTCTGGGGGCTCTACGGCACCCTCGCAGAGCTGTTCCCCAAGGTGCAGACCGAGCTCTACTGGCTGGAGCTTGACGAGCGAGACTCGGCTGGACTCGCGACGGCGGACCGTGAACTCACGACGCTCGGCCTGCGCTCCGTGCGCAAGCCGGCCAAGGGCGAGCTCGACTTCGAGCTCGAGAGTGCGTGGCAGTTCGGCAGCTCGCACTCGGACACCACCTCGACCACCGAGCTCGACCACAAGGCGCGCTTCCACCATCTCGAAGCGGGCTACACCTTCGATGCGGCGTGGAAGCCGCGGCTCGCGCTTCAATACGACGTCGCCACAGGCGACGAAGATCCGGATCAGAACGACGTCGAGAACAACCGCTTCGACACGCTGTTCGGTGCGCGGCGCTGGGAGTTTGGTCCGACCGGAATCTTCGGCGCGATCGCCCGCGCCAACGTTGTGTCACCCGGCTGGCGCGTGACCGCCAATCCGACCGATGCCGTCGACCTGATGTTCGCGCACCGCCTCGTGCAGCTCGAATCGGACAAGGACACGTGGACGCCCGGCGGAGTCAAAGATGCGAGCGGAGCATCCGGCAACGATGTCGGTCAGATGGTGGAGTTCCGCCTGCGCTGGAACGTGCTGCCCGGCAACTTCAGCATCGACACGGGCGTCGCGCACCTCTTCGCAGGTGACTTCCTCGACAGCAACCCCAACGCGACGGGCAACGGCGACACCAACTACGTCTACATCCAGACGCTGCTCTCGTTCTGAGAGCGCGAGCTCAGGGCGTGCTCGGCAAGACTTCGTCGTAGGCGATGCCGAGCACGGCCCGATAGTCCGTCAGGGCCTTGAAGTACTCGCCCTGCGAGTCGACTTCGGAGGCCTGCGCGCTCGCGGTCTGCTGCTCGCGCAGGTTGAGGCGGAACAGATCGCTCTGGCCCTCGTCGAGGGCCACGCGCTCGGCGTCTTCGAGGCGCAGCGCGAGCATCACATTCTCGCGCGCGAGCGCCAGCCTTCGATAGGACTGCTCCAGCGCCGAGGAAGCGTCGCGCACCTCGCTCGCCACGACGTCGCCGACCCACGACTTTTCGCGGGCGAGCTTCGCGAGCTTGGCCTCGAGTTCGAGGATCTTGCCGCGCGCTCTCGATCGCTGCAGGGGCAGCGAGAACTTGAACAGGGCCTGAAGCTCGAACGGACCCCGGTCATCGACCACGCCCGACTGCGCGCCGACATCCTGCGACGCGTACATCCCGAGGTCGAACGCCGGCAACATCTGGTTCTCCGAGAGCGCGAGCTCCAGCTCCATCTGGGAGCGCTCGAAGTCGATCGCGCGCAGCTCGGGCCGCTGTTCCAGAGCGAGCGCGATGTCGCCCTTGATCAGCGTATCCTCCGGCGCGCGCGGCTCGGGGAAAGCACTCGGAAGCAACGCGTCCGCAGGCACCTGCGGCTCGCCGGCGATGCCGCGCCAGTAGAGCGAGAGCAGGATCGCAGACTCTTGCAGGCCCCGCTCCGCGCGCACGAGTGCCGCTTGGCGCTCGACGATCAGGCGTTGGTTGTCGACCAAGTTGATCGCCGCAATTTGCCCCTCGTCGACGAGGATGCGCACCTGTTCCTGACGCCCGAGCGCGAGATCGAGCTGCCGCCGCGCGATCGCGAGCTTGCGCCCGCTGCCGACCCACTTCCAATACGTCTCAGCCGCCTTGCGCGTCGCCTCGAGCCGCTTGCGGGTCACGATCGGCTCGGCTTGCTCCTCGCCGATGCGCGCCTGCCAGAGCGCCACGCGCCGTGGGTCGATCGAGAAGCCCTGCAACATCGGCACGAGCACGCCGAGCCGGAACTCGCCGCCTTCGTCGGTGCGCGCATCGTCGTCGTACGCGCCGAACTTGCCCGTCCCGATGCGATAACCGCCACTGAGGGTCGCGCCAAAGCTCTCGATCGGCTGATCGACCGAGAAATCGCCACGCTCGTTCTCGTAGTAGCCCTCGAGGCCGAGCTTGCCCTGCGAACCGAGCCGCGTGTCGAAGCCGCCCTGCGCCTGCTGCATGCGACCGCGCGCGATCTCGTACTCCTCCAGCGCCGCCAACACGAGTGGGAAGTGCGTCTCGACAGAGCGCAGCAAGGTATCGAGCTCCAGCGACTGCGGGAGCGACACCGGGACTGCGCCGAGCACGGGCACCGTCGGCAGCGGCTCGGGCTTGAGCCGCGCCACGATGTCTGACGCCGGCGGCAGCGGCAACGCACGACGCTGCGGTGGCGCCGACTGGCACGCGGCCATCGACACGAGCAACACGGTGCAGAAGAGAAGCTTCACTTCTTCTCGCCGTCCTTCGACTTGGGCTTGCCGCCCTGAGCCTTCGCGCCGTCTTGCGCCGTACCCGCGACCGAGGGCGGGAACGCGTTCAGTTGGCGCCAGATTTCATAGCCGAGGCTGACTTCCTCGAGCAGCGCCCAGCCGTTGACACGAGAGCCCTGACGCAGATAGCGACGATCGGGCCACGGCACGTCGTCAGGGTCGGGTGTGATCAACATTCGAAAGCGACCGTCGCTCCCGCCCTGTGCGTCGACGAAGCTGACCACGCCGCCGAAGGTACCCACCGCCACGGATGGCCAGCCCGCGAGCTGCACCGCGGGCCAGCCCTCGAACTGCAGACGGACCTTGCGCCCCGGCGCGACGAGCGGCGCATCGTTGCCCCGCAGCCACAGCTCTGCGGCGAGTCGGTCGGTGTCGGGAATCAGCTCGATCAACGGGTCTCCCTGCGAGAGCAGATCCGCCGAGTTCGCGGCGTGCACGCGCAGGATGTAGCCATCGCGCGGCGCGACGACCACTTGAGTTTTTTGCCGCTCGGCCTTGGTGCGCGACTCGAGCAGCTCCTTCTCGGCCGCTGCGAGCTTCTGCACCGCTTCCTCGCGCGACGAGCGGGTCGACTCGATCTTCGCGCGCTGCTCGGCTGCGATCTTGTCCACGCTCGCCATCTTCGCCTCTTCCTCGGCGCGAGACTGGCTGACCTTGGCTTTCGACGCCTCGACCTTCGCTTGAGCGGCGAGCGCGTCCGCCTCGGCCTTCTGGAAGTCGAGCTGGCTCGCGACACCCTTGGTGTACAGCGTCCACTTGCGCTCGCGGTCCGTGCGCTTTTGCTCACCCTCGGCCTCCATCGCGACGAGGTCCTGCTCCGCCGCCCGGACCTTCTGAATCGCGTTGCGCAGATCGGCCTCTGCCGAGGACACCGCGGTCTCGCGTGCATCCTCGAGGAAAACGAGCTGCTGGTCGTACTGCGAGACCGCCGAGCGTGCAGCATCGACCTTCGCCTGCGCGAACTGCACGCCTTGGTCGAGCCGCAGAGCGAACTCCGGATCTTGGTCAGCGAGCTCCGCGAGCAACTGGCCCTTGGCGACGCGCTCGCCTTCTTGCACGTGCAGCGTGGCCAGCCGACCGGACACCGGCGCGGGAAGCACCTGCGTGCGATCGAGCGGCTCGAACGCCGTCACGCGTCCCGCGCCCGCGATGTTCTGGCGCCACGGAACGATCAGGAGCACGAACGGCAGGAAAAACGTGAGCGCTGTCAGCGCCATCGCCAGTTTGCGCAGTCCGCGCGGGGGCCGCACGGAGCGCAGCGCCGGCAGGTCGAGCGGATCTTGGCTGGACGCGTGGTCTTGGACATTCGCCATGGCGCGGCTCACACAGCCCCCGCGGGGCGCTTGGGTTCGTTGACGCGGAGGAGCCCCGTGGGCAGCTCGAGCACGTGCGAGCAGCTCGCCGCGAGCTCGGGGTCGTCGGAGACGAGAACGAGCGTCCAGCCGCGTTGGGGATCGAGCAGGTTTTCTGTGACCTTGCGGCGCGCATCGCGCGGAAGAAGGTCGACGAGTCCGTCGATGACGAGCAGGCGCGGACGTGAAACGATCGCGCGGGCGAGCAACAGTCGCCGCGACTGACTCTCGGAGAGCGGATGACCTTCGCCGTCGAGCTCGGTCTCGAGCCCGTCAGGAAGTGCTGCCACTTCCTCGAACAATCCCACCGAGTTGAGGGCCGCACGAACGTCGTCGTCGCGCACGGACGAACGACCGAGGCGAACGTTGTCGCGCACGGCTGCCGAGAGGAACTCATCGCCCGTCGCGATCGAAACCGTCGCTCTCAGGGTGTCGGTGGAGATCTCGCGCACGTCGCGACCGTCGATGCGAATCGCGCCGGTCGACGGACGGCGCAAGCCCCAGAGCATCTGCACCAGCGTGCTCTTGCCCGCGCCCGCGGGCCCGCGGATGCACAGGCTCGCGCCCGCGGGGAGCTGCACGTCGAGTCCCGAGAAAAGCGCCCGCCCAGCACGCTCCGTAGCGACGCCTTGGATCTGCAGCGTGGCCCCGCGCGCACCCTCCGGCGCTTCGTGGTGCTCGCCCGAGCGCTCTTCGAGCGGCAGGTCGAGCAGGTGACCGAGCTTGTCCGTCGAGGCCAAGACGGCGTAGAACTTCTCCAGGTTCTTGTCGATCTTCGCCGTCGCGTCGACGACGAGCGAAACGACGATCTCCGCGGCTACGAGTTGTCCGAGCGAGAGTTCCCCTCGGATGACGAGCAAGCCGCCGATCGCAAGCAACACCGTGCTCGCGAGTGCGCGCAGCGTGAGCGCGCCCAAGGTCTGCCCGAAGATGGCGCGGAAGTGGGCCTTGCGCTTGACGACGTAGTCGCTCGCCAGCCGGTCCGTGCGCTCGTAGATCCACTGCTGCGCGCCCGCCGACTTGAAGGTGCGCGGATTGCGCGCGATCTCTTCGAGCCAGGCGACGGTCTCGTACTTGACCTTGCTCTCGTCGATCGCCGTGCGGACCGCCGCGCGCATCGGAAGGAAAATGATCGCCATCACGCACAGCACGAGGGCGACGTCGAAGGCGAGCAGCCAAGGGTGGTAGAAGGCGAGGAGCGTCAAGCCGACGAAGAGGCTCAGGACGAGCGCGACGCCTTCGAGCAGAATCGTCGCGCCGAGCTTCTGGAGCGTGGCGACTTCGAGGAAACGGTTGACGAGCTCCGGGCCGTAGTGCGGGTCGTCGTCGCGCACGCGCGGCAGACGCGCGGCCAGATCGGCGACCATGCGCACGAACAGTCGCCGCTGCAGCACTTCGACGATCCAGACCTGCATCGCACTCAGCACACCCGCCAGCAAGAGGCCGAGCAGCAGCATCCCCGCGACGACGATCACCGGCGGAATGGCGCCGCCCATCGCCACGAAGTTGACCAGCGCCTGAACGGCGATCGGTGTCGCGAGCTGCAGCACGCCGATCGCGACGGCGAAAGCCGCAACGCTCAAGATTTCGCCACGGTCGGGCCGGAGCAACGCCCGCAGCCGAGCCCACGGTCCTGGCCCGTGGGTAGGTCCGTGATCCGCCGCGCCCTCTTGGCGCGAAGCGGCTGCGCCGGAGTTGGGCATCGCGAGATCGAGGGCCACCCAGGCGGAAGCTCCGCGCGGATACTCGGCCTCGAAGGCACGCTGGTCGAGCTCCGCGTCGTGCTCCGCAAGCCCCTCGCCGTAGCGCGCGAAGCGCAGCGTGCCACCGCCGTGCGAGAGCAGCGCCACCCAGTGTCGGATGCCCGAAGCATGCGTGAGCTCCGCCGCGACGACCTGCCCCATTTCCAACTGGACGATCGCGGCGTCGAGCGGGCCATCGATGCGCTGTGTGCGCAGTCCCTGCGCCTCGGCGGCGCTCGCCAGCCAGTCACGGCCCGCAATGGGCGCCATGCCCTCGTCGGGGCGCGTCTGACCGAGGCGGCGTTCGAGCTCGCCGCTCGCGCACTTCATGCCGAGCTGCTCCGCCAGTCGCTGCAGAGCGCGCGCCGCGTAGGCGACGTCCGCGCGAGATCCGTGCTCGGCGCCGCTCATGCGCGTCTCCGAGCAACGAAGAGTTGGACGAGCTCGCGCACATCGCGGTGCTGCTCCAGCGGATGGCGCAGCGGTCGATCGAGTCGCAGGCGGTAGCGGTTGCGGCGCCCCTCGCGCGTCACTTCGACGAAGCCTTCGTCCTCGAGATCGGAGAGAATGCTGCCGACGGCGCGCTCCGTGATGCCGATCTGCTCGGCGATGTCGCGCAGCCGCGGGTCGTCTTCCGTTGCGAGGCACACCAGCACATGGGCGTGGTTGGAGAGAAACGTCCAACGGTGGCTGGACGTTTCTTGGATCTTGGCAGCTTGGGCGACTTTGGAGCGAACCATGGGGGCATGGATCGTGGGCTCTGATACCGGAAGTTCAATTCCTCAATAGCGATTCCGGTATCTGGGAGCAGCCATGCTGTGGCTCGCCGCCTTGTTTCGGCACAATCGGCCGTCGCCGACCTAGCCCCGCATGCTCTCGAATGGCAGGTGGGTGTCCGCGAAGACCTGCCACAGGCTCACCAGCCCCCCGCGCACCTCCGCGCGGATGGCGATCGGGATGCGCCACGCTCGGTCTCGGCGGCCTCGGAAGGAGCCCGACGCATGGCCGAGGAGCAAGACGCCGCCCGTGCCCTCCTGCTCCTTCTCGATTTCGATGCGGTAGTCGGGGAAGGTCGAGAAGTACCCGCGCCAACCTTCCATCAAGGTGTCGCGGCCCTCGAAGCGTCGCCCGTGGGCGTCGACGAAGGCCACTTCGGGCGCCAAGGTCGCGGCCACGCCCTGCGGATCTCGGCGATTGATCGCGGCGATCGTCCCGCGCACGGCTTCGATGTCTTGGCTCATGGGATCCGAGCGTAGTCACGCCCGCGCCGCGCGTCGACGGCCAGCGCAGCGTCCGAGCTCGCGCGCCCTTGCGGGCGTCGCGCGCGCGACTCAGACTCGACGCCATGAAGCTCCAAATCGCGTTGTCCCTCGTCGCCCTCGCCGCCTGCGCCTCGACCCCGAAGGGAAGCTACGGCGTCGGCGTGGCGGGCGAAGCGCGCGTCACCGCTGAGACGCTGATCGCGCACCCCGAGCTCTACAACGGCAAGCCGGTGCTCTTCTCGGGCACGATCTCGCAGGTCTGCCCCAAGGCCGGCTGCTGGATGCGCTTCGGCACCGCGGAGGCCCCGCTGCTCGTCACGTTCAAGGACCGCGCCTTCACGCTGCCCCTCGACTGCGCGGGGCGCAGCGCGCGCGTCGAAGGCGTTTTCACGCTGGGCGCCGACGGTCGACGCTCCTTCGTCGCGTCGGGCGTGCAGCTCGACTGAGCGCGCGCTTCAGACCGTTCGCACGCTCGCGCGCGACGACGAGAACACGCCGAGATCCGCGAGCACGGCGAGCGTCACGAGCACGGTGTCGAGCCCCTTCACGTCGCCGTGGCTGTTGATCACCCACGCGTAGGTGATCGTCGTCAGCGGCAGGAACAAGAAGCCGAGGAGCGGCCACGCAACGCTCTCGTACGCCGTGTCGAGGTAGTCGGTGATCCACATCACCACGAGGATCGCGCGCGGCAGGATCAGGCCCAGACAGCCGAGGAGACAGCCCATGCACGCAGTGTCGTTCGACCGCGCGCAGGGTCAAGGGCGCCCTGCGAAAGTCAGGGCAGCGCGGCTTCCAGCCACGAATCGAGCTGGGAGAAGGCCGCGGCTTCCTCGGGTTCGAGGCTGCCGTCGTTGAGGTCGACGCCTTCGCGATCGAGTCCCTGAAGGTCGAACAGCGCGTCGGGCTGTCCGGAACGCCGGATCAGCTTCCAGCGTGCGTCCCGCACCATCGCGCCGGTCTCCGTGTAGGGGCCGATGCCATTGGGCTCGAACTTGTCGACCACCACGTGATCGCGCAGCGGCGCGACCTGCGGATCGGCGAGGTAGGGCGCGAGGTCGATACCGTCGATCACCGGGCCATCGCCCACGCCGGACGCAGCTTCGACCCCGAAGAATCCGAGGATCGTCGGGAACAGATCGACGGTCTGCACGAGCGCCGTGGCCCGCACGCCTCGCGCGGCGACGTGGTTGCCCGAGATCACGAGGGGCACGCGCACGCCGCCCTCGAAGAGCGAGCCCTTGGACTGCGCAGGCACCGAGGGCGGAATGACAACCTGCTGGGGCGAGCCGTTGTCGCCGAGCAACACGACGGTCGTGCGCGCGCGTACGTCAGCGGGGATCCCAGAGAGCAGACGACCGAGCTCCGTGTCGAGCGCCTGCACCATGGCGCAGTAGTGCTCGTAGGGGGTGTCCTGAGGATCACCACTCAACGCGTACGTGTGCAGCTCCTGCGGCGGCGCGTGCAACGGCGTGTGCGCCGCGCTGAAGCCGAGCCAGAGAAACCACGGCTCCGGCATGGTCTCGATGCGGCCGAGCGCATCGTTGACTTGATCCGTGGTGGCGTAGGTCGTGCTCACATAGCGAACGCCGTTGCGAATCTTGCCGTAATTGAAGTACGTCTGACCGGTGAACAGGTTCCCGAGCGGACCGTCGAACCAGTCGAATCCCTGAAGGTTGGGATGATCGACACCGCCGACGGCTTCGGAGCCCAAGTGCCACTTTCCGATCGCGGAGGTCGCGACCGGCTGCGCGCTCTGCGCCGCGAGCACCTCGGGGATCGTCCACTCTTCGAGCGCGAGCGCCGGCTCGGTGTTCCAGTCGGCGATCGGCTGGCCGATGCCCGTGCGGAACGACGCACGACCCGTGAGGACCGCCGCGCGAGTCGGCGAGCAGCTCGGCGGCGTGTAGCAGTGCTCGAAGAGCACGCCTTCCGCGATCAGCGCGTCGATATTCGGTGTGGGCGGGAAGCTCGGGTGGACGCCGTACGAGCCGAGCATGTCGATCCCCACGTCGTCCATCACCACGACGAGCACATTGCTCGGCTGCGGCGGCGGAGAATCGCCGCCACCGCCGCCTCCGCAGGCCGCAAGGAGGAACGCGCTGCCGACTGCGAGGGAGCACATTCGACGCGAAGAGGACATGGAGAAGGCGATCCGCACGCGTCGGGATCGTAAGCCATGCAGACTCGACTGAAATAGTCCCGTCACGCCGACATCAGCGAGTGCCGAATCAGGCCGACGGCCGCGCACGCGAGCACCACCGCGACACTGGGAACTTTCTTCCATGCCAACGCGATGAATGCGGCGGCCCAGAGCAAGACAGCGAAGGTGTCGACCTCGCCGTTCGGTCCGCGGAGCAGGACCTGCGCCCCGAACCAAAGGGCGACCTGCGCTATCACTCCGACGACGACGGCACTCACCCCGGCCAAAGCCCCGGCGATGCGCCGCGAGCCGCGCAGCTGCTCGACGTAGGGCGCGCCGACGAAGACCCACAGGAAGCAGGGCAGAAAGGTGACCCACGTCACCAGCGCTGCCGAGAGCGTCGCGCTCGCGAGCGGAGAGCCCGCGCTCGTGCCGCGCCAGCCGCCGAGGAAGCCCACGAACTGCACGACCATGATGAGGGGCCCCGGAGTGGTCTCGGCGAGGCCGAGCCCGTCGAGCATCTGCTCGCTCGAGAGCCAGCCAAAGCGCGTCACGGCCGCGTCGGCGACGTAAGGCAGCACCGCGTAGGCTCCCCCGAAGGTCACGCAGGCCGTCTCGCTGAAGAAGAGCCCCTGCTGCGCGAGCAGACCCCTCCAGCCCTGCAGCCAGCCAGCGAGCAGGATCGGCGCCCACCAGAGCACGAGGCATGCCACGGCGACCCGCAACGTCGAGGCGGGGCTGACCGGCTTCGACGGCGGCGCGGGCTGCGCGGCGGGCCGGAGGCTGAAGAGTCCGACCGCGGCCCCGAGCAAGACGACGAGCGGGAAGGCGAGCAGGTCGAGGAACAGCGCGAGGAACGCCCCCACCGCGAGCGAGACGGCGACCGCGCTGCGCAGCGAGCGGCGCGCGATGCGCGGGAGGGCCACGGCGATCAGGGCGACCACGGCCGGCTGGAGGCCGTCGAAGAGCGCAGCGACGGCGGGGAGCGTGCCGTGCTCGACGTACAGCCACGAGAGCGCCCACAGGAGCAACGCCGAAGGCAGCACAAATAGGGCTCCGGCGACGATCCCGCCGAGGCGACCGTGCAGCAGCCAACCGACGTACGTCGCGAGTTGCTGGGCCTCCGGGCCGGGGAGCAGCACGCAGAAGTTGAGCGCGTGGACGAAGCGCTCTTCGTCGATCCAGCGGCGGCGCTCGACGAGCTCGCGGTGCATGAGCGCGATCTGTCCGGCCGGCCCGCCGAAGCTGGTGAGGCCGAGCTGCAGCCAGAAGCGTGCCGCGTCGCGGAAGGAGACGCCCATGGGAGGCACTCGATGCTAGCCGCTCGCGCGCGTGGGGCGACGCATTGAACGGCGAGCGGCGATGGCTACGCTCGCCGCTCCCATGAAGCTGCACCTCGTCGCCGCCCTCGGTCTCGTCCTCGCCGCCGCTTGCCAGACCCCCGACTACGGCCGCCCGCTGCCCGAGGGCTGGCCCGCGCTGATCCCGCTCGCGAAGGGCGAGCAGCGCCCCGACTTCAAGGCGAGCTTCGCCGACCGCGACGAAATCCTCCCCGCGCTCGAGCGCTCGATCGAGTGGTATGGCCGCCCTTCGTCGAAGGAGCACTTCCCGATCGAAGGCGTCACGCACGCGCGCGCGCTCGAGAGCCTCAAGCACCTGCGCAAGCTGCTCGCTTCGTGCACCGACGAACGCGACTTCGACGCGTCCGTGGCGCTCGACTTCGACATCTACAAGAGCGCAGGCTGGAACGGGAAGGGCGGCGGCGTGCTCTTCACCGGCTACTGCACGCCGATCTTGTCGGGCTCGATGACCGCCGACGCGGAGTACCGCTGGCCGCTGTACGGGATGCCCGACGACCTCGTGAAGGCGAAGGACGGCGAGATCCTCGGCCAGAAGCAGGCCGATGGTTCCCTCGCGCCCTACCCGACGCGCGCAGCGATCGAGGCGAGCGGCATGCTCAAAGAGAAGAAGCTCGAGCTCGTGTACCTCAAGGATCCGCTCGACGCGTTCGTGGCCCACGTCAATGGCTCCGCAGTGATCGAGCTGCCCGATGGCAGCGAGCGACGCTTCGGCTACTCGGGCAAGAACGGGCGCGAGTACAAGTCGCTCGGGAAGATGCTCGTCGCCGACGGCCACATCAAGGCGAGCGAGGTCTCGCTGGCGAAGATCCGCGAGTGGGGCGCCGCGAACCCCGAGCTTCTGCTCGAATACATCAACAAGGACGACAGCTTCGTCTTCTTCCTCGAGATCGACGGCGACCCCAAGGGCAGCCTGAACGTCGACGTCACCGGCGGCCGCACGCTCGCGACCGACAAGTCGCTCTTCCCGCGCGGTGGAATCGTGTTCGTCGACGTCGACGTGCCCGACCGCGACGGTCCCGTGAGCTGGTTCAAGCGCCTCTTCTCGTCGGAGGACGAGGCCTACGGCTCGGCGGTGTACGACCGCTTCATGTTCGATCAGGACACGGGCGGCGCCATCCGCACCGCCGGTCGCGCGGACATCTACATGGGCATCGGCCCCGAGGCCGAGTGGACCGCGGGCCGCACGAAGAGCCCCGGCCAGATGTACTACCTGTTCGTACGGGACGAGGCGCTCCAGTCGCGCCGCTGAACGGCCGAAGAGCCGACACCGGAGCCCGCCATGCCCAACTACGACGTCGTCAAGTACACCGTCGAGCCCGTCGAGGGCGACGACCAGATCGCGGTGACGATCCACGCCTCCGACGGCAACAAGTGGGAGTACGGGATCCCGTTCAACCGCACGTCCGGGCGCTACCAGTTCCCTGAGATCGACGTGCTCGAAGTGGACTTCGGCGAAGACTTCGCCCGCGAGCTGATCGAGCAGGTCGAGGCCCTCGTCGCGCGGCTGTGCCGCTGACGCGCGCCGTCGTCACTGCACCGGTGCGAGGCGCGCTTCGAGCGACGTGAGCCAACGCTCGGCGGCGGCCCGCTCGTCGGAGCGCTGCGATGCGGAGTTGACGTAACGCAAGCCGAGAGCGAGAGCCATGTCGCGCTCGCCCCTGCGCGCGTGGAAGTCGGCGGCCCGACGCAAGACCTTGCGCTCGACAGGGTCGATCTCCAGCGCGCGCAGATAGCAGGCGAGCGCCTCGTCGTCGCGCTGCTCTCCTTCGCGCAGGACGCCGAGGAGGAAGTGAGCGTCCGTGCGCTCTGGGTCGACCTCGATCGCCCGCTGAATCCATGCCTCCGCAAGGGCCGAGTCCAGCGCGCCGCGCTCCTCCGCCTCGACCTCGAAGTAGAGACTCGCGGCGAACAGCAGGCGTCCGGGATCGCTCTCGCCGAGCTCGACGGCACGACGATAGGCCTCGACTGCCGCGGAGAAGGCGCCCGCCTCCCGGCGCGCACGGGCGAGCATGACCCACGTCTCCGCATCGCCGCCTCCGAGCGCGATGCGACGCTCCAAGAGCGGGATGCAGCCGACTTCGAGGCCGAGCTCGAAGCGCAAGCGCGCGAGCAGGAGCAAGGTCGAGATGCGATCGGGTTCGAGCTCCAGCACGCGCTCGAGATGCGGCTCGGCCGCGCGTCGGAAGCCCGTGCGAAGCATGACAGCGGCGAGGCCTTCGAGGACCTCGACTTGGTCCGGTCGCGCGTCGAGCTCGTGCTCCAAGAGGCGCTGGGCGCTCGCGGGCGCGCCGGCCTCGCACAGCGCCATCGCGGCCTGCACGATCGCGGTCGCCGCGCCATCGCCGCCGCGCAGGTACAGCTCGTACCAAACGCTGGCCGCCTGTCCCCAATCGCCACGCCCCTCGGCTGCACGCGCGAGCGCCACATTGGCTTTTTGAGGCTCGGCCATGCGCCGTACGCCGAAGTCCGCGGAGCTGCAAGCGCCGAGAACGAGCGCAACGACGGCGAGCGGGCGAAGTGCGGTCATAGGCGGCGCGGAGCATAGCGCGCGCCTCGGCGGTGCGCGTCGGCCCGCGGGCTGGCATGATGGGCGCGGAAGGAGCGTCGAGGTCACCATGGAACGCGGAGAGCAACGAAGGGACGTTTCGGCCACGGGCCGCGAGCTCGAGGCGCTGCTCGCGCGTGCGCGCGAGCTCGAAGCCGCCGTGCGCCGCGTGTTCGTCGGCCATGACGAGGTGGTCGAGCAGCTCTTCTGCGCGCTGTTCTCCGGCGGGCACGTGCTACTCGAAGGCGTGCCCGGCCTCGGCAAGACGACGCTCGCGAAGGCTCTCGCCGCGGGGCTCGACCTGCGCTTTCGCCGCGTTCAGTTCACGCCGGATCTCATGCCCGGCGACATCCTCGGTCTGCGCGTGCTCGAAGAAGGCGCGGACGGACGTCGGGAGGTGCGCTTCGAGCGCGGCCCCGTGTTCACGAACGTGCTGCTCGCCGATGAGATCAACCGCGCCAGCCCGCGCACGCAGGCCGCGTTGCTCGAGGCGATGGCCGAGGGCAAGGTCACGCTCTTCGGCGAGACCACCGCGCTCGAAGACCCGTTCTTCCTCGTTGCGACCGAGAACCCGATCGAGATGGAGGGGACGTTCCCTCTTCCCGAGGCGCAGCTCGACCGTTTCCAGATGAAGGTCGTGCTCGGGCGGCCGAGCTTCGAAGAGCTCGTGCGCGTGCTCGACGCGAGCGCCCTTGAGAGCTCCTCCGCCATCGCTCCGACGATGAGCGCGGCCGAGGTGCGCGCCCTGCGCGCGTTCGTGCGCGAGCTGCCGGTCTCGCGCGAGATTGTCGAGTGCGTCGCGCGCACGGTCCTCGCCACGCATCCCGACGGCGACGCACCCACGGAAGTGCAGCGCACGGTGCGACACGGTGCGAGCCCACGCGCCGGGCAAGCGCTCCTCGCGGCAGCGCGCGCCCGCGCGCTCCTGCGCGGCGAGCTGCACGTGAAGTTCGAAGACCTCGAAGCGCTCTGCGTCCCCGTGCTGCGCCACCGAATCCTGCTCGGCTACGAAGGCGAAGCCACGGGCGTCGATACGGCCGCCCTGGCCCGCGCGGCGCTCGCCCACGCCCGCTCGCGCGCCAAGTAGCTCCCCCACCTGCTAGGATTTCTCGCATGGACTGTCGGCTGACGGTGGCGCAGACCAATCCCGCGCTGGGAAATGTGGGTCGCAATCTCGACGAGCACGTCGCGCAGATCGAGGCTGCGCGCAAGTCGGGCTCGCAGATGATCGTGTTCCCCGAGCTCTCGCTGACGGGGTACTTCCTCAAGGACCAGACCGCCGAGGTCGCTCTCGCCGTCGACTCGCGGGAACTCGCGCGGCTCGCGGCGCTCTCGCGCGACATCTCGATCGTCGTCGGCTTCGTCGAGCGCTCCGCCGACGGCCGCATCTACAACTCGGTCGCGTTCCTCGAAGACGGCGCCGTGAAGCATCTGCACCGCAAGGTCCATCTCGTGACCTACGGGATGTTCGACGAGATGCGCGAGTTTGCGGCGGGCGACTCGTTCACCACGTTCGACTCGCGCCACGGACGCTTTGGCATCCTGATTTGCGAGGACGCTTGGCACGTGACCAGCGGCTACCAGCACTTCCTCGCCGGAGCCGACGCGCTGATCGTGACGAGCTGCAGCCCCGGTCGCGGCGTCGACGGCGGCGCGAGAGAGCTCGCGAGCGAGCGCACGTGGCGCACGCTGCTCGAGGCCTATGGCCTGCTCTTCCAAACGTGGGTCGTGTATTCCAACCGTGTCGGCTGGGAAGACGGCGTCTTCTTCTGGGGCGGCTCGCGCGTGATCGATCCCTTCGGCGCCGAGCATGCGCGCCTCGCGGGCATCGAGGCCGGACGCCTCGAAGCACGGATCACGTCCGACGCGCTGCGTCGCGCGCGCGTCGCAACGCCGCTGCGCCGAGACTCGCGCCCCGATCTGCTCGCGCGCGCCATCGCGCGCCTCGACGAACGGAGCCCAGCGTGAGTCCGCTCGACATCCACCCGCCGCTCGTCGAACAGCTGCTCGTGCAGTTCCTGCGCGAAGAGCTCGCCAGCGCGGGGTTCTCGCGCGCGGTGCTCGGCATCTCGGGCGGCGTCGACTCGGCGCTGGTCGCGGCGCTCTGCGCCCGCGCGCTCGGGCCGGAGAACGTGCTGGGCGTGATGATGCCGTACCGCACCTCGAACCCCGACAGCGAAGGCCACGCGCGGCTGCTCGCGAGCACGCTCGGCATCCAGACCCGCAAGGTCGAAATCACCGCGATGGCGGACGGCTACCTCGCCGCGGGACGCGTCGAAGACCGCATGCGCCGCGGCAACGTGATGGCCCGCTGCCGAATGATCGTGCTCTACGACCTCTCGGTCGAGTTCAAGGGACTCGTGGCGGGCACGAGCAACAAGACGGAGATCCTGCTCGGCTACTCGACGCAGTGGGGCGATTCCGCCAGCGCGCTCAACCCGATCGGCGACCTCTACAAGCACCAGATCTACCAGCTCTCGCGCCACATGGCCGTGCCCGCGCCGATCCTCGACAAGGCGCCGAGCGCGGACCTCTTTGAAGGCCAGACCGACGAAGGCGAGCTCGGCTTCAGCTACGCCGAGGCCGATCGACTGCTGCACCACATGGTCGACTTGCGCATGAGCGAGGCCGAGCTCGTCGAGGCGGGCTTCGCGCTCGACTTCGTGCGCCGCATCGCCGCGCGCATCGCCGCCACGCAGTTCAAGCGCGTGATGCCGCTGATCGCCAAGCTCTCACAGCGCACGATCAATCAGGACTTCCGCTACCTTCGCGATTGGGGCCGCTGATCGTCCAGCGCTCGTGGTCGCGCTCCTCGCCGCGGATGCGGCGATACCCGCGCGCCACGCCGTTCCGCGTGAAGCCGAGCTTGGCGAGCAAGCCGCGCGACGCAACGTTCTCAGGTAAGACATAGGCGTGCAGCTCGCGCAGGCCCAGCTCCCCGAGCGCGCGCGCCACAGCGAGTGTGAGTGCCTCACTCATCAGTCCGCGGCGCGCGTACTTGGCGCCGATCCAATAGCCCAAGGTCGCGCGGCGCGCACCCGGCTCTATCTCGCCGATCGTGATCGACCCGCAGATGCGGCCCGAGCGCCGCATGCGCACGAGCCAACGCTCGCGACGATGCTGCGGCCCGACGCGCAGGTAGCGCGCGAACCACGACGGCCCCAGCGGATCGACTCCGGTGATGTCGAGCTCCCACGGCGCGAGAAAGTCCCAGCTCGCACGGCGAAGACTCAGCAGTTCCTCTTCGTCCTGCTCGCACGGAGCGGCGAGGACGATGCGCCGCCCCCGCGCGACGACGCGAGCTTCGAAGGAACGCTCCCGCGGCGAAGCCATGTGCGTTTTGTACGTCCCCAGCGCGCACTTGTCGCGCGGCGCGGCCGCAGCAAGGCCTGAAATACTGCGGGGAGCCCGCGATGGACTCCCCGCAGCCCCTGGGTTGTGTACGAAGCGTCGTCGGCTCAGGCCTGTAGGCGACGAGCCAGCTCGTCGAAGTCGACGGAGGTGATCATCGAGCGATCGATGCGCGAGAGGCTGGCGAGGCGGGCGCGCTCGGCTTCCGAGCGCTCGATCGCGGACGCCGCGGCGCGCGGAGGCGCGCTCGGGAGGCCGAGAATCTCAGGGCTGACCGCCGAGGCGAGGTCGCGCGCAATCGACTCGGGCAGCGGGCCGCGCTTTTCGAGCGCAGCGCGCGCGCGCACGCAGACTTCGAGAGTCTCCTGCAGGTTGCGCTGGATGCGCGTGAGTCGATCGAGGTCCGGCGCCGGACCGGCGAGAGACTGCTTCACCTTGGCCGTCGCAACTTCGAGCACGGCGATCAAGCAGTTGAGCTTGTTGCGCAGACGCTCGCGGTACTCCGCGGATTCCAGACCAGACTCGGAGTGGGACTCGCCGCTGTCGAAAGGCTCTTGCATCGTGGGCTGCCGGGCGCGGGGTAGGTGCTCGCTCCGACACCAGAGAGTACCCCGCGACGATCACCGCGGTCGCGCCCGACGCACTCTTGTTCCACTTGCGCGCAGGGCTGGAAAAATGTTCCAGATCCCGCGCAGCGCACGGCGCACGCCGAGCTCAGAGCGTCGACGCGATGAGGTCGAGCAGCTCGTCGACCGACGCACGGCCGAGCGCCATGAAGCGCTGTTGACGCAGCGTGCCTTCGACGTGGTTCCAAGGCCCGACCGAGGGGGCCACCCGCATGACGTCCTCGCTGGTGAGCGAAGGATCCGAGCCGCCGTGCAGCACGAACACCACTTCGACGCCGTCGGTCAACGTGGACTTCACCCACGCGACCTCGCCTCCACCCGCCGGATCCTCCGAGCGCAAGACCGTCGACTCCACCAAGGCGAAGCGGCCACCGTCGCTCTGCGGCTGCAGCGGCACGAAGCCCGCCACCGCGAGGCGCGAAGCCTGTCCGTCCGGCAGCGGCTGTTCATCGTTGCTGGGGACGTGCCACTCGAAGTCCGCGGCGAAGCTCGGATTCAACTCGATGGACTCGAACTCGACGAGACCCATCACCTGCCCATCCGTGGCGACTTGCTCGCAGCGCATCACCAAGCCTGTCTCGCGATCGACCGCGAGGTTGTAGGTGAACGACGCGCCGTGGCGCAGCGCGAACATCATCTCGTCGCACACGCGGCCCGCGACGTGGACGTTGGTGCCGAGCAGGATAGGGCTGTAGTTCGTCACCATGCTCGCGACATCGTGGATGCGGAAGTCGCGATAGCGGAACAAGAAGCCTTCGCGCGAGCCCTGCAGCATGCGCCACAGCTCTTCGCTCGGCTCGGGCAGACTCGGCGCGATCAGCTCGAGCGAGCGGAGCGCGAAGCGCCCTTCACCGTCCGAAGCGACTTCCTCGCGATACGAGGTCGAGATCGTCTCCTCACCGACGCGCCACGTCTGCTCGACGCGTCGCACGCCGCTGTAAGCAACGCCGGTCGCCGCACGCTGCATCTTCTGCAGGAGCTGCTCCCCGGGCGTCGGAGACTGCAGGATGATCGGGCCGTCGTTTCCAACCGCGCCCTGAGCAGAACCTTCCGACACGTCGCTGCACGCAGCCTGCCCGAAGGCGAGGCCGAGTGCGGCGATGGCGAGGAAGGTGCGCTGGAACATGGCGGGTTTCAGATGTTGTTTTGGCTGAGCATGCCGCTCGACGCGGTTTCGAGCCACGCACGCGAAGCGGGCGAGAGGTCGCGCGTGGAGCGGACGTGCTCGACGCGGAAGGGACGCGCGACGCGCATCGGAGCGGCGGGCGCCGCGTCATCGCGGAAGAAGAGCGGCGAGAAGGCGAGCGTGACGAGCGCAGCCGCAGCCGCGAGCCACAACTGGCGAACGGGTCGACGCTCGCGGCGTTCCGTCGAGGCGTGCGGCGCAGCAAGGTCGCGCGCGATCCGCTCGGCGAGCGCCGCAGGCGCTTCCATGCGCGGCAGATGCTCGACTTGGCGCGCGACGCGTGCCTTGACGGGGTCGGCGAGCTCTTCCGCGACGAGGCGATCGAGCACGCTCGGCGTGCGCTGCCGCGAAGCGAGCCCACCCATCCCCGCAGCAGCGGCCTCGACGGCGCGGTCGAGCTCGGCGCCCGGCTGCACGCGGCCGAGCCCAGCGACCGCGCGGAGCGTGCGCTCGCGGCGCTCGTCGGCTTCGAGCTGCTGCGCGCTGCGCGCTTCGAGTTCCCGAGGCGCGACGACGCGCGGCAGCGTGCGCAGCAGGCCCTCGCGCAGCTCGAGCCGCGCGCGCCAGCGCTCGCACTCTGCGCACGCATGCTCCGGCAGCGCAGCGCGCTCGAGCGCAGCGACACGCCATGCATGGCAGGTTTCGGGAAGTTCGGGATTCATCCGAGGTAGTACCGATCGAGGATCGGCGTCAGGTGTTGGTCGAGCATGTCGTGCGCGCGCGCCAGCCGGGACTTCACCGTTCCCAGCGAGATCTGCAGCGTCTCGGCAATTTGCTCGTAGGACTGATTCTCGATGTAGCGCAGGACCGTGATCGTGCGCAGCTTGGGGCTGAGCGAGGCAATCGCGCGCTGCACTTCGCGCTCGAGCTCATGGCGCGATGCGGCATGCATCGGCATTTCCAGCCGCTCGTCGGTCGGGTCGAAGCGCCCCTCGCCCTCCGCCGATTCCTGCAGGGCATCGAGCGAAGCGAGCTTGCGCGAGCGCGAGCGGCGCTTGAGGTCGATCGACGCGTTGACGGCGATGCGATACACCCAGCTGGAGAACTTGCTCTCGAAACGGAACTCGCGCAGCTTGCGGAAGAGGATCCCGAAGGTCTCCTGCGCGGCGTCGAGCGCGTCGCTGGGATTGCCGGTGATGCGGTAGCACACGTTGTAGACCCGGTCCTTGTAGAGCTCGTACAGCTCCCGAAACGGGCCGTCGAGCCCGGCCAGCGGGGCGCGCTGGCAGGCGAGGATCAGCTCGGCATCGGGATCGGAACTCGCGGACATAGGGGGTCGGACGTCTTCGACGGACGGCGAGGGTGGACGGTTCCGTTCCTTCACGAGGCCGTCATCGCCCCCGTGAATCGATTGGAAATTCCTTCCTAGCCGCCGATCAGCGCCGCCGGATCGACGGCTCGGATCGTCGTGCCGACCGTGTTCGCACAGCCGGGGGAGCAGTACGTATCCCAGCCCGGCACGCAGTCGGCCGCGACGACCTCCTGCGTCACGACAGCGCCGATCACGCGCACGACCACGGTGGTCTGCGCGCAGATCTCGCCCATCGCATTCGAAGGCACGCTCGTCGAGGGGCGGATGGGCCGGTAGGCGTTGCCGAGGCCGATTCCATTCCCGCCGCTCGGGGCCGTGAGGCCGGCGGTGTTCCCCGTCGGGATGCGCAGCATCTGATAGATCTCGCCCTGCGAAACCGCGAGGTTGCAGGCATCCGCGTCGCGAACGCAGCTGCAATTGGCGATCGTCGCAAACAGCGAGAGCCCGCGGCGCTGCATCACCGCATTTCGGCTGAGCATGGGGTCGAAGCGCAGAACCTTGGAACCCGCGCGGCGACCGGACCGCACGCTGACGGGCTCGCCACCGCGCAGGGCCTCCATCGGCACTCCGACCGTGCGCTCCCCGATTCGCGCGCCGTAGCGCATGCGGAGCTCGCGCATCTCACCGTCGTGGACGTACACGAACGTGTTCACGTGCACGCCGCGGTGGTCCTCGTAGGCCACCATCTGCAGCGAAGGCTCGCTCACCGTGGGGAACGAGTTGGGGTCGGTCGGATTCGAGCGGCGCGCCAGCTCCTCGCTGTCGCTGAAGCCATCGCCATCCGTGTCCGCATGGCAGGCCCACGTGCCCAGCGTCGCCTCCAGCAGGTCGCACACGCCGTCTCCGTCCGTGTCGTCGTTGAGCTCGGCGACCTGCGCCGAGAGCTGCGGAGAGCGCACGGTCCCCGCCCACCAAACGGCACCGACCGCGAGCGCCGCAGCCGCAAGGCCGAACATCCCCGCGCGCAAGGCGCGCTTTCGCGGGGCATTTCCGCAAAACCACAGGTTCTTGGCTTCGAGCTTCACGGTGTCGTCCAAAGAGGGGAAAGCGGCCAGACGCTAGGAGTTTCCATTTCCGCCAAGGACCTACCCTACACCCGATCCCCGAGAGCGCCAGCCCCCACCCTCCGAATCCTCCCACCCCCTCCCCACACCGCTATACTCCCGCCCCCTCAAGGGCGCCCGTAGCTCAGCTGGATAGAGCGTCTGCCTCCGGAGCAGAAGGTCATGGGTTCGAATCCCGTCGGGCGTACCACTTTTCCTCGGGGAAAACGGGGGTTTTCGCAGGTGGGCCAAGGTCAGAAGCTATGACTCGGTGCCCACAATGTGCCCGTCGGCGCGCCCGCTAGATTCCGCTACTTTCCCTTAGAATCCGTTAGGGCGCGGCCATCGGGCGCGCGATGTCGTCGGGAGCGGGGGTGTCGGCGGACGAGGGGGCGGCCATCGAGGAGCCGGACGTTGGCGCTCAGCGCACGTCGTCCCCGAGTTGGCGTGGCCGTCAGGATCAGGGGATCGTCCCCCCACCCAACGGCGTTTGGGGCACGCGCACGGGCCCTATCAGCGCCCCACAGCCGCCCCGCGCTCCCTCGCCCACCTGACCCACCCCTCGTCCTCGCCTTGCATCGCGATGACCTCGAGCCACCGCGCCATCCGCGGGTCCTCGCGCCTCGCGCGCACGGTCGCCCGCGCGATGCCCTGCACGGCCGGCAAGTACTCCGGCCACACCTGCAGCGCCGCCTCGTAGCTCTCGAGCGCATCATCGACGCGCCCGGCCTGCTCCATGCAGAGCGCGAAGTTGACCCGCGGGTCGGGATGGCCGGGCATCAGCTTGCGCGCCCACTCGAACTCCGCCGCGGCCTCGTAGAGCTTGCCCTGCCCCAGGAACACGACGCCGAGGTTGTTGTGAGCGGGGCCGAAGAAGAGATCTTCGGTCAGCGCCTCGCGCAGCAGGCGCTCCGCGCCCTCGTCGTCCGACCCGAGCAGCTCCGCCGCGTCTCGGTTGAGCACCTCGGCGCGCGTGGTGTTGCGCTGTGCCTCGCTGCGCGGCTCGTAGGGGCCGGAGCCGGGACCGGCGCAGCCACCGAGCAGCAGCGTTCCCGCGGCCAGCATCGCCGCCGCAGCGGCTGTCGCCGCGCTCATCGAGCCCCTCCTCACGCCTCGCGTCATCGAATCACCCTCGGCTTGAGCTCCGGCCACCCGTCGTCGAGCCCGACCGCGTCCAGCGCGCGCCCGCTGCGGTACGCGAGGTCCTCGAACGCCGCCCCGCGCATCACCGAGCAGCGCAGGAACACGAAGAACCTCGACTTCGTCCGCGTGCGCGACTGGTCCTTGAAGAGCGCGCCGAGCAGTGGGATCTCGCTCACCCAAGGCACGCCCGTCGACGCCTCGCCCTCGGTCTCGACCTCTAGCCCGCCGACCACGATCGTGAAGCCGTCCGGCACTGTCACGACGCTCGAGAGCCTGTTCTCCTGTCTCGGCGGCGGCAGCTCCGCGCTCACCGCCTCGCCCACGAAGCTCGAGAGCGACACCGTGTACTCCATCACGACCTGGTCGCCGTCCGCGACCTGCGGCTTGACCGTCACGCGCGTGCCGGCGTCGAGCGTGCCGCCAAAGCTCGTGGTCGCGACGGTCGTCGAGGCGTTGGTCGAGGCGTAGGGCGTCTGGACGGTCGAGTCGAGCGTCGCCTGGACGTTGTTGTTGACGAGCACTTTTGGGCTCGTGAGCGAGCGGCCGCGGTTCAGGTTGGAGAGCGCGCGCACCACCGCAGAGTAGTCGCCGGGCGACAGCACGACTGCCGTCCCGCCTTGCGCCGAGATGGCGGGGATCGCCGGGCTCGACGGGGTGGGGGAGCCAAGCCCAAACAGGCTGCCGAGGCTGTAGAGCACGCCGTCCCGCACGCCCGTCTTCTGCAGCTCGATGCCCAGCTGCCGCGAGTGGGAGTCGGAGAGCGAGAGCACAAGCGCCTCGACCAACACCTGCGCCTCGCGCACGTCCACCTGCTCGATCAGTCGCCCGAGCCCGTCGAGCACGCTGGCTTCGCCAAAGGCGAGGATGCGGTTGGTGGCCTCGTCGGCCGCGAGCGTCACGGCGTCGGCCTGCCGGACCGCGCCCACGGCGACCGTGCTCGACGGGATCTGTCCCGTGGCGCCCTGCGCGGCCGCGCTCGCGCCCGCGTTCGCCCCAGCTGCCTTGGAGCCCGCGCCAGCGGCCCCCGGCTGCTCCAGGACGCCCGCGTCGAGCAGGGACTCGAGCACCGTGAGCACCTCGCTGACGCGGCGGTTGCGGATGGAAAAGGCGCGCAGCGGCTTGCCCGGCCCCTCGGGCGTCTCGTCGAGCCGCGTCAGCACCTCTTGCACCTGTGCGTGCCGCGCCGGCGTCGTCGTGATCACGAGCGTGCCGGTCAGGCGGTCCTCCACAAGCTTCCACGCCGCGCCCGCGCTCGCGGCCCCGTCGGGCCGCACGGTCGCCTCGATCAGCCGCGCAGTCTCGGCCACGCCAAAGCGCCGCGGCGTGTAGTGCAGCGTCAAGAGGTCCTCGGGCCGGTCGAGCTGCGCGATCGCGTCCCGCCACCACGCCGTCTCCGACGCCGGGGCGATCACGAGGATGTCGCGCGAGTCGGAGAGAGCCAGCGCAGCTCCCTTGAGCGGCGCGCCCACGGCCTTGCGGGTGTTCACGAGTCGCTCGAGCAGCGTCGCCACGATGGTCGGGCTCGCGTGCTCGAGGGGAAACTCCATGGTCACCGGCTGCGAAGCAGGCAAATCGAGCAGCCCGATCACCGACAAGGCCTGCCGCAGGTGCGGCTCGTAATCAGAAATCACGAGCGCCCGCGCTTCACGCACCGCGCTGATCTGGCCTCCCGCCTTGCTGAGCATCTGCTTCAGGGTCTCAACCAGCTCTTCTGGCGCGCGGTTGTCGAGGCCGACCACGACCTTCAGGTAGCCCGCGCGCGCGTCCCGCAGGTCCGCCGACTCCACGCGCGCAGTTCCGGCCGCATCGGCGACGGGCACGACCTTGAAGCCTGTGTGCCCAGGCGGCTGCACGGTCGCGAGCGAGCGCGCCGCGAGCTCACGATTGAAGACCCGCCAGAGCTCGAGCGGCGTGTAATCGCCCGTGCGGTCGAGCGATACCCGTCCATCAAGCTTTGCCAACTCGTACTCCACGTGCACGCCCAGCGCGCTCGCGCACAGCTCGAGTAGCGTCCGCAACTCGATTTCGGGCTCCACCAGCACCCAGTTGGCCAGGGATCGCGATCGAGAACTCGGAGCGAGCTGCCCCTCTGCGCTCGATTGAAGCGTCGCTTCAGTTTTCTCGGGCGGCGCAGCGTCCGCCGGCCTGCGCCCATCCTGCGGCGACGCGAAGGCCGCACCGACCAAAGCCAGCGCGCCCAGCGCCCGCGCAGCGGACTTGCGCATCGCTCGACCTGTTCTCGCGCCGCAGCGCGGCTAGTCGCCGGTCACCGTGTCCCAGGACTGCTTGACGCTCGCGAGGTTCGCATCGAGCGCGGTCTTCGCGGCCGCGACGGCGGGGTTCGCGCGCGCGGTGCCGAGCAGCGCCTGGCACTGCGGGTTGGGGGCGACCTCATTGCGCGCGGCAATGCGCTCGTTGGCGAGCGCGGCACGCAGCTCGACCCACTCGGCCTCGGTCCGCTCGACCACGAGAAACTCCGTCGGCAGCTTCCAGTGCGCGTTCGCGCGGATCGCGGCGAGCGTCGCGCGCTGCGTCGGCGAGAGACCCGCCGCCGCGGAGGCGAAGAGGCCGTCGACGGCCGTGTCGCGCGCCGCGCTCGCGGACGCGAAAGCCTGCTCCAGCCCGGGGAAAGCGGCCACTTCTCCGGCCGAAGCCTTGCCGCTCTGGATCTTGCGTTCAGCGGCGTCGCGAGCGTGACGGGCCTGCCCGACGGCCTGATCGAGCTCGCGCAGCGACGTGAGAAGCGCTGCGTTCGCCTGCTGCGCGGCACTCCCGACCGACATCGTCCCCGCGCCACCGAGCCCCGCCGCCGCCTGCGCCTCGGGGGTGAGGCCGGTCCGGTGCAGCACGACGCCGAGCGACGCGGGCTGGATCGCGCCTCCACCGCTCCCCGGCCCTTGCTGGGCGGCCTCGGGGTCTAGCGCAGCCGCGCTCGCCGCCGCCCGCGTGATGCGCAAGCTCAACGGAATCGCGACGGCCAGGATGGTGACGCAGCAGAGCGTGACGGGCGTCTTCGACATCGACATGTGAGTTCTCCTCGGGGGAAACGAGGCGCGAGCCATCAACCGCCGCCGACACCCCACGCACGACGCGAGCGCTGGCGGCAATGAGGATGTTCTAGCGGAGACCGAGGATTTCGGTAGTGGAGATCCTCGAGAAATTCGAGGGCCATCGAACGTCGTCGCGATGGCGCCGCGCAATTCCACGCACTGCGCGATCGCACCGATCCGCACAAGGGCGAAGAGTGAAATCGCGTACGAACGCGAGAGCGTCCACGCATACGACCAACTCAGCACAACTTCCTCTCGAATCCGGGGTGACAACGGCGCGACGCAGCGGTTAGTTGAGGAGCACTCGCGGCGCGCGCTCCCCACCCGGCGGCGCTTCGGAGTTCCTCTCGGCCTTCTCGCTCGAACTGGAGCCGTCGATGCCTCGCAAGCTCGTCTCGCGTCCGAAGTCCCTCCTCTCTGTCGCATTCGCGGTCGGCGCGATCCCCGCGCTTTCCTTCGCGCAGATCCTGCAGACGCACGCAGAATCGCTCACGAGCTACCTGCCCGCGGCGACGGCGGTGCAAGGAGTTCGGCCCGTTGCCGAGCAGCGCGGCACGCGCCTCGAAGGCTCGATGCGCAAGGGCTCGACGCTGCCCTTCTCGATCGCGGGCAATCCGTTCGAGGGCGCGTGGGGCGGAACCGCGGAGATCGATGGCGCGGGCCTGCACCTTGGGGCGTGGACACCGACGGAGGTCGACATCTCGCTGCCCGCGCCGGGGTTCCGCTGGGTCGTCGGCCGCACTTACAACTCGCTCCAGTACGATGGTGGCCAGGTCGACTCGCAGTCCGCGCAGGGCATCAACTGGCACCAGTCCTCGCAGCCCGAGATCGTCCTTCACGACGACGCCACCGGCCCCGAAGAGGACATCATCTACTTGGTCTACGGCGCCGACCGCTTCGCGGAGTTCAAGCGGACGGGTAGCTCGTCGAACGACTTCCAGGGCGTGAACGGGGCCAGCGGCGTGTTCGTTCACACGACCGGCTCGCCCGACACGTTCAAGCTCACCGACCAGAACGGGCTCGAGATCACGTTCTTCGGGTTCAACACGAGCAACGTCAAGCACAAGGGTCAGCTCTGGAAGATGACCGACCCGGCGGGGAACACCGCCTATGTCGGCAGCACGTCCTCGGCGAGCGCAGCCATCTCGGCCGGCTACGATTCGGACGGGCACATCACCCTCGCCTACGACAGCGCCGGCCGCAGCTACGCCTACACCTACAGCAGTTCGACGATCGGCCTCCGCAATCGCCTGGAGACCGTCGTGGTCACGGCCAACAGCGCCGAGGTGGCACGTGTCACGTACGGCTACTACCCCGACAGCCCGAGCTCGAGCTTCGGCGAGCCTGGCGACTTGCGCACCGCGACCGTGACGATGCCGCTCACTGACTCCGGCATCAACGACATCCGCGTCCAGCACTACCGCTACTGGGAAGGTGCCTACAATTCGAGCACCAACCCCGGCTACCCGCACGCGATCCAGCTCGTGGTGCAAGCCGAGGGTGCGCGCCGCTACGAGTTCCAGGACGCGACGTTCGACGACGACATCCTCACGGAGACGACTGCGAACCTTCGCTCCTTCGCCTCGGCCTACTTCGAATACGACTCGAGCCGGCGCATTTCCGAGGCCGCCTTCAACGGTGACTGCGGCTGCGGCGGCGCGGGCTCGGGAACGTTCACGTTCCGGTACGAGACCAACGCCGCGCACCCTTCGGCGTCGGGTTACGACGAAGAATGGCAGGACCGCACCAGCGTGCAGCGCCCCGACGGCACGTGGCTGACGCAGTACTTCGACGAGATCGGGCAGGCGCTCAGCCAAGTGATCACGGCGGGCGACCCGTCGAGCTCGCCTGGTTCGACCTGGGTCACGGGCGTCACCCGTAACGCGAACGGCTGCGTCACCGAGATCGGCACGCCGGCGTCGCTCTCGTCCTACACCCACAACAGCGGCAGCCCGGCAGCACCGGATGGAGCGGTCGCGCTCAGCTCGAGCGTTGGGCTGGTGAACGTCTACGAGCGGGTCGGCTCCGGGAACCTCACCGGCTACCTCAGTCGCGAGAAGTACCGTGAAGCGGGAACGGGGTCCACCGACTACATGTTCCGGCAGATCGGCTACGACTCGTTGAGCAAGACCGTCGGATCGACGACGCTGCTTCGCCCGGTGATCGACGAGGACGAGAGGTACGAAGGCAAACTGCAATTCCCGCTGGCAGGGGAGGGACTTCTCCTGCAAGTCGCGACGACGGCCGCCTCGTCACCCAACACGCTCTCCAGCACGAAGGTCGCCCGCACGATCGAGGCAGTCGACACGGCCGAGAACGGCGCCAACGTCACGGCCGAGGAGTCGAGCCACGTTGCACTTGATGGCACCGTGGACTTCCACAAGTCCCGCGACGGCAGGATCACCTATCGCGAGTACTCGAACGGCCTGCTCACCAAGGAGGTCGATGATGCCGACACAACCTCGCTGAGCCCGCCGACCGGCTTCTCGCACACGGGCACGGCGGCGCCGCTCACCACCCTGCACACGTTCGACGCCCAAGGGCGCCGGTCGCTGACTACGCTCCCCGATGGGCGCGTGACCCAGCAGTACTACACGATCCTGAAGGACCGTCGTCGCGTCACGCTCAGCTTCACCAAGTACGTCTCGGGATCGGGGGACCGCTACGGGCCCGTGGGCTACACGGTCACCAACCACGCAGGCAAGGTCGAGGCGAGCGGCGTCATCGCGCTCTCGGGCAACGTCTCCAGCTCCGCGCTCACCGGCTACATCGACGAGACAGACGCCGACCCGATCAGCGCAGTGGACGTCGGAACCGTCGCGCAGCTTCACGTCAGCCGCTTCGACGACACCGGCACGCGCGTGGACGAAGAGCGCGCCTACTTCGCGATTCCCTCAAGCCTGCCCGGCACCGACGGCACGCACTTCGACGCGACGCTCTACGGATACGACGACATGGGTCGCCGTCGCCGCACGAAGGAAGCGCACGGCACGATCACGCGCAGCGTGTTCGACACGCGCGGCAACCCGATCGAGCGCTGGATCGGCACGAACGACAATGGCCTCGCGGGCGGCGAGAGCAGCGGCACGAGCAACATGGTCAAGGTCGAAGAGACGACCCTCGACGGCGGCTCAGCGGGCGGAAACGGCTACGTCACCAAGCGCACGCTGTTCATTCAGGACAACACGACGGGCCAGCGAGAGACGGTCTACTTCAACGACGCGCGCGGTCGCGTGATCGCGATCGTGAACCCGACGGCACCGCACACCGTCAACGCCCACGACAACCTCGGCCGGGTCACTGCGACGGCGCAGTACAGCTCGTCCTCGGGCCTGAGCGCATCGAGCGCACCGAGCACCACAACGAACCGTGTCGCGCTGCGCGAGACGTTCTACGACGACCGCGGACAGGCGTGGAAGTCGATCCGGCACAAGATCGACGCCGCAGACGGCTCCGACGACGACACGCTTGAGTCGCTGACCTGGTTCGACACCGCGGGTCGCACGATCAAGCGCGACGGCGAGCAGCTCGAGAAGTTCGCGTACGACCGGCACGGCCGCCAGACGCACCACTTCGTGCTCGCGGTCGACAACGACTCGGTCTACGCCGACGCGGACGACGTCGCTGGCGACATCGTGCTCGAAGAGCGGCAGACGACGTTCGACGACGACGGCCACGAGATCATGTCCGCCACGATCTCGCGCTTCTACAGCGACCGGACGGCGACACCGACCACGGGCGCGCTCGACACCAACGCCGACGGCGATCGGCTGATGTACACGGCCGCCAACGTGCTCGGTCGCATCCAGATCACGGCGACTTGGTCCGACGAGTTCGACCGCACGCAGGACGTCGTGCAATACGGCACGAACCACGCGACGGACAACGTCGCGACCTTCGATCGCGATGGGCTTTCCGTCCCGTCGCGCTCGGGCACCGCGTTGCGCACGACCTACTCCTACAACACCGACGGCACGCTCAAGGAAGTGACCGACCCCAAGGGCATCGTCACGCGCACCGAATACGACGCGCTCGGCCGCCGCACGAAGCTGATCGCCAACTACACCGACGGCACGCCTGGCGGCGGCACGCACGGGGATGAGGACCAGACGGTGGCCTACGGCTACACCGACGGCCTGCAGACGTCGATCACGGCCGACCTGCCGTCGCCCGAGACGGATCAGGTGACCACCTACACCTTCGGAACCACCAAGGGGGCCAGTGCGGGGGACTCGAAGATCGCCACGGGGCACCTGCAGGTGATCGAAACCTACCCGGACTCGTCGGGTAGCACCGACGTCGTGAAACACGCCTACAACGCCCAGGGCCAAGAAATCTGGAAGAAGGACCAAGCCGGCAACGTCATCGAGATGGACTACGACCTGTCCGGTCGCCTGATCGCGCGCAAGGCGACGACGATCGACGCGGACTTCGACGACGAGGTGCAGCTCATCCAGACGACGTACGACAGCCTCGGTCGCCGCGAAACGGTGACCCAGCGTGCCTCGACGTCGGTCGACGGATCCGGCGTCGCCAACGGCACGGTCCTCGATCAGGTCAAGTATCTCTTCGACGGCTGGGGCAACGTCACGAACTTCCGTCAGGACCTCGACTCCGCTGTCGGCGGGAGCGGATACCGCGAAGTCGCCTACACCTACGCCAAGGCCACCAATGGTCGCAACACGATCCGTCGCGCGGACATGACGCTACCAGACGGAACGAATTACGACTTCATGTATCGCGGTGGCAATTGGCACGACGAAGAAGCGAGCCGCGTCACGACGATCAAGGACTTCAACGACAGCGATATCGTCAATTACGATTACAATGGCGTCGGCCAAGTCGTGCGCACGCAATACGACGAGGTCGACGTCTTCTCGAAAGCCTACACCGGAACGGGCACGACATTCTCGGCGCTCGACCGGTTCGACCGGACCATCATCAGTCGCTGGACGAAGGCACTCACGCCCAATCGCAACTTCTACAAGGTCGACGTCGGGTACGACGAGAACTCCAACATCACGTACCAGGACGACGGCGTGCACACCGGGCACGATGTGCTCTACACGAACGACGACCTCAACCGTCTGATCGGCGCCGAAGAGGGAACGCTGACCGGCGGCCCGCCGCCGACCTCGATCACGAGCCGCACACGCAACCAGATCTGGGGGCTGAACCAGACGGGCAACTGGAACACGAACCTCGTCGACCTCGACGGCGACAACAACGGTACCGACGCCGACGAGCTCAACGAGACCCGAACGCACAACGCCGTGAACGAGCTCGACGCCCGCGACATCGACTCCGACACCTCGGACGACTTCACGCTGGCCTACGACGAGGTCGGCAACATGATCGACGACGGCGAGGACTACGAGCACGTTTGGGACGTGTTCGGCCGTCTGCGCGCGGTCTACGTCCGCAACACGAGTCCGGCCAAGACGGACCTCGTGAGCGAGTACCGTTACAACGGGCTCGGCTACCTCGTCTCCCGCCACCAGGACACGGACACCGACGGGGACGTCGACGGCAGCGACGTGACTTTCGAGACCGTGTTCGATGAGCGTTGGCGGGCGGTCGCTACCTACCGGGCAGGCGACTCCGATCCCAAGGAACTGTTCCTGCACCACGCGGCGGGGGCTAGCGGTTTCGGCGGAAGCTCCTACATTGACCATGTGGTGCTCAGGGACCGAGACGACACGAACGGCTGGGCGGGGGCTGCGGATGGCACCCTGGAGGAGCGCATTTACTATTGCCAGAACTGGCGCGCGGACGTGGTCGCGCTGATCGACAGCGCGGGCGGGATGCTCGAGTGGGTCAAGTACTCGGCTTACGGGGTGCCGTTTGGGATGCCTGCCAAGGACGCCGATTCCGACGGCGATTACGACTCAGCCGACGACACCGTGATCTCGGGGTGGGGCGCGTACGACGTGCGTGGCGACGTCAATCTCGACGGGGTGGTCGATGGCGGGGACACCGCAACGTCGCAGGCCATCGGTCGCGGTGTGCTCACTTCAACGGCTGTCCACAATCGCCTCGGCTACGCCGGATATGTTTCGGCCGCGAGTGTGGGCGGCACTGTCTGGAGCATCAGGCGACGCCAGTTCAGTGCTACAACCGGAGTGTGGTCTAGTCGAGATCCGATCGGCTATCCCGACGGACTCGATGCATACGCGTACGTTGGGAATCGGCCGGTCGAGCTTCGCGATCCGAGTGGTACTGTTGGCCTAACGGTTTGCACTCCTGAACTGGCCACTGAGTCTCCGTCGGCAAGTTGCTGGGGCAAGACATGGCGCCTGCAGGTTGTCACAGAGAGTGAAGACGCAAAGCCCACGCTCAAACGTGGCCTCTGCTTGCTGTATAGGGAAATCAAATGTGAGGCATCCGGTCAGTTCTTGCTGAAGATTCAGATGTATGACCCCGGCGCTCCGGGCGAATCTGATGACTGGCGCGGCGCCAACACGGACCGTCATAAGACTGACGAGCAATGGTGTCTCAAGTGGCATGGCAACAAAGACTGCAGAACGGGGAAGCACGAGGGCCCTACTTGGACCCAAACAGGCCCTCCGCAGCCGATGCCGGCTCTCGGCAACTCCGAGTTCATGGCAAAGTTCGATTTGGAAGCTGGATGTGGCAAATACGCGAGCACCGAGTGGCGGGCTGCATCGGTGGATGGAAGTTGCGTTCTCAGCGGTTCGATACGGTTGAACTGTAAGAACTGTCAGAACAACATCGCGTCCGGTCGGGATAACGACGGGGCGGATCGGAGTGGGCTCTCCCTCATGAACTTCTAGCTGGTACGTCGGGTACGTTATCTTGCACACAGAGGCCACTTCCGAGATCGGGACCGCGCGTCGCATGTCGAGGGCGCGGATTGGGTACATGTTCTTTGTGTGCGCCGCACTTGCTGGCGTGTGTGCTTGGGTTGTTGGCTGGCCTAGGCGATTGCACCAAAACCGCCCGTATGCCCTCCGGGGGTCGAGCTACGCTCGAACAGAAGCGGCACTCCCTCCCTCAGGCGCGTGCATGAAGGTTTCTTCCGTCGTGTCAATTGCTCGCAGCGATGATCCCTCAGTGGCGCTTGTCGCGTTACGTTCCAGCTGTTTGCACGATGGCTGCATGAACCGAGTGATTGCGAGATCGATCGCACGCAACGTTGAACTCTTTCGGCTTGGCGAGCCAGGGGCAGAGCTCGGCACGGCGCTATGTGCGCTAGATGACCTAGACGGAGACGGTGCGCAGGACTTCGCCGTGAGCACTCACGGTGGGGGATTGTCAAAATACGCTAAGACGCTGAACGGCTTGAGTCCAATCGAGGAACCGAAGTTGTTGCCGGGAGAGGTGTGGATCTGTTCTGGTGAGTCGGGATTGCCGTTGTGGAAGATCGTCGGCTCGACGCCAGGGGGCGGATTTGGCGAGACTCTCGCGTTGTTGGGCGACCTCGATGGTGACCGTGTCCGGGAGTTGGCCATTGGAGTGACTATGCGCGGCCGATCTGATCTGGAGCCGACCAATGGTCACGTTCTTGTCTATTCCGTGGCGCTGCGCGCGCCGCTGCACGAATCTCGGGCTGAGGGAGTTGCCCGAGCTCTCTACAGCGTGCCCGATTTCTACGGTGCCAGTATTGCGGCGGCGCCTGACCTGAACGGCGACGGAGTCGTCGATTACGTTGTCGGCGCGCCGGGGGGGGGCAGTTGGGGACGCGCCGGAGTCGGAGCGGCCTATCTTTGTTCTGGCCGAAACGGGGCAGTGATTCGCGAATGGCGTGGAACCGCCGAGCTCGACAATTTCGCTTGGACGGTGTTTACGGCAGACGTGGATCGGGACGGCCGAGTTGATCTGATCTGCAGTACGCCAGGAAGGCGCCTCGACTGTTTTCTAGGATTTGGAGTCAAAGCCGGACTTTCGTCAGATCTATCGATAAGCGGTCCGGGCTTTACCGGTTTAGGTGCCTCATTTGCTCGGCAGTTCTTCTCGGAGGGAGTCTCAAGTATGTTGATCGGCAGTTGGGAGCCTGTGCCTGATCGGGATGAGTTCAGCGTCTGGCGCTTTAGTCTAGAAGTTGGGCTCACGGACGCGCAGGAATGGAGCGGAAACGACGAGTACGCCCTCAGGGAAATCAATGACTGGGACGGAGATGGAATGGCCGATATCGTTGCTTATCCTTCTCGGTCCTTAGTGCTGCGATTTTGGAGTAGTTTGAAGGTTGATTGGATGAATGTCCTAATCGAGTGAGTGGCGAAGCAGGATGGCGGACGCCGTCATCCCACCGGTGCACGTTGCGGGAAGTGTTGTTGCCTCCCCCTCACCGGTCGTCGCGGACGGTCGTCGGGGTCCATTTGACCGGGGGCGGGTAGGGCCGGAGCGGCGGGACCCAGGAGAAGATCTCGCGCAGGGTCAGCGGGCGCGTGAAGCTGCGGCGCTCAACGCATTTGTTTCCGAGTTGCCGTGGATGTCGAAGCAGCGGGCATCGCCCCGGTTCCGGGCCCCCCGCCCTCCACCGCCGCCCTCAGGTCCTCAACCTCGAGGTGCGTGTACACGCGCGCCGTCAACTTGGGGTCCGAGTGCCCGAGGATTCGCTGCGTCACGACCAGCGCCACGCCCCGGCGCGCCATGCGGCTGGCGGCGGTGTGCCGCAACGCGTGGATGTCGACGACGCGCCCTTGGGCGTCGAAGCGGTCGATCGCGGCGCGGTCCATGATCCTGCGGAGCAGCCGCCGCGCGTTGGTCGTGTAGTCGGCCCAGTCGGCGCCGTCCGGCGACAGGAAGACGCGGTCGAGCGGCTGCGCCACGCGCAGGCGGATGCGCTGGTGAATGGTGCGGAGCGCCATGAGTTCTGCGACCACCGCTTCGCGGAGCGGGATCACCCTTCCCCGCCCCGACTTGGTCGTCACGGCACGCAGGTCGACGAGCTTCCTGTGCGGGTCTAGGTCCGCCCACGTGACCTGCGTTAGCTCGCCCCAGCGCGCGCCCGTCTCGAGCAGCGTCCGCCACAGCGGGGCTTGCGGGACGCGCTCGGGGCGACGGCGAGCCGCGTACTTCGCGCCCCGCCCATGGACGTGGATCGTGCGTTCCGCCTTGGCGCGCGCGGCGCACTCGGCATCGTCGGCCTCGGCGGCGGCGAGGAAGCGCTCGATCTCCTCGTCCGACAGCGCCCGGCGCACGCGCCGCTGGTGGCGCTCGCTCGTGGGCAGCGGCTTCAACGCCCGCACCGGGTTCTCCGCGATCAGCTGCGCCGTGACCGCCCACCCGAGCATCGCCCGCAGCGCGCCCGTGTCGACGTTCACAGTGCGGTGCGAGACCCCCTGGGCGAGCCGCTCGCGCTGGTAGCGCATCAGGTCCATCACGCGCAGGTCGCGGACGCGCTGTGCGGAGAGCGAGGCGAGCACGCGCGCGAGCGCGTCGGTGACCGACCGCAGCTGCTTCGCGCCGACGCGCGCGGCGAGATCTTCGAGGTACGCCACGCGCAGCTCGTCGAGCGCCATGGCCTGCCCCTCGACGGGCGCGAGTCCGGCCAATTCCAAATCGCGCTGGCGGATGATCTCGGCCTGCCGCCGCTCGGCGACGCGGCGATCGGTCGAGAGCGCTTGGCGGTGGCGCTGGCCCTTGGCGTCGGTCCACGAGAGCACCCAGCGCGGCGGGCCCTCGCCGCGGCGTTGGAGGGCCAGCGCGCCGCAGCCGAGCGCGCGGCCGAGTCTCCCGCCGCCCATCGCGGCGTACTCCGCGCGTCCCAACCCTTCGGCCCGCTTCATCGTCCTCAGCCCCCCACCGCGGCGCGCAGCCGCTCGTCGGACACCGACAGGTACACCGCGGTCGATGCGATCGAGGCGTGGCGCATCGCGGTCTTCACCAGGAACAGGTCGCCGGTCCGGCGCAGGAGCCGCGTCGCAAAGGTGTGGCGCAGGCTGTGCGGCGTGCCCTCGCCGAGCCCGGCGCGATCGAGCCACAGCGTGATGCGGCGCTGCGCGTGGCGCTTGGCGAGGCGCTGGCCTTGCGGGCCGCAGAAGAGCGCGTGCGCGCGACCGGAGCCGGAACCGCCGGAGGCGGGCAGCGTCGAGATCAGTTCGGCGAGCGCGGCCGCGGCGTCCTTGGACACGAACACGCGCTCGGGCTTGTCGCGCTTGGTCTCCCGCAGCCTCAGCACCCCGGCGGCGAGATCGACGTCGCTCGTGTCGAGCGCCAGCGCGGAGCCGATGCGGATCCCCGTCCCGAGCAACAGCCGGATCAGCGTGCGGTCGCGACGCGCGGCGAGCCCGAGCGCTCCTTCGAGCGAGCGACTCCCCTGCTCCAGGACGCGCAGGAGCCGCTCGACCTCGGCGTCCGACAGCGCCTTGGGCGGCGGCGGCGAGCAGATCGCGCGGCGCACCAAGCGCGCGGGGTTCGAGCGCGCGTGGCCAGCTTCGTGCGCGTGGGCGAAGAAGACGCGCAGCGACGTGCGCGTGGCGTTGACCGTGACGGTCGCCTTCGGGGCTCCGTGCGCGTTGGTACGCACGTCGGTGGAGACGAGGAAGCGGGCGAGGTGCTCGGGCGTGAGCCCGTCGAGGTCGGTTGGCAGGCGCTCGCGATCGAGCCAGCGAGCGAGCAGGCCGATGGCGCGTCGGTACTGGCCGATGGTGTGCGCGCTGCGACCGTCGGCTTCGAGCTGGAGCGCGAAGCGGGCGAGGGCGTCCTGGAGGTGCATGGTCGAGAGTGGACTCTGCAAGGGTGATGCGCAGCGCCCGGCCCAGCGGGTCGCGATCTGGGGCGACGCGGGTCGCCGCCGGGCCGGGGTGCGCGAGCGGCTCACTGCGCGACGCTCGCTTCTTCCTGCGGAACGCTGGCCACCGCGATCTGCTGCTCGGCATCCCGCGCAGCGGCCTCAGCCTCGACCTGCGAAACCTCGAGCGTGATCGCGCCACGGCGCCTCTTGCTGGCGCGGGGAGCGCGCCGGGCCTGCGGCTCAAGATCGGCGGAGGCGGGCGTGGCATCGGGCGTCGGCGCGTCCTGCTGCGCGTCCGGGGTCGTCGGCTGCGCGTCGAGCGCCGCTTCCTGCTCCGCCGTCCTGGCGCAGTCGGGGCAGGCGTTGGCGAACTCGTCGCTCGGCGTGAAGGAGCCGCGGCAGACGCTGCAGTCGATCGTCTCGGGCTCCGCCGGTGCGCGCTTGGCGCTCTTCGCGCGCTTCTTGGTCTTGCCATCCGCACTCGCGCTGAGCACGTCCTTCTTGGGATCCACCACCGCGTGGTCGATCAGCCCCTCCTGGTGCGCCCACGTCAGCGCGAGCCGCAGCACGCGCCTAGTCTTGTCGATCGAGAGCTGCGACTTCGGCCGCCCCGACTTCAGCGTCGTCACGCGCGGGGCCTCGTTGAAGAGCGCGATCGACTCGGGCGTCAGGTACGACACCAGCGCGTCCGAGCCCAGCTCCGCCTGCGCGAGCTTGAGTTCCATCCCGTACGAGAAGCGCGTCCCCTCGCTCTTGCCCTGCTGCTCCATGTGCGTCAGGTAGCGCGCGGCGAGGTCGGCGAGGGTGAGCGCGGGCGCGCCCTTGGCGAAGCCGCTGAGCGGGGCATTCGTGCTCGTCGCGTTGGTCGTGGCGTCGGTCGAAGAAGCGCTGCGGTTCGTGGTCCTGCGTGCCATGTGTGGCGTCCTTTCGTGGTTCGTGTCTAGCTGCGCGTCGCGTTCGTGCGGCGCGACGGACATGCACGCTCGAAAGGGCAGAACCATCGAGGCCTTCTCGCTGAATCGATTGATTCTCGCGTGTAAGGTCGACATCGGACGTGAAGGTCGGCTTCGCCGAGTGGGGCGCGAAGAAGCGGGGAAATGCGCGCTCGTGGCGCAACAGCGCGTTCCTTTTCGCGTGTGAGGCGCGCACCTCACGGGCGATCTCCCGCGGGTCCGCCCGCCACCCACATCTCGATCTCCGCGCGTCGCCAGCGCAACGAGCGCCCGAGCTTGATCGGCTCCGGCACGCGACCCTCGTGGCGCAACACGCGCAGCGTGCGCGCGTCGAGCTTGAGCAGGGCACACAGGTCCGCGGCGGTCAGCAGCTCGCAAGCGTGCGCGTTGGACGCGGCGTGGTGGCCAGCTGCGCCGTTCGCGCTCCCTCCATCACCATGGGGCGCCAACGCACGTGCCTCCTGCGCGAGAGCCTGCATCGCATTGGCCTTGCGCATCTCGTCCAACATCCCCTCGACGCCGACCGCGATGCGCTCGAGCAACGCCAGGGAGCGAGCGTCACGCGAGAGCGCCGGCAGGTGCGGCAACGAAGCGCTCGCCTTGGGGCGCGAGCTGTAGGGCTGCGACGCCGAGCTCGGCGCGCCGGCACTGCTTGTTCGGCGGGCACTCACGGCAGCACCCCCCGCGCCCGAAGCTGCGCGATGACGTCCTCTTCGACCCGCTTCCTGGCCGCAGCGTCGACCGGTCGCACGACATGCCGTCGCTCGCCAGTCCGCATCTCGCGGCTGGGGAAGGACAGGTACACCCGCCCCTCTCTCGTCCGGCGCACGGCGACGCCTTCGATGAGGACGGCGCCGGCAAGCCGAAGGGTCGCCATCCCGATCAGGCCCGTCTTGGCCCCCGCACCGGGGTGGGCCTTGAAGGTGACAGCCTCGACGAGACTCGCGTTGGGCGTCACGGGCGCACCTCCATGGGCCCGGCGTCGAACCGGGTGGCGACTTCCCGCGCCGTATCCGAGGCCGCCCGGGTTGCGGCACCGAGAGCAAGCCAATTCGGCTCCAGGTACCGATGGAAGCACGAGAGCCGGCCCGATGGATCCGATCGGCGGCGGCGAGCCGACTCGACGCACGCGCCAGCGAGTCGCCGAAGTTCTGCTCCCGCGGATGCACCCCACGCACCGTCAGAACCCCCAGAATTCCGCAGGCAGCGAGTTTCGATGGTTTTGGGGGTTCGGGTGCAGAGGTGTACGGAGCGGCTTGCGGCGCCGGTGCCTCCCAAGGCGACGTTGGCCAGTGCGGTCTCGCTCGCCCGATGGGCTCGAACGTTGCGGCAGGGCGCAGCCCATGCGTGGCGTTGCCCACTCCGTTCTGCCGCGAACCACCCGTTTCCACGACGCCAGGACAGATGGAGCGCGATCACGCGAGATCCTCCGCCCCCGGCCAGCCACCGTCGCCCTCAGCGCTGACGGACGCGCCCACGGTGATCTGCGCGATTCCACCGTCTGCCTGCGCGCCGTTGGGCTCGGACAGGAGGTCGGTGCTTGCGCCAGCTACAAGAAGCTGCGGGTTGATGTGGAACCTGACCGTGGGTCGACCCACGTTCGTGCTCCGCTCGGAGCGCAGCCAGTCCCGATCCTCCAAGTAGCTCGCGGCGCGCGTCACCTCGTCAGGGTCGGTGAGGCCGCTCCACGAGTTCTGGTAGACGTCCCTGGCCGTGAAGGGCGACCGCAACTTGCCACTCGTGATCTTGCGGCTCAGCAGCAGCGCAACCCGCGCGGTTCGGACCGAGGTTGATCCGTAGACCTTCCTCGCGTGGCCCTCGAAGTAGGCCATGAAGCTCAACGCGCGACGGAACGCTCCACCGTCCACGCGCGTACGTCCGCCGTCGATCAGATAGAACAGCAGGGCCAGTGACGGCCCCAGGCTCCGGTACTTGGCGAGGTGGCTCTCCAGGGCGTCAGAGTCCTGCTCGCCGCGAATCCGCTCTTCGAGCTTGCCTCGCCAAGCGTCGAACAGTTCCTGAGCCTCGTCATCGAAGTGGAGGAATGGCCGTCGACCGGCGCCCTCCTCCCCCTCGCCGCAGACGAAGTCCTCGGAGACGAGCTGATCGAGCCGCTGATAGACCGAGAGGCCAGCCTCGAACGCCGCGCCGTCGGGGCGACGATCGACGTTGCGCCAAGGACCTGGTTCCGGCCAGACGACGAGCTGGAAACGCTGGATGAAGCCGTCATCGCCAGCGCCGGCGTTCTGCTTCATGTAGCCCAGAAGCGGGCCAGGTTGGATCCCGCCGAGGATCGAGAGCACCAGGCTCTCGACCCGCACCGTTCCACGCACCACCCGATCCAGCGTGAACGAGCCCGTTCCGTTCCAGCTCTCGAGGTAGAAGCTCCGGTCGGTTTCGTGGCCGTCCTTGTCGAGGGACTTCAACAGTCCGACGAGTTCGTCCCGGAAAAGCAGGACGCCGTGCGGGTTGTCCCTGAGGATGTCGACGAGCTTCTCGACGGTGCAGTCGTTGACGACCCGCCGCGGGCAGGGCGGAGGAATCGGCTTCGATTCGGCGAGCGCACGTGCGACCTCGTCGATCTCCGCATCGGCCTGCTTGCCCCTGGTGCCGAGCTTCTTCCGCTTCGCTTCCCAGGCGAGAAGCACGCCTTCGTACTTGATGCGCGCACGCGAGTACTCGACCTGCCTCTCGCCCTCGATTCGGGTGAGAGGAGCCAGCACTTCGTTCAAGGCCGGGGATTTCATCACGCCGGGACGGCCGACGATCGCGCCCCACAGGTTCGGCACGACGGTCCAGTTGTCGTGGCGCTTGGGACGGATGCCTACCTTGTTGCCTACCAGCGCGGAGACACCGACCAGTGCCCCGACGACCAGGAAGTCGAGCGGGCAGCCGATGCGCTCGCTCGAGTCGACGAGCCAGCCTCGCAGCTCGTCGGGCAGGTCTTGAACAGGGACCTCGGGCACCGGTGGTACCGGTACCTCGATCGGCTGAGGGGCCGCCCACACGGGCTCGGAAGCTCCCACCCGAGGACCTGCAAAACCGTCAGAACCCCCGGATGGCCGTCGCCATTCCGGCTGCAGCTGCTCGCGGAGGTCATGCCACCCCCAGCCCGAACAAGAGTTGTGAAGACATCCGGCTGCGATCGCGCCGTTGTGGAGCTGTACGACGTACGCCGCTCCGTCAGCGTGTTCGGGGTTCTTCGGACAGCGCTCGAGGACCCACCTCGAGCCGCCGTTCCAAGGTCCGTGGTTCCTGACGGCAACACCGCGGCCAGCAAGCCACTCGTCCACGTCCAGCCGCTGTTCCTGGCGGCGCAGTGTCGTCACGGCCATCGACGCGCTGCTAGGCGCGGCCTGCGCGACTCGCGCGATGAGCTCGCGATCGACGACAGCGGGCCCGCCTTCGGGCAGCCACAGGGCCGATCGTCGGTGCGGTCGGTCGGACGTGCCCGACCCCTTGCAGGTCATGGTGCCGTAGAACTTGAGCAGCCTAGATGGGTTGTCGACTGACTCGTCCACCTGCACGTCGGCGGTGTTGAACCTGAACGCGAGCGATCGCAGGAAGGACTTCACCAGCGCTCCGTCGCTACTGGGCAACTCGACGCGGTAGATCAGGTGCACTCCGTTGCCGCTGCTCGCCACGCATGGCGTCGGGTAGTCAAGACCCGACAGGTACTCCAGCAGGCTGCCGGCGAGAGCCCACGCGGCCTCGTGCTCCTCATCGGTCGAAGAAACGCCTGAGACACGCTTGGGATCGATGTCGACAAGGATGAACCTGCGCGACTCGACCTCGCTGTCGTTGGTCGTTTGCTTCGGCCGATCGTGCAGCAAGTTGGCGGACCGGGCCAACAACGCTCGCTGCACGGGGTTCATCGTCACGTAGACGCCGGAGCATCGCCCGTCCACGGAGATCGCGGCCTTCGTGATGGCTTCGACGTTGTCGAAGTACCCCGACTTGATCCCGGACTTGCCCGCGCCGATGGCACCAAGAACTCGCAGTTCCACCACGCGACCGGGCACATCGAGCAGGAGCGCGGTGCAGCGGCTCATCGACACGTCGCGGGATAGCGTCGACAGCTCCGCACGTGCGGCAGAGATCGTGTTCATCGCAGCACCTCCGGCACCTGCAGGCCGAACTCGGCGCAGAGCGCGATGACGTCATGGCGGTTCCAGGCGAGGTTGAGCCCAAGGCGTGCTGGCCTCGAGATCCTGCCCACGCGGATCGCGTAGCGCAGCTGCGCCTCGCTGAGCGGACGCTTGGGGTTGGCTTGACGGAGAAGGTCGAGAAGATCGGACGTTGCAAAGTGAGAGTGGCTCCCGAACGGAGAGTCCATGAACGTATTCCTGCGCCCTTGGCGCGGTTGGAGAACACGGCTTCAGAACTCAGCCCGCTTCGGAATCACTCCTCCGCTAGCCGCCGCGATCAGCTTTCGCCTTCGCGCGGTACTGGTTCTTCTCGCCGCCCGGCTCGCGCCGGCGTCGGTGCCACCTCGCCTTGCATCACGCGCCAGCGAGGCCGCCCTCGGGGCATCACGCCCTTTGGGACCAGTGCGCTCATCTTAACGTTCGCCGAGGTTGCCCAGAAGGGCCTGCGTCCAGCGGGCTCGGGATGGCCACTTTCTCGACTTCGTCCCCGACCGGGATAGCGCGCATCCGCGCCAACTGCGGCTTCCGGCGGCGAGCCGAGTCGTCTTCGTTCAGTACAGCTCCTGCCAGACGCTCAGCACCGGCTGTCGCGCCAGCCGCACCTTCCACGCTGCAAGGGCCAGCGCCACGACGCAGTCGTCGTGCATCCCGCTCGGCGCCGACGTGCGCGTGTGCCCCGTCTCCGTCACCGAAAACTCGAAGCTCTCCAGCTCCTCGATGCCCTCGGGCCAGAGCTCCGCCGCCGGCAGCACGAGCTGGCGCTGCTCCAGCATCAAGCTCAGGTTCTCGATCAGGGCCGACTTCGACTTCGCCGTGAACGGATACGCCTCCGCGTCCAGCCCCTCGCGACGCATCGACTCGAACACCGGCTCCCCGGCGCCCGTCGAGTCCACGAGCACCGGCGCCCGGTAGCGCGCGAGCGCGCCCCGGATGCGCTTCACCTGCAGCGTCCAGTCGAGGCGGTGGAAGCGGTCCACGAACACCACCTCGCGCCGATCGTTGACCACCACGAGCACCGAGAAGTCCTCGACCTTGGCGAGGTCGAGCCCCGCGAAGTAGCGCTCGCCGGCCTTGGGCTCGGCCCACGCGCCCTTGGCGCATTCGCGCACGTTGCGAAAGACCGCGCCCGAGCCCTCGATGAATTCCCCGCCGTATTCTTGCGCGAACACGCGCTGCGGCAATCGCGCGCGCTCGGCGTCGATCAGCCCGGCGTCGAGCAGCGGGTTGTGCCAAGAGGGCATGTTCCAGCTCTCCCACGCCTCGTCGCCAGCGTCACGTTGGCCGCGCCGGAAGAGCTCGTAGAAGTAGCCCTTGCCCTTCGGCGTCGAGATCAACAGTGCCCATCCGCGCTTGTCGATCAGGCGCTGCGAAAGGTGGCTCTGCCAGATCGTCGGCTTCAGGCGCGCGGCCTCGTCCACCACGAGCCAGTCGAGTCCCTCGCCGAGCAAGGAGACGGGGTTGTCCGCCGACTTCGCGCGGATCTCGGACACGCCGCCAGAAAGGTTGCGGAGCAGGATGCGCCGCTCGGCTTCCTTCTTCTGGATCAGCCGGTGGCGCAGGCGCTCGAGCACGATCAGCTCGATCTCGCGAAACACGCGATCGGCGAGGTCGTAGGTTGGCGCGACGACCCAGCCGATCGAGCGGTCGCCCGGCTGCATCGCGGCCGCCACGCCCTCCATCGCGGCGCAGGTCGTCTTGCCCCAGCGCACGCCGCAGGCGACCACGCGATAGCGCGCCTTCGAGCGGTGCACGGCGAGCTGGCCGGCGTGCGGCTCGTAGCCCACGTCCTTGAAGAAGGCTTCCTTAGAGAGCCGCATGGCCCGCACCGGGGACGTCGTCGGGATCGGCCCCTGCTGCTTCGCCCTCGCGCACGAGCCAGCGGTCGCACTCGCGACGGATGACGGTTTCGAGGTTCTCGGTGCGCTCGGTCGGCTCGCCGCGCACGAGGCGCTCGAGCTCCACGCCCGCCGTGCACGTGCGCGTCGCCTGACCCAAGAGCTCCGCGCGCCCCGACTGCAGCCCCTCGAGTCCCTTGCTCTGCAGGAAGCGCGCGATCTTGAGGTGGCGCTCGTTCATCGCCGCGATCGATTCCAGCGCCTGCGACTCCGTGCGCTCCTTGGCGCGCTGGTCGACCTCGGCCAGGCGTTCTTGCCAGCGATCACGCTTGGCGAGGTCCGCGACGCCACGACGCGAGCACCCGTACTTCTCCCCGACCGCCTCGTACGAGCGGCCGGGCCCCAGGCTGACGTAGAACTGGAACGCCTCGGGAGGGAGCTTGCGGTTCATGCTCGCCTCACTGGGTCGGGACGCCCCGCTCGCGCGCGACCTCGACGTAGCTCTTGCCCGACGCTTCGAGCGTCGCCTTCGCGCCGGTGGCCTTCTCCCAGCGCCGCAGCGCGGCGTCGACGAAGGCCGGGCTCAGCTCCATCGCGAAGCAGCGACGTCCCAGGCGCTCGGCCGCGACGAGCTGCGTGCCCGATCCCGAAAAAGGCTCGAGGCAGACTTCGCCGGGGCTCGTGTGGAAGCGCAGCGGCCGCTCGAAGATCTCCAGCGGTTTCTGCGTCGGGTGGATGCCGTCCTGCTGCCCGACCTGGTCGATCTGCCAGACGTTGCGCTCCGACGGCGGCGGGCGCCGCTCGGAGTCGGGGCAGTTGCCTTCGATCCAGCCGTAGAAGCAGGGCTCGTACTGCCACATGTAGTGCGAGCGGGTCAGCACCGGGCGCGCCTTGACCCAGATGATCGTCTGGTGCACGAAGAGGCCATTGGCCTTCCACGCCTCTTCGACCATCACCTGCCGGCGCGACGCGTGCCATTGGTAGACGGGCACGCGCTCGCTGCAGTGAGCGAGCGCGCAGCGCAGGTAGTCCGTGAAGAACTTCACCCCCGAACTCGGGTCGACGTAGTCGTCCCAGTGCTTGTCCTTGACGTCGGGCTTGTTGGCCCAGGACTGGGGGTGATTGCCGCCTTGGTAGTCGACGAGGTACGGCGGGTCGGTGGCGAGCAGCACGGCGGTCTCGCCGGCCATCAGGCGCGCGACGTCGTCGGGCGCGGTGGAGTCGCCGCAGAGCAGGCGGTGGCCACCGAGCAGCCACAGGTCGCCGCGCTGGGTCACCGGCTCTTCTGGCGGCGCCTCTTCGCCGGGGTCTTCGGTCGGCGACGGCAGCTCGAGGCCGGCGTCGCGAATCAGCTCTTCGATTTCCTTGGGGTTGAAGCCAAGGCCCTCGATCGAGCCGTCGGTGGAAAGCGACTGCAGGAGCTGCGCGAGCGTGTCGTCGTCCCACTCGGCGAGCTCGGCGGTGCGGTTGAGCGCAATGCCGAGCGCGGTGGCCTCGGAGTCGGCGATGTCGAGCTCGACGATGTCGCACTCGGTCCAGCCAAGGGTCTTCATGGCGACCAGGCGACCGTTGCCGCCAATCACGCGGCCGGTGGGCCGGTGCACGACCAGCGGCTCGGCCTGGCCGAAGCGGGCGAGGCTCGAGCGGATCGCGTCGAGGTTGCGCTGGGGGTGGGCGCGAGCGTTGGCCGGGTCGAGGTGGATCGAGCCGATCGGCACGCGGCGGATGGCGAGCGGCGCGCCGAGGGCGGTCTCGAGCCCGCGCTGGAGCGCGGAGGGTGCGGCCTTCGTCGTGGGGGCGACGTCCATGGGAGCTCCTGGTCCGGCGTTGCCGGAGAGATGCTGCTCGACAGGACTGGAAGGGCCGCGGGCGCGGTGGAGGGGGTCGAGGTAGGCGGATGTTAGGGTAGCGCGGGGGCCGCGTCAAGCCCCTCGGACGGGCGGGAACGGTGCCGTCGTGGCGAGGGCCTCCAGGGGCCTCCAGAGGGCCGAAAAAGGGACTCGAACTGCCACTTCTGCACTCAAACTTCCACGCATGGAAGTTTGCCCGTTCAGCGCAAAGCTTTATCGGACAAGGAGTTACGACGGCGATGCAGTTCAAACTGCACTCGAAACCGGAAATCGGGAAAACGGTACAGTTTGAGTGCAAAACCGGCCTCGCCGGGGAGGCGGTCGGGCCGCCAGGAGGCGCCGCGGACGTCGACGGCGACAGGTCGGACGTCGAGCCAGCTGACGCGCAGGCCGAGCGCCCTCGACCTCGGCGGGACGGGGCATCTGGGGACAGTTCGGAGATCATGATCGGGTCGCCTTGGTCGGCAGCGAGGGGTCACGTTCGGTGACCGCCGACACCGACGCCCGAGCCCTGCGCGCGTACGCGTTTCGAGCACAGTTCGGGTCCCCGCCGCGGCCTGCGGGAGCGACCGGCCAGCTCATCCCCGGCGTGTTCTTGGGCACGGTCTGAAGCTCGCGGCCGGCCCCTGGCAGGAGGTCAGTTCGGTCACGGGATCGGCGCCGGGGCGGCTGTCCGCGGCACCCTGAAAAGGGACCTCGCGGGGACAGTTCGCGCCCCAGCCGACGGGGTCACCTTCGATGTCGGAGGCAGCCGCGACGGACAGTCGGGGGCGTCGCCCGCGCTGGCTCCCCCACCGCGCGATCCGGGGACAGTCTGCGTCCCTGGCTGCGTCGTCGCTCGCTCCGTGCTCTCGCCCCTGGCTGTTCAACGCGCGCGGCCTCCCCGGATCGAGGAGGCCGCTTGGAGCACAGGTTGAGGCTCAGGCAGGGCTCAGGGCGAGGTGCTCGGCGTCACATGATTGGAGAGATTTACGGCTTCGGGTAGCTCACGCCGTGGGCGTGGGCAGCGACGCGCAAGTGGACTGACGCCCCCGGGCGTCGCGCTCGCCCGAGTTTCGGGGGGAAGGATCCGCCGGACTCGTACGCCGGTCCGCTTCATTTCTCGAACTGATTGCCGTCGACTTTCGGCCACGAGAGGGTCAGTATTTTTGCCAAATAACACCTGAAGAACTAACAAGCCTGACGCCGTTCCCGTCAAAAATCAGATTCCCGATCGTGACGTCGCGGTCTCGATCTCGAACGACTCCACCCACCCCGCCGTTGAACGCTTCGATGCGCCGCCCGGTCGACAAATCAAGCACGTGGCAACGCTCCGTTCCGATGACCGCAAGCTGACGTCCGACGCCCCCGGTCTCGTCAGCCCACTGCGCCGCGCCACACACATTTCCGATCGCAGCGGCCACGCCCGCGAGGTTGAGTACCAAGCTTGAATCCAAGTCGTAAATCCGTCCATCGTCCGCGAGCACCACCAGTTCGTCAGGAACTCCGACTTCATCGGACTCCAGTGACAGCAGGTGCGCGCCTTTCACGCCGACATCAAGCGATATCGTGCGGAAACGCCGCCCGGCTGCATCGAAAATGATCAGCTCAAGACCACCGCTATCTCGGCGTGCAAGGGTAACCACTAGCACAGCACCTTGGACTCGAACCCCGGCAACCGCGAGCCCAATCCGTTCACCGGCACTCCCGAGGGAACTCCAAAGTACGATCCCTGTCGCACCGCTAACCAAACAAACGCGGCCAAACTGCGAAGCTCCTTCGCCGTACAAGCGCTCGCCGACGATCACGTCAGGATGGCCATCGCCATCCACGTCGACGCGCCCGGAGTGAGATCGTCCCCACGCGTCATCAATCGCAAACAGGGACGCGCCGTCGGCGCCAGACAAGACGCTAACTTGCCCCATGACACTGACGGCGAAGTCCGACTTTCCGTCTCCATTCGAGTCGCCGACATCCGTAGCCTGCGGCGCATAGCAGTATTCGCCAGGATCAACATTTTCCACACGCCAGAGCAGGCTCCCATCAGTGCCCGAAAGCGCGTCCAAACTCCTCATTGGGGCGCCGCTCTCGCCTGTCAAGTGATAGGCGAGCACATCATCCGTGCCGTCGCCCGAGCAATCCTGCACAACGATGCTGCCAATTGGCCAGATCGCGCCCACTCGCTCAATCGGGTCGTGGCAACCAGAGAGCCCTTGGAGTGCCGCTGCGAGCAATACGAAAGCCGAAGCGGCGCACGGTCGCCGGCGAGGGGGTCGGTGTCGAATCAGCTGCATATCTACTCCCATAGCGAGTCCCATGCGCAGCTCACCGATACGTAGGCGTCATAAACCACACTGGCGGCATTCGTTGCACCGCAACACGCGCAACAATCCCATAGCGAGTCCAGCCCCTCGCCACAATCTCGTCCGAGGTAGTTGGCCTTGTAGTCGTCAAGTGTATCTTGCGCGCCATTGTCCGACTTGTCCGGGAAGGACGCCTCATGAGAGTTCATGAATTCCTCGGCCCACTCCGCCCCAAACAGCTTTGTGAGTTCACAGGACAGCACACAGTGTCGCATGAAGTTCAGCTCGGTCACCGAGCACGCCTCCGCCTTGGCGACGGCCTTTATCACGCTCGCTTGATCAAAGATATCCAATTCGTCGAACATTTCGAGGTCTCGACCCCTTAGCGAGCCCCGTGGATCTTGCAGCCTAGTCCAAAGTGAACTTACGTTTTTCGACAGCTTGCCGCTGATCGGCTTCGGCACATGTTGAACGGTTCGCTCAAACGTTAGGTTGGAACCTTGCCCGCCGGTTGGATCGATGACCGCCACTGGCAGGCATCCTACGTAGGCGGAGAGGCTCATCCCGTCAACGTACCCCAGCGGATCCCTCCTCAACCACCTCCCCAGCCTCGACTCCAACACCCGATGCCGCACATGCCACACCGCGCTGAGCGACGAGTCGCCTTCGTAGCCGGCGTAGCCCTTGCGGTTGCGCAGGGCGCGGCTCGCCAGCACCCCGTACCCCAGCGCCTCATCGACGTTCGCCTGCACCTCCGAAAGGTCGCCTGAGTCGACGTCCCCGTCAAGGTCGAGGTCTCCGCGGACGCTGTAGGCGTAGGGGGGCCCGATCATGCCGACGACGAGGGCCTCGTCGGTGCCGTCGCACGTGCCGTCTCCGTTCACGTCCCCGTAGGGGATCCCGAAGGGCACCCCGTAGGCCGAGTAGCGCACGTCCTGCACAAGAGCGCCCTTCTTGTCGACCAGCGCGACCACGTCGGCCCGCCAGTTCTGGCAGTAGTAGAGGCGGTCCTCGAGCAGCGACACGCCCCCGCTCGACTTGCCCACCCCAGTCCAGCTGTTCGTGTCCTTGTCGCGCAGGATCACGCTGTCGATGTAGGACGAGCCGCCCCAGCCGCCCTTGCCAGCGGAGTGATAGAGGAATTGCTCCTTGGGATGCGCGTCGAGCGCGCCGGTGCTCGGGTTGATGCGGTAGGTCGCCACCTGCCGCCAGCGCTCGTCGAAGATCGTGACGTACTTGCGATCGTCGCTGGTGACCGTGCCACTGCTATTCGTGTCCTGGTGCCGCACGGTCAGGTAGCCTAGGCCGTTGTACCAATATTCGCTGACCAGCGTGGACTGGGCGGGCGATGTGTTGCGGACGAACACCTTGCGCAATCGGCCGAAGGCGTCCCAGACAAATTCATAGGACTCGCCGTCGTCGGTCATGTTCCCGGCGGGGTCATAATCCAGATTGAATTCCACGGGAGAGGAGCTGTTGGTGTCCCGGCTCTCGAGCTCATTGACCTCGTTGTGGACGCGGGTCTCGTTCAGCTCGCCGGCACCCGACCACGCACCGTCGCCGTCGAGGTCCAGCTTGTTGGTGGCCCAGTTGCCGGTCTGGGTCAGCGACCACTGCTGACGTCGCGTGGGGTTGTTGACCGTGCTGGGGAGCGCGAGGTCGCCCTCCCGGGCGTCCGTCAGCCGGTTGCGCCCGTCGTTGGTGTAGAGCGCGTCGTGGCCGGCGAGCACCTGATCGTCCTGGTGCGCCACGTTGGAGGCGCGGTCCCAGCCGACGTTGACGCTGAAGAAG
>CAIYPP010000024.1 GCA_903928115.1 uncultured Planctomycetota bacterium
CAGCGGAATGGCCGAGAGGTACGGCACGCGCGACTCGGTCTTCGTGTCGACGTCCGTGGTGAGACCGCCGATCATCGCCGTCTGGCCGCTCTCGAGCAGCATGGTGGTCACGATCGTCGACGAGCGCGTGCGCGGCAGAGCGATCGAGCCCTCCTCGCCCGCGGCGCCGATCGTGAACACGTCGAAGCCCGCGGGAGCGAGCGCCGACTGGCCCGTGCCCGAGAGGCTCGTCTCTTTCGGAATCACCTCCATGGTGAGCGTGTTGGTGCCGGGCACGACGTGCGGCACGATCATCAGCTGGAAGCCGATGTCCACGGGCGAGCTCTGCGCCTCGGTGAGCGAGAGCGACAGGCCGCCGGCCTGGCCCTGCTCAGTCTTGGCTTCCGCATAGCGGATGGTCTCGCCGACGAAGATGGTCGCCTCGGTGCCGTCGAGCGCGATGATCTTCGGCGCTTGGATCACCTCGCTGTCGGTGTCGCGCTGCAGCATCTTCAGCGTCGCGTTGACGCCGGTGAAGGAGAGCACGCCGAACACGGTGTCGGGCACGGTCAGCGCGCCGAGCGCATTGGCCGGGTCGCTGACGGGACCGACGTGGCCGAGCTGGCTCACGGAGATCGCATCTTCCCAGTCGCCCCCGTCGAGTCCGAAGGGCAGCGTGGTCGGGATCTGGCCCCCACCGACGCGGATCTGCGGACCGCCGTCGCCGTAGTCGACGCCGAGGTCGAGGAAGTCGCCCTTGAGCGTGGAGACGAACTTGACGTCGACGAAGACCTGCGCCGGCTCGACGTCGAGGCGATCGATCATCTGCGCGATCTCCTCGTGCACCTGCGCGGTGTCGCGCACGATGATCACGTTCTGCGACTGCACATAGTCGAGATCGCCGCCGTTCGAGAGCGCCTTGCGCAGCGCTTCGAGCACGGTGAAGGTCTTCGAGATGTCCTGCTGGCCCTGCTGTCCCTGCGCCTGCTGCGAGGTCGGCATCAGGAACTCGGACTTGATGTTCGGGCGGAAGCGGCTCTGCGGGCGGATGTAGCGCAGCTGGTAGCTCTGCGTCGTCATCTGCGCCTGCAGCGTGACCGGATCGACCACGCGCAGGATGCCCCGGCCCTCTTCGATCACGGTGAAGCCGAGCGTCTTGCAGGCCACGTCGAGCGCGTCGCGCCACGGAACGTCCTTGAGGCGCAGCGAGATCGAGCCCTTCACCTCGGGCGCGACGAGGATGTTCGCACCACCGACCTTGCCGATCGCGTCGATGACCTCGGCGATGTCCGTGCCGCGCGTCTCGAGCGAGAACGGGCGCTGCTTCTCGACCACGAGGATGCCGCCCGTGCGCTCGCTCACCACGCAGCCGACGCTCTCCGCCACGACCTCGAGCGCATCGCGCCACGGAACGTCCGTGAGTTGCACGGAGACCGGCGCGTACTCACCGGGCAGCACGACGAGGTTGACGCCCGTCTGCTCCCGCAGGTAATCGACGACCTCCGCGAGCGCTCGTCCCTCGACGCGCAGACTGACGCGCGCTTCCTTGCCGACCGTCTGAGCCACGCCGGTCGCGCTGAGCGCGAGCGCGGCCATGAGAGCCATCCATTGCTTCTGAATCACCGTTTCCACTCCGTGTTGTGCCCGGACGACTCCTCAGTCCGAGCGGGAGGGGTATCGGCGCCTAGAAGCGGCGAACTAGAACCAGACCGCGGAAGTTGAACTCGATTTCTCCGGGGCGGATGGTCCCGACGAGAAGTTCCGGCGCGACGAGGTCGCCCTCGCCCAGCGCGCGGCCGTTGATGACCGCAACGGGCGGCGCGCCGTCTTGGATGGCGATGCCCGTGATCTTGAGCTCGATCGACTGGAAGTCGAGCAGCGCGCGGGCGTCGTCCGCCGCTTGGCGCATGGACTCGACGAGCCCTTGGCGGAGCGGGTCACCGTGCACGAGCGCGAGCTCGGACTCCACGCTCGCGAGCGTCTCGAGCGCCAGCTTGGGCTTGCCGTCTTCGATGCTCGCCTGCATCGAGGCGAGCAGCGTGCGCAGGGTCTCCGCCGGCGGGCCCGACTTCCCCGCACGCGCGCTGAACTCGGAGCGCAGCGCCGCGACCGGCTCGCTGACCTCGCGCCGTAGGCGGCTCTCCGCGACGGGATAGGTGATGACAGCCTCGGCGAGCAGCTTGCGCAGGTCGTCTTCGAGCTGCGTGAGCGCGGCTTCGAGCTCGGCGCGCAGGCGCACTTGCTCGACGTAGAGCGTCCCCGGACGCTGGAGCGCGGTCCACAGCGCCGAGACCTCGCCCGCGCGGACCACGAACGCGTCGACGCGCTCGACCTGCTCGGCGACCGGCATGCCCGACGGCCCTTCGGCGGCCTTCGGCACGCGCGGGTCGACCCAAGGGTCGCGGCGTCCGCGCTGGCCGCGGTAGTCGAAGTGCTCGACCGCGACCGCCTCGCGGTGGCGCGCGATCTCGCCGAGCAAGAGCTCGCGCTTGCGCGCGTAGCCGTCGATCTTGGTCGGCTCGGGACCGCCCTGCGGCTTGTACACGAAGGTCTCGAGCTCGAGCTTCACGGTGTGCGCCACGCGCCCCTCGCGCTCGAGCAGCTGCTCGCCGCTCGCGGTCCACTGCATGGTCGGGATGCGCAGGAAGCGTCGGTGACCCTCGACGTGGTCGAGGAACGCGAGCACTTGGAATGCGTCGCCTTGAAGCACGATCTCGTAGATCGCCTTCTCGAACGCCTCCGCCTCCTTGCGCCGCCCCTGCGATGCGTCCTTCTTCTTGATCGAGGTGATCTGAACCTCGCTCGACTTCTCGAAGGACTGCAGGTCGCGGATCAGCTCGTTCAGGTCCTTGTCGTCCGGCAGGATCTCCTTGATCGCCTGCTCGGTCTCGCGCAGCACGATCACGTCGCGCTCGAGCTGGGGCGTCCCCGAGATCAGCTTGCGAGACGACGCGATCTGGTTGCGCAGGCCGTCGACCTCGACGCGCGCGGTCTCGATGGCGCCGTACTCGGACCAAACGAGGAAGGCGAGTCCTCCGACGACGAGCGCGGCACCGGCCGCGATCCCGGAGAGCATGCGGCGGTCTTGCTTCACGGGTTGGACTCCATGGCGACGGGCGCCTTCTTCGCGGGCTTCTTCGGCGGCTCGACCTTGGCGGGCTCGCGCGGCTTGAGCTGCAGCGCGAGCGGGAAGTTCCACACGACCGCGGGCACGAGATCCGGATCGGGATCGGTCTGCGTGCCTTCGGGCGGCGAAGGCGGCAGGAAGTCGTCGAGGAAGCTCGAGCGCTCGAGGTCTTCGAGGAAGTCGGCCACTTGAGAGAAGTGCGGCGAGCCAGAGTGTCCCGCGGCCTTGAGCTGGCCGGGCGAGGTCGCGCGCGGATCGTTGTTCTGCGTGACCGCGAGGTCGTCGAGCCACACGAAGTGGCGCTTGCCGTCCCCACCAGAGTTCACGACCGTGATCAGCTCGTCGAGCTTGCGCGTCCACAGCACGCGCGTCTTCGTCACGCCGGCGAGGGTCTCCTCGCGGCCGGCGAAGCGCTTGCGCTCCGAGTCGAGCTTCTTGTGATAGTCGACCTGTCGGTGCAGGCCTTCGACCTCGGTCTGGAGCACCGTGCGCTCGCTCTCGACCTCGTTCATCACGCCGAAGGCGAGCCAGCCGTACCAGCACGCGAGCGACGAGACCACGGCCGCGAACGCCGAGACGAGTCCGAGGACCTTGAGCGGCGTGCGCGCCTTGCGGCGATGCTGCTCGGGGAGCAGGTTGATACGGATCATGCTGCGCGGACCCTCGCTGCGAGTCCGAGCGCGACGACCAAGGTCGGCGCCCACGACTCGAGTTCCTCGATGTCGACTCGCTCGGCCGCGACGCGCAGGCCCTCGAGCGGATTCCAAGCGCGCGTCGTGCGGCCCGTGGCCTGCTCGACCCGCGCGACGAGGCCCGGCGCGAGCGCGCCGCCGCCGGAGAGCAGCACCTCTTCGACCTTCACGCCCTCGTGGCTCTCGACGTAGTCGAGGGACAGCGAGAGCTCGTTGGCAAGGTCCTCCACCACGGGCTCGATCGCGCGCGCAATGTCGGCTTCCTGCTCCGCGCCCGCGCGCTTGTGCGTCTCGGCCTCGAACGTCTCGAGCCCGAGGCGCCGCGCCACGGCTTGGGTCATGTCCGCTCCGCCGATGGCGATCTCGCGGCTGAAGCAGGTCTCGCCGCCGACGAGCACGTTGATCTGGGTGCGCGAGGCACCGACGTCGACGAGCGCGATCGCACGCTCCTCGCGGCCCGCTTCGAGCGCCATCGCGGCTTCGTCGCTGATGCCGCACAGCTCCCACGCGTTGGCGATGGCGAACGAGTCGACGTCGATCGCGAGCGGCTGCAGGTTCTGGCCCTGCACGAGCGCGAGCTGCTCGTCGATCGCCTGCTGACGGCAAGCTACGAGCACGACCGGCATGCTCTCGTCCTTGGGGCCGTCTCCCGAGCGCTGCGCACGGCGTCGGAGCGGCTGACAGTCGAGCGCGCACTCCGCGAGCTCGAAAGGCACGTAGCGGTCGGCTTCGAGGCGGATCGCCTGCCGCAGCTCGGACTCGCTCATCTTGGGCATTTGCAGGTAGCGCACGACGACCGACTGCCCGGCCACCGACGTCACGACCGAGCGCGAGCGGAACTTGCCGCGCTTCCACGCCTCCGCCACCGCGGCAGCCTTGTCGCCGCCCGGGGGAATCTCGACGCGCGCGAAGCCGGTGATCACCGGCTCGGGGCCCTCGAGCGTGATCTCGACGGCCTTGACGACCTGGCTACCCAGGTCGAGGCCCACGACGCTCCTGCCTCTTCGGAACACTCTTGCCTCGTGCGGTTCGATGCCAGGCGGCGGGCCGCGCGGGGAAGCGGGACCCGGACCCGGGTCGAAGGGACCGGGGCCGAGGCTGTGTTTCGGCGTCCGGAAGAGCGCGAGTTTAGTCGAGCTCGCTGAAACCGCCCTCGACGAGGGCGACGAGCGTGCGCACGAGCTCGCTCGCGTCCGCGCCGACGGCGCGGAACTCCAGCTCCTCGCCCGCCGACGCCCCGAGGGTCATGAGCGAGAGGATGCTGCGACCGTCGACCTCGCGCGGCCCGCAGCGCACCCGCACGCTCGACGCGTGGCCGAGCGCCGCCGTCACGAGCGCGTGGCAGGGGCGCGCGTGGAGGCCGCGCGGATTGACCACGCGGACCACGGCTCGGACTTCTTGCGTCACAGGGGAAATCTCTTCCATGTGCTTGGCCTAGCAAGATGCCATCGCGCGCAGGTGTTCGACCAGCTCCGTTCGCGAGCGCGACGCCAACGCCATGCGGCGGAAGTCGCTCGAGTGCGCGACGCGCGCAACCCAGCGCATGAACTCGAGGTGCGCCGCGGGGTCGTGTCGGTCGCCGCGTCGGTACGGACGCAGCACCGTGAACACGATCTGTACGGGCTCGCCGTCGATGGCGCCCCACTCGACGCCGCGGCCGTGGATCGAGAGGGACGCGACGGCCTCGGCGAGCCCCGGAACCCGCACGTGTGGGATCGCGACGCCATGTCCGACACCCGTGGACGCGACGCGCTCGCGCTCGACGAGCGCGGCGAGCGCGCGGGGCACGAGCTCGCCCGCGAGCACCCCCGCGTCTGCGAGCCCCGACACGAGCTCGGCGAGCACGGCCTCCTTCTCCGTCGCGTGCAGCGACGGTGAGCAGGCCTGCGGCTCGAAGCGCTTCCAGAAGTACATGGCGGCATCCTTGGCGAGCCGAAGATCGGCCCACGAAAGCACCGGACCGCACCCGGAGAGCGGATTTTCTTCGAGGTGGCCCTGAGAGCCCCCTGTGCGCCCCCCGCGACTAGCGGCGGCGGTGGTCGCGGCGGCGGCCGATCAGGCGCTCGCGATGGCGGTCGAGCACGCGCTCCATCTTGTGCAGCGCCGTGTCGAGCGCCGTCTGGAAGGCATCGGCGCGCGCGTCGACCACCAGCGTGGCGTGGCGTCCGACGTTGGCGACCAACTCGACCCGGTGCAGCTCGCTCTGGCGCTCGCACAGCGCGCGCAGCGAGACGATGCGGTCGAAGTGCGCGAGCAGCTTCTCGAGGCGCGCTTCCACCCCGGCGCGCACGCGCGCGGGGTACTCATGATGCGGGATCGACACCTGCGTCTTCATCGAGCATTTCCCTATCCGGTCGTCCCTGCGGACGGCCCTGCGGTCAGGAGTCATCGACTTCGTCACAGCGGCGCGGGGCGCTCTCGCGTCCCCCGTCGCACCCAGCAAGTTCCACCTTCGACGCAACTCGAAAATGCGTCAAGGGGGTGCCGGTGATTTGTCCGAAATCTCCGAGGAAAGCCGCGAACGCGCGCTAACCGAACAAGCCGGGCACGCCGCGCGGACCGCGGTCGGGGCCGAGGAAGGCCCGCGGCTCGTAGAGCACCGACAGCAAGTACAGCCCCTCGGCCGGCGCGGTCGCCGCGGCCTCGCGGCGGTCGCAGCTGCGCAGGATCTCGCCCACGCGCGCGGCGTCGAGCTTGCCCCGCCCCACATCGAGCAGGGTGCCCGCAATCGTGCGGACCATATTGTAGAGGAATCCGTCGCCCTCGACGACGATCGCAAACGAGCTGCGGCGGGCGACGATGTGCAGCGAGCGAATGGTGCGCACCGTGGACTTGCGCGGGGAGCCGGCGCTCGCGAGCGCGGCGAAGTCCTGCTTCCCCACGAAGCGCTGCGCGGCCTCCCGCATGGCGGCGAGGTCGAGCGGATCGCGGACGAAGTGCGTGTAGCGCGGCGGGAACGGCAGACGGAAGCGCCCCGTCTCGACGCGGTAGGCGTAGCGCTTGCCGCACGCATCGAACTGGGCATGGAAGTCGTCGGCGCAGGTCTCGAGGCGTCGCACGATCACGCCCTCAGGGAGATGGGCGTTGAGCGCGTGGCGTAGGCGGTCGTCGTCGAGGTGCGTTTCGACGTGGAAGTGAGCCACCTGTCCGAGCGCGTGGACGCCCGCGTCGGTGCGGCCCGCACCGAACACGGTGACATGGCTCGAAACGAGGCTCTCCAGCGCGAGCTCCAGCGTCTCCTGAACGGAGTCGAAGCCCTCTTGGCGCTGCCAGCCGTGAAAGTGCGAGCCGTCGTAAGCGACGAGGATGCGGACGTTGCGCATGGAGGGGCAGGAGAGGCTACCCGCACGCTCGGAGCGCGGACAACTAGGCGTAGCGGCGGCGCAGGTACGAGCTCGCGATGCCGAGCTCCGCGCGATACTTCGCCACCGTGCGGCGCGCGAGCGAGAGCCCGCGGCCCGCGAGGGCTGCGACCGCATCGTCGTCCGAGAGCGGGGCGCGCGGATTTTCGCGCGAGAACAGCTCGCGCACGACCTCACGAACATCGTCGCGGGCGCCCGCGCCGTCGACGGCAGGCTGCGGGAAGAGCTCGCGCAGGGCGAGCACGCCCCACGGCGTCTGCACGTACTTCCCGGCGACCGCGCGGCTCACGGTGCTCGTGTGCAGGCCGAGCTCGGTCGCGATCGCCGTCATGGTCAGCGGCACCATGTGTCCGGCGCCGTGCTCCAAGTAGGCGCGCTGGTGAGCGAGGACCGCGCGCCCGATCGCGAGCAAGGTCGTGCCGCGCAGCTCCAGCGCATCGACGAGCCAGCGTGCGCGCTCCAGCTTCCCGCGCAGGTAGCTGCGCACTTCGCGCGGCTGCGCGCGGTCATCCGCCAAGCGCTGGACGCGCGCGTCGAGCGAAACCGACGGCCAGTGCGACCGCTCGAGGCGCACCTCGAACGCGCCCTGATCGTCGCGCTCGACCACGAGGTCGGGCCGCAGGACGGGCGCGGGCCCGTCGTCGTCGATGGCTCCGGGCGCCGGATCGAGCTGAGACAGCTGCGTCAGCAACTCGCGGAGCCGCGGGATGTCGACGCCGAGCGCGCGGGCCACCTCGGGCACTCGGTTGCGCGCGAGCTCGCCCAGAAACTCGCTGAGGATGCTCTGCAGCAGCGCGAAGTCGGCATGGTTCGGGTCGAGCTGGCGCCGCAAGGCGTCGATCGCGTCGCGGGCCCCGAGCCCCTTCGGCTCGAGCCGTGCCAGCGCCTCGCGAGCGAGGGCGAGCGCGCTCGCACCGCCCGAAAGCCCATCGAGCGCCGCGCTGGCGAGCAGCTCGTCCTCGCCGTAGGGCAGGTAGCCCCGCGCATCGAGGCGCGCGACGAGCCAGCACGTCCAAGTCTCCGTCGTCGCATCGAGTCCAAGCAGCGCGATCTCTTCACACAGGCGCTCGGTGCGACCGCTCATGCGCGCAGGCTGGCTCTGAATCCACTCGTCGTGCCGCGCGGTCGCGTCCTGCGACGTGCGCGCTCGCACGCGCTCGAAGGGCTCGCTTCGCGGTGACTCCTCGACCGCGAGGGCCTCGTTCTGCTCGGCCTCGTCGCGGAGGAATGCATCGAGCTCGAGCGTCGGCAACGCGAGCAGCTCGATCGACTGCAGCATGCGCGGGGCGAGCAGCATGTGCTGCCCCATCGACTGGCGGAGCTCGAGGCGCGTTCCCACGCCGTCCCTATCGACGCAGACGTCCGGCGGGTTGAGGCGCCAAGCCGCGAAAACCGCGGCGGAACCGCGGATCAGCCGCGCTTGTGCGGCCGCAGAACGAGCTCGACGCGCCCCTCGAGCGCATCCTCGAGCACGCCCTTGTGCAGGTACTCGATCGCGCTGCCCGCGGGCAGTCCGCGCGCCATGCGGGTCACGCGCGGCGCGAGCCCCGCGGCCGAGAGCGCCTCCAAGACGAGCCGCGCCGTGGCTTCGCCCTCCGCATCGGGGTCCGTCGCGAGGATCACCTCGCGCGTGCCCTCGCGCGCGACGCGCTCGACGAGCCGCCCGACGAACAGATGCGCGGGCTCGCTCCCGTCCGCGGGATTGAGAGCCCCCATCAGCACGTGGTAGCGGCCGCGGTAGACCTTGGCGCGCTCGATCGCCTCGACGTCCTTGGGCTGCTCAACCACGCACAGGGTCTGCGCGTCGCGCTCGGGATCCGCACAGATGGCGCAGGGGTTCGAGCGCGTGACATTGCAGCAGGCGCGGCACAGCTCCGTCTCGCGCACCGCCCGCTCGAGCGCCGGCGCGAGCTCGCGGGCCGACGGGTCGCGGAGCGCGTGGAACGCGAGCCGCTCCGCCGTGCGCCGCCCCACGCCGGGATAGCGCGCGAACGCCTCGATCAGCTTCTCGAGCGGCTCGGGGTACGCCACGCGTCGCGCCCTAGAAGAGCCCCGGAAGCTGCATGCCGCCCGTCACCTTGCCCATGGCCTCGGCCGCGAGGCGCGCGGCCTTCGCCTGCGCATCTCGGCTGGCCGCGAGCACGAGGTCCTCGATCAACGCCTTGTCCGGCCGCGCGAGCAGCTCGGCCGAGATCTCGACTTTGACGATCGCGCGGTCGCCGCTTGCGAGCACGCGCACGGCGCCGCCGCCCGCGCTGCCTTCGACCGTGCGGTTCTTCAGCTCCTCGCGCACGCGATCGAGCTCGCGCTGCATCTGCTGCGCCTGCTTCAACAGGCTGCCCATGTCCCCGAACGCGCCGTTCATGCGTTGTCCTCGATCAGACCGCCGAAGAGCTCGGCGACTTCGCGCGTGAAAGGATCCGACGAGCCCGCGGCGCGCGTCGCGGGGTCGTCGAGGACGAGCTGGGTCGGACGGCCGAGGAGCCGCGCGAGCAGGGACTCGATCGCGGCGCGCAGGCTCGCATCCGCGAGCAGCGTGCGTTCCGCGTCGAGCGTGCGCTGCAGCGTGATCGTGGTTCGGGCTCCAGCCGTCTCCGCGAGCGTGCCTCGACGGCGCAGGACTTCGGCCGCTTCCGCGTGGGACTTGGCGAGCTCGGTGAGCAGAGTCCCCCACACGCCCGACGCGGGCGCCGCAGACGGCCTTCCCGGCGCGGCAGGCCTCGCGGGAGGCATGGATCGCGGCGGTGTGGGAGGCACGCTGCGCGGCGCGGGTGTCGCGGCGGTCGGCGCGCTGCTCGCGGGCGGGCTCGCAGGCTGAATCACGGGCGGATTCGCAGGCGCGCTCGCGACCGAGGGCGGCGCAGAGGGAGCTGCGGGGGGCGGACTCGCTCGCGGCGGCTCGACGGGAGCCTCGCGCGGCGCAGCCGTCGGCGCGGGCGCTGCGCTGGAGCGCGCCGGCGGTGCGCTAGGAGACGCCGGCGCGGACGGAGGGCGGGGTGGAGCGCCGCTCGCGAGCCGCGCTTCGAGCGCGAGCAGACGCTGCTCGAGTTGGGAGAGCGGCAGGGTCGTCTCGGGACGGCAGAGGTCGAGCAACGTGACTTCCAGCACGATGCGCGCCTGCTGCGGCAAGAGCTCCATGCGCTCGCGCGCGTGGAGCAGCTCTTCAAGCCAGAGCTGCACGCGCTCCGAGCCCAGCCGCTTGGCACGCTCGGCAAGCCGCGTGCGCAGCTCCGCATCGGGCTCGTGCAGCTGCGCGTCCGCGGGGCACAGGAGGCACAGGAGGCCGAGTCGCAAGTGCGCGAGCAGCGCGCCCGCGAGCTCGCTCTCTCCGCCGTCGGTGCGCGGCAGAGCCGCGAGCACTCCGGCACGGTCGCCCTTCTCGATCAACGCCAGCAAGCGCTCGACCTGTTCGGCGCCGCCCTGCGGCGCGACGCGGCGGACGTCCTCGACCGTCGGTCGGTCGCCGACGAGCGCGAGCAGTTGGTCGGTGATCGACAGACCGTCGCGCAGCGAGCCGCGAGCAAAGCGCGCCAGCTCCGCGGTGACGCCCGGCTCGGGCGCGATGCCTTCCTTGGCAAGGACCGAGTCGAGGTGCGACGCGATGCGCGCCTCCGGGATCAGCGACAGGCGCACGATCTGGCAGCGCGAGCGCACGGTCTCGAGCACCTTGTCGAGCTCGGTGGTCGCGAAGAGGAACTTCACGTGCGCGGGCGGCTCTTCGAGCGTCTTGAGCAGCGCGTTGAACGCCGCCTTCGACATCATGTGCACTTCGTCGATGATGTAGATCTTGAAGCGCGCGCGCATCGGCGCGAAGCCGACGGCCTCCTTGAGCATGCGCACGTCGTCGACGCCCGTGTTCGATGCGGCGTCGAACTCGATCACGTCGACGTTGGCGCCGCTCTCGGTGTCCTTGCACTGCGCGCACTCGAGGCACGGCTCGCTCGTCGGTCCCTTCTCGCACAGGAGCGCCTTCGCGAGGATGCGCGCGGTCGTCGTCTTGCCCGTGCCGCGCGGACCGCAGAAGAGGTACGCGTGGCCCACGCGCTCTTCGCCGATGGCGCCCTGCAGCGTGCGCATCGCAGTCTCCTGACCGGCGACCTCCGAGAAGGTGCGCGGCCGGTACTTGCGCGCGAGCACGAGGTAGGACATGGCGCTCATCCTAGCGTTCGAGCGGCGTGGCGCGGGCGGGCCCGAGCGGCGAGAGAGGGTCGCGCGCGCAAGTGGGTCCGGGCAGTCGCACACGGAACCTGCGCCCTTAGGGCTGCTTCGTTCCCGACCTGACCCGGTTCGGACCGGCCCGTCGCGGCAGACCGAACCCACTTGCGCGCGCGAGAGGAAGACACCGCGCGCCGAGACACCCGCGAGCGAAGCTCCGCCGCGGACGCCCCGTGCGCGCGCATCGAGGAGGATCGACGGAGGTGGATCGACCGAGGCTGGCGGAAGAGGCTGGCGGAGAGGGCGGGATTCGAACCCGCGGTACGCTTGTGACGTACACACGCTTTCCAAGCGTGCACCTTCAGCCGCTCGGTCACCTCTCCGCCCGTGGACAAGAAGATGGCGGAGAGAGAGGGATTTGAACCCCCGGTGCCCTTGCGGGCACACCGGTTTTCGAAACCGGCGCGTTCAGCCGCTCCGCCATCTCTCCGCCGCGCCAGGCCCGCCCCTTCAGGACAGGTCCGGCGTGTTCATGTTTTCGCGCGCCTTGCGGCGCTTGTCTTCAAAGAACCCGCGCATCAGCGCGCGCACCTCATCGGCGCACTCGCCCTCCGCGGTCTGGCAGCGGTGGTTCATCCGCGGGTCGGAGAGCACGCTCCCGAGGGAGACCGCGCCGCCGAACTTTGGATCGCGCACCGCCCAGACTACCCGAGCCACCCGTGCGTGGGACAGGGCCCCCGCGCACATGAAGCAAGGTTCGACCGTGGTGTAGACCGTCGCTCCGACCAGCCGCTGCGCGCCGACCACCGCCGCCGCCCGCCGCAGCGCGAGCACCTCGGCGTGGGCCGTGGGGTCGCAATCCGAGCGAGTGCGGTTGTGTCCGCGTGCGATGACCGTTCCGTCGAGCACGACGACCGCGCCGACAGGGACCTCGTCCAGCGCCAAGGCCGCGCGGGCCTCGGCGAGGGCGAGCTCCATCCCCTCGCGATCGCTCCCCACCTTCTCGGCCCGCTGCGAGGCGTCTCTTGTGGAGCCGTCTCGTTCCATGGGCGAGTCAGGGGTCACGGCCGTCGAGGAGTCACTTCCGGCGCGGGGCGCGGTCCGCGCCGGAGGCGTGTGCTGGTACACCCAGAAGGACTCGAACCTTCAACCTTCTGATCCGTAGTCAGATGCTCTATCCAATTGAGCTATGGGTGCCTAAGGGGGAAGGTTTTTAGAGGCCTCCCGGCCTCCTGTCAAGCGCCGAGGCCCCCAAGCGGCGCGTGGACTCGCGCTCGCGCGGCTGTAGTCTCTTGCGCCATGGCCGAACTGCGCGCTCCCTCCCATCTCATCAGCCTCGCGGACCTCCCTCCGGGACACGTCGCCGACCTCCTCGACCTCTCGATGCGGCTCAAGAACCGCCCCGCCAAGGCGAGCCTCTCGGGCAAGACGGTCGGGCTGCTCTTCTTCCGCGGCTCGCTGCGCACGCGCACCTCGTTCGAGGCGGCGATGACGCAGCTCGGCGGCAACACCATCAACCTCTCGGCCGCGAGCGACTTCTGGGAGCTCGAGACGGCGGAGGGGACGATCATGGACGGGCGCGCGCCGGAGCACGTCAAGGACGCCGCGGCCGTGCTGTCGTGCTACGCCAACGCCCTCGCCATCCGCCCCAAGCCCGCGGGCGCGAGCTGGGAGGTCGACCGGCGCGACGCGGAGATCCGCCTGTGGGCGCGGCACGCGCGCGTGCCCGTGATCAACATGGAGAGTGTGCTGTGGCACCCGCTGCAGGCGCTCGCGGATCTGATGACGCTGCGCGAGTCGCTCGGCGAGCTGCGCGGCAAGCGCCTCTCCTTCGTGTGGACGCAGTCCCCCACCGCCGCGAGTCCCGCGGCCGTTCACTCTCTGCTCCTCGCCGCGGTCGCGCAGGGCATGCACGTGCGCGTCGCACACCCCGCGGGCTTCGACCTCGATGGCGAGGTGATGTCGCAGGCGCGCGAAGCCGCGCGTGCGAGCGGTGCGAGCGTCGAGACCTGTGCGAACGCGCAGGACGGCGTGCGCGGCGCCCATGTGGTGTACGCGCGTTCGTGGCACTCGCTCGAGGACTACGGCAACCCGACCTTGGCCGCGAGCCGCCGCTCGCGCGCGAGCGGCTGGACGATCGACGAGCGCCTGATGGCGCTGGGCGAAGAGGCCAAGCTGATGCACGCGATGCCGGTGCGGCGCAACCTCGAGGTCATGGACGCGGTGCTCGACGGCCCGCGGAGCCTCGTCGTGCAGCAGGCCGAGAACCGCCTGCACTCGCAGAAGGCCGTGCTGCAGAAGCTGCTCGGCAGCTAGCCCGCACCGAGCGGCCATTCGGACAGCGCGCGGCGCCCACGGCTCCCTTGCCGGAGAACGGGCGCCGCGCGCCATTTTCTGCCGTGCTTTTCGCGCACTTCGCGGCGCGACGGCCCGCCCCACGCGCGCTACCCTTGGCACACCCTAGGCGCGCGCGGAGCACCCCATGTCGGCACCGGATTTCGTCCACCTCCACGTCCACAGCGAGTACTCGCTGCTCGACGGCGCCAACCGTATCGAGGATCTGGTCAAGGCCTGCGTGGCCGACGGTCAGGGCGCGATCGCGCTCACCGACCACGGCAACATGTTCGGCGCGATCGAGCTGTACCAGAAGGCGCGGGCGCAGAAGATCAAGCCGCTGCTCGGCTGCGAGGTGTACATCGCCAAGCGCTCGCGACTCGAGCCGCACAACAAGAACGAGAACGGCTACCACCACCTGACGTTGCTCGCGCGCAATCAGGAGGGCTACCGAAACCTGCTCAAGCTGTGCTCGGAGGCCTACATCCACGGTCTCCACACGCGGCCGCGCATCGACAAGGCGTTCCTTTCGCAGCACGCGGCGGGGATCTCGTGTCTCTCAGGCTGCCTCGCGGGCGAAGTCAACCAGCTCTTCCTGCGCGGCGACGAGAAGAAGGCCGAGGACGTCGCGAGCGAGTTCCGCGACCTGTTCGGGCCCGAGCACTTCTGGCTCGAGCTGCAGCGCAACGGCATCGACATTCAAGACAAGGCCAACGAGGCCCTCTGGCGCCTGCACCAGCGCACCGCGATCCCGATCGTCGCCACCAACGACATCCACTACCTGCGGCACGAGGACTGCAACGCGCAGGACGTGCTGCTCTGCATCAACACCGGCGCCAAGCGTTCCGACGAGAAGCGCTTCCGCTTCGACACGGACTCGCTCTTCTTCCGCAGCCGCGCGGAGATGGGCGAGATCTTCCGCGACATGCCGCAGGCGCTCGCGGCGACGATGGACGTCGCAGCGCAGGTCGACCTCTCGATCGAGATGGGCAAGTACCACGTGCCCGTCTTCCGCTCCGACACGGGCGAGAGCCCCGACGAGCTCTTCGACCGACTGTGCGACGAGGGACTGCGGCGTCTCTACGGCGCCGAGCACAGCGCGGCGCGCGAGCGCCTCGAGTACGAGAAGAAGGTCATCCGCCAGATGGGCTTCGTCTCGTACTTCCTGATCGTGTGGGACCTGATCCGCTGGGCGCGTGAGAACGGCGTGCCCGTCGGACCGGGCCGCGGCTCGGCCGCGGGCGCGATCGTCGCCTACGTGCTCGGCATCACCAAGGTCGAGCCGCTCAAGTACGACCTGCTCTTCGAGCGCTTCCTCAACAGCGCGCGCGTGTCGATGCCCGATATCGACATCGACTTCTGCAAGGAGGGGCGCGAGAAGGTGCTCGCGTACACGCGCCGCCGCTATGGAGACGAGAACGTCGCGCAGATCGTGACCTTCGGAACGATGGCCTCGCGCACGGTGGTGCGCGACGTCGGGCGCGTGCTCGACGTGCCGCTCAAGGACATCGACCGCATCGCGAAGAAGATCCAAGCGGGCCCGAACGC
>CAIYPP010000025.1 GCA_903928115.1 uncultured Planctomycetota bacterium
CGTCCTTGCTCGACGAGAACAGGCACAGGCCCGCGACCTGCTCCATGCGCTCGCGATCGACGACGATGCCCTCCTTGAGCACCGTGCCGAACGCGGCCCAGAAGCGCTCGTAGTCCTCCCGCCGGCCGTCGCGCAGCGCCCCGAGCGCCTCGAGCACCTTCGTCGTGCAGCGCTTGCGGATCTGCGCCAGTGCACGGTTCTGCTGCAGGATCTCGCGCGAGACGTTGAGCGGCAGGTCGGAGCTGTCGACCACGCCGCGCACGAAGCGCAGCCAGCTCGGCAGCAGCTCCTCGCAGTCCCCCATGACGAAGATGCGGCGCACATAGAGCGAGACGTGCGACTTGTCTCGGCCCGGATCGAACATGTCGAACGGACGCTCGGACGGCACGTAGAGCAGCGCCGTGTACTCATTGGATCCCTCGTTGCGGAAGTGGACCGTTTCGAGCGGATCGCTCCAGTCGTGCGCGAGGTGCTTGTAGAACTGCGCGTACTCTTCGGGCTTGATCTCGTCCTTCGAGCGCATCCACAGCGGCTTCTTCGAGTTGAGCTCGAGCACCTCGACGCCGTCAGGACCGGCCCGCCGCTTGAGCGCGCCTTCGCTCGGCAATCGCTCCGCAGGCATCAGGATCGGCCACTCGACGAAGTCCGAGTATTTGCGCACCAAGTCGCGCAGCAGCCCCGCGTCCGCGAAGTCCTGCGCATCGTCCTCGCCCTCGGGCAGAGACTTCAGCTCCAAGGTGATCCGCGTGCCGCGCGCGAGACCCTGCGCCTCTTCCAACGTGAACTCGCCGTCGCCGCGCGAGCGCCAGCGGACGCCCTCGTCGGTCCCTGCCTTGCGCGTCTCGACCGTGATCGACTCCGCGACCATGAAGCTCGAGTAGAAGCCGACGCCGAACTGGCCGATCAGCTCCGGCGATTGCGCACCCTTCGCGCGCAGTGCATCGAGGAAGCGCCGCGTGCCCGAGCGCGCGATCGTGCCGAGGTTCTCGATGACCTCCGCGCGCGTCATGCCGATGCCATTGTCGGCGAGGACGATGCGGCGACGCTCCTCGTCGACGTCGAGGCGGATCGAGAGCTCGTCGCCGCCGTCGTGGAGCGCGGGCTGCGTCAGCGCTTCGTAGCGCAGCTTGTCGAGCGCGTCGCTCGCATTCGAGATCAGCTCGCGCAGGAAGATCTCCTTGTGCGAGTAGAGCGAGTGGATCATCAGGCCGAGCAGTTCCTTGACCTCGGCCTGAAAGGCGTGCGTTTCGGGGCGCTGTTGCATGGGGTTCTCCGCGGAAAGCGTGGCCGCGCATCGTCGCGCCGCCACCGCGATTTGGGCCGAGAAGATAGGCCGACATCGGCGCCCATGGAAGCGCCCCCGCCGTGGCCACCAAGGCGCGCGCGGCGCCCCCGCGGAGGCCGCGGAGAGCGCCGCGCGCCCCGAACCGTCGCGTCCCGCGCCGACGGGCTACTTCTTCTTGCGCCGCCCCGAGACGTCCGCCTTGGGGTTCACGCGCTCGGTCTCGTCGGCCACCGTGGCGCCGTCGGCAAACTCGATCTTGAGCTTGAGCGGTCCGCTGAAGCGGCTCTGCTGCGCGTAGCGCTCGGGCTTGGGGCGATCGAAGCGCGTCTTGACGACCGTGCTCGTGTAGCCCTCTTGGCCGTCGATCGCGAGCGACAGCGCGCGCCCGCCCTCGATGTCCCACAGGAGCTCGCCCGTGCCGACGAACGTGTACTCGAGCGGCACGTCATCGACCTTCGCGTTCTCGCGCCGCTCGGTCTGCGGCATCGCCATGCGATAGAGGTACTTGCGATCCGCGAGGCTCACGAAGTTGATCGAAAGCTCGATCACGCCCGCCTCGGCCATGAGCGGCGGCGTGCCTTCTACGACGGTCACCTGCCGACGTCCCTTGTACGTCGCGACGATCTCGCCGCCCTGCGGCACGTAGTAATCGGCGAAGTCGCCGCCGACACCGATCTCGATCATGCGGCCAAACATCGTGCCGCCCTCGGGCACGAGCTGGAGGTCGCCGCCGGGCACGAGCACCTCGCGGAAGCGCTGCAGGTCCACGGGCCAGCTCGCACCGGGCTCGACGGGGCCGGGCGGCAGGAGCGCCAAGAGCTCGAACTCGCCGCGCAGCTTGCCGAGCAGGTCCTCCTCGCCGTCGACCTTCTCGAAGGTGCGCGACCAGTCGCGCTCCTCTTCCACGTACTGGAACTCGAGCACCTGCCGCTTGAGCGCCGACGACGAGCGCGAAGCCTCGGGCCGCACCTCGCCCGACGCGAACACCACGTTGGCCTTGGCGACCCCAGACGCGTCGCGCACGACGCGCCGAAACTCGCGCGGCAGACCCTCGCAGGCGACCTTGTACTCGTCGACGTACTGCACCTTGTGCGTGGCGCTGATCCAACCGCCCGTGCCATCGGAGCGGAAGGGCAGGTCGCCCTCGATCGCACCCATGTCGTCGATGCGCAGCTCGTGCTGTAGCTCGAACGTCTTGAGCACGCGCGCGCCCGCTGCCGCGCGGAACTGAAGCGTGTCCGCGCCTCCGGCCAGCGCCTGCGAACCGAGCAGCGCGAGCGCCGCGAGAGTGAATGTGTGCTTCATCGCGGTCCCCTACTGCTTCTTGTTCACGCGTCGGTCGTTCTTGAACTCACCGGAGAGCGTCTCGTCCGGCGTGCCGTCTTCGTTCCACGCGCGCCACGTGCCTTCGCGCTTGCCTTGGCGATACTCGCCCTCTTCGCGCTTCTGTCCGCTCGCGAACCACGTGCGATACGGGCCTTCGAGCGTCCCGCCGCGGAAGCTCTGCACGCGCTCCTTCTGGCCGTTGGAGTGATAGGAGACCCAGTCTCCCGCCATGCGGCCCTGATCGTAGATGCCCTCGGCGGCGAGCTGTCCGTTCTCGTGCCAGCGCTTCCACAGACCCTGCTCGCGGCCCGCGTCCCAGCCTCCCTCGAACTCCTTCGTGCCGTTCTTGTGCCACTTCACCCACACACCGGACTGCGCCCCGAGCTCGAACACGCCCTGCGACTGCATCTGTCCGTTGTCGTGCCACGTGGTCCACTTGCCCTCGGCGATGCCGAGCACGTAGCCGCCTTCCTGGAACTTCGCGCCGTTTTGGTGGTGGAACACCCACGCGCCGTCCTGCATGCCGCGGTTGTAGTTGCCCTGCATGTAAGCCGTCTTGCCATCGGGGTGATAGAGCGCCCACGGGCCGTGTCGCAGGCCGTCCTGAAAGGCACCCTCCGCGCGCAGCGTCCCCTCGGGGTAGTACTCGCGCGCCGGTCCCACTTGGACGTCGTCTTTGTATTGGCCTTCTTCGAGCAGCACTCCAGTCGGATGCCAGCGCCGCCAAAGACCTTGGCGCTTGCCTCCGACGTAGCTGCCGGCGCGCTGCGCGAGCTCGATCCCCGGATGGAAATAGACCCACGCGCCCTCGCGCAGGTAGTTGCGATACGTGCCGATCGCGCGCTTCTTGCCGTCGTTGTAGTACAGCGTCCAAGCACCATCCCGGCGCCCGTTCTTCATCTCGCCCTCGGCGGCCTTGGTGCCGTCGGGGTGCGTGAGCACCTTGTCGATGCGCGCGGGCAGCGGCGGCAGCGCCACGTCGGGCACGGCCTTCGCGACCTTGCCCGCCGCGACCTGCGCGGGCGTGATCGAGCCCTGCCCGAACGGCGTCGGGATCGCCGGGGCGCGACCGGGGTTCTCAGGCCCCTGAGGGGCCTGCGGAAGGCTCGGCGCCAACGCGAGCGCGAGGCCCAAGGCTGCAAAGAAGACGTTGGACATGGGGTGAACGATACCCGCGCGAGCGGGTCGGTAGGAGCAGGCCCGAGCAGTACGGACGAGGCCGGGGGCCTGTGAGCCCTCGGGGAGCCGGGCTTATCGTCCCGGAGGCTCGGCGGCCTCGAACATCCGGTAGTGCGACTCGTGCATCCCGAGCTGGCGGTACGTGGCCTGCGCCGGAAGGTTGTTCCGCTCGACGTACAGGCGCAGTGCGACCACGTCCCCGCGCTCGCGGGCGAGCTCGAGGACGCGCGCGTGGAGCGCGCGGTAGACGCCGTGCCGCCGCGCGGCGGGCATGACGTACACACTTTGGATCCACCACGCCCAGCCGTTGCGCCAGTCGCTCCACTCCGCGGTCACCAAGAGGCACCCCGAGGGTGCGCCGTCGAGCTCTGCCACCAGATAGAAGCCTCGACCGGGATCGGCCAGCGCCGCCTCGACGCCCCGCTCCAGCCTGGCGCGATCGAGCTCCAAGCCCTCGGTCTCGCGGGCCATCGAGAGGTTGAACTCGACGAGCACGCGGAAGTCCGCGCTGGTCGCCGCGCGCGCGAGCACCTTGCGAGAAGTTCTTTCCATGGCGGGTCGCAGTCTAGCCAGAGGTCCGTCCGCGTTCCCCGACCGCTTTTTGGCCGATTTCGGCTCCCCACCTTCTCGCGCAACCGCGAACCAACGTCTGCGCACCGTTCCCGCGCTCCACCTCGACGCAACAGGCTCTCCAAGGTGGGGTAGAACTACGGTAGCGCTCGCGCACGTCATCGCGCCTCTCCCGCATCCATGCATCTCCGGATCCCGAACCTTGGCCTCGCGGTCGCCGCGCTCGTCGCCACCTGCGCGACGGCTGCCGCACAAGTCGGTCCCTCGGTTCAGCAGCAAGTCGCCTTCAGCTACGACTCCGGCTGGCGCGCGAACCCGGGCACGAGCGAGGCCGTGCTGGACTCGCAGACCGTGCGGATCGGCGGCGCGACGTGGGTTCGACTGCGCTTCCAGTTCGCGCAGCTCTGGCATCCCGGCGACGAGACGCAGGGCGCGTTCCTGCGCATCACCTCGCATCGCGATGGGGCCGTGCAGGAGCTCCGCACCCGCTCGCTGCAGCAGTGGCAGCTCACGAGCGCCTACTTCAACGGCGACACGGTGCAGCTCGATCTGGTCGCTCCGGCCGGCGCCGGCCCGTCGCGCATCGTGATGAGCAACGCGTGGATGGGACCTCTGCTCGCCAGCACCATGAGCCAGTGCGGCGCGACCGACGACCGCACGCCGACGACCGACGTGCGCATCGCCCGCACGATGCCGGTGCAGTGCACGGCGTGGATGTTCGACGACTGCAACAGCTGCATGACCACGGCTGGCCACTGCTACGCGAACGCCACCAACCTCGACGTCGCGCAGTTCAACGTGCCGCTCTCGACGTCGATGGGCGTACTGCAGCACCCCGGCCCCGAGCACCAGTACGCGATCGACGACACCTCGCGCCAGTTCCAAAACGGCGGCGTCGGGAACGACTGGGCGGTCTTCGGCTGCTTCCCCAACTCCAACACGGGCCTCACGCCCTACCAAGCGCAGGGCCGCAAGCGCTTCCGCATCGTCGCGCCGCAGGCTCCGGCGGCGGGCAACGTGATTCGCATCAGCGGCTACGGCTCGGACACGAACGACCTGACGTGGAACCAGGCGCTGCAGACGCACACCGGGGACTACACGACGCTCAATGCGACGACCGTGCGCTACACGGCCGACACTTTCGGCGGAAACTCGGGCTCGCCCGTGATCCTGGCGAGCGCGGGCGCCGACGTCGTGATCGGCGTCCACACGCACGGCGGCTGCAGCACAGGCACGCCGATCGGCTCCAACGCCGGCACCGCGAGCACGCAGGCCACGTGGAGCGCCGCGCGCGCGGCTCCGCTCGGCGTCTGCGTCCCGACGCCGAGCACGCAGA
>CAIYPP010000026.1 GCA_903928115.1 uncultured Planctomycetota bacterium
CTCGTTGCCGATGAAGACGACGCGCCGGTTGGTGGCTTCGATCGAGTCGGTGGTCTGCCACTCGGTGGGACTGACGACGAAGCGCGGGGTCGGCAGGTCGGAGTTGGCCTGAAGGTCGGACAGCGTGCCGTCGCGGTTGCGAAGCACGGCGAGCACCCGCGAGCCGCCCACGGCGGTGAAGAGACCGTCGGGTGTCATGACCAGGTCGTGCAGCACGTAGGGCTGCGCGGTGCAGGGGGGATTCGTGTTGGGGCTTCCCGTCAGCTGGTGGGTGCGCGGGAAGTTCGCCCCGGAGCCGGCCACCGCACCGATGACGATGGCAGAGGACTTCTCGATCCCGAACTGCGACAGCGGGTACTGGTAGTTGGTGATGGTCGCGTAGCGGGATCCCGACATCACGATCGAGTCCGAGCACCCGATCGCGACACCGCCACTGCCGCCGCCTCCACAGGGGAGCACGGCAAAGTAGTCCGTCTGTGTCCGTGTCCCCGTTGCGAGATCCCAGAGCGACACGTTGCCATCGCCACGCACCGCCGCAACGGACGTAAGCTGGGTCGCGTGGTAGGCGACGGCGACGTCGGGCGTGTTCCCGAGAGTGTTGTCGATGGTCACCTGCGCGAGCGACGTCGCAGTCTTGGGGACGATCATCAGGTCGCGCGACGTCGAACCCGTCCCGATCCAAGTCGAGGTGACCGCGTAGTCGTCGAGGATCTCCACGAAGTCGGAGCTGTTCCATCCCGCAGGATGCGCCGCCACCAGTTGGATGGGCGCGCCGGGCAGCGTGAGGTCGAGCAGGTAGGTGTACCCCGTGACCGCTGTGCCGACGGACGCCGTCCGCACGACGGCGAAGGTCTCGTCCGGGCTGATCTTCAGGTCGATCGGGAGTCCGTCGACGGCCCAGTTGGCGACCATGTTGGGCTGCGCGAGCACAGGAGGAACGGACTGCGCGCCTGCGCGGCTAGCGCAGACTAGTGCGAGCAGAGACGACGAGCAGCAGAGACGACGAGCAGCAGAGACGACGAGCAGCAGAGACGACGAGCAGTCTCACGGCGGACCTCCGGCGGGATGCGGGGTTGTTCGGGATCGGACCGACACCTCCAAGGATAGGCGCGCGCGCGAAATGCCGCCAGCTGGAAAACAATTCCGCTCCCGCTGCACTCGAGAATCTGCACATTGCAGCTCGGCACCGGGCCGAAGGGCGCAGCGCAGTTGTCCGCAGAATCAGGTCCACCATCACGATGCCGGCGAGGCGGCAAGTTCTGTTCCCAGACCCGTAGTTTCTCGGGATCCTGAGCGTTGCTTGGTCACCCCATCCTTGGTGAAACCCCGAGTGAAGCTGCAGGGTAGCGCACGTTCGTGTCCGGACGCCCGCAGGCTGCTTGGTCGCAAAGTGCTGCAGGACGACTGGAGTCTCGCGGGTGTGGCGAAGACCGCAGGCCTGAGCTGCGCCAGCGCGAACCGCTGGCTGAGAAGGTCCGAGGTGGAGGGTGATGCGCGCCTCCACGACCGCAGCATGCGGCCCAAGCACAACCCCGGCCGCACTCTGCGGTCGCCCGAAAGCCGAGCCCGAGCCCTGCGCCGTACGGGGCTCGTCGCCGTGGCCATCGCCCTGCGTCTGGGTCTACCGCGCTCGACGGTCGGGGCCATCCTGCGCCGCCACGAGCCCGGTCGGCTCACGGCGCTTGAGCCCAAGCCGCGGGTCATCCGCTACGAGCGCAAGGCGCCCGGCGAGCTGCTGCGCGTCGACACCAAGTGACGAACGAACATCAACGGTGTCGGCCACCGCATCTACGGCGATCGGGTTCGCACACCGCGCGGGGACGCCTGGGAATTCGCGCACATCGCGAGCGACGACTGTACCCGCTTGAGCTACGCAGAGGCGATGCCGGACTATACCCGCGAGACCACCGCAAGCTTCCACTCCCGTGCGCTGCACTGTTCGAGCACAAGAGCATGACCGTCGAACGCCTGCTGACGGACAACGCCTCGTGCTACCGCAGCTCGCTCGTCGAAGCGATCTGGGTCGAGCGCTCGATCCGCAACCCATGGACCAAGACCTAGCGCCCGAAGGCCAACGGCATGACTGAGCGCCTCGTGCAGACGCCGCTGCGGGAGTGGGCCTACGCGAGGGCCTACCCGTCATCAAGATACAGAAGGGCTCGTCTCAAGCACTACCTCAGGCACTACAAGTCCTCTCGACCCCATGCCGGCATCGGAGGCCGCGCGCCCGCGGCACGCCTCCGAGCCAAGAAGCAAAGTACCTGACCGCAACAGCTAGCCCGCGCGCCGAGCACGAGTCAGGCGTCGTCGAGCTCGCCGTAGCGCTGCTTCGAGTCGTCGGGGCGCGCGTCGTGCGGCGGGCCGCCGATGCCGAAGTCGCGCGGCGAGAGCTTCGAGCCGAGCGCGCGCATCATCATGTGCCACGCGCGGGCGTCGCGGCTCTCGAGCGGCACGCGCGTGAACACGCGGTCGATCGACTCCTCGATGTCCTTCTTCGCCGCGAGCGAGAGCGCGATCTTCTCGCCCATCACCGCTTTCAGGTGCTCGCGAAGGAAACGCTGCTGACGTTCGCTCGCCATGCGAGGACCGCGCTCGCGCTTGTGCACGGCGTCGCCGGAGTAGAGCGTGAAGAGCACGACCCCGGTCGCCATCGCGAGGTTGAGCGACTGGTGCTCGGCGCTCGTCGGGAGGAACGCGACCTCCTTGCAGGCGTCGACTTCCGCGCCCGAGAGCCCGTCGGCCTCCGAGCCAAAGACGAGCGCGACGATGCGCTCGGGGTCGTCGCACAGCTCGCGGTACTCGCTCGCGCGCTCGCGCCAATCGACGCGCAACCGCCCGTCGCGCGGCCGCCCCGTGAACGCGACGGAGTGCGTCGTGTCCTCGAGCGCCTCCGCGAGCGTCGGCACCACGCGAATCTTGTCGCGGATGTTCTCGACGCCGTGCGCCATCATCGTGAAGTCCGGGTGCACGAGCATCGAGCGCTTCTGGGGCGCCACGAGCACGAGCTCGGCGGGCCCGAAGTTGGCGACGGCACGCATCACGGAGCCGACGTTGCGCGGACCTTGGGTCCGAACCAAAACAACACGCTTCATCGGGTTTCCGCGCGGATCGCGGCGAGCTGGGCAGGGTCGGGGTTGCCGCCGGAGACAACCGCGGCGACGCGCAGAGGGTCGGACTGGCTGCGGCCGTGCAGCGCGAGACTCGGGAGGCGGCCCGTGAAGACAACGGCGGCGGCGGCGGCGCCCGCGGGCTCGACGGTCCAGCCGCCGCGGTGCACGAGGGCACGCTGCGCTGCGAAGATCTCGTCGTCGGAGAGCGTGACGACCGCGTCGACCGCGAGGCCGCAGATCTCGGTGTTGAGCTTGCCCGCGTAAGGCGGACAGAGTCCCTGCACCTTGGTCGTGATGCGCTCGAGCGTGACCGCGCGGCCCTCTTCGAGCGAGCGCTTCATCGAAGGCGCTCCCTCAGGCTCCGCCCCGACGATCAGCACGCGCCGTCCGAGCGTCTGGCGGATCGCGAGCGCGCAGCCCGACAGCAATCCCCCGCCGCCGCAGCACACGACGACCACCTCGACCTCCGGCCAGTCCTGCGCGATCTCGAGACCGACCGTTCCGGCTCCCTGCAGCGTGCGCTCGGCGTCGTAAGGGTGCACCAGCGTCGCGCCGGCGGCCACGCGCTCGGCGCACAGGCGCTCGGCCTCGGCGCGCGTCGCCCCGAGCAACACTTCGGCGCCGAACTCTCGGCAGGCGGCGATCTTGTTCGGATAGGCGTCGGCGGGCATCACGATCGTCGCGCGCACGCCGGCGCGCTGCGCGGCCCACGCGAGTGCCTTGCCGTGGTTGCCGGAGCTCACCGTCACGACGCCGGCCGCGCGCTCGGCGGGCGAGAGCAGCGCGAGCTGGTTCCACGCGCCGCGCGCCTTGAAGGCCCCGGTCTCCTGCAGGCACTCGAGCTTGAGGCGCAACTCGATGCGCGGGTCGGAGCTCGGAAACGGCGCGAGCGGGGTACGGCGCACGACGCCTTCGAGGCGCGGCGCGGCCTCGGCGATCGAGATGCGTTGGAGCAGGTCGTGACCCACGGCGGCCGGGATTCTACGCCCGCGGCGTCGCTCCCTGCCTGCCCGAGGGAGGAATGCGCGGGCGATGGCCCACGGCGAGGCGCATCCGTCCTATACTACGCGGCCTTCCTCGACCGGAGAATTTTGAGCATCACGATGGCCTGGACTCACCTCGACAGCGAGAGCCTCTACAACGTCAGCAACTGGGGACGCGGCTATTTCCGCGTCAACGCCGCCGGCAACGTGGAGGTCAGCCCCGAAGGCCCCGACCGCCCGGACCGCCCGGGCATCGACCTGAACGAGCTGATCGGGCAGATCAAGCGCCGCGGCATCGCGACGCCGGTGCTCCTGCGCTTCGACGGCATCCTGCGCAGCCGCGTGCGCGAGCTGAACCAAGCGTTCAACGCCGCGCGCGCCGAGTTCAACTATCAGGGTCCGTATCGCGGCGTCTTCCCGATCAAGGTCAACCAGCAGCGCCACGTCGTCGAGGGCATCCTCGAAGAGGGCAAGAAGCACGGCACCGGCCTCGAGGTCGGCAGCAAGCCCGAGCTGCTCGCGGCGATCGCGCTGCAGGCCGACGGCGGCAGCCTCGTGATCTGCAACGGCTACAAGGACGAGGACTACGTCGAGACCGCGCTGCTCTCGAGCAAGCTCGGCATCATCCCGATCATCGTCATCGAGAAGTTCAGCGAGCTCGCGACGATCCTGCGCACGAGCGAGAAGATCGGCATCAAGCCAGTGATCGGCGTGCGCGCCAAGCTCGGCGGCAAGGGCTCGGGCCGCTGGAGCGACTCGGGCGGCGACCGCTCGAAGTTCGGCCTCACCACGCGCCAGATCGTCGACGTCGTCGAGACGCTCGACCGCGTCGGCAAGCTCGACTGCCTCGAGCTCCTGCACTTCCACATCGGCAGTCAGGTGACCGACATCCGCGCGATCAAGAACGCGCTGCGCGAGGCGACCCGCACGCTCGTCGAGCTGTGGGAAATGGGCGCGCGCGTCAAGTTCCTCGACGTCGGCGGCGGCCTCGGCGTCGACTACGACGGTTCGAGCACGAACTTCGAGTCCTCGATGAACTACTCGCTCGCGGAGTACGCGCGCGACGTCGTCTACCACCTGTCGGTGGCCTGCGAAGAAGCCGCGATCCCGCAGCCGGCGATCGTGACCGAGTCGGGCCGCGCGCTGACGGCGCACCACGCGGTGCTCGTGGCCGAGGTCCTCGGCGTCACCGACTTCGCCACCTCGGGCAACCCGGAGTCGGCCAACGAAGACGAGCACGAGCTGATCCAGAACGCCTTCAGCGTCTCGGAGACGGTCACGACGAAGAACTACCAAGAGGCCTACCACGACGCGCAGCAGCTGCGCGAAGAGGCCATGGTGCTCTTCAACGTCGGCCAGATGAACCTGAAGGAGCGCGCGCGCGTCGAGGAGTTCTTCTGGAAGACCTGCTCGAAGATCCTGAAGCTCGTCCGCACGCTGCCCTACGTCCCCGATGACCTCGCGAACTTGGAGCGCGACCTCGCGGACACGTACTTCCTCAACTTCTCGGTGTTCCAGTCGCTCCCCGACTCGTGGGCGATCAACCAGCTCTTCCCGGTGCTGCCGCTGCACCGCCTCGCCGAGCAGCCGACGCGCCGCGCGATCCTCGCGGACATCACCTGCGACTCCGACGGCAAGATCGACCGCTTCTGCGACTTGAAGGACGTGAAGCGCACGCTCGAGCTGCACCCGCTGCGCCCCAACGAGCCCTACTACATGGGCTTCTTCCTCGTCGGCGCGTACCAAGAGATCTTGGGCGACATGCACAACCTGTTCGGCGACCCGAACATCGTGCACGTCGACCTCGACGAGTCCGGCCGCCCGCGCATCACGCACGTGGTCCGCGGCGACCGCACGCAGGAAGTGCTCGCCTACGTCGAGTACTTCGAGCCCGACCTGCTCGC
>CAIYPP010000027.1 GCA_903928115.1 uncultured Planctomycetota bacterium
AGTGCGAGTCTGCCTGACGGCGACCGAGTCCCCCCACGAGAAAGCGCGGGCCGTCGAACCGAGCCTCGGTTCGACGGCCCGCGTTGTTTCCTCGGCACGCCGCTCAGCGCATCGGCAACGCAGTGCCGACGCTCGCAGCCCGCGACTCGCACTCGCGCGCACGCGCCGCGTCGCCCAGCGCGCGCCAAAGCCCAGCAGCGCGCGCGTAGACCATCCCAGCCTCCGTGCGCCGTCCGAGCGCCGCGAGCGCCTCCGCTTCGAGTTCCGTCGCTTCGGGCGCAATTCCGCCGCGCAGCGTGCTCACGCGCTGCGCCGCCGCGAGCGCACCGGCGGCGTCACGCAGCTTCGCATCGCGCGGTCGCAGAAGCCCGCGCGCGAGCTGGAGGTGCAGGTCGGGATCCAAAGTCGCGAGCGCGCAGCCACGCCGCAGCGCATCGAGCGCTTCCGCCTCACGATTCTGGCCCTGCAAGAGCAACGCGAGCTGTGCAGCGACGTAAGAGGCCCCCGGAGGCTTCTGATCGAGCGCCGCCTGCCACGTCGCGATGGCGCGCTCCAGCTCGCCGCGGCGCTGATAGGCCGCACCGAGGTTCTGCAGGGTCATTCCGTAGGTCGGCAGGAGGTCGCGCGAGCGCTCGAGCTCGGCGATGCTCTCCTCGAGCCGTCCCTGATCGAGCAGCCAAGTTCCGTAGTTCGCCGCCCAATACGGATCCTGCGGAGCGAGCCGCACCGCCTCGCGATAGCGCTCGCCGGCCTCCTGCACGCGCCCCGCGACGCGCAGGTCATTGCCGTAGCACGCCTGCGCCCGGTCGTTCTCGGGCAGCTTCGCGACGGTGTCCGCCCAAATGCCGATCTCGGTCGAGTATGTCTCGACGCGCGCACGCGTGAGCCACGTGAACGTGCCGACGAGCGCCACGGTGAGAGTCAGCGCCAGCGGCAGACGCAGCGAGGGAGCGAGCTTCTCGAGCGCCGCGGCGATCGCGAGCGCCACGAGCGTGAGGACCGCTGCACTCGGCAGATACGCGCGATGCTCGACGATCAGCTCGGTCACGATCGGCAGCACGCTCGAGCTCGGAGCAAGGATGACGAACCAGAAGGCGCCGAGGAACGCGAGAGGATTGCGCCGCACGAGCCCCCACGCGGTGACCACGAGCAACGCGAGCACCACGAGCCCGCCCGGCAGCCAGCGCGCGACGTCGAGGATCGGCCTCTTGCCGTAGTCAAACACGAGCGGGTCGGGCCACAAGGAGAGCTGCAGGTAGTGCGGAACGGCCCACGCCTGCGTGGTGAGGTACTGCCACACACCCACTTCGCTGTAGCCGAAGCCGACGGAGTCGCTGCGTCCCTCCGCGAGCACGACGAAGAGCGCGATCAACGCCCACGTCCCAAAGAGCCCCGCGTGCAGACTGCGGCGCGCGGTCCACGCGCTCTTGAAGCTGCCCGCGACGAAAAGCGCATCGAAGAGCAGCACGAGCGCCGGCGCGCCGACGATCACTTCCTTGCAGCCGGTGCCGAGCGCGCACGCGAGCACGGCGAGCCGCGGCCACGCACGCGAGAAAGGTGCCGTGAACGCACGCAGTGCGCAGTACAGCGTCGCAGCGAAGAACATCGCCATCATCGACTCGACGCGCTGACCGCGGTACATGATCACCCCGGTCGCGAGCGGATGAACGACCCACACGGCCGCGACCGCGAGCGCGATCCCCTGCGCCCGCGCGCCCCAACGCTCCGCGAAGCGCGGCAGCTCCAGCGCGCGCCGCACGCAGCCGAGTACCGCGAGCGCGGTCAAGAGATGCACGGCGACGTTGACCCAGTGCCAACCCCAAGTCTGGTACTCGCACCACTCGTAGTTGAGCGCATACGTGAGTGCGACGACGGGGCGCCCTGAGACGCCCGACTGCCCCTGATCGAGGATCACGCGCCACGGCGGCCACGGCTCGCGGATCGCGACGTTGTCGGTGATGTCGAGGTGATCGTCGAACACGAACACGCCCGCGCTGCCGCCCGAGTACGCGAGCAGCCCGAGCGCGACCACCAAGAGCGGTGCGCACCACGAGAGCCAGCGAAAAGCGCGCAGCGGAGCGACGGTGGGAGGAGCCATCGGATCCACGATCCTAGCGCTCGCGCACGCAGGGTACAGATGCGCGCGTGTCCCACGAGGTCGCAGCCGCTATCCTCTTCCCCCACATGAGCTCCCTCGGCCCCGTGCGCATCCACTACCACCGCGACTTCGACGGCATGGTCTCCGCTGCCGTGCTCGCCGCGGCCCTGCGCGCGAAGCGGGGCGAGACTCCGGCGTGGTCGAGCGTCAACTACGACCAGCGCTCGAACTGGGAGAGCTTCAGCGCGCACGAACGCTTCGCGATCGTCGACTTCCACTTCCACCCGCGCGCCGAGTACTGGTTCGACCACCACCCGACCACGTTCCTCACGCCGGAGCTGCGCGCCGCCTACGCACCGAACGAGCGCTGGCAGTGGGATGAGACCTCGCCGTCGTGCCCCCCGCTGATCCTCCGGCACGCCGAGCGCCACTGGGACTACGCCATCCCCGATCGCTTCCGCGAGATGGCCGAGTGGTCCGATGTCATCGACGCTGCGCGCTACAAGAGCGTCGATCAGGCCGTCTTCGGCGACACGCCGGCGCTGCGCATCGCGCGGGCGTTGACCGCGGCGCCCTCGCCGGACTGGACCGACGAGCTCGTCGGCGCGATGGCGGACGGCGACCTCGACTCCGTCGCGCGCCGCGCCGACGTCGAGAAGAGCTTCCAGCGCGCCGCGCGCAACCGCGACAAGGCGCTGCAGCAGTTCCCGCCCTGCGTCGAGTGGCGCCGCGACCGCGTGCTCGTCTACGACGCCTCGTCGAACAACATCCGCCGCGAGCGCTTCGCGCCCTTCTACCACTACCCCGACGTGCACTACGCCGTCGGCGTAATCCCGACGCGCTCCGGCTTCCACGTGATGGCCGGTGAGAACCCGTGGAACCCGCCGCCGATCGCGATGCACATCGGCGAGATGATGGAGCGCTTCGGCGGCGGCGGACACAAGGCCGTCGGCGGAGCGAACCCCCACGACCTGCAGGAGGCGCGGCGGGTGGCGATGATCCTCGGGGAAGAGCTGCGCGTCGCGCTGACGCAGCCGCGCGCGTGAACGCCGCCATGGAAATCGAGAGTTCGCTGCCGCCGTCCACGCCGACTCCGTTGCTCGCGCTCGATCCTGCAGCGGCTGCCGCGCGCTTCGTCGAGCTCGGCCTCAAGCCGTTCCACGCAAAAATCGCGCGCAAGGAAGTGCTCGAGCGCGGCATCACGGACTACGCGCAGATGACCGCGCTGCCCTCGGCCGCGCGCGAGCGCCTCTCCGCCGAACTTCCAATCCTCTCGGGCACCGAGCTCGAGCGTCGCGTCGCCTTCGACCGCACGACGAAGCTCCTGATCTCGTTCCCCGGCGGCCCGCGGCCCGCGACCGTCGAGACCGTGCACATCCCCGCGCGCGACTCAGCCTCCGGCAAGGGCGCGACCCTGTGCGTCTCGACGCAGGTGGGTTGCCCCGTCGCTTGCCCATTCTGCGCCTCGGGCCGCGCGGGCCTCGTGCGCAACCTCGAGGTCCACGAGATCGTCGAGCAGTACGTGCGCGGCCGCGCCCTCGGCGCGCTCTCCCGCAGCGTCGTGATGGGCATCGGCGAGCCCCTGCTCAACTACGCGAACGTGTCGAAGGCGCTCGACGTCGTGCACGACGAGATGGGCCTCGGCAGCCGCAAGGTGACGCTCTCGACCGTCGGCTTCCCGGAGCGCCTGCGCCGCATCGCGCCCGACAAGCCGCGCTTCCAGCTCGCGATCTCGCTCCACACGCCCGACCAAGAGCAGCGCGATGTCCTCGTTCCCGCGATGAAAGGCGTGCCCATCGAGGAGGTGCTCTCCGCGGGCGACGACTGGTTCGCGCAGACCGGCCGCGAGATCACCTACGAGTACGTGCTGCTCGCGGGCGAGAACGACAGCGCGGGCCACGCGGAGCGGCTCGCACAGCGCCTCGCGCGCCGTCGCTGCACCGTCAACCTGATCCCGTTCAACCCTGTCGACGACTCCGGCTTCGGCCGCCCGACCGAGTTTTCCGTGCAGCGCTTCCACCAAACGCTCGTCGAGCACGGAATCATCGCCACCGTGCGCTGGTCGCGCGGCCTCGAGAGCGACGCGGCCTGCGGCCAGCTGCGCATCCGCAAGCAAGCCTGAGTCGGCGCTCGGGCTCGCGTGGGTGCGCCGCGCGCTCTCAGCGAGCCTTGGCGGGCAGCGCGGCCTCGATCTTCGAGAGCGCGAGGTCGACCTCGGCGGCCGAGACGTTGAGCGGCATGCGGAAGCGGATTGCACGCGTGCCCGACTTCAAAGCCAAGAGCCGCTGATCGCGCAACGCGCCGAGCATCGCATCGCGCGTCGCTGTGTCCGAAAGCGTGAACGCACACAGCGAGCCCGTGCCGCGAACGTTGGTGAACGGGGCGCCCGAGCGCCCGAGCTGGCGCAGTCCGGCGATGAACTGACAGCCGCGGGCCGCGATGTTCTCGACCATCTTCTCCTTGAGGATGATGTCGATGATCTGCGTGGCACGGACCATGTCCGCGAGGTTGCCCCCCCACGTCGAGTTGATGCGGCTCGGCCGATGGAAGCAGTTCTCCGGCACGTCGTCGACGCGCGTGCTCGAGTAGATGCCCGCCTGCTGCGACTTCTTCGCGAAGGCGACGATGTCCGGTGCGACGCCGAGCTGCTGCCACAGCCACGGAGTGCCCGCGCCGAAGAAGCCCGTCTGCACCTCGTCGAAGATGAGCAGCGCTTCCTGCTCGTCCGCGTAGGCGCGCAGCTTCTTCAAGAACTCCGGCCGGAAGTGGTGGTCACCGCCCTCAGACTGCATGGGCTCGATCAGAATCGCCGCGACCTTGCCCTTGTGCTCGGCGAAGGCGCGCTCGATCTCGGCGCAGGCGCGCGCCTCGGAGGCATGGATGTCGTTCGCGATGCCGCCGTCCAAGTCGAACTCGATGCCGGGGTTGTGAACGCGGGGCCAGCGGAACTTCGGGAAGAGGCCGGTCTTGGTCGGATCGGTGTTCGTGAGCGAGAGCGTGTAGCCCGAGCGGCCGTGGAAGGCGTCCTTGAAGTGCAGGACGACGAGGTCGTCGCAGCTCTCGTGCAGGTCCTTGCGGCCGAGCTTCTGCGCCTTCCAGTCGAAGGCGACCTTGATCGCGTTCTCGTTGGCGAGCGCACCGCCCGAGATCCAGAAGTGGTACGGGAAGCCCTGCGGCGTCACGCGCGAGGCGAAGGCCTCGACGAAGCGCGCCATCGAGACCGTGTAGAGGTCGGAGTTGGCCGGGTTGTTGCGCGCCGCCGTGAGCAGCTCGGCGGAGAACGCCGGCTCGCTCATGCGCGGGTGGTTGTAGCCGATGGGCCACGACGCAAAGCAGGTGAAGAAGTCGAGCAGGTCCGTGCCCGTGCGCGCGTCGTGGAGCCACGAGCCGTGGCTCTTGTCCAGATCGAGCACGAAGGGGTAGCCGTCGGCCAGCTGGTGGCGCTTCAGGGTCTCGTGGACGTTCTGGGGGTGGATCATGGCTGGGCTCCGTGGAGAGACAGTTTCGGCCCGCCGTCGAGCTCCCGTTGAAGCTCCGCCGCCCCGAGGCCCGACGGGACCCTCACCAGTGCCAGAATCGGGGCCGGGCGCGAGAGCTGGGCCAGCCCCGAGCGCGGAGACACGTTGGTGAAGACGAGCCCATGGGGCCCGCCCCCTCCTGCGTGCCCCGTAGGAGCCTCCCCGCGCAGCGGGGTGGCGCCCTCGTCGAGGCCGAGCGCCCACGCGTGGGCCAGATGGTCGGTGAGGTCCGCGTCGAGCGCAGGCACGGGACGGCGCGCGTCCGGGCTGCGATCGAGGGCGGCGAGGAGCTCCTCCGTGAAGCGCGAGAAGAGCCGCTCGGGACACAGCACCCGGGCGAGCACGCCCGGGCACTGGCCCGAGAGTGTAGTGGAACGGCCGACGAAACGCTCCACGCAGCGAGCCGCGGCTTCGGCGGGGTCGATGTCCGGCTCGAGGGCCGCGGATGCGTTCGCGACACGCCAGAGCTCCCAAATTGTCTCGGCACGCGCACGGACCCGCGGAAGGAGGCTCGAGAGGACCGAATCGACCTCGCGGACGCGCACGGTCGCAGCGCGCGAGTCGCCGGTGAGCGCGAGGTCGAGGTCGGGCTGATCGCCGTGGAGGAGGGCGAGCGGAGCGCACGAGAGTTCCGCCCGCTCGACGGCCTCGGCGAAGAGCTGCGCCGCACGCGGCAGCCGCCGATCCGAGCGCAGCACGAATGCGCGCCCGGCCGCCAAGCCGCGAGCGAGTCGCATGCCGAGCCCGCCCACGAAGTCGCTCCAGTGCGCGCAGAAAACGCCGACGCCACGCTCTTCGGGGCCTTCGACGAAGAGCTCCAAGGCCTCGGTGAAGCGAAAGAGCTCCTCGTCGACGCGTCCGCGCAGCTCCCCGGGATCGAGCCCGAGATCCGGCGCCAAGGCCGCGCTCACCGCGCCCGTGTCGAGCGCCGCCGCGACACGCCGCAGCGCCGCCACTCGCTCGCTCCGCGCAAGCCGCCCCCACGCGTTCGCCGCCTCGGCGCAGGCTCGCAGCGCCTCCTGCGCATCCTCCGGCCCCGAGCGCGCCCAGCGCTCCAACCCGCCCGTGCGCCCCCCGACCTCAAACTCCCGCCCGCGCGCCGCCGCCCCCCAGCGCCCGCCAACCCAGTTCCCTCTCCGCACGAGTCCCACGCGCTCCAGTCTGCGCCTTGCTCGCGCCGCGAACCAGAGTGGCGGGACATCCCTCACGGCTTGCCGTAGGCTCTCTTCGTGGCAGGCGAAGAGCGAGGGTTGCGATTCACGAGGGCGCAGCGCGTGGTGCGCAAGGGCGACTTCGAGCGCGCGTACAAGCAGGGCTCGCGCGCGCGGGGGGACTTGCTCGTGGTGGTGGCCTGCCCCAACGGGCTCGCGCATCCGCGACTGGGGCTCTCGGTCGGGCGCGCGATCTGGAAGGGTGCGGTGCAGCGCAACCGAGTGCGGCGCATGTTCCGGGAGGCGTTCCGCCTCGAGCAGCACGAGCTGCCGCAGGGCTGCGACCTGATCCTGATCCCGGGCAAGCCGAAGCTCGAGCCCGAGCTGAGCGCGCTGCGGGCCGAGCTCGTGAAGCTCGCCCACAAGGCCGCGCTGCGCGCGCGCGAGCGTGGGCCGCGACCGGAGCGCGCGCCGTGAGCTGGCTGGGGCGGCTGCTCGCGCTACCGGTGCGCTTCTATCGGCGCTTCCTCTCGCCGCTCAAGCCGCCGATGTGCCGCTTCAGCCCCACCTGCAGCCAGTACGCGATCGAGGCCCTCGAGCTGCACGGGCCGATCCGCGGGCCTTGGCTCGCGGTCAAGCGCCTCGCGCGCTGCCACCCCTTCTGCGAGGGCGGGCACGATCCGGTGCCGCCGCGCGGCGAGCACTAGGGACGCTTTGGTTTGAACGCGGCCGGTACCGGCGGGCGCTGCAGGTTCTCCATGGCCCAGACACGCTCGCAGCGCAGCGGCGCGCTGGACGGCCCCCAGGCCGCGTCTCCTATGCTCTGCGCCCCATGAAGAGCTCTCTCCTCGCGCTGAACGCCGCCGCAGCCCTCCTCGCCTCCTGCGCCACGACCCCGCCGGCCCTGCCGACGCCGCTGCCGACGCTCGCGCAGCGCGACGAGCTGATCCAGCCCGGCGAGACGCACTTCGCGCACCTCTGGCAGCTCACACGCCGCGGCAACAACGCCGAGGGCTACTGGAGCTTCGACGGCTCGAAGCTCGTGCTCCAGCGCGAGGTCGACGGTCAGTGCGACCGCATCTTCGTGCTCGGCGAGAACGGCCCGGAGTTGCGCCAGATCTCGAGCGGCAAGGGCGTGACGACCTGCTCGTACTTCATGCCCGGCAACCGCGAAGTGATCTACGCCTCGACGCAGTCGGGCCAGTCGAGCTGCCCCGGGCGCCCCGACATGAGCGAAGGCTACGTGTGGGCGATTCACCCCGAGTACGAGCTCTACGTGCAGGACCTCGCCACGGGTGCGGAGCGCCAGCTCACCAATGTGCCGGGCTACGACGCCGAGGCCACGGTCTCCCCAACGGGCGACCGCATCGTGTTCACGAGCACGCGCTCGGGCGACCTCGAGCTCTGGACCTGCGCGCTCGACGGAAGCGACGCGAAGCAGGTGACGAGCGAGCTCGGCTATGACGGCGGCGCCTTCTTCAGCCACGACGGCAAGCGCCTCGTGTTCCGCGCTACGAAGTTCACCGAAGACGGCATGGGCACGCGCGAGCGCTACAAGGATCTGCTCTCGAAGAACAAGATCCGCCCGCAGCTCTTGGACCTCTACACCTGCGACGTCGACGGCTCGAATCGGCGCAAGGTGACCGACCTCGGCGGCGCGAGCTGGGCGCCCTACTTCTTCCCGGGCGACCAGCGGATCATCTTCTCGACGAACCACCACGACAAGCGCGAGAAGCAGGTCGAGTTCGACCTGTTCGCGATCGACGACGACGGCAGCGACCTCGAGCAGATCACGAACTACGTCGGATTCGACAGCTTCGCGATGTTCTCCCCCTGCGGTCGCTGGCTGGTGTTCGCCTCGAACCGCGGCGGCACCGAAGCCGGCGAGACGAACCTGTTCCTCGCGCAGTGGCAGTGAGCGCGGCTACTGCGCCTCGCGTGTCGCGAGCGTGACGCGGACCTCTTCGGTCTTGCCGTCGCGCAGGAAGCGCGCCAGCACGACGTCGCCGGGCTTGTAGGTCTGCAGCGCGTAGACGAAGTCTTGGATCGTGTCGATCGCGATGTCGCCGACCTGCACGAGCACGTCGCCTGCGAGCATTCCGGCCTTCTCCGCGGGGCTGCCGGGCGAGGTCCCTGCGAGCAAGAGGCCCTTGCCGTCGTGGGCATACTCGGGCACCGTGCCGAACCAGACGCGGAAGCCACCGGCGCGCTCGCGGCCGGGCTGCTGCGCGGCGGGCGCAGGCGGCTCGACGAACGCGAAGGCGGGCTCACCCGCAACGCGACGCACCAAGTCCAACGTGAGCTGCGCGACCTTGGCCGCACCGTCCGCCTCGAAGCGCTCCGCGTCATCCGAGGGCTTGTGGTAGTCGGTGTGCAGTCCGCTGAAGAGGTGCACGGCCGCGATCTTGCGCTTCAAGAACGTTTGATGGTCGCTTCCGCCGACCCCCTGCCCTGAGAGGGAGACGTCGAGCACGAGCCCAACCTCGGGGCCGAGCTCACCCAGCCAGCGCTCGAAGGGCGCGGCCGAGCCTGCGCCGAGCACCGCGAGCTTGCCGCCGCCCGCGCGCCCCACCATGTCGAGGTTCAGATTGGCCACGACGCGTGAGAGCTCGAAGCCCGGATTGCGTGCCCAGTGCTCGCTGCCGAGCAGGCCGAGCTCCTCACCGGACCACAGCGCGAACAGCACATCGCACTGCGGCTGCGGCCCGCTGCGCAGCGCACGCGCCACCTCGAGCACGACCGCCGTGCCGCTCGCGTTGTCGTCCGCGCCATTGTGAATCTGCGGTCCGCCCTTGGGATCGAGCGAGCCTTCCCCGCCGTGGCCAAGGTGGTCGTAGTGGGCGCCGACGACAACGCAGCGCGACGAGTCGCGGCCGCGCAGCAGTCCGAGCACATTGGTCGCCGGGCCGCGCTCGCGCACGACGTTCACGGAGACGTTCGCGCTCGCCGCGGGCTTCACCGCAGGCACTTCCGAACGCGCGTCGAGCGCCGCGATGGCCGCGTCGTAGCCCGGGACGAGCTGTGCCGCGACAGAGTGCGAAATGTAGAGCGCAGGCAGCACGCTCTGCGCGGCGCGGCCGTAGTCGAAGGGCGGCAGCGCCTCGCTCTTTTGGCTCGGGTGCGGGGCCACGAGCACCGCGACCGCCCCGTGACGCTTGGCCGTCATCACCTTCAAGAAGAGCGAGCCCGCGTTGCCCCACCCGGCGCTCGCGTGCACCGCGCTGCCCTCCTGCGGCTGCTCGGCGGGCTGCGCGCCGACCTCATCCGGGGGCGTACCGCGCACGATCAAGACCACCTTGCCGTCGACGCGCTCGGCATAGTCGTTCCACTCCTTCGTGGCGTCGACAATGCCATAGCCGCGCCACGCGATGTCGCCCGCGACGCTACCAGCGGTCGCGCAGAAGAGGGGTGCGACCTGCGCCGGATCGTTGAGGCCATTCACCGAGCTCCCCGCGCGCACCTCGACGGGCTTGGGGACCTCGAAGGTCTGCAGGTAGCTCCCTCCGTTGCCGGGCTCGAGCCCCAGCGTCTCGAAGCGCTTGGCGATCCAGTCTCCGGCGCGCAAGCCCGCGTCCGTGCCGGCGCGGCGCCCCTCCTGCTCGTCCGCCGCGAGCCAGCGCACGTCCGCGTCGAGCCGCGCGCTCCGACCGACGACGTCCGCGCGTTCCGCGGTGGTGGCGCAAGCGGCGAGAAAGAGCAGCGCGGCGAACCGCGGGAGACGGCGTGCGTGGAGCAGCTTCATGGCGCGGAACATACGACGCGTTGCGCACGGTTTCAGCCTCTGCGCCCCGCGCGGTCGATTCGGTCGGGCCTGTGGGAGCTATGCTCTTCGCCCGATGCACCTGCAGGTGATCTCGTCGGGTAGCCAAGGCAACTGCACGCTGGTCCGCGCCGGCGAGCGGCGCGTACTCGTCGATGCGGGCTTGCCGGGCGTCGAGCTCGAGGAGCGCCTCGAAGCCGCGGGAGTTCCGCCGCCGAACGCCGAGCGCCCGGCGCTCCACCATGTCTGGGTGACGCACGGACACCTCGACCACGCGCGCTCCGCGGGCTTCATCGCGCGCAAGCACCGCGCGCGGCTGCATTGCGCCGAGAGCTTGATGGGAAACGCGGCCATCCGCCGCTGCCGCGACCTGCACACGCTGCCCGTCGGCGGAACGCAGGAGGTCGACGAACTCCTCGTGCGCAACGTCGAGATCCCCCACGACGCGCGCCCCACCGTCGCCTATCGCATCGAGCACGCCGGGCGCGTCGCGGCGATCTTGACGGACATGGGGCGACCCGACGACGGCGTGGCGCGCGCGCTCGCGGGTGCGCACGTGCTCGTGCTCGAGTTCAACCACGACCTAGGCATGCTCGCCCATGGCCCCTACCCCGCAGCGCTCAAGAAGCGCGTCGCGGGCGACAGCGGGCACCTCTCGAACGATCAGTCCGCACAGATGCTGCGCAAGCTCGCCAGCGAAGCGCTTCACACGCTCGTGCTCGCGCACCTCTCCGAAAAGAACAATCGGCCCGACATCGCGCTCGACGTCGCGCACAAGACGCTCGCGGAGCTCGGCCTCGAGAGGCGCGTGCGCGTGCTCGTCGCCGATCAGCACGCGATCGGCGAGAACCTCGCAGTCTGAGCCCCGTCAGTCGATGGGCATGTACTCGTCGGCCTCGAGGAAGAAGAGGCTGGCGACGACCTTTTCGCGCGGCAAGCCGGTGATCTCCGCAACCGCCGTGCGATACGCCTCGAGCTGCGGCCGATAGTGCTCGCGTCGCGCCGCAAGGTCCGCGGTGGGCTTGCTCGTCTTGAAGTCGAGTACTTCCGCGCGAACGATGCGCCCGCCCTCGCGCCACACGACCACGCGGTCGAAGCTGCCGCTCTCGAGCGTCTCGCCGCGCGCGATGCGGAAGCGGCGCTCTCGCCAGACCTCGACGGGGCCTGCGGGCTTCGTGAAATGACTGCGGAAGTTCGGCTTTTGAAAGCTCGCCAGAAACTCCGCCAAGTCTTGCTCGAGCCACTCGTCGGCGCCGCTGACCTCGCGTGCGAGCGCACGCAGCTCGTCCGGAGTGCACGCGAACTCCTCGAGCCACTCGAGCTCTTCGAGCCAACGGTGAAAACGGCTGCCGCGGCGCTGCGCGCGCGTATCGTCCGCGCTCTCGAAGAGCTTGGAAATGGCAATGGACTCGTCGTGGGCGAGATCCGAGGGACTACGGCGCTCCAGCTCGCGTCGACGCACGCTGGGAGCGAACGAGAGCTCGCGCGCCGCGGCCCGACTGGGCAAGACTTCCTTCACGGGCTTGAGGTGCGAAACCCAAGCGCTCTCGGGCGTATCGCTCTCGTAGACGACCGAGTTCTCAGGCAGCGCGCCGTGTCCGAGCCCGAGTCGCTCGCGCAGCAACCCCGACGGCGAACGGCGCACCCCACCCTCCTTGTTGCCCATCGCGTGGATCACGAGCTGCAGCGAATAACGCGCACGCGTGAGCGCCACGTACAGGACCGAGAGCTCATCGCGCATGCCGCGTTCCTGCGCCATCTCGTGGAGCTCCAAGGGCTCCCGCAAGCCCGCCGCAACGAAGGCCCGGAGCGTCAGCTTCGACACGCTGCGCGAGACGAGATCGATGCGCCGCTCGGGATCGTCCCCCTCCCGGCGCCAGTAGAAGACGTTGGAATCCTGCTGCCATAGCTGGTCGAGCTCCGGCAGCACGACGGCATCGAACTCCAGACCCTTCGAAGCGTGGACGGTCATCACCTTCACAGCGGCGGAGCTCGCGTCCTCGACGCGCACGCTCGCCACGCGCGCGAGGAACTCATCGAGCGATCCCCCCGCATCCTGAGCGAGCGCAAAGTCGATCAGCTGAGCAAAGCGACGCTGCTCCCAGACGCCGAGCTTCTCCGCGACACAACCGCGGAGCTCGGCCAACCAGCCGGAGACACCGAGGCGTAGGAGCCGTCGGCGCTGCTCCCGCTGGATCGACGCAGCCTGTGCGACGGAACCGTCGGCGACGAGGCCGAGTGCCGACGCGAAGACGCTCGTCGCAGCGTGGTACAGCGCCACGCCATCGCCGGGGTGCTCCAGCCAGTGAAGTGCCGCAGCAGCGGCTTGCACCGAAATGGAGTCCACCAGCGGATTGCCGCCTTCCCCGCTGGCTGCGATCCCACGTTCGCGCAGCTTCGTCAGCAGATACGCCGCGTAGCGATTGCGGCGCAGCAAGATCGCCACCGTGGCACGCGCGTCGAGTTTCCGCAGCTCCTCGACGAGTTCCACGGCGCGGTCCATGCACGCGCGCGTGCGATCCTTGGCATCCGCCGGCAACGTGGCAGTATGCACGCGCACCTTGCCGGAGAGCTCGTGCTTCGCCGTGTGCGTGACGTAGTTCGAGCAAATCGACTGCAGCGCTCTCGCGCTGCCCGGTCGCGCGTCGAAGCCGGAGAAAGGTGCCTTCGTTTCGAAAACCTTGTTGGCGAAGTCGAGCACGACCTGCGACGAGCGGTAGCTCAGATTCAGTTGGGCGACCTCCAGCGGCTGGAGCCGAAGGTCCATCTGTTCCAAGAGCCGCGGCTCCCCCGCCCGCCAGCCGTAGATCGACTGCTTCGTATCACCCACGCAGAAGAACGTCCGCGAGCCATCCGCCTCCTGAACGAGCTCTTCGGAGACGCGTTTCAAGACGCGCCACTGCATCGGCGCAGTGTCTTGAAACTCATCGAGCAAGAGATGGTCGATGCGCGCGTCGAGGCGTTCCTCCAGCTCGCTGGAAAGCGACTTGGAGCCCCCGGTGGCGTGCTCTGCGAGCGCACAGGCGATCTCGTCGAAGCCGAGTTTTCCGCTGCGTTCCCGCTCCTCGAGGCGACGTTCCGAAACCACGTCGAGCAGGCGACGCGCAGCGCGATTGTGCGCGGAGAGCCTCGCAAACTCCCCAGAAGCCAAGACGCGATACAACGCCTCATGGACCGCAACCCACTCGGAAGGAATCTCGATCGAGGAATACGTCGTGGAACCGTCCGCCAGACTCTTGCCGATGCCCTTCTCCAAGAGCTTGCGCAGAGCCTCGATTCCGTCGCCGCTCGTGATCCACACGGCGAAATCCTCCCGCCCCACGAGCTCGAGCAAAGCGGTTCGGACCTTCTCATAGTTGGCGGCCTTGCCGCCGCTCTTGGTAAGGACGGATGGCAGCGCTCGAATGCGCTTCGGCAATTCAAGGAGTTCCCGGTCGGAAAGCTCGCTGGGCTTCGGAAGTCCGATCCAAGCCGCGACATCGCTCTCGGCATGGAGCGACGCTGCGAGCTCCACCGTGCCGATCAAAGTCGAGTGCACACCGCGCGCGGAGGCGCCGCGCTCGAGTTCGCGCAGCAAGATGCCCCATTGGGAGCGATCGAGCGACGTGAGGGCATCGGCCACGGCCCTGTCGCGACTGCGCTGAAGATCGACCTCGTCCGCGATGCTCCAGTCCGGCGGCAAGCCGAGCTCGCCGGCCAGCGACTGCGCCACGAGCACGAAGAACGCATCGAGCGTGCTGATGCGAAATCCGTCGATACGACGCGCTAGCTTCCCGAGCAGCGCGCGATAGCGCTCGCGTCCGACCTGCATCTCGAGTTCTACATCGAGAGCAGTTGCGGACGCGTCGCTCGCTGCCGCCTTCGCAAGTCGAGAGAGAACACGGGCGAGGATCTCGCCCGCGGCCTTGCGCGTGAAGGTCGAGGCGACGATACGGTCGTGACTTGCACCGCTGCAGACGAGCCGCAGATAGTGACTCGTCAGTTGGTGCGTCTTGCCGGTCCCCGCCGACGCTCTGTAGAGCTTCGAGCCGAGCTTCACGCTTCACCTTCGACTTCGTCGTCGTCGTCCGAGTCTTCCTCCGAGAGCAGTCCGAAACCGCACAAATACGCGAGCGAGCGATCGAGCGGCGCGCGCTTGGGCAGGCCCTCGAACTTGCGCTCCGAAATCGCATCGACGACCTCGGCGGCACACTGCATCGCACTATCGCGCTCAAACTCGCCGAAGGAGTACTTCGCGAAGAGGTCCGAACTTTCCTCCTTCGACACGGTGATGTAGCCCAGTTCGACGTTCTCGAGTTGACCGCCGTGCAGAGGCTCGGCCAGCCAGTAGTACAACGGGAGCTGCAGGTCCTTGAACTTGCCCGGCTTGCCGTGGACCGAGCCCGGCTTCTCGGGCTTGTCGCCCGTCTTGTAGTCGCTGATGCGCCAACGTCCGGTGCGACGATTTTGTTCGATGCGGTCGATGGTCCCCGTCACGAGGAGCGAGCGCAGCTCGCGCGGCGTCGCCTTCAGCTCCGTGTGGACGATCACCCAGCCCTCGGCGGCCTGCGCGGCCTGCCAACGCGCGACGCGTTCGAGCCTCGTACGGAGCTTCTCCACCTGCAGCCAAACTGCGGGGCGGGCATCGTTACCGAAGCGCTCCGAGGCAAGCGCATCGAGGCGAGCAGAGAGTGCCGTGCGCAGCACTTCGACATCCGTCGTGCCGCGCAGGTTCGGTTCGCCGAGCACGCTCAGGACTTCGTGCGCGAACGTCCCGAAGGCGCGAGGATCGAGCTCGAGCTCGACGTAGCCCGCGCTGCGACGCTTGAGCACGCTCCCCACGTAGTAAAGAAACGGCGATTCCAAGTAGCGCCGGAACTCCGTCACACTGATCGTCGTCGGAGCGGGCTCGGCACCGATCTGGGGCGTGCGTCGCTCGGGACTGCCCGAAGCAGGCGGCGGAGCGCTTTCGTGCTCGGGAAACGCACGCTGAACGCGCGCGAGGGTGGCGTCGGGCCCCCCTCGGAACAGGAATCGACTCGGAACGAGCGGATTGCGCTCGGAGTCGCGTCGCGCGGAGAGCAGCAACGTGCTTGGACGACCGGCGAGAATGGCTGCAAGCGCCCACACGTCGCGCGCCGCGCGGCGCCGTTCGTCGAGCAGCTCGAGCTCGCGTCGCGCCGGGTCGGAGAGCAGGCCTCCGCTCGCGCCGCGTGCCGGGAGAGCGCCCTCGTTGAGCCCGCAGATCGCGAGGTGCGGCGCATCGTCGAGTGCGAGCTCCAACCAGCCAAAGATCTCGACGAGCGGGAGCTTTTCGCCCGGAGGCGGCGGCGGTAGCTCGAGAGACTCGAGATGCTCTTCGAGCAACTGCGCGACATCGCTGCCCGCGAGAGTCGATGCGCTCTCGCCTGCGGAGGCCACGGCGAGGTCTGCGACCTGCCGCGCAAGGGCCTCGAGTGCTCTCACATGCAGCCAGCCATGCTTGTCCCGCGCGCCCGTCGCAATCGAGGGATACGCCGCGGAGAGCAGCGCTCGGATCCGCGCGCTCCAGTCTTTGGCCGAGCTTGCGAGCGCTTCGTCCGCGCTCCCAAGCAACGCCTGCGCCCTCTCGACGGCCGTGCGCAGCACTTCGAGCGCACGTCCGCCGCCACGACTCGAGCTCACGGGCCACTGTCCGTCCAACCGCAATGGCGAGTGTTCCGAGAGGAAGGTGTCGAGAGCCGCGGAGAGTGTTCCTCCCGGGACACCACACAGCGCCTCGAAGTCCGGATGGCGCGCGAGCAGGGCAAAGTCCTCGGCGGACCGCGATGCCGCCCACTTCAAGCCACCGAGCACGAGCCGAGCCGCGGGAGCCTCGGTGAGCGCCGTCCCGCCTGCGAAGCGCGGCTCGCAGCCGAGCTCGATCAAGCGGCGCTCCACGAACGGACGCACCGAGAGGTCCGCGAGGCCGACGGCCACCTGCTCCGGCGCCGGACGGGGCTGGATCGACGCGAGGTGCGCGACGGCGAGCGCCGCCTCCTCGTCGGGTGTGTCGACGCACTCCCAGTTCTCCGTCGCGATCCCCGGGTCCCGCTCCGCCCAGTGTGCTACGTCGAGGAATCCCCACGCATCGAAGCGTTCGGACTCCGACTCGGGCGCGAACACCAGAGCGTCGACGCTCGGAACTCGCTCAAGGACGCGCCGGAGCGCGCGCGGCGGATCGACCACCGCCATCAAGAAGACGTGCAGACGGGTATCGAGCTCCGCTGACAGCGCCGCCTGCGCCGAAGCCGCGGGATCGATCACTCCGCGCGCCTCCAGCCCCGCGCGATAGCGCGCTTCGACTTGGGCATAGGCGCGCCACACCGCCGCAGAGCCGAGCTTGCGCGAGGCCTCCGCACGCATCGCGACGTCCACAGGCAAAACATCGTCTGCGGCCAACTCCCGGAAGACTCGCGAGCACAGCCGCGCGAGCCCTTGGATCGACGTCCCGCTGCGCGCGCCCCACAGGCTCTCGCGCGTCTTCGAATCGACACCGGCGAGAGCCTCTCGCCACGCGAGGTCACACTGCCAGTCCGTCGCAAGCAGCGCTCGTCGCTTGCGCAGCGCTTGCGCGAGTTCGCCTTCGGACACCACGCGCGGCGGGGTCCACTGCGAGGGCGCGAGCTCGGCGATGCGGTCTTCGACTCGACGTGCGGCACGCCTTCCGGGCAATACGATCAGTGCACGAGCCGAGTCGAGCTCCTCGGTGCGCACACGCTCGATCCAAGCCTCGACTGCAACTTGCAGGAAAGACCTCTTCCATCCGAGGAACGTACGCACCGCCTGCCCCGCCATCACGGCGCAGAGATTAGTCGAAGTCCGTCGCGCACGCCAAGGCCGCGCGGCCCAACGAATCGGATCAGTGTCCGCGCTTCTCGCGCAGCGGCTTCATGCCGGAGAAGAGCGACCAACGCACGATCGCCCACAGCGCGATGAAGGCGTCCTTCAGGCCGATCTTCTTGCCCTCGGAGTAGTCGCGACCGGCATAGCTGATCGGGACCTCGTAGACGCGCACGCGCAGCTTCGCCACCTTGGCGGTGATCTCCGGCTCGACGGCAAACGTGCGCGAGCGGATGTCGAGACGGTCGGCAACCTCACGGCGGAAGACCTTGTAGCAGGTCTCCATGTCGGTGAGGTTGAGGTTCGTGAAGCAGTTCGACGCCAGCGTGAGCGTGCGGTTGCCCACGTAGTGATAGAAGAGGTGGACGCGCGCATAGGCGCCCCCGAGGAAGCGGCTTCCGAACACCACGTCGGCCTTGCCCTCGAGGATCGGCCGCAGGAGCGCCGGGTAGTCGCTCGGGTCGTACTCCAAGTCGGCGTCTTGGATGAGCACGACGTCGCCGGTCACCTTCGAGAAGCCCGTCGCGAGCGCGCCGCCCTTGCCACGGTTCGACTCGTGGTGGAACACGCGCACGTTCTTCTGCTCCTGCGCCATGCGCTCGAGGATCGCGGCCGTGCCATCCTTCGAGCAGTCGTTGACGAGGATGATCTCCTTCTCGTACGGAGTGGCCTGCACGCGGCGCACGATCTCCTCGACCGTTCGCTCCTCGTTGTAGACCGGCATGACGACCGAGAGCTTCATGGGTTTCTCCTCGCTCACTGTCGGGGCTCCCGGCCCATCAAGTCAAGGCCATCGAAGAGTTTGTCGAGACCGTAGAACTCTGTCAGCGACACGAACATCGCACTCGACACCGGATCCGGATCGACGTTCCAGAGGGGCTTCAGGAACAACGAGAACAGCTCGCTGTCCGCACGCTTGCGAAGTGACTGCACCTGCGCACGGCGCTGCATCCAGTGGGGCCAGCGGGCGATCACCTCGTGAATACCGATCAGATCGGCTACGCCCTCCCGCGAAATGTCGGGGTTGGAGGGCACCGTGCCCGCCGTCGCGTCGCGATCGAGCGGCTTTGCCCCGTAGATGAAGTACGGGTGTTGGTCGGGAATGCGCGCAACCATCAACATGCGTCGCACAGCGATCGCCAGCATCACAGGCAGAACTCTGCGCAGGTTCTCCTCGTCGTAGTTCTTCACGCACGTGAGAAGCGGATTGCGCGTCTGGATCAGCCGGATCGTCTCCGGAGGAAAGCGCTTGGAGGTGCTGCTGTGGTGATGCCAGCAAACCGATGTCGGCGCGTAGTGAACCTCATGCCCCGCGAGCCACGTGCGCCAGCCGAGGTCGACGTCCTCGTAGTAAGCGAAGTACTCGCGATCGAAGCCGCCGAGCTCATCGAACAAGCGCGCGTCCATCGCCATCGCGCCGCCGCACGCAAAGAGCGTCTTGCGCGGTACTTCATGCTCGGCCCCGGGAGCGTCCCCGTAGCCATATTGCAGCCCTTGCCCGTGAAAGTTCATACCGCCACCGGCCGAGTCGATGTGGGTACCGTCCCAACTCAGCATCTTCGATGTCGTGGCGACCGCCTCGCCTCTCACGATCGGCCCAACGAGCTCACGGAGCCAGAGCGGATCGACGCGCATGTCGTTGTTCAAGAACGCGACGATGCGCGCATCACGGCGATTCGCAGCGCCTTGGTTGCAAGCCGGAGCAAAGCCGTAGTTGCGGGGATTCACGATCAGCCGAACCCACGGCCACAGCGCGCGCATTTCCTCGACACTGCCATCGTCGGAGCCATTGTCCACGAGCAGGACGTCGAGCTTCTCGCGCGGGTAGTCGAGCGCAGCGAGGCTCTCGAAACAGCCCGCCAAGTGGTGCCGCCCGTTGTAGTTGAGGATCACCACTGCAACCTTGGGGAGCGCGGCCGTCTCCACGGGTGCGCCGGGACGGACGTAGAGCTCCGCGATCGAGCGCTGCTGGGTGCTCATCGACCGACGCTGCTTTCCGCGAGCTCGACCACGCGCTCGCGCACGGTCACGCGCGCGATGCGCAGGTAGGAGTAGGGATTCGACGTATGGTTGTCGATGCGGAGCACCTTCGCGGTCGGTCCGAGCTCCACCTCGTAGCGCAGCGTGACGCGGCGCTCTTCGTCGGCGCCCTGGAACAACGCGATCGCAGCCAAGGAACGGCCGTCGATCGACACATTGCCCCCGAAGCGAGCCTCCAGTTCCCCGCGCAGCGTGACGAGCTCGAGCTCGATCGTCACGGGACCGTCCGCGGCCTTGGAGATGTCGTACTCGACGAACGCGTCGCTCTTCGGTCGAAGCAGGATCAGCGTGCGCCGCTGTTCATCGACGGCACCGCCGCGCGCGTGCGTCTCGACACCGGTGCGCTCGAAGAGCTTGTAGCCAATGCGCTCGCGCGCGATGCAACACAGCGCTCGATACCGCGACTCCATCTCCCGCGCGTCCTCGGCCATCGTCTTCACGGCGCGTCCGCGCGACACGCGCGGCAGCAGTCCGGGTTCGTCGAGGAGCCGTTGCACCGACTTTGCGAGGCTCGCGGCGTCGCCCACCTTGAAGAGAAGGCCGTCGACACCGTCGCGGACGAGCTCGGCCATGCCGCCGAGGTCGCTTGCGAGCACGGGCGTGCCGAGCAGGAACGCCTCGTGGATCGTGATGGGCGAGTTCTCGAACCAGACCGAAGGGACGACCAGTGCGTCGATGCGCTCGTGAACCGCGGCGATGTCGCGGTTGTCGAACAAGCCGTGGAACTGCACCGCGTCACCGCAGTCGAGCGCGAGTTGCTGCAGCTGCGCGTGGTACGGGTCCGCCTCCGGTCGGAACTCGCCGAAGACGTGCAGCTCGACCTCGCGACCATAGAGCAGCGCCATGGCGCGCAGCAGCACGTCGACGCCCTTGTACCAGACGAGCGAACCTACGAAGCCGAGACGCAGCGCGCGTCCCTCGCGCGGAGCTCGGCGCAACGCTCTCAGGCCCTCCGTCAGCGTGCCGTAGTCCGAGAACAACGTGCGCTGCCGATCGAACTTGCCGCTCTCGAGCAGTTTTTGGCGCAGGAATCGACTCGGTGCGATCACGAGGTCGCTCGCCGCGTAGCCGCCCGCGACCACGTCGGTGCGCTGTGCGACGTCCGCGAACTCCGTCGCGTACTGCGCCACCTGCCACGCGCCAGGGAGCGAAGCCGCGCCCAAAGCCCCCACGAGCGGAGCCAGCGCAGGCAGCGTGTCGCGCGAGCTCTCGATCTGCGCGAGATCGCCACCCTTGATGCACACGAGGCAGCCCATTCCCTGACTGCGCTCACACCGCACGCCATCGGGGCGAATCAGCTGCACGCGCGCGCACAGCGCCCAGTAGTCGTTGACCGTCACCACGGTTGGGATTCCAAGCTCGCGCGCGACGTGCGGCAGGCGCGCCGACATGTGGATCAGGTGCTGGAAGTGCACGACGTCCGGCGTGATTTCGAGCAGGAGCCTGCGGAACGCCTCCTCGGCCTTGGGCTGCGCGTAACTGTCCAGAATGCGCTGATGCGCAATCCGGTTCGTCATGCGATAGACGCGCAGCCCTTGGAACTCGCTCGCCTCGATTGAGAAGTCGGGCTTGCCACCCTGCTCGAGCGGCTTGTCGCCCGGAACGCGCGTGAGCACAGCTACGTCGTGTCCGCGGCGCGCCATCTCCTGCGCCAGACCGAGCGTGTACACCTCGGTGCCCGCCCACGTGTCCGGCGGAAATCCATGGACCACGTACAAGATGCGCTTGTTCGCGCGGCGGACGAAGCGCGTGCGCTCATGGCGCACCTTCGACTTCCCGCCCTCGTAGAGTCCGACGAACGCCGCTCGACGCAGGCGCTCCGCGCGGGCGAGCTGCGCGTCGAGCGCGCTCCCTTCCAAGCCTTCGCGCGCGAGAGCCGCGCGGTCGAGCTCCAAGTGGCGCCGAACGAGCTCCTCCGCCTCCGCGCGCGTCCGCACGCAGACCCGTCCGAGCCACTCGGCGTTGAACTTGCCGTCGATCTCCGCGCGCTGGCGCAGCTCGTCGGGCCCATAGTCGTGGCTGTGCTCGACCGTGGCCTCGGCGTCGTACACGACCGTGTAGCCCGCCTCCAGGAGCGCGCGAGACATCAGCACGTCCTCGCCGAACTCCGTGCGCGGCATCGGGTGCCGCTCCCAAAGGTCACGTCGAATCGCCGAGGCGACGTCGTTGAAGTTGTAGAGCAGACGGCGCTCGTGGGCGTCCATGCGCGCGTACGCCTCCGGCTCGGGCAGCCGAACCTCGCGGCACTCCGGCGCATAACCCGGATCCGTCGCGCTGAAGAGGCGCGTGAGCAGCTGCGCGTCAGGTCGCGGCACGTTGCGGCAGTAGGCCGCGCCGACTCGAGGATCGTCGAAGTTGCGCGCGAGCTTCGCGAGCCACTCAGGCCCCGAGGGGATCGCGTCCTGCGTCAGAAAGACGAGGAGGTCCCCGCGCGACTCCGCGGCGAGCAGGTTGCGCGTGTGGCCGTGGTCGAACGCGGAGCCGTGGATGTGCTCGACCCGCAGCGGGACTCCGAGCCGCTCGCGCCACGAAGCGAGGATCGCGAGCGTGCGATCCGTCGAGCCAGAGTCGACCACCGTGAGGTCCCACGGCAGCTCGCAGCGCTGCGCCGCGAGCCGGGCGAGCACGCGCTCCAAGAACTCTTCCCCTTGGAACGTCGGGATGAGGACCGAGATCGAGCCGACCGGGCGAGGGATGAAACGAGGCTTCACGAGGTCAGCGCTCCGGACGGCACCGCTCTGGCTCGCGCGCGCGGGGCGCGGAATGTCGCTCGCGAAAGGGGCATGGGGCGATGGCGGAACACCGGAAGTATAGAAGTGAGGGGAGCGTCGCGCCCCCGACCGTGCGCCTGATTCGACCCGCGGTAGCCCGCGACCTGAGCAGCGCACTCCCGCTCCGCGCTCGGAAAATCCTTCACGTGCGCGGGCGACCACATTGGAACTTCCTTCCCCTCTCAGCGGGAGCGCGCAGGAACGCGCCAGACCTCGAGCACGGGGCCGAGGGCCTGCGCTCGCAAGAGCCTCAGCGTGAAGTGAGGCCACGTGACGCCCTCGTCATCGTTGAAGTGATCGGAGAGCTGGAAGAAGAGCTCGAGCTCGCTCGCTTGCGGGTCGCGGTCGGGTGAGAAGCGCGCGAGACGCTCGCCCTTCGCCGCGAGCGCCTCGCGCACGCGCACTTGCAGCGGATGGTTCGTGCGCTGCTCGTAGACCTCGATCAGGAAGAGCGCCGGTCCGAGCGACTCGAAGTACGCCGACCAATCCCCCGCCGCAGGGCCCCGCGGCGCGACCAGCCAGCGCAGGTCGTACACCGGCGCATCGACGCTGCCGACGTCCATGCGCGCTTGCCACGCGGTCCACGGGCTCAGCGGGATGCGCGGAGGCTTGCCGTAGAAGAGCAGCCCCTCGGGCTTGCGCAGGAGCGGGAGATCCAGCGCGGGAGCCGCCGCGGAGATGTACGTCGGTTCCGCTCGCGACTCCGGACGCTCCTCCAACCACCGCGCGGCGAGGTCGAGCGTGTCCGGCTGGGAACGCAACCAAGCGAGCTTTGCCGTGGCCGCCGCGGGCAGCGCGAGCGACGCAATCGCGAGCACGACGATTCCACGTGAGCGCGTCCGATCGACGCAGCGTTCGATCCCCCACGCGGCGAACACGGCCAAGCACGGCAGGAGTGGCAGCACGAAGCGCTCGTACGTTCGCTCGAAGAGCCCGATCACGAGCAAGTAAGGAAGCGCAAACGCGAGCGTCACGGCGAGCGCGCGTCGGTCGACCGGCGACCGCGCAACCACGAGCGCTACGCACGCGACGGCCAGAAGCACGCACAAGAGCGGCTCGTAGTGCCACAAGGACTGCGCGACGATGGGAAAGCCGCGGCCGTAGAACTGCGAGAGGCGGACCGAGTGCTCCGCGAGTCGAACGCCATCGCCCTCGACCTCGCGCGCCTGCCCCACGCTCTCGAACAGGAACGGATAGAAGCTCACCACCGCCAACGCGCACAACGCGAGCGGCCAAAGGAGCTTCGCGTCGAAGAAGCGCGCACCTCCGCCGCGCAAGCGGTGCGCCACGACGCCCGAAAGGAGCACCGCCACGCCGTAGTGCAGCGACCCGAGCGCGAGTGCCGAAGCTAGGCCCGCGAGCGCATACGCGCGCCACGAGCCGTCGCGCAGAAGCCGCAGCTGCGCGAGCAGCGCCGCCAGCATCAGCGTGGTCGCGACCGCGTGGGGCCGCGCCTGCTGGGCGAAGCTCTGGTGCAGCAGGCTCGTCGCCATGAGCAGCGACGCGAACAGCGCCCACCCGTCGCGCACGAAGCGACGCGCGAGCAGAAACGTGAGCGGAATCGCGAGCGATGCGAGCAGCGCAACCACGACGCGCACCTGAACGTGCGTCCACGCCGCTGCTTCGAGGTGGCCCTGCACATCGGTGGGCGCACCCGGTCCACTCGCCGGCGGCCGCTTCGGCAGCCAGCGCACCAAGTCTGCGACCAAGTGCGGATACTGCTCGTCCGGCTCCTCGACCGCCGCGACTGTCCAACCCTCGCGCACGAGGTCGACATGTCCGGGGATGTCGGGATCCGGCTCCTCCCAAACGGGCACGCCGAAGCCGACGCCCCAAAGCCGCAGCACGACCGCGGCGAGCGCGATCAGCACCACCCACTTCGTTCGACGAGACGTCCCTGTGGACACGCCGCAAGTGTCCAAAGCTCGCCCCGCATTTGCCACAGCGCATCCCGGGCTTGCGCCGTGCATCGATCGAGCTAACGTGAGCACCGCCTAGGTCGCCATGCGTCTGCGTCACCACCTCTGAAACCCGTCCTTGGCTCGGCGTGCCCGAGCCACGCGCCCCAACGCGGGCTTCGAGGTGCACACCTAGGCGGTCGCACCCGGGGCCCCGCAAGGGACGCGCTTCCCCTGCGAGAGAGCCCCAATGAAGTTCGACCACCTCGGCGCGGCCCAGCGCGCCGCCGCGATTGCCCGCGAGCATGCTGCCCGCGTCGATGCCACCGCCAGCTACCCGGCGGAGTTCATGGAGGCCGCCCGCGCGAGCGGACTCTTGGGACTGATCTCGGCGGCCGAAGTCGGTGGCCACGGGGGTGGCATTCGACACGCCGCAGAGACGATCGAAGTCATCGCGCGCGAATGCGGGAGCTCGGCGATGGTCCTGACCATGCACTACGCCGGGACGGCCGTGATCGAAGCTCACGGGAGCGCGGAAGTGCGCCGAGACATCGCCGCGGGACGACACATCTCGACCCTCGCTTTCAGCGAGGGCGGCTCGCGCTCGCACTTCTGGGCGCCGACGAGCACCGCGCGCGCGGACGGAGCCGAGGTCGTGCTCGACGCGCGCAAGAGCTGGATCACCTCCGCGAGCCATGCGACCGCCTACGTCTGGTCGAGCAAGCCGACGGCGGGCGGCGAGCTCTCGACGCTCTGGCTTGTCCCGGCGCGCAGCACGGGGCTCACCGTCGACCGCCCGTTCGACGGGCTCGGACTGCGCGGCAATGACTCCGCGCCCGTCACAGCCACCGGAACGCGCATCCCCGCGGCCGCGCGGCTCGGGGCGGACGGAGCCGGCTTCGGCATCATGATGCAAACGGTGCTGCCGATCTTCAGCGCGATGATCTCGGGCGGTTCGCTGGGCATGTGCGAAGCGGCCGTCGCGAAGACGGCGGAGCACGTCGGTGCCCAGCGCTACGCCCACCTCGACAGCTCGCTCGCGGACCTGCCGACGATTCGCGCGTACGTCGCGCGGATGCGCATCGACACGGACATGGCGCGCACGCTCTGGCTGGACACTCTCGCCGCGCTCGAGGCCGGTCGCCCCGACGCGATGCTGCGCGTGCTCGAGGTCAAAGCTGCGACCGGGGAGACCGCACGCGAGGTCCTCGACACTGCGATGCGTGTGTGCGGCGGCATGGCCTTCCGCAAGGACGTCGGCGTCGAGCGCCGCTTCCGCGACACGCGCGCCTCACTCGTGATGGCTCCGACCTCCGACCAGCTCTACGACTTCATCGGGAAGGCTGCCTGCGGCCTTCCGCTCTTCTAGGAGCTCGCACGATGAGCCATTCCATCGTCCTCGGCGCCGTCGCCTACGATCCCAAAGTCGTGACGATCTGGGACGGCTTCCAACGCTTCTTCGCGGAGCACGACCTGCGCTTCGACTACGTGCTCTACACGAACTACGAGCGACAGGTCGAGCAGCACTTCGCAGGGGCGTTCGACGTCGCTTGGAACTCGCCGCTCGCGTGGATCGAAGCGGAGCGGGTCGCCCGCGCGCGCGGCCGGAAGGCCACGGCGATCGCCATGCGCGACACCGACTGCGACCTCACGAGCGTCCTCGCCGTGCGCGGAGACTCGCCGCTGCGCACGCTGGCCGATCTGCGGGGCAAGGTCGTCGGCGTCGGCGCGAGCGACTCCCCGCAGGCGACGCTGATCCCGCTCGAGCACCTCGCCCAAGGTGGCCTCGTCGCCGGGCGCGACTTCGAAGTGCGGCGCTTCGACGTGCTCGTCGGCAAGCACGGCGACCACGTCGGCGGCGAGCGACTCGCGGCCCAAGCGCTCGTGCGCGGCGAAGTCGATGTCGCCTGCATGATCGACGGGAACCACCTCGCGTTTTCGAAGGACGGCTCGCTACCGCGCGGGAGCGCCCGCATCCTCGCGCAGACCGGCCCCTACGACCACTGCAACTTCACGGTGCTCGACGGCGCGGATGCGGCGTCGATCGCGCGCTTCCGAGAGCTCCTCCTCGGGATGCGCTACGACGATCCCAAGGTGCGGCCGCTGATGGACCTCGAAGGTCTCAAAGAGTGGCGTCCGGGGCGGACCAGCGGCTACGCACTCTTGGAGCAAGCGTGTCAGCGCACGGACTGGCTTGCGCCGTTCTTGCGTCACATGGGAGCCGCCTGAGGTCGTGCCGCACTCGCTCGACCTCGGAGAGCTGGGCTTCGACCGCGGCGCGGGCGTGCTGCTCGCACGCGAGGCGCGTCGTGCCAACGCAGGCGACGAGCTCCTGCTCCGCGGTCGCGCGGCGGAGCTCGGAGTGCATCTCTCCGCTTGGGCACGGGAGCGCGGACACTCGCTCCGCGTCGAACACGACGGCTGGAGGCTCGTCTTCGGCGCCGCCGTAGGAGCACGGCGGGCAGGAGCCGCGCGCGCAGGCTCGCCCGAGCCGCACGGAGTCGCAGAGAGGGCCGATGCGCGCTGGGGGCTCGCCGCTCGCGGGTCGCTGGTGGAAGCGGGCGTGGCCCCCGTCGCATTTCGCCTCGACAGCGCCGAGTCCCTGTGGTTCGCCGACGCCGCCGAGTTCTATCGCGCCGCGGCCGCGGCGCAGTGGGACCCTTCGAGCGCGATTCCGTGGGACGCACCGCTCGAGCACCCCGACGATGTCGAGGAGGCGCTGGTCACGGTGCTGACCTACCTGATCGAGAACGAGACCGCCGCGCTCATCGTCCCCGCTCGCTTCGCGGCCGAGGTACACCCTCACTATCGCGAGATCCAACAGATCCTGGCGCTCCAAGCCGCCGAGGAAGCACGCCACATCGAGGTCTTCTCGCGCAGGGCCTCGCTGCGCCGCGGCGAGCTCGGCCTCTCGACCGTCGGCGGCCAAGCCTCCCTGCGGACCTTGATCGACGAACCGGACTTCGCGCGCGCTGCGCTGCTGCTCAGCGTCTTGGGCGAGGGAACGTTCCTGCAGCTGCTCGCGTTCCTCCGCGAACACGCGCCGGACCCGTGCACGGCCGAGATCCTGCGCAGGGTCTCTGCCGACGAGGCGCGGCACGTGGCCTTCGCCATGGCCCATCTCGGTGAGCACGTCCGCCGCGATCCGACGCTGATTGCGCGGCTGGAGTCCGCCATCGAGCAGCGACACGACGCACTGCGCGCGACGGCGGGACTCAACGAAGAGGTCTTCGACGCGCTGGTCTTGCTCGCCGCAGGCTCCTACGAACCGGCCGCAATCGCGGAAGGACACGAACGCGTGCAGGAGCTCGTCGCGCAGATGGACGCCGGACGGCGGATGCGCTTGCGCAAGCTAGGCTTCGACTCGGAGCGCGCCCACGCGCTCAGCAGCCTGCACACGCGCAACTTCATGTAGCGCGTGCACGCCTTCAGGCCTGATCGGCGAGCTCGGGGTAGCGCGTGGCGATGCAGTGCGGGCAGAGACTGCCCGTCGCGAACTCGGGCACGTGCTCGACCCACTGCGGGACCCAGTCCCACTGTTCGGCCTCGCCCGCGCGGCGGACGCGCCGACAGTGGACGCATTGGTGCACGAGGCCGTGTTCGTCTTTCCAAGGCGCGCTGTCCAAGGGCTCGCGCAGGAAGACGCCCTGTTCGTGTGGACACTGCACGACGCGCGTGTGGGTGACGAGCAACGCCTCGCCCTCCCCCACACGGCGGACTTCCATGCTGTACAGCCGGAAGAGCTTGGGGCTAGAGCACTCGTACTCGCTCATCCACGGCGCGCCACCGTCGAGCACCGCCTGCAAATGCGAGCGGTAGAACTCACGCAGTCGTCCGCCGATCCCGTCGAGGAAGCTCGCGCCTTCGCACCAGCTCGACGAGAACTCGCCGTCCGCCCCGTTGGCTCGCGCGAAGCGAAGCCACGCAGGGTTGACGTAGGCGATCGTGAAGTCCGGCCAGACGCCACAGGCCGCGTCCCGCCGGAGGTCGAGGCGCTCGCTCAGCTCGGGGCCGATCAGCCTCAAGAACTCTTGGCGGTCGCGGAGCATGTGGAGAGGTGCCATCGCGCTTGGAGCAGTCGACACATTTGCGTCGGGTGACTCATGGGGACAGCGACGCAGAGAGTGTGCGAAAAACTCCGGAGGAAGGCGCGGCGTGGATTCTTCGCATTGTTGCGTAGCCTCCGAGCCATCTCGGCCCCTGAGGGTAGAGTGGAGCCAACTAGGAGCCCCCCCAGCCCATGCACTACTGGATCCGCGCCATCGCCGGCACCTTCATCCTCGCGTCCCTCGCTCTCGGCTACTGGGTCCACCCGGGCTGGTACCTGTTCACCGCCTTCGTCGGCGCCAACCTGCTGCAGTCGAGCTTCACCCGCTGGTGCCTGATGGAGCGCATCCTGCAGCGCCTCGGGGTGCCGCCCGCAGTCTGAAGCCCAGACTGCGCGCCAGCTTCAACCCGCGCGTTCGGAAACCGACGGCGAAGGCAGCTCGCGGACCTCGGTCGCGGCCCCATCGCAAGCGAGAAGCCGGCCAGAGCCCTGCACGCGCGTCTCGAGCGTCACGGGCGCACGCCACAGGCTCTGCACGCGCGAGACGGTCTCGAGCGCACGCGGAACGTTCAAATCCCGGCCGTCGTGGTGGTGCAAGAGGCGGAGCTCGCGTGCGCCCCCTACGTCGACGAGCTCGATCCGCGGCACACCGCCCCACGCGAGCTCGGCGCACAGACGTGCCTTGACGCGCCCGGGGTCGCGATCCGCGGCATCCGATCCACCGCTGCGCCGCGGCCGCGGTTGCAGAAATAGCTGCGCGCGCGCGACAAACTCCGCGTCGACGAGCTCTTCCACGAACGACGCGTCGTTGTGCAAGCTCCGCAGACGGAACAGGTCCTCTCCGCGCGCCTCGGCGTGACGCCACAGCTCGATTCCCAGCTTGTACGGATTGATCCTACCGGGCGCGGTGGCGGTCGCGCCGCTGTGCGTCTCCGCGAAATCGACGATCTCGGCGGCGGAGAGCACGCCGCCGGTGAGTATGCGACTGTGCCAGAACGAAGCCCACCCTTCATTCATGATGCGCGTCATGCGCTGCGGCGCGAAGTAGCGCGCCTCGGCGAGCACGATCTCGGCCAGCTCACGCTCCCAGTCCTCCAGAGGCGCATGTTCCGAAACGTAAGCGAGAACGTCGAAGGTCCGAAGCGACGACGTAGGAAAGAGCGACTGCGGTTCACCGCGTCGCAGCCGCGCACGCAACGCCTGATACGGGTCGATCAGATTGTCGAGGCAGAGCACGATGTCCAGAAAGCTCTCGACGCGCTCGCGCCCGAGACGCTCCGTGCAGCGCTCGACGCGCTCGGCGTGCCGCACCATGGTGTCGAGCATTCCGCGATCGGTACCCGCGAACCAAGCGTTGTGCTTGAAGAAGTCCGCGTGGCCGCAGACGTGCGCCATCACCAACTTCTGCTCGCCCTGCAGGTTGGAGCGTACTAGGTACGCGATGACAGGGTCCGTGTTGATGACCAGCTCGTAGATCCGCGACAGACCCCAAGCGTGCGCCTTGTCGAGGCGCTCGTAGTCCATGCCAAAGCGCCACGATGCATAGCGCACGGGAAAACCGCCGTACGCCGCCACGGCGTTCACATCCGATGCGTCGAGCAAACGAAAATCGAGCGGAAAGAAATCGAGACCGCTCTCGCGCGCCACCTGCTCGATGCGCTCCGACCACACCCGCAGCTCGGGCGTAAGGGCCGACGAGAGATTAGCGCGCGCCTTGCTCACCGCCCGCTCCCCAAAAACGCACGGATGGCGCCCATCACCTCGCCGCGGTCCGAGACGTTCGCCGTGACGACGCGCGGATCTGTGCCCAATGCGAGGTCGAGGTCCTTCTTGAACTGCCCGGAGCCGTAGGCACTCCGCACCTGCCCGTAGCAAAACTGGTTCACGCGCGGCAGGAGGTCCTGCTTCAGAAGCTCGACGCAGCGCTCCGTGTCGCGCGCCGACCAGTTGTCACCGTCGGAGTAGTGGAACGGATACACGTTCCAGTCGTCATTCGGGAAGCGCTCGCGAATCTGTTGGAGGCAGAGCTCGTAGGCTGAGCTGATGCGCGTGCCGCCTGACTCGCGCAAGTGGAAGAACGTGTCGTGGTCGACGATCTTGGCGACCGCGTCGTGCACGATGTACACGACCTCGAGGTTGCGATATTGGCTGCGAAGCCACGTGTCGATCCAGAAGGCCTCGATACGCACGATCTCCTTCTGCTCGCGCCCCATCGAGCCGGAGACGTCCATCATGTGGAACACCACCGCAGAGCTCTGCGGGCGAGGCGCAGGCTTGCCGGCGCGAAAGCGCAGGTCGTCGCGCTCCGGAACGACGCGCGGGTTCTTGGGATCCCACTGTCCCGAAGCGATCGTACGGCGCAGGGCGGCATCGAAGCTCCGACGCGCGTGCCGCAGCGAGTCCGGGCCGCGCGAGCGCAGTCCAGAGTAGCGCGCACCCTCGGCCTCGAGGTTGCGCTTGCCGCGCGGCTCGATCCGCGGCAGTCCGAGCTCCCGCCCGAGCATCTCCGCGAGCTCTTCGAGCTCGACTTCAACCTCGATGGCGTGTTGCCCGGGCACCTCGCCCGCCGCGCCCTCGCCGGGGCGGCCATCGCCGGACTCCGCGCTCCGCTCGCCGCGCGCTGCCGGACCTTGCCCGACGCCGTCGTCTTCGCTCGCGGCGAACTCGAAGCGCGGCAGCTCGATCTGCGGCACGGGCACGCTGACGGCGTGCTCTCCCTGCCGCGCGATCAGCTCCGTCGTCGAGAGATAACGCCCGAGATCGGCGCGGATGCGCCCTCGGACGATCTCACGAAAACGAGCACGATCGGCCTCGATCCGGTTCATGGCTCAGGCCGCCTCCGCCCGCCCTCCGATGGCGGAACCGCGCGCGAAGAGGCTGGAGACCTGCGCGAGCACCTCGTCCGCGGCGAGCTCGTCGTAGCCGAACTGCCGCATGAGCCGAGAGCGCAGGACGGCGAGCTTTTCGCGCGCATCGGGGTCGACGACGCTCGCGTCGGCGGCAGTGAGCTGCAGCGTGTCGCGGCGATCCTCGAACACCTTCTGCTCCAGAGCGCTGAGCAACCTTCGATTGGTGCGCCACTCGAAGGTCCGTCCATCGCGCTGGAGCTGCAGCACGAAGTTCATCAGCTCGATGCGGAAGTCGTCGCGGCGAGCGTCGGCGATGTCGAGCCGCTCTTCGATCGAGCGCATCAGACGCTCGTCGGGGTCGTAGGTGCGCCCCGTTGCGTCGAGAACCTTCTCGCGCGAGGTGTACGCACGCACGTTCTCGACGTACTTGGCACACAGCCGATCGAGCGCCTCGCGGTCCGACGCGATCGCGGCCTGCACCTCTTCGCGCGCGATGCGCTCGTACTCCTCGCGAACTTGGCCGACGAGCTGCGCGTAGCGCTTGCGCGTGTCTTCGTTGGACACGAGGCTCGAATGCGCGAGCCCCGTTTCGATGCTGGCGAGAATGTCGAGCGCCGTAACCGTCGGACGCTCGGCGACGAGCGCGGCCGCGATACGGTCCTGAACGTAGCGAGGCGAGACGCCGCTCAGCCCTTCGCGCACCGCTGCGCGCCGCAGCTCCGCAACGTGCTCGGGCCCAAAGCCCGCCACCGTGGCACCGTCGTACAGCCGGGCCTTCCGCACGAGCGTCAGCGACGACGCGCGAGGCTCCTCGATGCGCGTCATCACGGCCCACAACGCGGCCATCTCGAGCGCGTGCGGCGCGAGCACGCGTCCGCGGAGCTTGGGACGCGCGAACTGACGCTCGTAGATGCGCACCTCGTCAGAGACGGCGAGGTTGTACGGCACGTCGATCTTGATCGTGCGATCGCGGAAGGCCTCCATCAGCTCATTCGAGGCGAGCTTGCGGTACTCCGGCTCGTTCGTGTGACCGAGGATCACCTCATCGATCGACGTCTGTGCGAACTTGCGGGGCTTGATCGCGTGCTCCTGCGATGCGCCGAGCAGGTCGTAGAGGAACGCGACGTCGAGCTTCAACACTTCGATGAACTCGAGCAAGCCGCGGTTGGCGACGTTGAACTCCCCGTCGAAGTTGAAGGCGCGCGGGTCGGAGTCCGCGCCGAACTCGGCGAGCTGGCGGTAGTTCACGTCCCCCGTGAGCTCGGTCGAGTCCTGGTTCTTCTCGTCTTTCGGCTGGAAGGTGCCGATGCCGACGCGGTCCTCCTCGGAGAGCAGCACGCGCCGCACGCGCACGTGCTCGATCGCGCGCGACCAGTCGCCGCAGTGCCGTCGCAGGAGTTCTGTCATGTAGTGGCGGCTCACCGGGTCGAGTTCGCCTTCGATGCGCAGGTTCCAGTCGCGATCGTTGCGCCGCTGCAGCCCGCGCTCGAGGTCTGCGCGCATGTCGCGCGGCAGGAGCAGGAGCGGCTCTTGCCGCATCGGCGACGGGAAACGCTGGCCGTCGATTTCCCAGTCGAACGTGTAGAGCGCACCGTCGTCGGTGCGCGAGTGGTGCTCGAGGCCGCGCTTCAGGAGCCGCACGATCGTGCTCTTCGCCGAGCCCACCGGGCCGTGAAGCAGGATCACGCGCCGCTCCGGTCCCAGCCCGCGCGCCGCTGCGCGCAGCGTATTCACGAGTTCGTCGATCGAGCGATCGAGTCCGAAGACCGCGTCGCGCCCCTCCCCGAGCGGATCGTCGAAGAGCTTCCAGCGCCGCTTCGCGCCTCGCTCGCGCGAGGGCTCGCTCCCGAAGAAGTCGAGCATGTCCACGAGGCGCTGAAACGCGTTGCGCGCGAGCCAAGGCCGTGACTCCAAGAGCTCCACGTACTCGCGGAACGTGCCTTCCCACGCGAGCTTGCGGGTAGCCTCGCGATCGTGGCGCGAGAGCGCGGCGTCGAACAGGGATTCTCTGGGTTCGGTCATGGGGACGGCTCCGCGAGGCGGAGCGAACCCCGCCAAGATTTTTCGCGTCGTTCTCATCGGGTCGCAGCCAGGGCGGCCTTGCGTCCACCTGCCGGAAATGCGTTCCACCCGCGCCGTGGAGCCCGCGCGGGCCTCCGGCTAGGCTCTTGGCATGAGCGTCCTCCGCGCCCGCCTCCTCACCTGCGCCATCCTGCTCGCCGCCTGTCAGGAGCCCGCGGACGCGCCCCCCGAGCCCCGCCGGGATTCAGGGAGCCCGTCCTACGCTCCGATCGCGGTCTTCGACTCCGCGCGCGCCTGGCGCGATCTGGAACGGCAGGTGGGCTTTGGGCCGCGACCCGCCGGCAGCGCGGCCCTCGACGCGACCCGCGCGTGGCTCGAAGACGAGCTGCGCCAAGCCGGCCTCGCGCCCCAGCGCGAACCGTTCCGCGCCCCGACCCCGCGCGGCGAAGTCGACTTCGCCAACGTCTACGCGGACCTGCCCGCAAGCTCCGGCACCGCGTCCCCGCTCGTGATCCTCGTCTCGCACTTCGACACCAAGCGCATGGACTTCCCCTTCGTCGGAGCCAACGACGCGGGCTCGAGCACCGCGACGCTGCTCGAGCTCGCGCGCGGCCTCGCCGCCGCGGGTCCGCGCGCGGTCTCCTATCGCTTCCTCTTCGTCGACGGCGAAGAGGCCGTGCGGCCGCAGTGGATCGATCCCGACAACCGCTACGGCAGCAAGCACCACGCCGCGCAGCTCAAGGCCCGCGGCGAGCGCGAGCGCGTGAAGTGCGCGATCGTGCTCGACATGTGCGGCGACCGCGACCTGCGCTTCCATCGCGACGCCTACTCGACCGACTGGCTGCAAGAGCTCTTCTTCGCCGCCGCACGCGAGCAGGGCCTCGGAGCCCACGTCGATGGCGCGCGCGATCCGATCGCCGACGACCATCTGTCGTTCCTCGAGCTCGGCATCCCCGCCCTCGACCTGATCGACTTCGAGTACGGCCCTCAGAACGCGTACTGGCACACGCACGAGGACACGCTCGACAAGTGCAGCGAGGAGAGCCTCGCTCGCACGGCGCGCATCGTCCTCGCAGCGCTGCCCAAGCTCGAAGCGCGACTCGTCGGCGGGCGCTGAAGCGTCTCAGCGCAGGGCCGCGTCGGCCTGAGCGCGTCCGCCTCGCGCCGAGAGGGCCGAGAGCCGCAGCGGCGCACCCGCTTCGCCTGAGACGAAGATCCGCAGTGCGAGCCGCTCTCCCGCGCCGAGCTCGCGCAGCGCCACGCGCTCGCCGCGCACCGCGAGGGAACGCGCCTCCCCATCCGAGACGAGCGCGGCTGCGACGACGCGCGCACCGCGCACCTCGAGCTCGGGCGCACGCGTGACCGCGAGCTCGGTCGCGAGCGCGCTCGACGTCGGGAGGTCCCCCGAGTTCCGCAGCTCCAACTCGATCGCCCACTGTCCGGGCCCGATTTCGGCCACCACCGGCGCGCTCACCTCGATGCGCGGCAAGGCGCGCGCGAGCGCGACGGTGCTCGCGAGCGCCTTGCGACGCAGCCCTGCGAGCTCGGCCACTTGCGGCAGCGCGAGCGGACCGCCGCGCTGAAATGGGAAGCCGAGCGCGCAGACGAAGGCGCCACGCTCGACGTACGCGAAGCGCAGAAACGAGCCGCCGGCGCGCGAGATCGCCTCCAACCCCTGCGCGCCGAGCCCCGCGCACAGTCGCTCGTGCGCCTGTTGATCCGCAGCGGGCCAGGTCTCACCCGAGAGCCGCTCCTCTTGCTTCGATAGCCACCGCGTGCAGACCACGATGTTCGGACGCGCGACGACGAACTCCGCCAGCGCGCGCGCCTCGGGTTCCGAGAGCGGATAAGGGCCCGCGCTGCGCTCGCCCAGCGGGTCCCAGCCCGCAGGGAAGTTGCGGTCGAGGTCGACCTTGCGCGGCGCGAGCTTCAGCGAGCCCGACTCGAGCGCCGCGAAGGCCTGCGAGCGCAAGTCGACGTTCAGACACGGGACGAGGTACACGACGACCCGGCCGAGCAGCGCTGCGAGCGACTCTTCGCGGCGCGCCTGAGCGGCGAGCGAGCGCGCGACGGATACCGCGAGCTCGGTTCCGAACAGATCGTCGGCCTCGACGCTCGCGACGAGGAGCAGCGCCGGCCGCTCCGCGGGAGACTCGCCCTCGAGGCGCGCGATCGTGAGCACCGGAATCTCCGCACCCGACACGCTCTTCCCCAAGCTCTCGACGCGCACGAAATCCGGGTACTTCGTCGCGAGCTCGGAGAGGGTGAGCGCAAGCCGTTGGGGGGAGCAATAGCCTTCGAGTTCGGCCTCTCGGCCCGCCACTGCTTGCTCCGTCTGCGGCGGATCCTGAGGCGGTGCGTCCTGCAGCGCCAGCGCGAGCGCCGCGAGCGCGGTGAACAACGCGCCGCTCACGGACGCACCTCGCGCTCGAGCGGGTTGCACCATGGCGCGCTCACACGCAGCCGCAGCGGCTTGTCTGCGGGCGCGAGCACCACCCACTCGCGCTCGGCCGATGCTTCCCCGCCCACGAGCCGCGGGAGCGAGTCGGCCTCGCGCCCTGCGAGCAGCTGCTGATCCTCCTCGAGCAAGAGCTCCAGCGTGACCGACGCGGCCGCGCCGACGGCCGAGGACGCCGCGAGCGACGCTGGAAGTCGTCCTGCGTTGCGCACCCGCGCGCGCAGCGTCGCGATGCCGCCGTCGCGCGTCGCACTTGCTTCGAGCTCCAACTTCGGTGCGCCCTTGGCCAGCGCGAGCACGAAGCGCTCGATTCCCGCGAGCGCGCGCGGCAGCTCCGCGGCCGGGGGATTCTCGATCGTCCACGGCTTCCAGCCGCCGATGCGCACGCGCACTCCGTCGACGACGTGCGGAGTCCACGCGACGAACGCGGAACCACCGGTGACATTGTCGAGGTACGACGTCCAGCGTCGATCGCGTTCGAGCGGCGGCCTCGCGCCCTCGCCCACGCCCTCCGTCACGCGAAAGCGTGCATCGAGCGTCGCGCCGCGCGTGGGCTCAGCAACGCACGGCCCCCACGGCGCGAGTTCGAGCGAAAGTGCGCCGCCGACCACGGCAAACCAGTCCTGCGCCAGCCCGCCGACCGCGCCATGGCGCGCGGCGCGCAAGGCAAGAACGTCCGCCTGAGGTCGGGCCGTGGCACTGCGAAGCTCGCGGACGCACAGCTCGTAGAGCCCGCGATCGGGCTCTGCCCAGCGCTCGATCGACTCGCTTCCGCCCGGGCTCGCGAGCCAGCCATGCGAGCCCTGCAACAGCACGACCGCGAACACCCTCCGCGCGAGCACGAAATCGGCGAGGGCGCGCGCAGCGGGCTGCGACAAGGGCAGGGGTCCGGCCAGTGGATCCGCCGCCGGCCGCTCGAGCGGAAAGTTGCGCTCGAGCACGACACCGCCCGGTCCATCCTCGTTGAAGGCCCCGTCGCGGTCGTCGTCGCGTCCCTCGGGTACGAGCGAGAGCCTCGGCGCGTCACCCGCGCGCGCTTCGACGAGGAAGCGCTCGTCGTCGGAGAGCACCCAGCGGCCCGCGGGATCCTCGAGCAGCATCGAGAGCACGAGCCCATCTCCATCGACGTCGTCCGGCCCGTCCTCGTCGCTGCGGCCATCGCGGTCGCGGTCGACCGGAGTCGCGTCGCCACCCTCCCCACGTCCGAGCGCGAGGTAGCGCTCGAGCGCCTGGGGAGACGCGCACGGCACCACGACGACGCTGACGTCCGACCCGAGCGGGCTCGCGTCGGACGCGAGCGCACGCGCGCAGGCGAGCGCAGCTTCGCTGCCCGCCAAGGAGACGCCGTCGAGCCCTCCGAGGAGGAGCAGGGTCGGGCGCGCGCGCGGCTCCACCTCGCCCGGCGCCGCGAGTTCGATCGCGGAGAGTCCCGCGGCCGCGAGCGGCGCGAACTGCGGCACGCGCGCACGCGCCGGAGATGCCGCGACCAACGCCGCGAGCTCCTCCGCCACCTGCGCAGGCGCGCGGTAGCCGCTGGCCATGCTCTGCGCGTCCGCCGCAGTGGCGGTACACAGCGCGAGCAGCAGGGTCAGCGAGGTTCGGCCGTGCATGGGGACCCGCGCATCCTATCGACGTCCGCACCCCCGATGCCGAAGCTAGGGGGCCGAAGCTACGGGGCCGCGACTCGCGCGGGCGAGTCGTCGGAGCCCTAGACGCCCTCCGTCGACTCCTCGACGGTCTCGGTAACCGCGGCGATGTGCGGCGCGTCCTCGGCCGTCGCGGTGCGCGCCGACGGCGCGGGCTCGAGCACGTACTCGGGCTCGCTCTCCTCGGCCACCGCGACCACCGCCGGAGCGCTCTCCGCCGCAGCCTCCTCGGGCTCGCTCGGCACGCCCGTGGTGAGCTCGGGGACGAACTTCTCGACGTCCTTGAACTGCACGGACACCCACGACGAGACGCCCTTCGTCTCCATGGTGATGCCGTACAGGCGATCGCACGCGCCCATCGTGCCCTTGTTGTGGGTCACGACGACGAACTGCGACTGCGCGCGGAAGCTCCCCACCATGCTGAGGAAGCGGCCGACGTTCGTCTCGTCGAGCGCAGCGTCCACTTCGTCGAGCACGCAGAAGGGGCTCGGCCGCGCACGGAAAACCGCGAACAAGAGCGCGAGCGCCGTCATCGTGCGCTGGCCGCCGGAGAGCATGCGGATCGGCAGCATCTCGCGGCCCGGCGGACGCGCGCTGATCTCGACGCCCGCCTCGAGCGGATCGACGCCCTGCTCGATCGAGAGGTCGGCCTTGCCGCCTTGGAACAGCAGTCGGAACAGATCGTTGAAGTGCTTGCGCACCTCCTCGAAGGTCTGCTCGAAGAGGCGGTGGCTCTCCTGATTGAGGTGGGCGAGCGCGTCGGACAGCACCTTGCGCGACTCTTCGATGTCGCGGCGCTGGCCGGTGAGGAAGTCGAAGCGCGACTGCGACTCGGAGAGCTCGGCCACCGCGTCGGTATTGACCGGCCCGATCGCGTCGAGCGCCCGCTTGAGCTCGCCGACCTCGACCTCGAGTGCCTCGAGCGCGACCGAGTCCGCGAGCTCCGCTTCCGGCTCGAAGCCGTCGAGCAGCTCGACCTCGCTCAGACCGAGGTCCTCGCGCGCGCGCACCGCGAGCTCGCCTGCGACGAGCTCGATTTTCTGCGCGGCCATGCGGCGCTCTCCGAGCTCCTCCGAGAGGCTCTCGAGCTCGCGCGTCACCGCGTCGACGCGTGCGCGGAACTCCGTCACCGCGTCGCGACCCGCGGCCTCCGCGTCGCGCAGCTCCTTGAAGCGCGCCTCGGCGGCGCCGCGCTCGACGAGCACCTGATCGGCTCGCGTGCGGACGCTGACGGACTCCGCGAGCGCCGCCTCGGCGGCCTCGCCATGCTCGCGCGCGAGCCGCGTCGAGCGCTCCAGCTCGCCGCGCGCCTCAGCGAGGCCGCGCTCGAGATCGCGGATGCGCGCATGGAGCGTGCCGAGCTCGGCGTTCTGCCGGATCACGACGCTCTCCGCGGACGACGCGCTCGACTGCAGGGTCTCGATGCGCTGTTCGAGCGCGACACGCTCGGCGTCGAGCGTCGCGAGGGTCTCGTTCTCGCGCTGGAAGGCCGCGTGCGCCGCGGCGTGGCGCTGCGAAGCTCCGGCGAGCTCCGAGTCGAGGCGCCGCTGGTCCGCGAGGATCGCCTCGTGCTCGCGCGCGAGCTGTCCCGCAACGCGGCTCAGATCTTGGATGCGAGCGCGGGCGGTCTGGGCGTGCGCGCGCGCTTCCGTGAGCTGCGCGCGCTTGCGATCGCACTCCGACTGGGCGTGGGCGCGGCGCTCGGCGACGAGCTTGCGCTCGCCGGCGATGCGCTCGAGCTCGGCCACGTCCTGCCGCAGCGCGGTCTCGATGCCCTCGAGCTCCTTGACGAACTCCGCGACCGTCGCGCGGCGGCCGACGGCGCCCTGCGTCACCTCGCGGTGTCCGCCGAACACGCCCGCGGCGCTCACCAGGTCGCCCGCCGGCGTCACGAAGCGCCACTCGGGGTGCTCGCGCACGAGCCCGAGTGCCTCTTCGAGTTCCTCGACCACGAGCACGTCGCCGACGAGCAGGCGCGCGAGCGGCTCGAAGCCGCCGCTGCACTCGAGCTCGTCCACGAGCCGCGCGTAGGCCTTGAGTCCGGCCTCGCGCTCGCGCAGCCCGCGCGTCGCGATGCCCGCGGGCACGTAGACGCGCACCTGACCTGCCTTGCGCTCCGAGAGCCAGCGCAACATGCGACCGGCGAGCTCGGGATCCTCCGTCACGAGGCCGAGCGCCGCCGGTCCGAGCGCGGCGTCGAGCGCGCGCGCGAGCCGCGTCGAGGTGCGCAGGTGGTCGGCGACGAGGCCCTTGAGCCGCGCGGGCTCGCACGGGCCCTGACCGCGCCGCGTGCCTTCGAGCAGCGCGCGCGCGCCCGCTTCGAGGCTCGAGCGCTCGTGCTCCATGTCCTTGAGCGTGTCGATGCGGCTCTGCAGACGAGCCCGCTCGACTTCGTGGCGCGACTTGGACGCGCGGCGCTCCTGCTCCTCGCGCTCGAGGGCCTGCTGGCCCGCGGCGAGGTCGCGCAGCGCCGTCTCCGCAACGGTGAGATCATTCTGCGCGTCGGCCACACGCCCTTCCGCGCTCGCTTGGTCGTTCTGGAGCGTCTCGACCTCGCGCTTGGACTCGTCCATGCGCACCTGCGCGCGCTGCAAGCGCTCGGAGAGGCTCGGACGCGACAGCTCGATCGTGCGCTCGAGGTTTTGTGCCGCCGTGCGGTCGTTCAAATGCGAGAGCACGAGCTGGTTCTGCCGCTCGCAGCGCGTGCGCAGATCCCGCTGCGTGTTGCGCGCCTCGCGGAGCGTCACCTGCTCGCCGTCGGCGAGCGTGCGCGACTGCGAGAGCTGTTCTTCGATCGCCGCGCGGCGTGAGCGGACCTCGTCGAGCTCGGTCGCGCGCGCCTGCGCGACCCCCGAGAGCTCCTGCACCCGCTGCGCCTCGCCCGCCGAGCTGCGCTTCAGTTCGGCCGCACGCGCCTCGAGCTGCCGCTGGCGCTCGCCGCACTCGCTGCCCTCGCCCACCAGGCGCCGGATCTCGCCCGAGAGGCGGTCGATCTCGGCCGAGATCGTCTGCTGCTCGCGCTCGCGCGCGCTGACGTCGGACTCGCCGTCGGTGCGCAGCACCTTGAGCGACTCGCAGCGCGCCTCGAGGGCCGCGATCTCCTCCGCGAGACGCGCGAGCGCGCCGCGGTCCTCGTGCAGGCGGTGCTTCAGGAAGCGCGAGCGCTGCGCCTTCCACAGGTCGCGCGCGGCGACGAAGCGCTCGGCCTTGCCCGCTTGGATCTTCAGCGAGCGCACGCGGCTGCCGAGCTCCTTCAGCACGTCGTCGAGACGCAAGAGGTCGGCCTCGACGCGCTTGAGCTTCGCGTCGGTCTCCTTGCGCTTGAGCTTGAAGCGGCTGATGCCCGCGGCCTCCTCGAAGATTGCGCGCCGGTCGAGCGAGTTCGCCGAGAGCGCCGCATCGATCTTGCCCTGCTCGAGCACGGAGTAACCGCGGCTGCCGAGCCCCGTGTCGAAGAGCATGTCGCGCACGTCCTTCAAGCGCGCGCGCTCGCCGTTGATCAGATACTCGCCCTCGCCCGAGCGGAACACGCGGCGCGTGATCGCGACCTCGGAGCCCTGCCCCGCGATCGTGCCGCAGGAGTTGTCGAGCACGAGCGTGACTTCCGCGACGTTCATCGGCGGGCGCGAGACCGAGCCCTTGAAGATCACGTCGGTCATCTCGCCGCCGCGCATCGACGTGGGACGCGTCTCGCCGAGCACCCAGCGCACGGCGTCGACCACGTTCGACTTGCCGCAGCCGTTGGGGCCGACGATGCCCGTGAACGAGTCGTTGAAGCTGAGCGTCGTGCGGTCAGCGAAGGACTTGAAGCCGAACAGTTCGAGGCGTTGCAGGCGCATGGTCAGCGGGTGGGGCCGCCCGCGCGCTCAGGCGCGGACGCTTCGGGGGTGCGGAGCTCGGGGTCGAACAGGTGGGATGCGGGGCGGGGCGCGGCGACGGGCTCGCGGAAGCGCTCGCTCGAGTCTTCGCGCATGCGATCGAAGCGCCGCCAAGACTCGACGAGCGACAACGGACCGCCGCGCGAGGCGTCCTCGGGCAGCGGGTGCAGCGCTCCGACCTCGACGGTGGAGAGCAGCGCGGCCTCGGCGCTCCACGGCGTCCGGCCGTGGACGGGCGAGAGCCGATAGCCCGTGCCGTAGGGGGTGCGGGAAGGTGCCGAGGGACCGTCGCCGAACAGGAGGCGCTGCGCGTGCTGCGGAAGGCTCGCGTCGAGCTCCGAGAAGCGCGCGCGCGCACGCTCGCCGAAGTAGGGCGTGAGCACGACCGCGATGCGGCGCGCCTCGCCGGCGCGCGCGAGCGCCTCGGCGAGGAACCCGACGAGCCGCGCGCCCTGATCGGGCCGCACGTCGCCGTCTCCGAGCGCAGCGAGAGCCTCGCGCAGTCCGACCGGAGTCACCGCATACGCCACGCGACCGCGCAGGTCGCCCGGCCGCGAGCCGCGCGTGCGGCGTTGGAATGCCGCGAGCTCGCACAGCGCGTCGACCGCGGCGGTCGCGGCTCCAGAGAGCAGCTCGAGCGCGCGATCTTCGCGCCAAGGCCCCGCGCGCAGTGCGATGCGCGGCAGGTTGATCGCAACGGCTCCACCGCAGGTGATCGCAGCGCGCTCGTGGGCGTGGCGGTGCAGGCCAGGGCCGACACAGGTGAGCTCGTCGCTCCCCCACGTCGGCACGAGCCGACCCGCGAGCAGCAGACCCTCGACAGCCGCGGCGAAACCCTCGTCCCCGCTGCGGTCGTCGAGCCGCCGCGCGAGCTCCGAGTGGTCGATGAAGAGTCGCGGAGGGAGCGGCAGGTGCGGGAGCGCCGCGAGCGATTCGATCAGCCGATCCGTGGCGACTTGCGCGCGCGCCCCTCCGCCGCCGACAACGAGGTCGAGCGAGCGCCCTGCGGCGCACGCGCAGGCGCACAGCGCGCGCAGCCACGCCTCGAGCGCGTTCCCCCGCGAGCTCGCGCACAGCGGCGCGAGCAGCGCCGCCGCATCCTCGAGCACCACACCGTGCGAGACGTCGCGCGCGACCACGGCGAGCTCGTCGAGGACGTCGTAGGGTGCATCGGCGAGCGCGCCGCCGGCTTGCAAGAGCGTCGCTGTCACGGCGCATTTGAGCGAATGCTGCGGACGACCGAGGTCGAGCACGTGCAGGTCGCCCGCGAGGTGCGCGCGCGCGCTCTCGGGTCCGAGCACTTCGTGCAGTGAGAAGCGCCGCAGCACGTCCGCCGCGATGCGCGCGGAGGTCCCGCGCTCGGCGAGCTCTTCGCCCTGCGCGGCGCGCGCGGGATCGAGCGGCCCGTCCTCTTGCTGAACCAGTTGGCGCAGGTCGAAGCTCGGCAGACCGTAGGACTGCTGGCGGCGCAGCGCGGTCGCGAGGCCGAGGTCGACGAGCTCGTTGTCGACGAGTTCGCGCACCAGCGCCGTCGAGACCTGCCGCCAGCGCGCCGCGAACACGCGTTCCTCCACGCGCGTCGCGACTTTCTCAGCCACCTCGCGGGGCAGCGCCGCCTCGTTGATCAGGGCCGCGACGATGCGCACTTTGCTCCACGGCTGCGTCCGGTCGGTGGCCTGCACCTCGACGCGCTGCTTGCCCCCCGCCTCGCCCTCGTGGACCGAGAGCGCCTCTCGCGCGCGCGAGCGGCGGTCGCGGTAGAGGATGTACGCCTTCGCGACGTTCGCGCGGCCGAGCTCGATCAGCGCCTGCTCGACCAAGTCCTGGATCTCCTCGATGCCCGGTAGAGCCGCATCGGGCGCCGAAGCCGCGCCGTAGCGCCCTTCGAGCGTGAGGGTCACGACGCCCGCGATCTCGCTGGCGAAGCTCGGGTCCACCTCGCCGACCGCGTCGAGGGCCTTCGAGACGGCCGCCTCGATCTTGCGCGCGTCGAAGGGCACCTCCCGACCGTCGCGCTTGCGCACGCGGGTCGGCACGCTACGAACCCTCCGGGCGGCGCTGCTCGAGGATCGGCTTCAGCTCGTCCAAGAACTGCGCGACGTCCTTGAACTCGCGGTAGACGCTGGCGAAGCGCACGTAGGCGACTTGGTTGAGTCCCTTGAGCTCCTCCATCACGAGGTTGCCGATCACCGAGCTCGGCAGCTCCCGGTCGTACTCCTCTTGGCAGCGGGCCTCGATGCGCGCCGCGGCCTTCTCGAGGTCCTCGGTCGACACCGGCAGCTTCTCGCAGGCCCGCATCATCCCCTGCAGGACCCGCTCGCGCTCGAAGCGCACCCGCTCCCCGTTCTTCTTGATGACCCGCAGCGGCGTCTCCTCGACGCGCTCGTAGGTCGTGTAGCGCAGGTAGCACTCGAGGCACTCCCGGCGGCGCCGGATCGAGGCGCCTTCGAGGGCGGCGCGGGAGTCGACGACTCGGTCGTTGTCCTGCTTGCAGCGCGGGCACTTCATGGGGACCCTCGGGGATCGCGCGAGGGAGCGAGATCCTACAACATCTTGTGGGAGCGCGGGGAGGCTAGAGCGACCGGCTGCGGGTCACTTCCCGATGCAGAAACGCGCGAACAAGGCGTCGAGCACGTCCTCGGGGCTCGTTCGCCCCCCGATCCCGTCGAGGGCGTCGAGGGCTTGGCGCAGGCACTCCGCCGTGAGGTCGAGCGGGCCGCGCGCGCGAAGGAGCTCCCGGGCCTCCCCGACGCGCTCCCGCGCGAGCGCGAGGGCCGCCATGTGCCGCTCCCCGAGCTCCCGAACCGTCCCCGCCCCCGCCTTGGCGCCGGAGAGCGCCCGCTCGATGGCCTGCTTCAGGGCGTCGAGCCCCACGCCCCGCGGCGCGCACACCGCGAGCCCCGGACCGCCGAGCCCCCCGCGGTCGCTCTGGGCGCGCACGAGCAGCTCCCCAGAGCGCACCTCGGGCACGGGAGTCCGAGCGTCGTAGACCCGCAGGACGAGGTCCGCGGCCTCCGTCTCCGCCTGCGCGAGCCGCTGCGCGCGTCGATCCGGGTCGTCCCCGTCGCGCTCCTCGAAGCTGAAGCTGCGGCCCGCCGTGTCGACGAGCTCGCACTCGAGCTCGCCGAGCCGCAGGCGGCCGCACAGGGCGTCGCGCGTCGTGCCCGCGACCTCGCTCGTGAGCGCGGATCCACCGACGAGGGCGTTGAAGAGGGTGCTCTTGCCGGCGTTCGGCGCGCCCGCGAGGACCACGCGCGGAAGCCCCTGCCGCCGCGTGCGCCGCCGCTCCCACGAGCGCGCCTCGTCGAGCAGGGACGCGACAGCCTCCGTGCGCGCCTCGAGCTCGGCGTGCGGCACGTGCCCCGTGTCGGCCTCGTCGAAGTCGAGGCTCGCCTCGCACAGCACGCGCAGATCGAGCAGCGCGCCGCGCAGCGCCGCGAGCCGCCGTTCCAACCCGCCGAACAAGAGCTCCGTCGCCGCGCGCCGCTCGCCTTCGTTCGCGGCCTCGACGAGCTCGAGCACCCCCTCCGCCTGCGAGAGGTCGATGCGCCCGCTCTCGAAGGCGCGCCGCGTGAACTCACCGGGCCGCGCCAGCTCCGCTCCGAGCGCGACGACGCGCTCGAGCGCCACAGCGAGGAGCGGCGGCGCGCCGCACAGGTGCAACTCGACGACGTCCTCGCGCGTGAACGACGCAGGTCCGGGCATCGCGAGCGCGAGGAGCGGCTGCGTTCCGCGCCCATCGTCGAAGCGCCCGCGCCACGCCCCACGCCGCGTGAGCGCCGCAGGATCCTCGAAGCTCGCGCAGCGCCGCGCGAGCTCGAGCGCGCGCGGACCCGAGAGCCGGATCACGCCGCGCACGCCCGGTCCGGGCGGCGTGGCGATCGCCGCGATCGTGCTGCGGCGCGCCATGGGCTCACTTGCGCTTGCCGCCCCGCCCGCGCGACGCCTCCGCCGCGCGCTGCGCTTCCTCGGCGCGCGCCATCATCTTCTGCATCCACGACTTCTTCTCCTGCCCCGGAGGCGGGATCGAGTCGTCGATCGGCCAGATCTTCTTGATCAGCGTCATCTCGAGGATGCCGAGTCCCGACTGCGTGATCATGTAGAGCGAGAGACCCGCCGCGTAGTTGTAGAGGAAGATGCCCATGATCGCGGGCATCCACATCATCATCTTCTGCATCTTCGCAGCCTGCTCGTCGGTCGGAACCGGCATCAGCTTCTGCTGCCAGATCCACAGCACGATCATCAGGATCGGCAACAGGTTGAAATACTCGATCACGCCCACGAACGGCAGGTGCGTATCGAGGTTGAGCGTCAGCAACGCGTCCGGCTTCGAGAGGTCGTCGATCCACAGCGCGAACGGCGCGTGGCGCAGCTCGAAGGCCGTGCGCAGGCACGCATACAGGCCAAAGAAGACCGGCATCTGCACGAACATCGGGAGGCAGCCGCCCAACGGCGGCGCGAGTCCTTCGCGCGCGAAGAGCTCCTGCTGCAGCTTGCGCATCTTGGCCGGGTCTTCGGCGTGGCGCTTCTTGATCGCGTCGAGCTCGGGCTGGAAGCGCCTCATCTTCTTCTGGAAGCGCGCCATCGCCGTCTGCGAGCGGCGGTTGAACGGATACAGGATCAAGCGCACGCACAACGTGAGCAGGATGATCGCGATGCCCCAGTTGCCCACGATCCCGTGGAAGAAGCGCAGCGTCGCGACGAGCACCGCACCGAGCCCCGCGAGCGAGAAGAGGCCGCAGAAGCTGCCGATGTCGCCGTCGATCAGCGCCTCGAAGTCCGCATGCTCGGCGTACATCACCTTCGAGTCCTTCGGACCCGCGTACAGCGCGTAGGGGTAGCGCAGCGTCTCGCCCTTCTTCGGCAGATTGAGCTCGACCACGACGTCGGAGACGACGTACTTCCACTGCTCCGCCGCCTTCTCGGGGTTCGCGCGCGCCGCGGCGTCGTCGAAGAGCCGCCGCCAGCGCGCGCTCGTCATCGAGGCGCGCGTCACGTCGTCTGCGCCGCGCATCAGGACCGCGAAGTAGTGGTTGTGCACGCCGACGAAGGAGAGCTCGTCGAACGGAACCTCGAAGGTGTTCGATCTCTCGCGGCCCATGTCGTCGCGCGGCACCGATTGCGCGATCGGCAGCATCGCGCGCCGCGGCAGGTCCTCGCTCGTGCGGCCCGCGGCGATCGCCTGCGGGTCGATGTAGAACTTGTCGGTCGAGTCCTGCGGCAGGATCTCGGCGGGCGTGAACAGGTAGCCGAGCCGCCGCGTGCCATCGAGCGATTGGTTCTCGATGGCGAGCTCCACGTCGATGCGGTAGCTCTTCGGCTGGAAGCGCACGCGCTTGATCCAGCGCACGCCGCTGCCTTGCGCGAGGTCGAACTCGACGCCGCCCTCGATCTCGCGCATCCGCCACAGCGCGTCTTCGAGGGGCTCCCGCTCGAGGTCCTTGCTCGAAGGCTCGCTGCGCCACGCGAGCGAGCCCGTCGACGCGCCGCCCGAGACCTTCGAGTCGAGCAGCGTCACCCAGTGCTCCGCGTCGAGGCGCGCGGCGGGGTCGAGCTCGATCTGGTCGTAGAAGTTCGCGAGCTTGAGCTCCGTGAGGCGCGCGCCGCGGTTCGAGAAGGTCGCGCGGTAGCTGCCGACCTCGCCGGGCGTGCCGATCTGAACGACCAGCGTGCGCTCCGCGTCCTCGCCGACGCGCTCGCCCAAGATCGGTCGATCGTCGGCCGGCTTCGCGGCGGGCTTGGGCTCGGCCTGCGGCTGGCTCGCCTCGATCAAGGCTTCCACCGTCGCCTTGGGCTCGGGGGGCGGCTTAGGTGCGAAGAACTGCCACGCGACCAGCACGACGGTCGAGAGCAGGAGGGCAGTGAGCAGGCGCTTTTCCAAGGGAAGTCCGAGGTGGGCCGTGGGAGAGCCGGTGAGGGGACGGGAGGCGAGGGACGGCGCTACTGGCCGAGCGCGAGGCGATCGGCGAGGTGAACGGGGAGCTCGGGCACGGCGCGGATGTGATCCTGCGCGCTCGAGACGTCGTACTCGAGGCGCACGAAGCTCAGGTTGCGGCCGTCGAAGAGCGCGTACGAGAGGCGGCGATCGCCGTCGCGCGGCTGGCCGACCGAGCCGACGTTCACGATCGCGCGGCAGCGGCTGAGGTTTCCGAGATCGTAGGGCCCCTCGGTGCCGCGCGGCCGGTAGTAGCGTCCGTCTTCGTAGAAGATGCCCGGCACGTGGCTGTGCCCGACGAAGCACACGCCCGAGTGTCCGTCGGGGTCGACCGCGCGCATGCGATCGAAGTTCCCCTGCATCTTCGCGCCGTCGCGCGCGTCCCGCGGCAGCAGGTACTCCCGCACCGGATCGCGCGGGCTGCCGTGCGCGTACATCGCGCCCTCTTCGACGAGGAAGGGCTCGAGCCCGCCCAGAAAGTCCCAATAGGCGAGCGCCCTCTCACCCGAAGGCCCGCCCAAGTTGATCTGGTCGCGCGTCCAGTCGATCGCGCGCCGTGCGTTGGGATTGAAGTCCTCGCCCGACGACAGCACCGCGTACTCGTGGTTCCCCTGCAGGCACAGCCCGGGCTTGCGCCCGTCTCCGCCGGCGAGGGCCTCCATCAAGAGCTCGAGGCACTCCGTCGGCCGCGCTCCGTACCCGATCACATCGCCGAGGCACACAAACCGCTCCGCCCCCCGCTCGCGCGCGTCCCGCAGAGCGGTCGAGAGCGCGGGCAAGTTGCTGTGCAGGTCGGAGATGAGGGCAGTCAGCGGATACGTCACGGGCGCCGTGTCCCAAGGGTCGGGCCGGACGGCGGCGCCCGCTCCACGAGGGGCGGGGATTATCAGGACCACCCCCCACGGCGGCAAGCCCTAGGGGAGGACCGTCACCATGCTCCAGGGGCCGCGCAGATGCGAACCGGTGCAGGAGTAGCCCACCCACGCGGCCCTGAGACGCTCCAGCGCTGCGGCAGATTCCGCAGCCCCCGCGCCCCACGCCCCGCCGCTCGTCCGGACCGCGTCCGCGGCCGATCGTCAGTAGGCGAAGCCCGTGACTTGGCGCAGCTGCCAGACGAAATGCACGCCGACCACGACGCAGTCCTCGTCCTGCCAAAACACCTCGTAGCCCAGCTCGTTCTCGCGCGGACTCTCGACGAACTCGAGGAGCTCCTCCTCGTGCCGTGCCAGGAATCCGTGCTCGTCCACGTCGAGCCACTTGCAGCCGACGAGCAGGAGTGCGGGCGAAAGCGCGAGCACGCTCCAGAGCACACCGAGCACCGACGGAACTCGAAACGTCGAAATGCCGCGTGACAGCCGCCAAACCAACGCGCACAGACCGCCCACAAGTCCGATCGGGAGGAGCGCATAGATCGCGAGGACCCACAGCATGCCGACTAGGTTGCTGCCCGGGGATTTCCCGAGGTCGAGCAGGTACCACTCCGTCGGCACGATCGCGACCGGCAAGATCAGGCAGAACGAGATTCGAATGCCGAGGACAAGCGTGCGCCCAACGCCTCGCACGAGGGACGGCGCCGCGAGCTCCACGCCTATCCGCGCTCCCGAGCGGGCGCTGCGTGTGCCAGCTCGTCGGGCGCGACCGCACCCGAAGCCTCGCGAGGCGCGGGAGCGAATCGCAAGGCGAGGACGAAGCCGAGGGTCGTGAGCGGCAGGCCGAGCCAGCCGAGCAGCACGGCGGGAAGCGACAACGCCAAGAGCGCGAGCGCAACCTGCAGGGGCGAGAGGCCGCGCGCCTGCAGCCGATGCGCGAGGTGACGGCGATCGCCGACCCACGGCAGCGAGCCGAGGCGCAGCCGCACGAGCGACAGGCGCGCGAGGTCGAGCGCCGGCAGCGCGAGCGCAGGCCAGGCGGCGGGCACGAGCAGGAAGAGAACCCCGAGAACGTGGCTGCCCGCATCGCCGAGGATCGCGCGGGGCGCGTGGCCGCGGCGCGCGACGTTGAAGGGCAAGAAGCCTGCGACGGCAGCCGCGAAGAGCGGCGCCGGTGCGGCGAACGTCGCGAGCGCGAGTCCGCCCGCGGCTCCGTCCGCGTTGTCGAACGTGTTCACGAGGTTGAGCGCGACGCAGGCGCCGAGAGCACACAAGAGCGCACCTCCCCACGCGCCGAGCGCGGTCGGCTGCGCGATCACGAGCGGCAGCCCGAGCACGAACCCCGCCGCGGCCTGCCCGAGGAGCTTGTGCAGCGGCGCGAGGCCATCCTCGAGCACGTCGTCGATGGTGCCGACAGCAAACGCGACGAGGACAGCGCCGAGCGGCCAAAGCGTCGCGCCTGGCCGCAGCGCGAACGGCTCGAGCGCGAGCAGTGCTCGCCCGGGAACGAACTCGGCGTTCGCGCGCCCCGCGAACTCGAGCGCGAGCCAGCCCGCGAGCAAGCCCGCAAGGACGCCTGCGCCACCGACGAGCGGCAGCGGCAGGGCCGCGCGCTTGCGATCGCTCGCCCCACCGTCGACCCAGCCGTAGCGCCGCGCCACGCGTTGCAGCGCGAACGTCGCTCCGAAGCTCACGACGAGCGCAAGGACCGTCGGCGAGAGGTGCGGAGCGAGACTCATGACTTCGGCGACTCGGGCGGCTCGGCCCGCAGGCCATAGATGCCGCGCGACCGGATGTATTCCAGCACGCTCGGAGAAAGTGCGTCGGTCGGCACCTCGCCGCGCTCGAGCCGCTCGCGCACGTCCGTCGACGACTCGGGCGCGGGCGGCACACGCACGAGGCCGCGCTCGACGCACGCGAAGAGCTCCGGCGAGAGCGTGCGTTCGAGGTGGGCGAGCACCGCCTCGTCCCCGCCCTCGCGCCACACGACGATCGGCTGCGCGAGGGTCAGGACTGTTTCGGCTCGATGCCAGCGCTCCAACCCGCGCAGGTTGTCCCAGCCGATCAGAAGGTGCAGCGCGCAGTCGCTCGCGAGCCCCGCGCGCGCGG
>CAIYPP010000028.1 GCA_903928115.1 uncultured Planctomycetota bacterium
GATCACCGTGTGGCCCGCGTTGGCGCCGCCTTGGTAGCGCACGATCACGTCGGCGTCGCGGGCGAGCCCGTCGATGATCTTGCCCTTGCCTTCGTCGCCCCACTGGGCGCCAAACACGCTGACGGACGGCATGCAGAAAAGTTCCTGTGGGAGCGCGGTGCGAGCTTGCGGGCCGCGGCGCCGTGCGCGCCGCCTGCGGGTCGCGGATTCTCGCGCCGCGGAGCGACCGCAACAAGGGCTACGGCCGTCGGGATCGCTCAGCGCCCGCCCGCGCGCCCGTGGCCGCCGCCGCCGGGCGTCTTGACCTGAAGTTGATCTCCCGCCGCGAGCTCGACCGTGGCGCGCGAGCCGAGCGCGCGGGCGCGGCCGTCGCGCAGGAGCGCCAGCTCGCCCGGCGCCCCAGCCGCTCCTCCATGGAGCCCCCACGGCCCCGCCGTGCTGCGATCTCCGATCCAAGCGGCGCGCGCGGGCACGAGGAACCGCAGGGTCTTCTCGATGCCATCCCCGCCCGCGCGCTGGCCGCGGCCGCCCGAGCCGCGCCGGACCGTGCAGCGCTCGAGGCGCACGGGGAAGCGCTGCTCGAGTTCCTCGATCGGCGTGTTGCGCGTGTTGGTCATGTGCGTGTGCAGCGCGTGCGCGCCCGGCCCGAGCGGCGACGCGCCCGCGCCCCCCGCGATCGTCTCGTAGTACGCGAAGCCCCGCCCCGCGTGCGTGCCGCCAAAGGACAGGTTGCTCATCGTGCCCGCGCTCGCGGCGGGAATGCGCTCGGGGAACACCTGCGCGAACGCGCCGAGCAGCACGTCGACCAAGCGCTGGCTGGTCTCGACGTTGCCCGCGGCCACGGGGGCCGGATAGCTCGCGTCCACGACACTCCCCGCGCGCGTCAGGATGCGCACCCCCGCACGGCTGCCTTCGTTGATCGGCGTGCCCGAGGGCAAGAGCAGGGCGAGCGCATACGCAACCGCGGCCTCGGTGACCGCGCGCGTGGCGTTCAGGCTCGCGCCCTGCTGCTCGGCACTGTCGCGGAAGTCGAGCTCAAGCTCGCCACCGCGGCGACGCAGGTGCAGCACGAGTTCGACCGGCGCTCCACCCGCGCGCGAGGGCTCCAGCGCGTCGCGGAACGTGATGCGACGCGACGGAAACTGCCGCACGAGCTCGCGCACACGCGACGACGTCCACTCGATCAAGTCTCCGGCGCGCTGCGAGAGATCCGCGGCGCCGTGCTCAGCCGCGAGCTCGACCGTGCGCAGCTCAGCGCGGCGATTCGCCGCCCACTGCGCCAGCAAGTCGCCCTCGCGCTCGCGCGCATCGCGCAGGTTGGCGCGCAGGAGCGCAAGGATCTCGGGCACGAGCTTCCCCCCGCGCACGAGGTGCACCGGAGGCAGGCGCAGACCCTCGGCGTGAACGTCTTCGACGGGCGCCATGGAGCCGGGGTGCGCACCGCCGATGTCGGAGTGGTGCGCGCGGCTCGCCGCATAGAAGCGCGGCCTGCGCTCGCGCGGCAGAAAGACAGGCGAGACGAGCGTCACGTCCGGCAGGTGCGTGCCGCCCGTGTACGGGTCGTTGTGCAAGACGGCGTCTCCGCGCGCGAGCGCTGCCTGCGCTCGCACACACGCGACGGCGCGCCCCATCGAGCCCAAGTGCACGGGGATGTGCGCAGCTTGCGCCACGAGACGCCCCTCGGCGTCGAACAGCGCGCAAGAAAAGTCACGCCGTTCGCGGATGTTCGCCGACAGCGCCGAGCGCTGCAGCGCGAGCCCCATCTCCTCCGCGACCGCGGCGAAGAGATGCCGGTAGACCTCGAGCGCGGCGGCCGAGCGTTCGCGCTTCGCCACGGCTCGCTCAGCGCCCCTCGACGGGGAAGTCGAGGACCTCGAACGGCGTGTAGTCGAGCACTTCCCAGCGCACGAGCGGCACGATCGTGGTCTTGTCGGCGTCGGCCTTGCGCCAGATCACGGAGCGCACCGTGCGCACGAGGCCCTTGCCGCGCTCGTCCTCGCGCTCGCCCGGCCGAGGCACTCCCAGCGTGCCGCCGAAGTCGTCTTGGGTGCCCGTCTTGCGGCGCGCGGTCACGTAGATCGAGAACACATGGCTCGACGTGCACAGAAGCGAGCGCACCGTGTCGCGCGAGCCGTCGTCGAGGCGCTCCCAGCCGTCGACCTTCTCCAGCTCGTCCATGTTGTCGAAGAACTCGCGGTCGACGATCTCCTGACCGTACTCGTCGAGCTGCGGCTCGGCGTCCGGCTCCTCGCTCTCCGCGCCCTCTTCCTCCTGCTTCTCGAGGTTGCGGTACTCGACGACGGAATCCCAGAAGCGCGGCGAGACCGTGCGATCGTCGACGAGTGCCTTCAGCACCGCGACCGGCGCGGTGTTCACGTTGACGCACACGCCCCAGTTGGGGTCGCTGCCGTTGGCGTTGGCGCCGCCGCTCTGACCCTGCTGCGACGGTTGGTTGGCACCGGCGCCTGACGATCCCTCGGAGCCCTTGTCTTCGGACGAGCCCTGCTGCACCGAGGTCCACACTGTGAGGTAGGAGCCCAGAGAGTGCACGATGTCGCCCCGCTCGTCGCGGAAGTCGCGGAACAAGCTCGGCTCGACACGCTCGAGCACCTCGAACTCTTTGAGCGTCATCGGCAGCGCGCGCTCGCGGTTGTCCTCGACGTCGCTCATCTGCTTTCCGCGCGGCAGCACCGAGTTCAAGCGGTTGCGCAGGTGCTCGCGCATCGTCTGGGCGATGCGGATCGCCTCGCTGCGGTCCACGTCGACGGTCGAGCCATCGCGGAAGTAGTCGATCAGCCGCGAGAGGCGCTCGAGAGCCTTCTCGCTCTCCTCCTCGTCATCGAAGAGCAGCTGCAGCACGTTGATCTTGCCGTCCTCGTCCTGCACGAGGATGCGCAGCTCGATGTCGCCGATCGTCGAGCGCTGCGGCCGCCCCCAAGGGTCCATGCGCGAGTCCGCGGGCTTCTCCTGCTGCTGCCCCGCCCCGCCCGCTCCCGTCGTGCCCCCCGGCGCCATCCCGCCCGTGGGCGCCGCTCCCGCTCCGGCCTCCTCCTCCGCGGGCGCCGCGTCCTGCTTGAGCATGTCGTAGACCTCCTGCAGCGCGGACTCGATCGCCATGTCCATCTGCGTGGTCGTGACGTCGTTCTCGGCCACGCGCAGGTCGGCCTTCGTGCCGTAGGAGAGCTGAAAGACGATCGCGTAGAGCAGGATGATCATCAGGAACGCCATCAGGAGCGCCGAGCCACGGCGGGCAGGGCGGGCGTTCATGGGACGATCGCGCAGGGTGCTCATCGGCAAGAGAGGAGGGACGCACGACGGGGTCAGATCTTCCCCGCCCGTGACTCCGCTCGGAGTCTACGCCCCGCGCAGCGTCGAGCCCAAGGCCCGAGGGGACCTAGAACTCGCGGTTCAAGTCCACGCCCTGCAGGATGCGCGGACGGATGAAGAACAGCACGTTGGTCTGCTCCTTGCGGCTGAACTTGGCCTTGAAGAGCCAGCCCAGCAACGGAATGTCGCCGAGGAGCGGCACCTTGCGCTCGTTCTCGACCGTGCGCTCGGTGATCAGGCCGCCGAGGATCACCGCCTGCCCCGGCTGCAGGTAGACGACGGTTCGCGCGCCGCGCTGGGAGACGACCGGCACCTGCACGGGCGAGTCCGAGGACGTCACGAGCACGGTCTCCGAGCCGGAGATCTGGGACTGCTCGACGTCGATGTTGAGCGCCACGGTCTGAGTTCCGACCACGCGCGGCACGACGAACAGCTTCACGCCGACCTCTTGATAGGCGATGGTCGCGTTGGCGAAGCCGCCGGCGTTGTTCACGCCGGTGATGTTCAGGTACGGGATCTTGGACGTGTTGCTGATGTCCGCGCGCCCACCCTCGCGCACCGCGATCTTCGGCCGCGAGATGATCGAGACGTTGTCGTTGACCGCGAGCGCTTCGAGCGCGGCATTGAACGTCACCGCATCCTGCACCCCGCCGACCGTCAGCACGCCCTCGACGTTGTTGGCGATGTTCTGCATCGAGCTGTCGAAGCTCTTCACGAACGCCTTGTCGGGGAACTGGAACATCGGCGAGCCGTCGGGAGAGCGGATGCCGACGTCGAGGATGTCGTTGAGCGTGACCTCGACGATCTTGGCCTCGATCTCGATCTGCGGGACGCCGGCCGCGAAGAGGTTGATGAAGTCCTCGACTTCGAGCATCAGGTCCGGCCCCGCGGTCACCACCAACCAGTCCGCGAGGGGCGCCGGCGAGCCCGCGGCCGCCGTCTTGGTGTCGCGCAGGTCCTGATAGAGCTCGACGTCCCAGCCGGGCAAGAGGTCGAGCTTGACCATCGAGGGCGGGCTCGGCTGCCCCTTGTCCGGGGTCCACAGCGGGAAGTTGCCGTAGGCCTCGATCAGGTTCTTGAGCTTCTCGCCGGTGCCGACGCGCAGCGGAAAGGGCTTGGTGATCGTGCCGTCGGGGTAGACCTTGATGCGGCCGCCGAACTCGAGGAACGGGTTGAGAGGCGGCTCGGGGGCCGCCACCGTGGGCTTGGGCTCCGCGGGGCGTTCGGGCCGGGGCTCGGTCGGCACGCGGGGCTCGTCCATGCCCTGCTCCAGCCCCGCGAACGGGTTGTCGCCCTCCAGCTGGGTAACTGGGCGGATCGTCCCCTGCTCCAAGAGCGTCCGCAGCTCGTCCGACGAGAGCTCCTTCGCGGGCTTCGGCGCCGCCGAGTCGGCCGTACTGCGGCAGCTTGCCGCGAGGGCGAGCGCGAGGGCCGCGCTCAGCACGCGCGCCGCCGTCCGGCCCACGGTCCGAGGGCGCGCAGTCGCGAGGAAGCGGAGTTCTGTCGACACGGTGCTCACGGGGCTCGTTCCTTCGAGCCTAGGCGACAAGGGCGTTCCCGTGGGAGCGGGGTCCGATGGAATCGAATGCGGGCTGGAGGCTCGGCGTCCTCGGGGCTCAGAGCTGTGCCTTGACGAGGTCGGTGATGTCGGTGACGGCCCGCCCGTCCTTGTGGCGGATGGCCTTCCAGACGCTGCAGTGCCCCTGGGACGAGCGCAGGCTCTCGCAGGCTTGGGTGACCCGGTTCGTGGCGTCGTTCAGGAGCTGGATGCCCTCGGGGGAGTCCTCGCTGATCTTCTCGCTGCGCAGCTTGCGCACCTCCGGGGTCGCGTCGAGCAGCGCCTGCCAGTCGACGACGGCCGGGTTGGAGACCTGCGACGGCTCCTTGAGACCACAGACGTTGTCCGAGGACTTGGCGATCCAATCACGGTTCGCGCGGGCGGGCGCCGCGAGCGCGCCCGAGGTGGATTCGAGCGCTGACGTGGATTCGAGCGCTGACGTGACCTCGGTTGCGGGCGCGAGCAGGCTGGCGAGCGTCAAGGCGATGGTGAGTGCGTTCATGGCGATCTCCTCGGGTCTGGAAACTTCTGCAAAGGTCGAGCCCGGGCTGGTAATCCGAACGCACTTTCCGATGGAATCGACGTAAAGCCATGATGCCAATGATCTTACGAATCACGTTTTTGGCTTCCCGTGCGCGACCAAGATGGCGACGGGGCGTCGTCGAGCCCCTGTCGAATTCGCCATTGTTCGACAGGCGCGTGCCGTTATGGCCCAGATCGGCTCGGCAGGGCCTTCGAGGTCCGCCGGAAGCGCGCTCCGCGGCGGGAGCCTTCCTGAAGCAGGTAGCCCTGCTCGACCAAGTCCTGCAGGTCGCGCAGGGCCGTGCGCGCGGAGATGCCTTCGACCTGCGCGTACTCCGCCGAGCTCGTTCGATCGCCCGGACCAAGACGCTCGATCAGTCGCTCCGCGCGCTCGCTCAGCACCGCGGCCGACAGGTCATCGACCGAGAAGGGGCCGCTCTCGTCCGGCGCAACGAGCTCGAGGTGCTCGGGGCCCAACTCGCCGCCTCCGGCGAGGATGCAGGCCTTGGCGAGACAGTTCTCGAGCTCGCGTAGGTTGCCCGGCCAGGGATGGTCGTGGAGGGCGTCGAAGACCTTGGGGTCGACTCCGGTCACCGGGCGGTCGGCGCGCTCGTTGAAGCGCTTCACGTAGGCTGTGACGAGGTCCGGAATGGCCGAGCGCCGCTGGCGCAGGGGCGGCACCGTCACATGGGCGACGTTGAGTCGGTAGTAGAGGTCCTGACGGAAGCGCCCTGCCTCGACCTCGCGGGCGAGGTCGGCCGAGCTGGTCGCCACGATGCGGACGTCGATCGGGACCGGGGTCGAGCTGCCGAGCGGCTGGACCTCCCGCGCCTCGAGGATGCGCAGCAGTGCGATCTGCCCCGCCGCCGGGAGCCCCCCCACTTCGTCGAGGACGATGGTCCCGCCCGCCGCGAACTCGAAGGGGCCGACGCGCCGCGTGTGCGCCCCCGTGAAGGCACCCTTGTGGTGCCCGAAGAGCTCGTCTTCGATCAGGCTCGAAGTCAGGGACGGGCAGTGGATGTGGACCAAGGGCCCCGCCGCGCGGCGGCTCCAGCGGTGGACGAGCTCGGCCACGCGGTCCTTGCCCACGCCCGTCTCCCCGCTCACGAGCACCGGGAACTCCTGCTCCGCGACGAGGCGCAGCGTGTCGAGCAGCTGGATCATCACGGGGCTCGACGCGACGAAGTCCACCGGCACCATCGAGGCGAGCTGAACGAGGTTCATCGTCGGCAAGCCGGACTGCACCTCGGCCATGCGCTCTTCGAGCACGGCGAGCACGAAGCGCGCGCTCGGTCCGTCCGTGGGCCAGGTCGCCTGCGAGACGAATAGCCCCGTCACCGCCTCCCCGTCGGGCCATGGACCCGAGGTGAGGCGATCGATCAGGCGCTGGCCGAGCGCCTCGGCGTCGGGCGCGACGCCGCGCCACGGGAGCGCGAGCTTGAAGTCCGCGGCGCCCGAGCGACCGAACACGCCGACGCCGCGAATCGAGGTCCGCAGCCGTGCCGCCGCCTCACGCAGACGCTCACCCGCGCGCTCGTCGTCCCTCGGCAGACCGGAAAGGTGTAGCTGCAGCAGCGTGACCCCGCCCCCGGGGGCACTGCCCGCGCGCTGAATCTCGTCGGCCACGCGCTGGCGGAAGCCGGGGTCGGACAGGAAACCCGTCACCGAGTCGCGCACGGCTTGGCGGTAGAGACGCGCGTTCTCGAGCACGATCGCCGACTGCGAAGCCGCCGCGAGCAAGAAGGCCTGATCCTTGCGCGGGAGTTCGGTGTCGAAGCCGACGACGATGGCCCCGCGCGTCTCGCCGGAGGCCACCAGCGGAAGACACACAATGCGGCGTGCGGATCCGAGCACCGTGCGCTCGAACTCGCTGAGCGCCGCCTCCTCGCCGCGATCGACGAGCGTGAGCAGCTCTCCCGCCGCGAGCGCCGCCTGCAGCGTCATCGCGCCGTCGGGGATCAGGAGCTCGCGCCCGCCCTCGGCGTACAGGACCGGCTCCTCGCCAGCCTCGCCGCGCCAGAGGATCGCGAGGCCCACGGCACGCGTGTGACGTGCGAAGAACGCGAGGATCGCCTCGCGGGCCTGATCGGGATCGAGACGCCGCGACATCTCGCCCTGTGCAAGCTGCAAGCGCTCCATCTCGCGCACGCGCTCGGCGATCTGCTCGGAGTAGTCGCGCACCGCCACGGCGAGGTTGCCTACCTCGTCGGTCACCTCGGGCTCGACCTCGCCGGGACGCCCTGAGCGCAGCGCGCGGTCGAGACGCTCGATCGGACCGACCAAGTGGCCCGTGAGAATGCCCGCGAAGAGCAGCACCGTGAACACCGCCGTGATGCCGGCTGCGATCAAGAGCTCCGTCAGCGAATAGCGGCCGAGCACCGCCTCGCCGCGCTCGCGCGGGGCCACGACGAGGACGCCGACGAGCTCGTTGCCACGCGCATCGAAGATGCCGCGTCGCACGTCGCCTGTGCCCGCGGACTCGAGGTCCGCGAGCGCCGGCGCCGGGTCTCCGCCCGCTCCCAAGAAGCGCACGTCCGAGCGCGCCACGGCGCTCGCGCCGGGCAAGGACGGCGGGCGCGCGACCGCGACCGTCAGCGGCTGCTCTGCGCCCGGAGCCGTCTGCGCGACTCCGAACAAGAGCAGCTGACCAAACGGGCGCGCGAGCCCCGACTCCAGCACAAAGCCGCGCGGCAGCGAGCGCCACAGCTGCCCCTGACCGACGCGCGAGCGCCGCCCATCGAGCGCCGTGCGCTCGAGCCAGCGCGCGTCGCCCTCGGCCTCGCCCCAGCCGAGCGCGAGCTCCTCGCTCGTCTCCGGAAACCCGCCCTCGACACGCTTACGCAGCTCGGTGATCCGCAGCAGGCGCCGTGCCTCCCGCTCGAGCTCGCGCACCTCGTGCTCGAGCTGCGCTTCGGCGCGCGCGATGGCGTCCGAAGCGCGCTCGGCCTCGCGCGCACGGTGCTCCGCGCTCAGAGATGCGTCGAGCAGCACGGTCAAGGCGAGCAGCGGCACCGCGCTTGTGACCGCGAAGCCAACCGCCAGCTTTCCGCGGATGCGTCGCCTCGTCGCGAGCCACTCGGCGAAGAGCGCGACCAAGAACGGCGCCACAGCCGCGAGCGTCGCGAGTGGAGCCGTCTCCCACACCGACGGCTGCGGCGGAGCAACGTCGCGCAAGTACAGCGTGCCGAGGAGCTCCTCGCCGAGTCGCAGGGGGCGCGAGATCTGCCCGCGCGTCGCCTTGCGCGGCGTGCGGCCCGGCGCGATGACCTCGGCCTCGATCGTCGGGTCCGCGAGCGACCAGCGCCACTGTCCCTCCGGTGTCGTGCGCAGCGTCCCGAGGTCGACGGTCCCCGTGCGCGGCACGCGCGCGTTCGCCGCAAGGATGGCGACGGAGTAGCTCGTCGGCGGACCGACGTGGCGAATCACGACCTCATCGGCCTCAACGGCTGCAGGCAGCGAGAGCGAGAGCGCGTCGGCGTGCCGGACACCGCGCGGGCCGCCGGGCATGTTGAGCGCCGGCTCGAGGCCTGCGCGTTCGACGTGGGCGTCGGCGTCGAAGTGCAGATCGAGCGCGTCGCGAACTTCGAACGGCGCACCGACGGTGCGACCGGCGCTGCGCAGCTCCACGGACAAGATTGGGATCTGGCGCGGGCTCGTGCGGGCGTAGCGCGGGTCGCTGACGCGCGTGACGACGACGAGCCCATCGACTTGGAGCTTCGCCCGCAGCGGAAGCGCGAGCGACTGCGCGGGTGAGAGAGTCACCCCCGCGCCGGCTTCGCGCCCCGGCAGCGCGATCGGCTGGAACGGCGTGTGACTGCGGGGCGTGTGGACGAGCGGCTCCAGTGTCGCGCCGCCCGGAACGAGCGCGACGTGCTCTCGCGCGGGCTCCGGCGCGATCGCGCCGCCGGACAAGAGCGTCGACACATCGCGGAGGAGCTCCTGCGGCTCGGGCTGCCCGAGCAGGCCCGAGCGGAGCAACGCGTCGAAGCTGTCCGCGTACGACTCGATCCGCTCTCGTCGATCGTCGGCTGCGCTGACACGCGCCACGCGCACGCCGATCGCAACGGCGCCTGCGAGCGCGAACGCGCCGACGCCGATGCGCAGGCCGATGCGACGCATCGGAGACGTGCGCCACACCTTGCGCGAGAGCAGCGCCAGTCCGTAGAGCAAGGCGAGCACGACGAGCAGCCACGATCGGCCGCCCTCCTCCTCCTTCGCCGCGACCGCGTCCGCGGCGTCCTCCGGCGGCGCAGCGAGCCTCAGCCGTCCGCGCCGCTCGGCGTACTGCGCAATGTCCGCGTCCCCCGTCCACGTCGCGTAGGTCTCGAGGAATCCGCGCTGATCTCGGTCGCACTGGCTGAAGTTGAGCCCGAGTTCGGCACCGACCTTGGGCGCGTAGCGCGAGAAGCTCCGCCAAGGCACGCGAATCTCGAAGCGATACCCCCCGCTCCGCGGCTGGGACGCGACCTCGACGCCGCCAAACCCGCCGTCGGGGCGCCACGGCTGCCCCGAGCGCGGATACACGCCCCACGGCCGCTCCGCCCACGAGGGCGCGAACATCACCTGCCAGTCGTCGGCCCCCCAGCTCGGCACGACGTCTTCGGTCGAGAGGTACAGCTCGATGCAGTCGCCCTCGTACCAGCGCTCGGGGTCGTGCTGCTCGTGGTCGTCTTGGACCTCGCCGCACAAAAAGAGCGCCTCTTGGTTCCATCCGAGCCACGCGCGCACGCTCGCGTCCTGTGGACCGCGCCATAGCGCCGCGGGCGCACGGCCGGCGAGCGAGACGAGCTGCTCGCCGCGGTCGATGACGATGTCCGGCCCGCGTGCGCCGCGCCACTCCGCGCCATCGCCGTCGAGCACCACCGCGCCCGCCTCGACCCACGGCGCGTCGACCGTCGGAACACCGACAGCAGGACTCTCGCCCTGCGCCGCCGCGACCCGCGGCGACCCGAGCGCGAGCAGCAGTCCGCAGATCCACGCAGGCAAGCTCCGCATCGCTCTCGCATCCTATCCGCCCGCAGCGAGTGCGCGGCTCGGCGGCCGCGAAAGGCCGGAGGCCGCCGGACGCGCTCGTCCGACGGCCTCCGAAAACGTTCGCTCGGTCTCGCGCGCGACTAGTCGCGACCGCGACCGCGGCCGCCGCGGCCACGGCCACCGCCGCGACCGCCGCGGAAACCACCGCGATCGCCGCCACGGTCGCCACCGCGATCACCGCCGCCATCGTAGGCCGGCTCGCCTTCGGGGCGCTCGCCTTCGAAGCCGCCCTCGGCACCTTCGCCGCCCTCGGCCGGAGCCTCGCCGCCGGGGAGCAGCGCCTTGCGCGAGAGCTTGATCTTGCCGCGGTCATCGACGTGGATCACGATCACTTCGACCGCGTCGCCGACGTTGACGATGTCCGTCACGCGGTTGACGTAGCCGTGGTCGAGCTCGCTCACGTGCAGCAAGCCCTCGACGCCGGGCAGGATCTCGACGAACGCGCCGAAGTCCTTGATGCCCTTGACGGTGCCCGAGTACTTCGTGCCGATCTGCGGCGTCTCGCACATGCCGCGGATCGTGTCGAGGCACGCGTCGACCTTCTCGCGATCGACGCCCGCGACCTGCACGTTGCCCTTGTCGTCGAGGATCGAGATCTTGACCTTGAACTGCTCCTGCAGCGCCTTGATCTGGCGACCGCCGGGGCCGATCAGGTAGCCGATCTTGTCGGCCGGGATCTGGATCAGCTCCATGCGCGGCGCGAACGGGCTGATCTGCGACACCGGGCGCGGCACCGCGGCGAGCATCTTCTTCAAGATCTCACGGCGACCGACGCGCGCCTGCTCGAGAGCCTTTTCGAGGATCTCGCGCGACACGCTCTTCACCTTGATGTCCATCTGCAGCGCGGTGATGCCGAGGCCCGAACCAGCGACCTTGAAGTCCATGTCGCCGTTGTGGTCCTCCGAGCCCATGATGTCCGAGAGCACCGCGTAGCGGCCGCCTTCGGTGATCAGGCCCATGGCGATGCCCGCGACCGGCTGCGACAGCGGCACACCGGCGAGCATCATCGAGAGGCAGCCGCCGCACACGCTCGCCATCGACGAGGAGCCGTTCGACTCCATGATGTCGCTGACGATGCGGATGGTGTACGGGAAGCGCTCCTTCGGCGGGAGCACCGCGGCCAGCGCGCGCTCGGCGAGCATGCCGTGACCGATCTCGCGGCGACCGGGGCCCGAGATGCGGCGCGTCTCGCCGACCGAGTACGGCGGGAAGTTGTAGTGCAGGTAGAAGTTCTTGCGGTACTCGTCCTCGAGGCCGTCGATGATCTGCTCATCGTCGGCGGTGCCGAGCGTGACGCTGACCAAGGCCTGCGTCTCGCCACGGGTGAAGAGCACCGAGCCGTGCACGCGCGGGATGAAGTTCGGAGCGATCGAGATCTCGCGGATCTGATCCATGGCGCGGCCGTCCGCGCGGCGACCATCGAGGATCGCGTCGCGCTCGACCTGCGCGACCAAGTTCTCGAGCAGCGCCTTCACTTCCTTCGAGCGTGCCTTCAGAAGCTTCTCGTCGGTGATGCCGGCGAGCATCGAAGCCTTGGCCTCGTCGACCACCTTGGCGAGCGCGTCGTGGCGATCGTGCTTGCCCGGGGTGAAGATCACGTCGCGGATCGCGGGGCGGTAGCTGTCGACCTTCGCCTGCAGCTCCGCGTCCGTCTTCGGCGCGGCCCAGTCCATCTTCGGCTTGCCGGCCTTCGTGCGCAGCTCCTCGATCAGCTCGGCGATCTCGCGGATCACCTTGTGCGCGAGCTCGAGCGCGTCGATCACGTCCTTTTCAGGGAGTTCCTTCGCGTTCGCTTCGACCATGCACAGGCCCTCCATGTGGCCCGCGACGACGAGGTCGAGGCGCGACTCGCTGCGGCGGCGCGCATCCGGCGGGAAGACGCACAAGGCGCCGTCCAAGTGACCGATGCGCACGGCGCCCATCGAGCCGTGGAACGGGATGTGGCTGATGTGCACGGCCGCGAACGAGGCGATCATCGCCACCACGTCGGAGTTGAGGCCGCCGTCGTAGCTGAGCGCGTGGCTCATGACCTGGACTTCGTTCTTGAAGCCCTCGGGGAAGAGCGGGCGGATGGCGCGGTCCGTGAGACGCATGGAGAGGATCTCCTTGGTCGTCGGGCGGCCTTCGCGCTTGAAGAAGCCGCCCGGGATCTTGCCGGCAGCTTCGGTCTTCTCGCGGTAGTCGACGGTGAGGGGGAAGAAGTCCTGCTCGTCCTTCGCCGGGCCGCACGCGACGGCGGCGAAGCACTTGGTGTTGCCCAGAGTGGCGATCACGGCGCCGTGGGCCTGACGGGCCATCTGGCCCGTTTCGAGGGTGAGCACCTGCCCACCGGTGAGTTCGCGGGAGACGCGAACGGGTTCAAGGTTCATCTGTGGTTTCCTTCTGCTTGTCTGTCTTCGAAAAAGGGTGTTCGTCGGGCGATGGAGCGCGCGCGAAGCAACGCGCGCGGGCCATCAAGCCAGCGAGCGCCCCGCGAGCCGCGCATGCGGCTCGTCGTCGGGGCGCTCGTGGGTGTGTGGGATCACGCTAGCTCGTGCGAGTCGTGCTCGGTTCCTACTTGCGGAGGCCGAGCTTCTCGACGAGGGCCGTGTAGCGGGCCGGCTCGCGGCGGCGGAGGTACTTCAGGAGCTTGCTGCGCGCGCCGACCATCACCAAGAGACCGCGGCGCGAGGTGTAGTCCTTGCGGTGGTTCTTCAGGTGCTCGGTCAGGTTGTTGACGTGCTCCGTGAGGAGCGCGACCTGCACTTCGGGAGAGCCGGAGTCACCCGGGCGGGTGGCGAACTTCTGGATGATCTCGGCCTTGCGGGCGGGCGTGAGGGCCATGTCGTACGTGCGCTTTCGTGCTCGGGACCTCGGACGAGGCCCCTCGTCGGCTCGACCACTTGCCCCACCGCCCGTGAACCCTCGCGCGAGAGCCTCACCAGCCGTGGGGTGCGCCGGCGACGTCGGTCGACGTCAGGAACCGGCCAGCGGAGCAGCCTAGGAGAGCCACTCCGGGCGCCGCCACGAGCCAAGTCGACAGCGCCAGAGGGCGAGGAGCATAGCGAGAGCCCCCGCTCCCCTCAAGCCACCCCGCCCCGGAGGGGACCGGAGCGACGCTCCGGCGCCTTCCTACGGGCACGCCCCCCTACGAAAACGGCCCGCGTGACCGCGGGCCGTAGACAAGGGCTGTCCGAGCGAGGTGCGGCGACCTCGAAGGTCGCGCGCTCCGCACAGGCCGATCAGCGGGTCGTCGGGCCGCGCTCGGCGTCGCGCGCCGGCAGCGAGGCCAAGATCTCGTCGACGGCGAGCTCGACGGCGCGCTGCATCATCGCGCCCTCGCTGACGAAGTTCGCGCGCTGCGCGGAGAGGTCGACCGTGCGCGTCGCGTGGCCACCCCAGAGCGCCTTCGAGAGCTCGGGCTCGGCGGCATCGAGCAGGTAGATGTCGAGGTCGAGGACCAGCGTCGCGTGGGAGTTCCAGCGCGAGGTGTCCCAGCCCGTGACCGTGACGCACAGCGAGGCCTGCTCGCCGAGCGTGCCCGGCGTGTACGAGGCCTCGGTGACCTGCACGTTGCGATCGACGAAATCGAGCGCGAGCGGCGAGTAGCGCAGACGCACGAGTCCCTTCTGAAACTCCTTGCGCATCGTCTCGAGCGGCACGTCGCGCTGCCCACTCGCGTTCTCGAGCTTCGGCACCGCGACTTCGAGCGGGTTGACCGACTTCAAGCGTCCGACGACGAGGCCCTCGTTGCCGAGCCCGCGGGGCTTGAGCGGAGTAGCGCACGAAGCGACGAAGAGTGCCGCGACTGCGGCGACAGCGAGGACGGGACGGCGACGGAGAAAGGACATGGTGGGTTCCCGAGAGCGATTGGAGGTCGTCGGATGTGGAGCGCGTGGCGCGCAATCCGCAGCAGGCGATCGATTCTAGGGGTGCGGACCGAGCGCTTCCACGTTGAACGGCACGGAAAAACGCGTGATTTCAGCGACGTTCGGCGGACGCCGGTCGGCGCGGCAAGGCGCAGCTCACAGCTGCGTGAACGACACCGGCGCCGAGTCGAGCACCACCTCGGAGCGACGATCGAGCTCGGAGAAGCAGAGCTTCGTGGAATCGAGAGTCGGCCACGCGTAGGCGCTGACGGTCGTGAACACGGTCCCCGCCGCGAGTGCTTCTCCACCCGCCGCGGCCACGTCGGGCAGTGAGATCGAGATCGTCCCCGCGCTCGTCACGTCGGTCGCCCACAGCACCCAGCGCCGCCGGTTGGCTGCGGTCAGGGTCACGCGGTAGATCCCGGGATCGGAGCCCGGGAGGCTGTCGAGGAACACGACGTCGTAGCTGCCAGGCCCCACGGGGGGCGAGAACGGCGTCGGCGAGGCGACGAGCGGCACCGACGGGGCGAGCAGCGCCGGGGGAGCACCGACCACCGGCACGCGGACCCCCGTGCGCGAACCGGCGAGGTCGCGCACTTCGGCCCGCAGGTACAGATTGGGCTCCAGCACCTTGTCCCGGATCAGGCTGCCCTTCTGATCGCCGGGGTACTTGCCGTTGGTCGGGTCCGCGGCGCCGGCGATGGCCGAGCGCACGGACCACTGCACCGCCGGAGTACCGACGGGGTCGAGCGCGACGCCGGAGCCGACCGCGATCGGACCGCGGATCCCCGGCGAGAAGCCCTCGACCGCGAGGCGCGGCTGGCCGTTCTGCTGATTCGCGAGGAAGCCCACCGCGGTCGAAATGTCGAGCGTGGCCGACGGCCCCGCGACCGCACGGTCCTCCTGAGCCGTCGACGCGTCGCTCAGGACCACCGTCGTGACCAAGTTGCTCGTGACCGGAACGCCGGGCGACGCCGAGGCCAGAGGCAGGTCGAGCGCGAAGCTGCGCAAGTAGCTCGCGGCCGAGAAGACCGCGGCGCTGAGCGGCGCTTCGACGGCGACGAAGCTCAGCGCGCCGAGCGGGCCGGCGACGAGCTGCTGGGGCCCGAACTGGCAGACCGCGAGGGAGCCCGCGCTCGTGCACGAGCCCACTGCGAGGAAGGGCGAAGACAGCTCGCTGCGTCGCGAGTCGGAGACCGAGCGCTGGAAGCTCGCGAGCGAGGTGGGCGACGTCACGGTGCCGGTGCCCGCGGCCGGGGGCTCGTCCGTGCGCTGCAACGGCACGCGCACACTGTCGACCGCGAGTTCGACGAAGCTCCAGAGGTCGTACCCGCTCGCGTCGACGGTGACCATGCTCGGAGCGCCGGGGGCCGCGGTGAGAACTGCGAGGCCCTGCGCGTCCGTGAGCCCGGACGAGATGAAGTTCGGCGCTCCCAAGCCCGGATCCTCGTGCACGAGGACGCGCGCGTTGGGGACGGGCGCGAACGTGCGCGCGTCGTGGACCTGCACGCGCACGGTCGCGCTCGCCGCGGGCAACGGACCGCCGGGGCCGACGGCTCCGATCTGCTCGAAGCTCGCCTGAACGGTGTTGACCGCGGGATTGAACGCGCGGTCGTAGATCGTGAGCGAGAACTGCGTCGCTCCAGCAGCCGGATCGATCAGACCGTTGGGCAGCACGACCGGGGCTGCGACGAACAACCCATCGGAACGCGCGGACACGACCGCTGCTTCGAAGCCGTTGGTGAGAGCGCCGACGTTGACCTGCGCAGCGCGCAGCTCCTCGTTCGCGCGGCCTACGACGACCAAGTCCGCTCCGTCGCTCGCGAAGCTCGTGACGTTCGAGCCGCTGGAGCCGAAGCCGACGAGCTCAGGCGGCGTGATGTCGACCGTGACCGGCTGGATCCCCGTTGCAGCGCGGTCGACATCAAGCAGCTTGATCGGGGTGGTCAGATTGCCGCGTCGCAGCGAGATGGCGATCGACACGTCGCCCTCGGCGAAGCGCAGCGCGAGCGGCAGCGGGCTCGATGCGAGGTCGATCTCCGTCTCGGAGAGCACGACAACCTCGCCCGTGTCGTGCTGCAGCGGCAGCGGGTCGTAGCTGTCGAGGCTCCCGAGCTGCACCTCGCGATAGAGCGCGAACAGCTCGGGTTCGGTCGCCGTGTCCTCGCCGACCAAGTAAATGCGGACGAAGTCGCCGGGCTCGCTCCCAAACAGCCAAACTTCCACCGCGAGCGCCGCGAGCGGGTCGAGCCCATTCAGGTTGGCCGCGCCGATGTAGTCGAGCGGCACGTCGTAGCTCCCGACGTCCACCGAAAGCGGGGCGCTGAGTCCAGCCACCGCGTAGTCGAGGTCGGTCTGCGCGAGCGTCGCGCCGCCCGTCACGGCGGTGATCGGCGCCGCGCTCGGCGACAGGCGCAGCGCCACGGTCGCGGAGAGCGGGAACGGAGTCGGGGTGCCCGTGGCGTCCGCGCTCCGCCAGCGCCAGACGCGCTTCTCATCGAGGGATCCCTGACCGAGGTTGATCGCGAGCGAGGTCGGGGCGGGGTTCGGGGAGGGCGGCTGGCCGTTGACTGTGACGATCCATGAGGTCGCGCCGACGTTGACCGGACGGTCGAACAGGACCACGGACTCGCCCGTGCGGCTTTGACCCACGGCGTTGTCCGCGGGGTAGCTCATGACGACGCGCGGGGCGGTCGGGTCGGTCACCGCCGTCGAGAACGTGCCGACCTCGCGGTCATCCGCGACGACCATGCGGCTGCCTTGGAGGTCGACGATGTTGCGGTCGGTGCGAACGCGCACGACGTAGTCCGTGTCGGGCAAGAGCGCCGTCGTCGAGAGCAGCACCACCACGCGCCCGTCGCCCGCGAGCAGGCCGGTCAGCGGAACGGCGGGAGTCTGGGCGTCCACGATCGCCAGCTCGAACGCCTGCCCCACCGAGCTCGGCGCGAGCGACTCGCTGAAGACGAGCGCCATCGGCGTGGTGGTCGCGATTTGTGCGCCGACGGGGAAGAACGACTCGATCGTCGGAGCGGCCGGCGAGAGCCAACTCGAGTCCGTCGGGACGGTCGCGGCGCTCTCGCCGATTCCGCCCCCCCCCTCCTCCTCCACCGCCGGCATCGCCGCAGTTGCCGCTGTACACGCAAGCGGGGTTGTCGCAGCCGGGGAGCCAGAGAGCCGCGGCGAGCGGGAGGATGGCCAATCGAAGCAGCTGGGTGGCGCGGTGCATCGTGGGAGCGGCGTCGGGTGGGGAGAGCGAAGATCCGGCGAAATCGAGACCCTCGGCGCGAGCGTGCGGGCGAGGGAGACGATCGGGCGACGGGCATATTCCCCTCGCGCGGCGGGCCAGAGAAGCGCCGAGCGACATTTCCCGAGGCATCCCCCTGCGTTGGTTCCCCCGCCCGCGCTGAACTAGACTCTGCGCACGCTCCGCGGCGCCCCCGCCTGCGGACGCCCCACCCCCGATGCGCGCCGCCCCCAGTCAACTCTTGGCCCTGCTTGCACTCTCGTGCGCGGGCCCCGCGCCGACGCCGAGCGCCGCACCGACGCCCCAGCCGGCTCCCCCAGCGCCGAAGTCCGCGCCCAGCGCGCCGACGCCCGAGCCGAGCACGCCGGCTGCCCGTCCGAGCGACCCCGCGACGGCGGTGGAGGTCACCGAATCCAGCTCCGAGCCCGAGGACGAAGCGCGCCGCCTAGCAAGGCTTGCGCGCGAGGCCATCGATCGTGGCGACTTCGTCGGCGCGCGCGCCCTGCTCGACGACCTTCTGACCGTGCCGCGCATCGCCGAGGCGCGGGCTCTCCTCGCCGCCCAGCGCGACGATGAGGCGCTCGCGGTCTCGACGGCGGCGCTGGCGGTCGCGCCGGGCGAGCCGCGCGTACTGCTCGTGCACGCCGAGGCCAACCTGCGCGTCGGCGAGCGCAGCAGCTCGCGCGAGCGCGTCGAAGAAGCGCTGCGCAGCTTCCTGCGCGCGGGCTCGGGCGCAGAGTCTTGGCTCGGAGCGTGCCGTGCTGCGCGCGGCCTTGGCAGGACGGCGGATGCACTCGAATACGCGCGGCAGGCGCGCGCGACGTTGGGCGGCGGCGTGAGCACGACGTCCGAGGAGCCCGCGTACACCGTCGCGCGCGCCCTGTGGGACGCCTATGCCGCGAGCGCGGGCACGGGCAGCACGGACGCCGCGCTGCGCAACGAAACTGCGAGCGCGCTCGCGAACTGCGCGGGCGCGCTTCCCCGCCAGACCTGGGCGTGGCAGCGACTCGCGGACGTCGAGGAGGCGCGCGGAGACCTCTCTGCGGCGCAGCAAGCCCTCGAGCGCGCCCTCGAGAGCTCTCCGCTCGACCGCGCGGTCCCGCAGCAGCTTGCGCGTGTGGCCCGCGCTCGCGGTGGGAGAGCCGAGGTGATCGCGGCATTCGAGCGCGCCCGCCCCCTCGCGGCCGGCAACGTCGACGTCTGGTGGTTCCCGGCCCAAGAGCGCCTCAAGGCTGGCACGGCGCCATCCCTGGAGCGCATCGCGGAGCTGCGAATCGCGGAGCGCGAATTCGCCGCGGCGCGTGCGCTCGACGGCTCGCTGCGGGCGCGCGCGATTCGATTGGAAGCGGCCTGCCGCGCCGCCGTCGGCTGGACGCAACTCGCACGCGGCGAGCTCACTTCCTCGGTGGAGAGCTTCCGCTCCATGGAGAAGCTCGAGCGCGGAGCGATGGCCTACTCCGAATCGCCTCAGGTGGAGTCCGGCGTGCTCGGCATCGCGGCGGTTTCCGCAGAACACGAGCGGCGCGGCGAGGGCGCTTTGGCCGCGGCACTCGCACTGGAGCTGCATCGTTACGAGCCCGACTCCGTACGCTGGGCGCTCGAGTCGGGGCGTCTCTACCGCGCCGTCGCCGAGCGCACGCACGCCGATGCGGAGGAGTTCCAACTCGCTGCGGACGAGCGCATCCGCGAGCCGCGAAGACTGTTGGCACTGCGCGAACGCGCCAAGATCAGTACGACGATCCCGATCGGTCCGCGCCTCACGACGGAATTCCGCATCCGTGCCGACGATCTGCACAAGAGCGCGCGGAAGCAATTTGAGACCGCCTATCGCTGCCTGCTCGACGCCAACCGTCTCGCGCCGAACAATGTGCGCGCGATGGCCGACGCCGCGCTCATCGCCATCGAATATCTGCGCACCGACGATGACATCGCGCGCGGCCTGCTCAACGTCGCGATATCGCTCGGGGAACGCCAGCTGGCCGCACCGGAGCTCGCCGAAGCAGAACGACTGAGCCTCCAACGGGCATGGGGCGATGCCCACGAATACATGGGGCTCCTGTACCTCGAACGCAAGAATGACCCGCGCGCGGCACTCGGCTACTTCGAGTCCAGCCTGCGCATCGGGCCCTCGGCTCGCCCCTCCGTTCAAGATGTGTATCTCCCGCGCTGCAAAGCGGCGCTCCCGCGCCGCAACTAGCCCACCGCATCACTGCCCCCATCGAAGTCATGAACTACCAACTCTCCCTAGCCGCTCTCGTTGCTCTCGCTCCGCTGTCCGTCGCAGGCTCCCATTCCGTGGAGCCGTCGCCGAGCGTGGGTCGCATCGCCGAAGAGAGCGCCGACGCCCGGATCGAGAAGGGGCGCGCGTTGCTCGCGCAAGGCAAGGTCGCCGAAGCTCAGGTCGAGTTCGATGCTGCGGCCGCTGCGGAGCCCGGCGTCAAGACGAGCGTGTGGGTCACGCGCGGCTGGATCGCCGGCCTGCGCTTCGATGACGCGCTGCTCGCGATCGACGAGCTCAAGGCGAAGAAGGCGTCCGCGGGGCTCGTCGACTACCTCTACGGCATGGCCTTCTTGGGACAGGCGAAAAACGCAGTCGCGACAGGCGCGGCGGGGCAGTACACGCAGAGCCAGTTCGAGGACGCGCTGCGCAGCCTGAAGAAGGCCGTGAACGCCGACGCGGCGCGCTTCGCGGACGCGTGGCTCGCACTCGCGGAGGCTGCGTTGTACGCCCAAGACCTCGAGGCGGGCCGCGAGGCCGCGGAAAAGGCGCTCGCCTTCGACCGCAACAACCCCGAGGCGCAGGTCATCCTAGGGCGCGTCCACTTCTCGGCCTACGTCGCGGAGCAAGACGCCGCCGCGAAGGACAAGCTCTGGAACTCGACCTACGCGGCTTTCGAGAAGGCGATCGTGCTGCTCGGAACGCCGGATGTGATCGCGCGCCAGTCGCTGCTTGCAGATGTGCACGTGCGGATGGGCTACCTCAAGGGCTGGAAGGAGGACCGGGTCGGGGCAGGCGCGAGCTTCGCCAACGCCGTGGCTTGGGATCCTTCGCGCGTCGACTTCCCGAAGGCGTACGCGCTGCTCGGCTCGGTGGGTTTCCTCGCGATGTGCGAAGAGGGCAGCGCGCGCTTCTCGGCCCGCGCCGGCGAGAACGACGCGCGCAACGCGACAGCATCGTGGTGGCGAGGCTATGCGCAGTTCGAAAATGCGAAGTGGGCCGAGTGTGAGGGCTCCTTTCGCAACGCCGTGCGCCTGTGGCCGGCGTTCACGAACTCGTGGTACTACGTCTACCGCGCTGCGTTCTCCCAGCAGCGCTACGCCGAGGCGATCGAAGGCCTCGTCAAGTTCCGCCAGCTCGACGCGGAAGGGCTCGTGCAGACGATCGCGGGCGACCTCGACCGCAACCGCAGCGTGCTGAACGGCCTGATCGCGTGGTGCGCGGACACCGAGAAGCAAAAGGGCCCGGCACGCAACGAAGACGCCGCGATGATCTGCGAGCTCTTCACGCGCCTCGAGCCCGAAGAAGCTCGGCACTGGAACAACCTCGGGCTCTTCGTCCGCGACCAAGGTGATGCGCTGCGCATGAAGCGTGGCGCCAAGCCTGATCCCGAGGTTCTGCAGGAGCTGTGGGACCGGGCGTATGCGGCGTACGAGCACGCACTCGAGCTCAAGCCCAAGGACCCGAACATCGTCAACGACACGGCGGTGATGCTGCACTACTACCTGAACCGCGAGTACGACCGCGTCGAGGAGATGTACAAGCTGTCGAACCAGCTGGCTCTCGCCGAGCTCGCGCGCACGGACATCTCCCCCGATGACCGCGCGGTGGTCGAAATCGCCAAGCGCGACTCGGCCGACAACCTGCGCCGCCTCAAGAAGTGGCAGGAGCTCGTCCAGCAGCAGCCCGACCTCAAGCCGGAGCAGGTGCGCTGATCGCGCGCCGCGGCGAGCGACCTCCTTGGAGCTCCCTGTCCGAATCCTGCGTGGCGCGCCGCGTGAACCGGTGCTCTCGGTCGACGGCGCCTTCGACGCTCCCGGGCTGAACCTGAGCCATTGGCCGGGCAACCGCACGCCCGCGGAGTTTCGCCACGACCTTTCCACGGGCTCGGCGCTCGCGTTTGCGCGGCTCCCTGCCGCCGAACGCGCGCGCTGGGCTGGCGGCGCTGTCGCGATCGCGAACAACCACTACGACACGGACGGGACCTGCGCGCTCTTCGCGGTGCGATACCCCGCGCTCGCGCTCGCGCACGAGCGTGAACTGCTCGACGCTGCGCGCGCGGGTGACATGTTCGCGTTCCCCAGCGAGCGCGCACTCGCGATCGATGCGATCGTTGCGGCGTACGCCGATCCTGCGCGCTCTCCCATCGCGAGCGAGCTCGCGGGGCTCGACTCCCTCGGCCGGCATCAACGCGCGACCGAGGCACTGCTCGCGCTGCTGCCGACGCTCCTCGCCGACGACCTGACCCCGTGGAAAGCCCTGTGGGGCGAGCGTGTCGAGCGCGCCCTCGTCGAGCGCGGCGAACTCAGCACGTGCCTGCGCGACGACCTCGTGCACCTCGACTGGACCGTTTGGACCGCCAAACCCGACGCGTTCATCGCAGGCGCGCCCGGTCGCCACGCGCTGTTCGGCTCGACCGAGCAAGACCGCGTGCTCTTCGTACAAGAGACGTCGCGCGGAACCCTCGCGCGCTTTCTCATCAACACGCTCTCCTGGTTCGACCTGCCCAGTCGCCCGCCGCTGCCGCGGCCGCAGCTCGAGCTGGCCGCGCAGAGGCTGAACGCACTCGAGAGCGCATCGATGGACGGCGAGCTCGCATGGCGCGCGCAGCCGACGGGCTCGCCCTCTCCGGAGCTATGGTTCGGCGTCCCCGAGCTCGAGCTCTTCGAGGAGCACAACCTCGCGCTGCGTGGAAGCCGCCTGTCCGCGGCGACGATTCGACGCGTGCTCGCCGAGGTGCAGCGCGACGCGCTGGTCGCCGAACTGCCGCAGTGAAGCAGCGAGGGGACGCGCGGCATCGAAGCCGCACGCCCCCGCACCACTTGCCGGAGCTCGCAGGTCGCGAGCTCGCGCTACGACTTCTTCGCTTCGCCCGCGGCGCGCATGCGATTGATCGAGCGCACCATCAGGAAGATCGCGAAGGCGACGATCACGAACTCGAGCAGCGACTGCAGCAGGTTGCCGTAGCCGAGCACCGGGGCCTTCGCCTCGAGTGCCTTCTCCAGGCTCTCGTACTGCTTGCCGTCGAGCGCGAGGAAGCGCCCCTTGAAGTCGACGCCTCCCGTCAAGAAGCCGACGATCGGCATCAGCATGTCGTTGACGATCGAGTTGACGATCTTGCCGAACGCGGCGCCGATCACGACACCGACCGCGAGGTCGATCGCGTTGCCCTTGACCGCGAAGTCGCGGAACTCCTGCATCATTCCCATGGTGCAAACTCCTTCGAGGGGGCTCTCAGAACTTCCAGCCGACCGAGAGGAGGTAGCGGTTGTCGACGCGATCGTTGCCGGCGACGGGGGTGTTGTCGTAGTCGAGCACCCACTTGAAGGACGCCAGCATGTTCTCGCTCAGCTTGGCGTCAGCGGTGAGCTGGGAGCGGCCGTAGACGTCCTCCCCTTCTTCGACCGACGGATAGATCTCGAGGATGTGGGTGAAGCTCCAAGTGTCGCTCGCCTTGTGCGCCGTGTTCGTCGAGCCGCGGATCGTCAAGTCGTCGGTGTCCGTCGCCGCGTTGTAGTCCGTGTCGATGTAGGCGAGACCGGCCTCGACCGCAAACTTCCACGCGTCGGTATCGAGGTACTGATGACCGAGGCCCGCGCCGGCGGTCCAGCGCAGGCTGATGTCCTGGAGCAGGTCGTTCTCCGCCGTCGCCAATCCGTAGGCGTAGGTCTTCTCCGCGAAGAAGTAGTCGTACTTGCCGCGCCCGAAGGTCTTGCGGTCGGTGAGGACCCATCCGGCACCGGTGTTGTTGTTCTCCGCGTAGACCCACAGGAAGCCGAGGGTGAAAGCGTCCTTCTCGCGCTTGAGCGTCGCATCCGCGCTCGCATTGGCTTGGCGCATCTCGGAGTTGCCATCCGTCATCACGAAGCCGGCGGAGATGTTGCCGGTCCAAGCCGGGGCCGCGGGAGCGGCCGCCGCGTCTTGGGCGATGGGAGCGGTGGCAAGGGGCGTGACGGCGGGCGCGGCCTCCGCGGCGTGAACGGCGGCGAGGAGCGCGAACTGAACGAAGGGCTGGAACATGACGTGGAACCTTGAGTGGATGGGAGAACGCTCCGCGCCGACTGCAGCACGGAGCGAAATCTGCTGGAGAGGCTAGCGATATTGCCGCGGCCGCGTCCAACGCGGCCGCAGCCTTGAGGAATGCGCAGGCCCCGAGACGTTCAGGGGCGCACGAGGCTGGGCTCGTTCTTCGCTCCGTTGCCGTTGCCATGGGCGTCGCGCAAACGACGCAGTGCGCCTGCGTCGTGAGGGATCAGCTCGTCGCGCGAGGGCTCGAGGCCCGCGAGCGAGAAGACGCGCTCGAGCAGGCGCACGCGCTCCTGCATCGGGAGGCAGTCGACCGGGATGTACGGAATCGCGAACATCTCCAGCATCAGCTTGACCATGCCGTCGATGCGCAGAACCTCCTCCCACGCGACGCCCGCACGGACGCCGTCGTCCGCCAACAGGTCGCGGTGCGGGCGGATGAAGAAGACGAGCCCTTCCTTGACCGACTCCATGTACGCGGCGAGCCGCGGGTCGGTGGCGAGCTTGTTGAGCACGCGCGCGTGGTGCGCGGCGTAGGCGAGGTTGCAGAAGGCGCGGTCGGACACGAACGAACCGGTGTACTGCGCCTCGGCCGCGATCTGACGCTCGAAGACCTCGGTCTGATAGCGGTCGACGACATCGAGGCGCGAGCGCATCGCGTCGAGGTGCTCCTCCATCTCGGCCAGTACGCCGCGGGCCACCTCCGAGATCATCGGAAGGCCGTATTGGTCGCGCACCCAGCGCGCGAGGGTGGTCTTGCCGGTGGAGTGGGCGCCGACGAAGTAGATGCGGAGCGGTCGCTGCATGGGGTCACCTCTGGCCCGTTGCGGGCCGGGGGCGAATCCTACCTGTGGTGGCCGATTCGTCTACCCCACCCAAGATATTGTGGATAACTCAGGCCTTGGAGGCCCCTGCCGACGGTCGGAGGGCCAGCAGACAGAGCCCTAGGAGCGCGGCGGAGCCGAGGAACAGGCCGCGCACCCCGACGAGCGTGCTGAGAGCGCCTCCGAGCATCGAGGCGACGGCGATCGCAAAGGCCCGAGCCGCGAACACGACGCCGATCGCCCCGCCGCGCTGGGACGCAGAGGACTCGGCCGCCGCGACCCCGAAGGCGAGCGGAGCCGAGCCCGCCATCGCGACCCCGAAGAGCACGCGGGCGGCGAGCAGGACCTCGTAGCTGGGCGCGAGCCCCTGCACGACGAGCGCCACGGCACACAGGGCCGAGCAGCGCCGCAGCGCCGGGTAGGCGCCCGTGCGATCCCCCAAGCTGCCCCACAAGGGCATCGAGACCAAGTTCGCCGCTGACATCGAGAAGAACAGCGCGGCCGTGCTCGGCGCGAGCCAACTCCACCACGACTCGACGTCGCGGACGTAGAGCTCCATCAGCGGGTTCGTCGCGCCCATGCCGAATTGCAGGAAGAACAAGAGGAGCATCGAGGCGCGCAGCGGGCCGTTCTCCCGCAGCTCCCCGACGTCGCGCAAGAGCATGCCCAGCGCACGCGTCGGCGAGAGTCTCGCGCCGTCCGTGCGACGAGTGCTCGAGTCCTCGTGTGCAAAGAAAAACACGACGAGCGCGGAGAAGAGCGAGAGCACCGCGACCGCGAGGTACACCTCTGCGATGCCGAACCGATCCCGCAGCAACTCCCCCACGAGCGGCCCGAAGATCGCGCCGACCACCATCGAGGTCTGCAGCCGCCCGCTGACACGCGACTGAGCCTCTGCGGGCGCCTGCACGCTGACGAGCGTGATGCTCGGTGCGACGAAGCCCGAGAACAGTCCCTGCGCGATGCGCAAGAGAAGGAGCTCCCACGGCGTGCGCGCAAAGCTCATCGCGCCGACGAAGAGCGTGATCGCGAGCATCGAGCGCAGGATCATCACCCGTCGACCGACGCGGTCCCCGAGCGCGCCCCACAGCGGGCTGGAGATGGCCGCACACAAGGGCGCCGCGCCATACAGCACGCCGGACCACGTCGCGATCGCGTCGCGGTCGGTGAGCCCGAGGTGCTCGAGCTGACTGGGGAAGAACGGCAGGAACGCCATCATCCCGACAGCCGTGACCGTATTCGCCAGCCAGACGGCGGCGAAGGTGCGCTTCCACGGAGACATCGAGGCGAGAGAGCGTAGCGGCCGCGGGGCTCGCCCGCCTCAGCCTGCGTTGGCGCGCGAGACCTGGGCCGGCATCTTCAAGATCGGCGCCCCGAGCTCGCCGTCGTCCGCGAGTGCCGCTCGAATGCGGTCGAACTCGGCCGAGCGCGCGAGGAAGGCGCTCACGACGCGCGGATCGAAGTGCGCGCCGCTGCCGCGCGCGATGAACTCCTCGGCCGCCGCGTGGGTCCACGCCGCCTTGTACGGGCGCTCGCTCGTCAGCGCGTCGTAGACGTCGGCGAGGGCTAGGATGCGCGCAGAGAGCGGAATCGCTTCGCCGCAGAGTCCGCGCGGGTAGCCCGATCCATCGAAGCGCTCGTGGTGGCACCACGCGATCTCGAGGCTCGTTGTGAGGAACGGCTGCTCACCGACGGCGGCGATCACGCTGCGGAGCGTGTCCGCGCCGAGCGTGGCGTGCTGCTTCATCGTCTCCCACTCGGCGGGGTCGAGCTTTCCCGGCTTCAGCAGGATCTGGTCGGGGATCCCCACCTTGCCGATGTCGTGCAACGGCGCGGACTTCTCGAGCACCGAGATCCACGAGTCGCTCAAGACCTCGCGGAAGTGCCCGTCGCTGCGCAGGCCCTCGGCGATCAGGCGACAGAACGAGCTGACGCGTTCGAGGTGGCGGCCCGTCTCGTTGTCGCGCTGCTCGGCGAGCTTGGCGAGCGCGAAGATCGTCGCTTGCTGCGCATCGTCACGCTCGCAGCGGCGCAGGACGTTGCGCGCGGCGACCGAGGCCGAGGCTGCGATCGAAGCGATGAGATCGTGATCCGTGGCGTCGAGAGCACGCCCTGCGCGCGTGTGGCTCGGCAACTCCAGCCCGCCGAGCTCGCCGTCGGTGGTGACGAACGCGACGCGCTCGCGCTCGAGAACACCGAGGTCTCCGTGCACTCGCTCGACGCGGCCCGACGTGGCCCGAGGCAGCACGCGGAACTCCACGCGCGCGCCGTCGAGATCGCAGACCTCGCAGGCGGCTTGCGCCGTCGCTTCGGCCACGCGCTCCAGCGTCTCACAACTGTTCAGCTCGCCCACGAACTGCTGGAGCCGCGCCAAAGCGCGCATCTGTGCGTGGATGCGGTCTTCGAGCTGTCCGTTCTGCTGCTGCAGAGTGCGACGCGAGCGCGCCTCTGCCTCTGCTTTCGCGCGGACGTCGCAGCGTCGACGGTGCTCGGTGAGGGCGTCGTGCAAGGCGGCCGAGAGCACGCCGCGCGGACAGGGCTTCTCCAAGAAGCGGAACACGCCACCGTTGTGCAGGGCATCGACGGCCACGTCGAGCTCCGCGAGTCCCGTGAGCAGGATCGCGACGGTCTCGGGCCAGCGCTCGCGCAGGCGCGCGACGAGCTCGCTGCCGCGCTCCCCCGGCATCTCGTAGTCGCTGACGACCACGGCGAAAGGCCCTCGCTGTTCACAGAGTTCGAGCGCCTCCTTGGCACTCCGCGCCGCATGCGCGTCGAACTCGCCGCTGCAGATACGCACCAAGACGTCGAGGGTCTCGGGGGTGTCGTCGACGAAGAGGATCGGCTCGCTCACGGTGGGGTCTCGCGATGCGGATCCTGGGGGGCGGGATCGCTCGAGCGGACTTTCGGATCCCCGAGCACCCATCTTGAGCGCCGGTGAAGATCGAGAAAAAGCCCGTGATCGCGCCCGAAATTGGCACGTCGCGGGGCAGCGTGGAGGTGCCTCGAACCGCGGAGCGTGGAAAGAACTTCCCGCTCCGCCGCGAACCGCGCGCGACTAGTTCTTGTAGCTCTGGATCGGCGCGGGGATGCGCCCGCCGCGTCGGTGCAGGATGCCGCAGGAGAACTTGCCCGGGTCCTGCACGATCGCGGTACCGAGCAGGCCGCCCCACTCGACCGTCTCGCCGGGGCCCTTGCCCGGCACGGGGATGATGCGCACCGCCGTGGTCTTCGCGTTGACCATGCCGATCGCCATTTCGTCCGCGATGATGCCGGTGAGCGTCGCTGCGCTCGTGTCGCCGGGCACCGCCACCATGTCGAGGCCGACCGAGCACACGCTCGTCATCGCCTCGAGCTTCGCGAGGCTCAGCGCGCCAACTCGCACGGCTTCGATCATGCCGGCGTCTTCGCTGACAGGGATGAACGCCCCCGAGAGCCCGCCGACGGACGAGCTCGCCATCGCGCCACCCTTCTTCACGGCGTCCGTGAGCAGCGCGAGCGCCGCCGTAGTGCCCGGCGCGCCGGTGCGGTCGACGCCGATCAACTCGAGGATGTCGGAGACCGAGTCTCCAGCGGCCGGCGTCGGCGCGAGGCTGATGTCGACGATGCCGAACGTCGTTCCGAGACGGCGCGCGGCTTCACGGCCGACGAGCTCGCCCATGCGCGTGATCTTGAACGCCGTGCGCTTGACCGTTTCGGCGACCGCGAGCAAGTCGGGCTCGGGCCCGAGCTTCGCGATCGCCGCGCGCACGACACCCGGCCCGCTGACGCCGACGTTGACGACCGTCTCGGGCTCGCCCGTGCCAATGTGCGCGCCCGCGACGAAGGGGTTGTCCTCCACCGCGTTGCAGAAGCACACGAGCTTGGCACAGCCGAGTCCGCCCTGATCGGCGGTGAGCCGCGCGGTCTCGAGGATCACGTCCGAAAAGCGCGCGATGGCGCTCATGTTGATGCCCGCCTTCGTCGTGGCGAGCGAAACGGAGGAGCAAACGTGCTGCGTTTCCTTCAGCGCACGCGGGATCGAGCGAAAGAGCGCGTCATCGGCGTGCGTGAAGCCCTTGTGCACGTAGGCCGTGAAGCCACCGATGAAGTCGACGCCACAGGCCTTCGCCGCGGCGTCAAGCGCGCGCGCAAAGGGCACGAGGTCGTCGGTGGCGCTCGCCGCAGCCACGTAGCTGATCGGCGTGGTCGCGATGCGCTTGTTGACGATCGGAATGCCGTAGTCCGCCGAGATGCCGCGCCCGACCTCCTGCAGGTTGCGGCCGTGCTGCACGATCTTCGTGTAGATCTTCTCGCAGGCGCTCTCGGGGTCGGGGTCGGCACAGTCGAGCAGGTTGATGCCCAGCGTGATCGTGCGGATGTCGAGCGTCTCGAGCTCGATCATGCGGACGGTCTCGAGGATCTCGCGGTCGGTGAACGGCATGACGAACTCGCTCTCGCGCCTAGACGCGGTGCATGAAGCGGAAGACGCGCTCGTGCATCACGCGCACGACGTAGTCATCGGGCCCGCCCATGCACTCGAGCGTGCTCTTGATCTGGGCGAAGCCGGAGCCCGGCGGGAGCTCGACCATCAGTACGATGTGGAAGTAGCCCTCGACGACCTTCTGTGAGATGTCGAGCACGCTCGCCTTGCTGTTCGCGAGCGCTGCGGTGATCTCCGCGAGCACGCCGGGGCGATTGCGGCCGGCGGCCGTGATCACCACGCCCGTGTAGCTCGCGAGCTCGCCCTCGGCGGGCGGCTCGGGCAGGTGCGGAAGCGAGCGCTGTGCCTGCCCCGCGTCCGGCCCGCGGCTCGGCGCGGGCTCGCTGTACGAACCGCTGCGCGTCTTGATCACGATGCCCGCGTCACGCGCGGTGTCCTGCGCCTGCGCGGTGACGATCGTGCCCTCTTCGATCTCGATCACGCGTCCGCTCGCGCGGCGCACGTCTTCACTGGTAAGGAAGCGAGTCATGGTTCACGCAAAGGGCACGGGGCCCGAGGGGGTCATGCGCGCGACGCTGGCGCGTCCGCCGGAGACGACGACGACGTAGGTCGCGTCGGAGGAGAGCATCTTGGACCACGTGCACGAGCCCGGACTGCACGCGCCGCCACAGCCGCAGCCTGCGGAGGAGGTGGCGGCACTCCCAGCACCCGAGTCGCCTTCGCGTACGACCGCGATCCCGCGCTCGAACGCGGCATCGAGCGCGGCGGGCGTCGCGAGCGCGCCCGCGCGGAGCACGAGTCGAGAGCCGCGCGGCAGTGCGCGCACATCGGCCTCGGTGTAGAGCTCCTTGATCGCCACGAAAGTTCGCTGCGCCCGCGCTGGGCTAGAGGTGTCCCGACAGCTCGGGGTGAGGCCGCGGGATCACGACCTCGCGGGCGAGCAGACCGCTCGCGCCTGCCTGTCCGGCGCCGGCGGTGATCGACGAGCGCACGTCGGAGAGCGAGCCCGTGAGCACGAAGAAGCTCTTGCCGTGCAGGCCATTGGCGATGCGCAGGTCGATCAAGTCCACGGAGGCGGTCTTGAGTGCGACGTCGGCGGCGACGATGGCACTCGCGACCGTGGTGGTCTCGATCACGCCGAGCGCGTCGAGCTGGCCACTGATGCGGCCGCCCTTGCGGCGCAGCATCGGCACGACCTGCTCGTGCACCTGCGGGATCACGAGCTGGTCGACGAGGTCGGTGCCCGCGATCTCGAGGCCGCGCCGCGCGCTCGCGCGCACGTCGAGCACGCCGCCCGTGAACAGAAGCACGTACTTGCCCGGCTGGACCGGCGTCGCGAAGAGGAGCTCGACCGCGGCCTCCTTCAGCACGGCATCCGCGACCTCGATGCCGCGCGCGACCGACGAGAGCTCCAACAGTCCGATGCAGGGCTCGAGCGCCGCGTCTTCGCGCAGCTCGGGGTTGAGGTCGTTGCGGTTCATCACTTGCTCCTGTCGCGCGCAGGCGACGCGGGTTGATCGTGGTGCGGCGTCGGTCCGACCGAGCTGCCGTCCGAGAGCTCGGCGCGATCGACGATGGCCGCCACGGCGGTCTGGAAGCCGATGTCGTGTCCCTTGCCGATCACGTGGCGCGCGGCGCGTCCGAACACGACGAGCACGCGCTCGCCAATTCCGGCGCCGAGCGGATCGACGGCGATCAGAGTCTCCGCACTCTGCTTGCCATCGCGCGTGTAGGGCTGGATCACGAGGAACCGACAGCCCGTGAGCGTGGGGTCCTTCACCGTGGACCAAACGTGGCCGACGACGGTGCCGAGCAGCATCGCTAGCTCCCCTTCTTGCGCGCGCTGCGCGCGGGCGGCGCGCCGCCGCCTTCGTTGTCCATCCAGTGCGCGGGCGCGAGCGGCGCGTCGAGCTCATCGACGATGCCCACGACCGCGGCCTCGAACGCAAAGTCGCCGTCGCCGCCGCACGCCACGCGCGCGGCCTTGCCGAAGGCGACGATCACGCGCTGGCCAAAGGCCGCGCCGAGCGGATCCGCGGCGATCACGGGCGTCACCTTGGACGCACCCGGCTCGCGCCGTTCGTCGAGCGCCTCGATCACGAGCAGGCGCTTGCCGACCAAGTCGGCAGCCTTGCGCGTGGCCCACACTTCGCCGACGACCCGCCCGAGGAACATCTAGTCGACCCCCGAGTTGTCGCGGCCTTGCACGGCCGAGAGCGCGCGGTGCACCGCCGCCACCGCCGCGTCGATCTCCGCATCCGTGCCCGCGAGTCGCAGACGCCCGACGGCGCCGTGCGCGCCCAAGCCCACGATGCGGATCGGCGCGGCCTTCTCGGCCTCGTTCGCCGCGAGCAGCACCCACACCGCGGGGTTCACTTCGAGCGTGTAGAGCGTGTCCTGCGCGAGCAGGAGCATGCCGTTGCGCGTGCGATTGATCAGCATCGCGTGGTGCGAGTCGACCTGCCGGATGATCTCGTCCGTCAAGAGGTTCGGGCGCAGCCCGTCGGCGTAGCTCACGCCCGCCGCCTCGAGGATCAGACGGCCCGCCTCGCGTACCTGCCCTTGGTCAGGCCCGTGCACTTCCAAGGTGCCGTAGCTGCGCTCGGTCACCAGCGCGCCCGGCGTGACGCGGCAGCGCTTGAGCGCCACGTCCATCAGGCGGTTGATCACGATGCCCGGCCGCGCTTCGAGCCAGAACGCGCTCTCCCCCACGACGGGGAAATAGCCGTCGCTCGACGCCGCGACGGTCGCGGCGAACTGCGGCTGCATGTGGTCGATGACCAGTGCGCCGCGCAGCTCGAGGGCCGTGGTGGAACGCGGAGGCATGGAGTGTCACGCCGCTCCGAAGCGGAGCAGCGACCGTCTCACTTCTTCTTCTCGTCCGTCGGCGGCAGGAAGTCCGCGAGGTCGATCGCCGGACGCGGAATGACGTGCGTACCGACGAGCTCGCCCACGCGGCGCGCACCGGCGGCGCCGGCTTCGACCGCGGCCTTCACCGCGCCGACTTCGCCGCGCACCATCACGGTGACGAGCCCGCCGCCCGACTTCTCGTAGCGGCCGAGCAGCGTGACCTTCGCGGCCTTGCACATCGC
>CAIYPP010000029.1 GCA_903928115.1 uncultured Planctomycetota bacterium
CTGGAGAGCACGCATCGCGCCTGCTGCCGACGCTCATGGAGGCTGCGAAGTCGCAGGCTCCGATCCCGCTCACCGCTGGGATTCAGCAGCGCGACTTCACCTACGTCGGAGACGTCGCACACGGACTCTTGCGGCTCGGCCTGCTGCACGCGGCGCTTCCGGAGCGCGCACTCAACCTCGCGACGGGGCGTCTCACCGCGGTGCGGGAGTTCGTGGGGGCCGCGGCCGAGGCCCTCTCGATTCCGGCCGAACGCCTGCACTTCGGCGAGTTGCCCACTCGAGTGGAAGAAATGTCCCACCTGCCCGTGTCGATCGTGGCGCTGGAGCGAGCGTTGGCGTGGAAGCCCCCGACTTCGATCCGAGAAGGGCTGCACGAGGCGCTGGCCTTCGAGCGCGCGCATCCCGCGCGCTAACGTTCGTCCCATGAACCGTCCCCACGCGATGCACACCAAGCGCAAGACGTGTCGAGCCTGCTCGGGAGCGGATCTCGAGCTGTTCCTCCCGCTAGGCAACGTGGCGCTGGCGAATTCGTTCCTGCGCTCGACCGCGGAGTTCGAAGGCGAGCCACGCTTTCCTCTCGACGTGTACTTCTGCCGCAGTTGCAGCATGGTGCAGCTGTGCGACGTGATCGATCCCGAGGTGCTCTTCCGCAACTACCTCTACGTCACTGGCACTTCGGACACGATCGCGAAGCACAACGTCGGCTACGCGAAGACCGTGGTCGAGCTCGTCGGTGCGGGGTCGGACGCGCTGATCGTCGAGGCGGCCTCGAACGACGGGTCGCTGCTCAAGTGCTTTCAGAAGCACGGCGTGCGCGTCCTAGGCGTCGAGCCCGCGACGAACATTGCCGAAAAGGCCAACGCGGCGGGCGTGCCGACGACGAATGAGTTCTTCAACTCGCGGAAGGCAGCCGAGCTCCGCGCGAAGCACGGTCCGGCAAAGGCCGTGATCGGCAACAACGTCCTCGCGCACGTCGACGATCCTGTCGACTTCCTGCGCGGTTTCAAGGTGTTGCTCGACCACGATGGGCTTGCGATTTGCGAGGTGCCGGAGCTCGCAGAGTTCGTGGAGCGCCTCGAGTACGACACGGTCTACCACGAGCACCTTTCGTATTTCTCCGTGACATCGCTGATGCGCGTCTGCGAGGAGGCGGGGCTGCGCGTCGTTCGCGTCGATCACGTGCCGGTGCACGGAGGCTCGGTGCGCATGTACGCGGCGCCGGTGGAACGTGTGAGAGAGCACGCGCCGGAGGTGGTCGCGATGAGCGCGAAGGAGAAGACAGCGGGAATCGCGTCGCCGGAGCGGCTGCGGCGCTTCGCGCGCGAGGTCGAGGCACAGCGAGCGGGGTTGCTCGACCTGCTTGATAACCTCCACACGGAGAATCACACCGTCGGCGCCTACGGTGCGCCGGCCAAGGGCAACACGCTGCTCAACTACTGCGGCATCACGACGCGCCTGATCCCGTGGACCGTCGACAAGAGTCCACTCAAGGTGGGGCTCTTCACTCCGGGGTCGCACATTCCCGTGCTGCCCGCGACGGAGCTGCTGGCGCGTCAACCGGATTTCTGCTTGATCCTCGCTTGGAACTTCGCGGACGAGATCCGTGCGCAGCAAGCCGAGTACGCGCGCCGCGGCGGACGCTTCATCCTGCCGATCCCACGCGCACGCATCGTTTGAACTCGCCCCGAGCGCGCGGAAGGAGCCCCGCGCGCTGCTAGAGTGCGGCTATGCCTTCGGGCCGCTCGATCCTCGCCTGTGCGCTGCTCGTCGCGGCGGTGTTCGTCGCGTTCGCGCCCGCGCTCGACGCGGTGTTCGTCAACTGGGACGACTCGGAGCTCCTGCTCGGGAACCCGCACTTTCGCGGCTTGGGGCGTGAGAATGTCGCGTGGTGCTTCATGACCAACCATGCGGGTCCGTACCAGCCTTTGACGTGGCTCTCGTACGCGTTCGATCACGCGCTGTGGGGGATCACGGATCGCCTCGACGCGCCCGAGGCTCGCGGATTTCACCTGACGAACGTCGTGTTGCACTCCATCACGGCCTGCGGTGTCTTCGCGCTCGCGCGGCGCCTGCTCGGGGGCGTCGCGGTCGCATGGGTGGCGGCCGGGTTGTTCGCGCTCCATCCGCTGCGCGTGGAGTCGGTCGCGTGGGTCACCGAGCGACGCGACGTCCTGTACGGAGCGCTGCTCGTTGCGAGCCTCTTGGCGTGGCTCGAGTGGCGCGATTCGATCGAAGGCAAGGTGCCGAGGCGAGGTGCGGTCCTCGCGACAGTTGGCGCGTCGGTTGCGGGTGCGGTCTCCCTGCTGGTGAGCACGGATGAGCCGACGGGGGAATGGCTGCGCTTTTCCTTCGCGCCCTGGGGCGTCGGAGCTTCCTTGCTGCTCTTCGTCGCGGCGTTTGTCTCGCTCGCGCGTGCGTTCACGAGGGCGCGCTCCGGGTTCTTGGTGATCGCCGCGCTGTGTTTCGTGCTGTCGCTGCTTGCCAAGGCGTCGGGCATGACGTTCGCGCTCGCGCTGGTCGTCATCGAGCTCGGCATCCTGCGTCGAGAGGCCGCGCGCACGTGGATCGACAAGGTTCCGTTCGCGGCGCTGGGGTTGGTCGCCGGTGCGCTTGCTTACATGGGGCAGGCTGCGCAGCCGCAGGCCGTCGCGAGTTGGCAGCAACACACGCTCTCCGAGCGGCTTCTGCAGGCGTGCTACGGACTCGTGTGGTACGTCCGCACATCGATCTGGCCCTCGGAGCTCAATCCGATCCACGAGGTCCCGCGAGAGCTTGCGTGGAGTGATCCGGGCTTCGGTGGAGCGTTCGGGCTCGTGGTCCTCGCAGCACTCGCGCTGGTTGCGCTGCGCAAGCGTCAGCCTGCATTCGTGGCTGCGGTGGCGCTCTACTGCCTCAGCGTTGCACCCATGCTCGGGCTCGCGCAGTGCGGACCGCAGCTGGTCGCGGATCGCTACTCGTACGTGCCGACGATACCGCTGGCGTTCGTCGCTTCCGCCGCGCTATTCCGCGTCTTCACGTCTCGCAGTGCGCTTGCGTGCGGAGCCGTGACGTGCGTCGGACTCGGGCTTCTGACGCGCGAGCAGTGCCGTGTTTGGAGCGACTCTCGGGCGCTCTGGAGCTGGAGCGTGTCTCTCGAGCCGCGCAGCGCCATCGCGCAGACGGCGTTGGCAGAGGACACGAAGGAACGCGCGTTCGCGAGTTCGGATGCCGTGGAGCGCCGACGGCTGCTCTCAGATTCCCTCGCTCACTACGCCGTGGCGCTCGAACTGGAGACCGCACCGCGCACCGCGTGCAATGCCGCCGTCGTCGAACTCGAGCTCGCGGGCAGCGGCGATGCCGACGCATCGTCGCGACGTCTTCGCGCGCTCGAACTTGGACGAGCAGCCCTCTCCGTTGCCCTGCGCGAAGGCACCTCGCCGTCTCAGCCGCACTTGGTCAGCGGTCTCGCGCTGTTTCACCTCGGACGTTTCGGCGAGTCGGTGCGCGAGCTACAGCTCCACCTCGACTTGGAGCCTCAGAGCGTCGTCGGCTGGAGTCACCTCGGCGTGTCGTTGCTCGAGCTCGGACGCTCGCGGGATGCGCTACCGGCTCTGACGCGTGCGACCGAGCTGCGCCCCGAGGAGCGCACCGCGCACTGGTATCTCGCGCTCGCCGCCGAGCGCAGTGGCGAGCGTGAGCTCGCTGTCCTGCACTACGAGGCCGTCCTGCGGCTCGCTCCGGGCCATTCCGGTGCGGCGGAGGCCCTCGCACGGCTGCGCGGACGCTGAGTTGTTGGCCGCTGGCGTGCGCGCTTGCCACAATCTCACCCTCGCCATGACGCCCCGCATCGCTCTCCTGCTCTTCTTCGCCGCCTCCGCGTCTGCACAGGTTCAGCCCGACGCCGTGCTCCTGCGTTCCCCAGACGTAAGCCGCGACAAGATCGTCTTCCGCTACGCAAACGATCTGTGGATCGTCGACAAGACGGGCGGCGTCGCGACCCCGCTGTCGTCTCCGCTCGGACCCGAGGCGAACCCGAAGTTCAGCCCCGATGGTGCGCGCATCGCGTTCACGGCGGGCTACGACGGCGGGCAGGACATCTACGTGCTCGATCTCGTCGGCGGCGTTCCGCGCCGCATCACGCACCATCCGGGGAACGAGACCCTGTGCGACTGGCAGCCCGATGGCAAGTCGCTCGTCTTCACGACGAATGCGTACTCGGGGCAGCCGCGAGCGGGCCAGCTGTACCGCGTGTCGCCCGATGGGGGTGAGCCGGAGCGCCTGCCGGTTCCGTATGCAGGCTTCGGCACCGTCGACGAGACGGGCTCGTGGCTCGCCTACACGCCGCACGGCAGCGAGATCCGCAACTGGAAGCGCTACCAAGGCGGGCTTGCGGAGGACATCTGGCTCTTCAACCTCGTCACGTTCGAGTCGCGGCGCATCACCGAGCATTTGGGTTCGGACGTGCTGCCGATGTGGCACGGCGCGTCGGTGTTCTACGTGAGCGACGCGGGTGCGAAGGCGCGCGCGAATCTGTGGCTCTACGACGTGCAGAAGAAGAGCTCGGAGCCGGTCACGGAGTTTGCCGACAGCGACGTGCGAGCGGCCTCGATCGGACCGGACGACATCGTGTTCGAGAACGGCGGCAAGCTGTGGCGCTGCGAGCTCGCGACGCGCCTGACCGCGCCGGTTCAGATCGTGCTTCCCGGCGATCGTCCCAAGCTCGTTCCTCAAACGCTAGCGCTCGCGGAGCAGGTGGCATCGGTCACGCCGGGTCCGAGCGCGGCCCGCGTGCTCGTCGAGGCACGCGGAGAGCTGTTCGACGTTCCCGTGGGCGAAGGCGTGACGCGCAACGTGACTGCGAGCGACGGCGTCGCCGAGCGCTACCCCGCGTGGAGCCCCGACGGAAAGTCCGTCGCGTACTTCTCGGATGCTTCCGGCGAATACGAGCTCTGCGTCCGCCCCGCCGACGGCTCTGCGCCGCAGAAGCAGCTCACCAAGCTCGGTGCAGGCTGGCGCTACGGTGTCTCGTGGTCGCCCGACTCGCGCTCGCTCGCCTTCACTACGAGCAAGGGCGAGCTGTGGCAGATGCGCGCCGAAGAAGGCACGCCGCGGCTCGTCGCGAAGAACGTCGACGGTCCTCCGCCGAGTCCCTCTTGGTCGCCGGATTCCCGCTGGATCGCGTATGCGATGCGCTCGACCAACACGCGCCTCTCCGCCATCTTCGTCTACGACGTCGAGTCCGGCGACTCGCGCCAAGTGACGAGCGGGCAGTACGACGAGGGCTCGCCCTCGTTCGACCGCTCAGGCAGCTGGCTCTACTGCGCGTCGCAGCGCATGTTTCACGACGTCGGCTCGGAGGTCGATGAGAGCTTCGTGTTCCTCGGCACGCGCGTGCTGTGCGGCATCGCGTTGCGCCGCGACGTGACGAACCCGCTCCTTCCGGTCGATCCGCGCGAGGGAGAGAGCAAGGACACGGAAAAGACCGCGTCGAGCGAGGCCGCCAAAGACGATCCCGCGTCGGTGGCCAAGGACGCGCCCAAGCCCGTTGCGATCGAGTTCGACGGGATCCAAGGCCGCATCGTGCAGTGGCCGGTCGAGGCGGGTTCGATCTCGGAGCTCTCCGGGTTGTCCGGCGCGCTGCTTTACTTGCGTGGCCCCGCCGCGGGCACCGAGGGCAAGGCGAAGCTCGTGCGCTTCGAGCCCGGCGCGAAGAAGTCGGAGCGCAAGGAGCAGGTGGTGCTCGAGGGTGTCGATGCCTACGAGCTTTCTGCCGACGGCAAGAAGGTTCTCGCGAAGGTGGGGGACCACTGGCACGTCGTCGATGCGGCGGCCGAGCAGAAGCCTGGCGATCCGCTCGACCTGTCCGCGCTCGCGCTCTCCGTCGATCCGCGCCGAGAGTGGGCGCAGATCCTCTCGGATGTTCGACGTCTCTACGCCACGTTCTTCTACGACGAGGCGATGCACGGCGTCGACTGGGAGGCGGTGAGCTCGCGCTATCTTGCGGCGGTCGCCGACTGCAGCACGCGCGACGACGTGCACTTCCTGATCACCGAGCTGATCGGCGAGCTCAATTGCGGCCACGCCTACAACTACGGCAGTGACTCGGTCCCCGAGCGCGCGCCGAAGGGCGAGCGCGCGGGCCTGCTCGGCGCGGACTGGAAGCTCGACGAGGGTCGCTTCCGCATCGAGCGCATCCTCGGGCGCGACAGCGCGGATCCGCGCGCTCGCGGTCCGCTCGGGCAGGTCGGCATCGACGCGCGCGTCGGTGACTACCTGCTCGAGATCAACGGCGTCGCGCCGGACGCCTCGCGCGACCTGTGCGCGTCGCTCCTCGGTCGCATCGGCCGCGCGACGGAGCTCGTCCTGTGCGCGGCTCCTGCGAAGGACGGCAGCGAGCGCCGCGTCGTCGTCGTGCCGGTCGACTCGGAGGGCGAGCTGCGCTATCGCGACTGGGTCGAGGAACGCCGCCGCCGCGTCGACGAGCTCTCGGGCGGCAAGGTGGGCTACGTGCACGTGCCCGACACGGCGACCGACGGTCGTCGCGAACTCTACAGCCAGCTCGTCTCGCAGTACCACAAGGACGCGCTGCTCGTGGATGAGCGCTGGAACGGCGGCGGCTGGTTCCCCAACCCATTCGTCGAGCTGCTCGGCCGCAAGCGCACGAACTTCTGGGCCGCGCGCGCCGGTGAAGACTGGATCACGCCCTCGCTCGCACACCACGGCCCCAAGGCGATGTTGATCAACGGTCCATCGGGCTCGGGCGGCGACATGTTCCCGTATCTGTTCCGTCAGGCGCAGCTCGGCAAGCTGATCGGACGTCGTACGTGGGGCGGGCTCGTCGGTATCACGGGCGATCCCAAGCTCGTCGACGGCACCGAGGTCACGGTCCCGAGCTTTGCGTTCTACGAGCTCGACGGCACGTGGGGCATCGAGGGCTTCGGCGTCGCACCCGACATCGAGGTGATCGACGATCCCGCGCTGATGGTGGGGGGCGGAGATCCGCAGCTCGAAGCGGGCGTCGCGCACCTCCTGCGCGAGATCGAGGCCTTCGAGTTCCACCGTCCGCGCCGTCCGGCCGCGCCCGACCGCCGCGGGGCGGGCGTCACGGTCGAGGATCGCTGAGAACCCCCGCCGCAGGGGCGCGCGCGGGGGTGGCGCGCAGGAACTCAAGACCGTCAGGGGCTCGCCCCGATGGGTAGGAACCCGTCCGTGGGCTTCGTAGCCTTGGGACGAAGCTCCCCACGCCCCCCGAGCCCAGCCCATGAAGTGGAAGAAGGAACAGGTCGTCATCCTCTGCGGCGGCGAAGGCACGCGCCTGCGCGAGGAGACGGAGTTCAAGCCCAAGGCGCTCGTCGAGGTCGGCGGCCGCCCGATCCTGTGGCACCTGATGCGGATCTACTACCGCTGGGGGTACCGGCGGTTCGTCCTGTGCCTCGGCTACAAGGGCGAGCAGATCAAGGACTACTTCCTCAACTACCAGTGGCACGACTCGGACTTCACGCTCGGCCTCAAGTCGGGCAAGAAGGTGCTGCACACCGAGGATGGGGACATCGAGGACTGGGAGATCACGTTCGTCGAGACGGGTGCGAAGACGCAGACCGGCGGGCGGCTCTTCCGGGCGCGCGAGTACATCGACTCGAAGACGTTCCTCTTCAACTACTGCGACGGTCTGTCGGACATCCATCTCGACAAGCTCGTCGCGCACCACAAGAAGATGGGCAAGCTCGCGACGCTGACGGGCTTCCACCCGCGCTCGCGCTACGGCGAAGTCTCGGTGGACGAGCGCGGCATCGTCACGCACTTCCAAGAGAAGCCGATGATGAACTCGCTCACGAGCGGCGGCTTCTTCGTGATGGAGCGCGGCGTGTTCGACTATCTCGACCCCGAGTGCATCTTGGAGACGGGGCCGCTCGATTCGATGAGCAAGGACCGCGAGCTCGCGCTGTACCAGCACGACGGCTTCTGGTTCTCGATGGACACGTACAAGGAAGCGCTCACGCTGAACGAGCTGTGGGCCAAGGGCGAGGCGCCTTGGAAGGTGTGGAAGTGAGCCACTGGAAGTCGACCAACGTCTTCGTGACGGGCGCGAGCGGGCTGCTCGGCAGCGCGCTGTGCGACGAGCTCGTGGCGCGCGGCGCGTCGGTGACGTGCCTCGTGCGGGACTGGGTGCCGCAGTCGCGGCTGCTCGGCACGGATCTCGCGGACCGCTGCAACATCGTGCGCGGCGAGCTCGAGGACTACGAGACGGTCCTGCGCGCGCTCAACGAGTACGAAGTCAACACGGTCTTTCACCTCGGCGCCCAGACGATCGTCGGAACGGCGAGTCGCTCGCCGCTCTCGACGTTCGAGGCCAACATCAAGGGCACGTGGGTGCTCTTGGAGGCCTGTCGCCAGCTGCCGCGGCTCGTGAAGCGCGTGCTGGTCGCGTCGAGCGACAAGGCCTACGGCTCCCACGACAAGCTCCCGTACCAAGAAGATGCGCCGCTCGTCGGGCGCTTCCCGTACGACGTCTCGAAGTCCTGCGCGGACCTGCTCTGCGCGAGCTACTTCCACACCTACCGCCTGCCTGTGGCGATCACGCGCTGCGGCAACCTGTACGGCCCCGGTGACCTCAACTGGAACCGCCTGATCCCCGGCACGATCCGCAGCCTCGCGCGCGGAGAGCGGCCGGTCGTGCGCTCGGACGGCTCGTTCGTGCGCGACTACTTCTACGTGCGCGACGCGGTCGAGGCGTATCTCGCGCTGGCGGAGCGCCTGGGCGAGCCGCGCTTCCACGGGGAGGCCTTCAACTTCGGCACCGAGGAGCCGAAGTCGGTGCTCGAGATCGTCGCGCTGCTGCGACAGTCCATGGGGCGCAGCAACCTCGAGCCGGTGATCCTGAACGAGGCGAGCCACGAGATTCCGCGTCAGTATTTGGACTGCGCCAAGGCTCGCGCATGGCTTGATTGGCGGCCCCGGCGCACGCTCGCGCAGGGGCTCGCCGAGACGATTCCGTGGTACGTCGCGGCCGCGCGCTAGGGCGCGGCCGGTCGCAATCGCTTCGGCGCAACTAGCGTAAGTCTTTGCGGCATAAGGGTTTGAGAATAAGGGCCTCGGCGGGTTCTTTCGGCTCCACCGAGGCGCCCTCGGCGCTCGAAAAGAGGGGCTCCCCGCCTTCCCGTATCCTCGGGGCTCCCCCATGCGACTCCGGCTCTACCTCGCCGACCTCGGACACAACCTGCTCACGCTGAGCTCGGATGTGTATCCGCTGGGCATCGCGAACCTCGCCACCTTTGCGCAGGCGAAACTCGCAGGCCGCGCGGAGCTCGAGATCTCCATCTTCCGTGAGCCTCAAGACCTGAAGCGCGCGCTCGATCTGTGCGCGCCGGATCTGCTCGGGCTCTCGAACTACGCCTGGAACGAGGAGCTGTCGCACCACTTCGCTCAGTACGCGAAGGCGCGCGATCCCCGCACGGTCGTGGTCATGGGTGGCCCCAACTATCCGCTCGTCGACAGCGTGCGCGGCGAGTTCCTCGCGGGACTGCGCAGCGTCGACGCGTACATCGATGGGCCGACCTACGAGGGCGAGCGCGCGTTCCTGAATCTGCTCGAGCGGCTCGTGGAGTCGAAGGGGCGGCTCGAGTCGCTGCGCGAAGGCGTGCTCCCCGGCGTCGACTGGTTCGACCACGTGCGCCACGAGTTCCACCGCGGAGGCGAGGTCGAGCGCATCCGCGACCTCGACGAGATCCCGAGTCCGTACCTCGCGGGTCTGATGGACCCGTACCTGAAGACCGGCTACTTCCCGATGATGCAGATCTCGCGCGGGTGTCCGTTCACCTGCGCGTTCTGCAACTCCGGCGTGCGCTCGAACAGCCGCGTGTTCGCGCACTCGATCGACAACGTCAAGGCCGACCTCGCCTACCTCGCCGAGCGCGTGAAGCCCGAGATCACGCTGTGCTTCGCCGACGACAACTTCGGCATGTACGAGCGCGACGAGGAGATCGCGGACTACATCGGCTGGCTGCAGGACAGCTACGGCTGGCCGCGCTACATCCGCACGACCACCGGCAAGAACAAGGGCGAGCGCATCATCAAGGTGATGCGCAAGATCAAGGGCGCGCTGCCGATGACGGCGGCGGTGCAGTCGATGAATCCGGTCGTGCTGAAGAACATCAAGCGCGACAACATCAAGCTCGAGACGTACCGCGAGATCCAGAAGGAGCTCGAGTCGCAGGGCATGCAGAGCTACGGCGAGCTGATCCTGTGCTTGCCGGGCGAGTCGAAGGCGAGCTTCCTCAAGGCCGTCGAGGACCTGCTCGACGCGGGCGCCAAGCGCATCTCGGCGCACCAGCTGATGCTCCTGCACGGCGCGGAGCTCGCGAATCCCGACGAGCGCGCCAAGTTCGGCTTCGACACGCGCTTCCGCGTCGTCGCACGCAACATCGGTGACTACACGGGCACGCCGCTGATCGAGGTCGAGGAGATGGTCGTCGCGACACCCGACTTCAGCTTCGACGACTACCTCGAGACGCGTGTTTTCCACCTCCTGCTCACGATCTTCCACTACGAGGGCAACTACGAGGAGCCGTTCGCGTTCGCGCGCGCTCACGGAGTGAAACCCTTCGATCTCGTGCGGCACATGCAGTCGCTGCTCCCCGCGGCGCCGCCGGCATTCGCGCGCGTGATCTCCGAGTTTCTCGAGGAATCGCAGCAGGAGATCTTCCGCACGCGCGAGGAGTGCCTCACGTGGGCGCGGGAGCACTATGCCCAGCTCGTCGACGGGACGCTCGGCGGCAACTTGCTCTCGAAGTACTCGATGCTCGGGCGCTTCTACACGACCCACGAGTCGCTCGACTTCCTGCGCAGTGCGGTCGAGAGCGCGCTGCGCGGCCGCGGCGTCGGCTACGAGCCCGGCGAGCTGGCGGCGGTCTTCGATTACCTGCGCGGCGTCGTGCTGCACGTGCCTTTCGCGCAGACGACGACCGAGCGCCGCACGTGGACTTCCGGCTACGACGTCGAGGCCTGGGCCGAGGGTGGCTATGGACGTCCGCTGGCGGAGTTCGCGTACGGCACCCCCCGCGAGCAGGGAGCCGAGTGCGCGGCGGAGACCAAGGCGCTGATCCTGACCAAGGTCGGCACCTTCGGCGAACACGCGTCGGGGCTGGGGAAGTTCACGCGCACCCTGTTCGCACGCGACCTGCGTCGTAGGCTGGTGAAGGACTGCACCGCCGATGCGGTGTCCGCCTAGATGAGCTCCGAGCGCCCTGAGTTTTCGTTGGTCGTGCCCTGCTACAACGAGCAGGAGTCGATCCCGTTCACGCTGCCGGCGCTGTGCGCGGCGTTCGAGAAGGCGGGGATCGCGCTCGAGCTCATCGCGGTCGACAACGGCTCGAAGGACCGCACCGGCGCGATTCTCGACGGACTCACGGCCAAGGGTCTGCCGGTGCGCAAGGTCGTGGTCGAGGTGAACGAGGGCTACGGTTGGGGCGTCCTGTGCGGACTGCGCGAGGCGCGCGCGGAGTGGGTCGGCATGATCCCCTGCGACGGGCAGGTCGATCCCGAGGACGTGGTGCGGCTCTTCGAGGCCGTGCGCTACAGCGACGGCAAGATCCTCGGCAAGGTGCGGCGCCGCTTCCGGCTCGACGGCTGGACGCGCAAGTTCGTGTCGATCGCCTACAACGGCATGGTGTTCTGCCTCTGGCCCGGCCTCGGCTCGATCGACGTCAACGGCAGCCCGAAGATCCTGCACCGCGACGTGCTGCGGCGCTTGGATCTGCGCTCGAAGCGCTGGTTCCTCGACCCCGAGCTGATGATCAAGGCGCACTATCTCGGCGTGCGCGTGCTGGAGGTCAACGTGTTCGCGCGCATGCGCGGCCACGGGCTCAGCCATGTGCGCGCGATGACGTGCTGGGAGTTCTTCTCGACGTTGCTCCGCTATCGGCTCGGCGGCGAGATCGGGCGCTGGCGCAAGAGCGTCGAGCCTCTTCCGCCGGGGCCCGTGTCCGTGGCACCCGAGTACGCGCCGCGCTAGCCTTCGGCCGCCATGGCCGCTCGACCGATTCCCGCGCAGCGCGCCGCGACGTTGTTGATCGCGGTGGGGGCGCTCAACCTCGCAATCACGCTGTTCGTTGCGCTCATCGCGGCGCGTGGCTGGGGACGAATCCCGGAGCTCGCGGTCACGGCGCGCGTGCTCGACGCGCAGGGTGCTGAGGTCGCAAGCCACGAGCTGCGCAGCCCGACGGAGCTCGAGCTCGTCGCTGCGGAAGGGCTGCGCACCTCTTCGGAGCTGCCTTCGGGGGGGCGGTTGGAGGTGGAGGTGCCGCGTGCGCACTTCGACGCAGTCGCGCAGAGCGGGAACCTCCTGCGCGTGCTGCAGCTCGCGATCCCGTTGCTTGTTTCTGCGCTGTTCCTCGCCGCGGGGCTGCGCCTGCGTCGCCTCGCGCGCGGCTGACTCGCTCCCCGCGTCGATTCGCGCCGCTTGATGGCGCGCATCGCAGGAGTTCGTCCCACTGTGAACTCGCGTAGCCGAGTTTATGGGCATGCAGACGAGCATGGACGCAGTTGGGCTTTGGAGTTGGGGCTGGGCGCAGGTCCTCGCGGGCTTCGCGAGCGGCGCGGCGCTCGGGCTGTGGTTTCATCGCGATGCGTTTCTCGGCGGCTACGCGTCTTGGCGGCGGCGACTCTTGCGGCTCGGGCACATCGCGTGCATCGCGCTCGGCGTGCTGCAGATGCTCGTCGCGCTTTCGCCTGCGGCGGTCGCCTCGGGATCCGCCGCTCAGGCGTGCTTCGTCCTGTGGCGCGTGGGCGGCGTGCTGATGCCCGCGATCTGCTTTCTCTCCGCGTGGCGCCAGTCGTTCCGTCACCTGTTCGCGCTCCCGGTGCTCGCGTTGTCGAGTGCGGCGGCGCTGACGCTCTCTCTCATCGAGCAAGGAGCTTCTGCATGAAGATCGGTCTCTTGGCGATGAGCGGCATTCGCGCGCACGATCCCGAGCTGCTCCGGCTGGGGTTGACCTTGCCCGGGTTCGTCGAACGCTCGCGCCAGATCGCGGCGCTGCCGAGCTTGGGCCTCCTGCAGCTCGCATCGGCAACGCCCGAAGGCCACGAGCTGCGCTATTTCGAGGCCGAGGGCGACGGCAGCGAGCCACGCGAGGTCTATGACTGTGACCTGATCGCGATCAGCACGTTCTCTGCTCAGATTTTCGAGGCGTACGCGATCGCAGATCGGCTGCGAGCAGCGGGAGTGAAGGTCGCGATGGGGGGACTGCACGTGAGCGTGCTCCCCGAGGAAGCCGCGCTGCACGCGGACTACATCGCGATCGGCGAGGGCGAGCACGTCTGGCCGCGCATCGTGGAAGCGGCGCAGCGCGGAGAGTCGGCGCGCGTGTTCCGCGCGAGCGAAGCGCCGCCCGTCGACGTCGCGCGCCTGCCGGTGCCGCGGTACGACTTGCTCGCGCAGCGTCCCTACAACCGCTTCACCGTCCAGACGACGCGCGGCTGCCCGTGGCGCTGCGAGTTCTGTGCGTCCAACGTGATGCTGACCCAGCGGTATCGCAAGCGGCCCGTCGTAGAGATCGTGCGCGACATCGAGGCCATCCGCGCGCTGCGACCGGGCGCATTCCTCGAGTTCGCGGACGACAACACGTTCGTCGACAAGGAGTGGAGCCGCGAGCTGGTGCGAGCTCTGACGCCGCTCGGAGTGCGCTGGTTCACGGAGACGGACATCTCGGTTGCGGACGATCCGGAGTTGCTCGAGCTCCTCGCCCGCTCTGGCTGCCGACAGCTCTTGATCGGCCTTGAGAGCCCGGACGGGGAAGCACTCGATGGCGTCGAGCTGCATGCGAACTTCAAGGCGAAGCGCGCCGGCGGATACGCAGAGGCCGTTGAGCGGATCCAGTCCTACGGCATCACCGTCAACGGCTGCTTCGTCCTCGGTCTCGACCACCACGACGCGGGCGTGTTCGAGCGCGTCCAGCGCTTCGCGGAAGACACCGGGTTGTACGAGGTGCAAGTGACCTACCTCACGGCCTTCCCCGGCACGCCGCTGTACGCGCGACTCATGAACGAAGGGCGCGTCCTCGAGCCCGGACGCTGGGACCTCTGCACGCTCTTCGATATCAACTACCGGCCGGCGAAGATGACCGTGGACGGGCTGCGGACGGGGTTCCACGGGCTCACGCAGCGCCTCTACACGGCCGAGGCCATGGGAAGACGGCGCGAGCGGTTCCTGGCGCGCCACCGAAGGCGCCCCGCGACCGCAGGCGCCTGAGCGCGCGCGGGCAGGTGGTGGAAATGGGAGCGGGCGGCGCGAATACTCCCGCGGGTGCACGGCGTGCGCATGAACAAGGGCGTGATCGTCGCGGCGGCCGCGTGCTTGCTCGGCGCGCTCGTGCTGCCGCAGCACGCGCTCGTGGAGAGTCTCGGCGGCGGTGACCGCGCGGAGGTACTCGACACGGGCGTCTCGATCCTGCGCGGGATGCTCGCCCTCTTTGCGCTCACCCTCGTGCTCGTCGAGCGCTTGGCGCCGAGCCGCGATGGTGGCGAGGCCCTCGTGCAGACCGGGATCCGACAGCCGCCACACTGGGATGCGAGCGCGATGTGGGCGCTCGGCGGGCTGGTGGCACTCGCGCTCGCACTTCGTGCGCCGGGCTTGGGCGAGGGCATCTCGTTCGACGAGATCGACACCCTCGTGCACTACGCGCGCAGGGATCTGCGGACGGTCGTCTCGACGTTCGACAGCCAGAACCAGCATCTCCTGTACTCCGTGCTGGCGCGCATTTCATGCGAGCTGTTTGGCGAGAGCACTTGGGCAGTGCGTCTGCCCGCAGTGGTGCTCGGCGTCTTGGGTGTCGTGGCGCTCTACCGCTTTGCGCTGCTCGTGACCGACGCACGCGAGGCGATCTTCGCAGCCGCATTCTTGGTGGTCTCGTACCACCATGTTTGGTTCTCGCAGGACGCGCGCGGGTACACGGGCCTGCTCCTGTTCACGCTCCTCGGGTCTGCCGAGTTTCTCCGCATGCTCCGAGCGGAGCGGGCGCATGGCATCGGTGCGCCGCTGCGCTACGGAATCTGGATGGCGCTCGCGACGCTGATCCACGCTACGGCCGTTTTTGCGGTCGCTGCGCACGTTCTGGTGTGGATCGGGTGCGCCTTGGCATCGCGAGGACGGCGCGTTGCAGCGGCGCACCATCAGGTGCTCTCGGGCTTCGCGCTCGCCACGGCGCTCTCGCTCGTGCTGCACGCGCTCGTGCTGCCGCAGTTCTTCGCGACGCTGCTCGCTCCGACGATGCCGGGCGCGAAGGTGGAGTGGAAGGAGCCGAGCTGGCTCCTGCTGGAGACGTTGCGCGGGCTGTCGCAGGGTGTGCCCGGCGGCGGCTTCACGCTCGCGGGCGGGCTCGCGGTGATGGCCCTCGGCCTGCGCTCCTACTGGCGTCAGAGCCGCGCTGTGACCGGGACATTTCTTCTCGGTTTCGCTGTGACGGCCGCAGTGCTGCTCGCGACGCGCCACAACCTCTGGCCGCGAATGTTCTTCTTCGGGGCAGGCTTCGCGGTCCTGATCGCGCTGCGCGGCGTCGTCGAGTGGGTGCGCATTTTTTCGTTCGGGCAGCTTGCGGGGCTGCTGCCGAAGCTCACGGGCGCGGCGCTCGCGCTGGCCTGCCTGATGAGCCTCGCGACCGTGCCCGTGGCGTGGCTGCCCAAGCAGGACTTCGCGGGCGCGCTCGCGCAGGTCGAGCGCGAGCGACAGCCCGGGGACGGGGTCGTCACGGTCGACATGACGGTGATGCCGTACCGCGACTTCTACAACTGCGCGTGGACCCCGGTCGATAACGTCGATGCGCTAGAGGCCCAAGAAGCCCAGCACCCGCGCACTTGGATCGTGTACTGCACCCCGACTCGTATGAAGGCGGCGCTGCCGGAGATTTGGACGCGCATCGAGCGCGACTACCGGGTCGTCGGCACGTACTACGGCACGCTCGGGGGCAGCGAGGTCGTGGTTGCGCTTCGCGAGCGATCGGAACGCTGAGCGGGGAGCGACGCGGGTCATGCAGAAACGCCACGCCAAGCTCGCGCTGAAGATCGGGGTCACCGTCGCGGCGCTCGCGTGGATCGCGGTGAAGGTGCGCTGGGGCGAAATCCTCGACGCCGTGCTGCGCGTTCCGTCGACGACGTGGCTCGTCGTATGGCTCGGGTTCGTCGTCGGGCACGCGCTCGGCGTGCTCAAGTGGCGCTACAACGTCAATCTGGGAATCTCGAGCGAGAAGGCTCGGCTCGGTGCGCTCGACGCGGTGCAGTGCTACTCCGCCGGGATGTTCGCGAATCTCTGCTTGCCGAGCATCGTCGGCGGCGACGCGATCAAGGCTGTGCTCGCGGCGCGCGTCACCGGGCGACCGGAGGCCGCGGTGCTCGGGGGCCTCACGGAGCGGCTGATCGACACATTCGCGCTGCTCGTGCTCATCGTCGTCGGTGCGCTGTGGTCGCGGGAGGCGCTGCCGGGCTGGGCGCAGAGTGTCGTGCAAGTGGGCGTGCTGCTCACGGTGGTCGCTGCGCTGGTCTCGCTGCCGTTGCTGCTTCGACGGAAGTTGGAGCGCTGGCCGCGCAAGCTGCGCGGGACCATCGGGCGCGCGCTGGTGTCGATGCGGCGGCTCGCATCGCGTCCTTCGCGGGCGCTCGTCGTGCTCGGCCTGTCCCTCGCGATCCAAGGCTGGTTCGTGTTGCTCAATCGCGAGCTCGGACGAGCCATCGGGATCGAAGCGCCGCTCGCGGTATGGTTCTTCGCAGTGCCGATGACCAAAGCGATCACGCTCGCGCCGCTCTCGGTGGGTGGGCTAGGGTTGCGCGAGGTGACGCTCGCGGGGTTCCTCGGCGTGCTCGCGAACGTCATCGAACAGGACGGAGTCGCCGCATCGCTCCTCTGGCAGTCGGTCTTGATCGCGACGGGCTTGGCGGGCGGGGTGCTTTGGTTCGTGCTCGGCTATCGCCGGGAGGCGCGTACGGGCGCGGGGCGTGACTCGCTGCTAAAGCTGGAGCGCGGGCCCCATGGCTGAGCCGCGCGTTCTCATCCTGGGTGGGGGGCCCGCCGGTGTCGGCGCGGCGCGCGAGCTCGCGCGGCGCGGGCACGGGCATGCAACCCTGCTCGAGGCCGCTGCGCACTACGGCGGCAACGCGGGCTCGTTCGAGTTCGGTGGCCAGTGGCTCGACTACGGGAGCCATCGACTCCACCCCGCGACGGATCCGGCGATCATGGCCGACATTCGCGCGCTGCTCGGCGCCGACCTCAAGGATCGCCCGCGTCACGGACGCATTCGATTGCTGGGCAAGTGGATTCACTTTCCGCTGAAGCCCGTCGACCTGCTCTTGCGCCTCGACAAGCGCTTTGCGGTCGGGACCCTGCGGGACATGGTCGCGAAGAAGCTCCCGGGGCGTGCGAGCGACGGCGACACGTTCGAGTCGGTGATTCGCGCGAACTTGGGCTCGACGATCGCGGAGGAGTTCTATTTGCCCTACGCGGTCAAGCTGTGGGGGCGCGATCCGAAGGAGCTCAGCGGCGTGCAAGCACGCAAGCGCGTCGCCGCGGGTTCGTTCGGCAAGCTCGTGCGCAAAGTCCTGAGCGCGGTGCCGGGCTTCAAGCCGCCGGGTGCGGGTCGCTTCTTCTATCCCGTGCGCGGCTTCGGACAGATCAGCGAGGCCTATGCAGCCGACGCGGCACGGCTTGGCGCGGACATGCGGCTCGGCTGGCGCATGACGCGCATCGAGATGCCCGCGGGCGAGCGCGCGCCTTGGCGCGTTCATGCCGCGAGTGCGAGTGGCAGCGAGGTGCTCGAGGCCGAGTACCTGTGGTCGACGATTCCGGTGACGCTGCTCGCACGCGCCATGGCGAGCGGCGTTCCCGCGGAGGTCCTCGCCGCTGCGGAGCGGGTCACGTACCGCTCGATGATCCTGATCTACCTGCAGCTCTCGGTCGAGCAGTTCACGGAGTACGACGCGCACTACTTCCCCGGTGCGAACACGCGCATCACGCGCCTCTCGGAGCCCAAGAACTACTCGGCGCTCGGACGTCCGAAGGGGACGACGATCCTGTGCGCGGAGCTACCCTGCGCGCTGGGCGATGACGTTTGGAGCATGAGCGACGCCGAGCTCGGGCGCTTGCTGGCCGACGATCTCGCGGGTTGCGGACTTCCGTTGCCGGTGCAACCGACTGCGGTGTTCACGCGCCGACTTCCCCAGGCCTATCCGATCTATCTGATGGGCTACGAGGAGCCGCTCGCGAGGCTCGAGCGCTGGGTGGAGAGCGTTCCGCGGCTTCTGTCCTACGGTCGTCAGGGGCTCTTTCAGCACGACAACACGCACCACGCGCTCGCGATGGCGTACGGCGCGGTCGACTGCATGCAGAGCGGTGCGTTCGACGCGGCGCGCTGGTCCGAGCTGCGCAAGGTCTACGCGAAGCACGTCGTCGAAGACTAGTGGAAGGGCGACCGACTCGAGCGCGGGCGGCTGCCTCAGTGTTCTCGCGTCGGTGATCTACGGACGTAGCCCGCGCAGGGCCTCGGCGAGTGCGTGGTCACGGGGATACGTGGGTGGCGCGGCGAGGGCTGCGTCGATCACGGTCCTAGCCTCGTGGTCGCGGCCAGCGGCCAGCAGGACCTTGGCGAGGATGCTGCGGTTCTCACGACTCGGGCGCAGCGCTACAGCGCGCGAAGCACAGCGCTCGGCGCCTTCGAGGCTCGAATCAGGCAGATCCGAGGCCATGAGCTTCGCGATCCATGGCAGTGTCTGGAGCCGCAGGTGCACGAGCGCGCACGTGGCGAGCGCCGTGGGCTCGTCGGGATCCGCTTCGAGCGCGCGGGCGACAGCCTCCAAGGTCTTGCGCGCGTGAGCGCTGCGCTCGGACATCGGCTGCAGGTGCGTCGTGAGGCCGAGCGACCACGCGAGCTGAGCCTGCGCTCGTGCACCACTCGCACCGCGCTCTAGGGCGCGCTCGGCGTAGTCGAGCGCACTCGCCGCACAGTGATTGCGGGCGTGCTTGTCATCCTCATTCTGCAGCAGTAGGGCGTCCGACTCGGCGATCGACGCTGCCAGCAGTGCTTGGGGATCGTCGGGTCGGGCCGCAGCTGCGGCGAGAGCGACCGGCCGCGCCTCCGAGAGCGAATCGGCGCTGCGCAGCTCCTCGAAGCGCTTGAGAGCGGCCGGAGCTTCGCTTTCGGAGATGAGCGGACACAGCTGCGTCTCTCGCCACGCGGCGAGATCGATGCGCGGGGTCGAACACGCGCACACGAGGGCGAGGAGCGAGATGGAAAGGAAGAGTCGCAGACGCATCGGTTCAATCCTCGGAGAGCAGCTGCTTGCGCGCGACGGCCAGCGAGGCGCGCCGCTTCTTGTCGATCACAGGGTAGCGCAGGTCGAGATCCGAGAGTGCTTCGATCAGGATCGAAGCGACAGCGATGCGCGTGAACCACTTGTTGTCCGCGGGCACAATGTGCCACGGCGCGTGCTCGCTCGACGTGTTGCGGATCATGTCGCCGTAGGCGTGCATGTACTCGTCCCAGTGCGCACGCTCGCCGAGGTCCGCTTCCGAGAACTTCCAGTTCTTTTCGGGCTGGTCGATGCGCTCGAGGAAGCGCCGCTTTTGCTCGTCCTTCGAGACATTGAGGAAGATCTTGCGGATGACCGTGCCGTTGCGCGCGAGGTAGCGCTCGATGCGGCGGATGTCGCGAAAGCGCTCGCTCCAGATGCGGCCCGTCACGAGCTCCGGCGGGATGCGCTGTCTCCCGAGAATCTCGGGGTGCACCCGCGCCACGAGGACCTCCTCGTAGTACGAGCGATTGAAGATGCCGATCGTTCCGCGCGGGGGAACGACCTTCAGAGCGCGCCACATGTAGTCGTGGTCCAGCTCGGCTGGACTCGGAGCTTTGAACGAGTGCACCTCGCAACCGGCGGGGTTGATGCCGCTCATCACATGCTTGATGGCGCCATCCTTCCCAGCCGCATCCATCGCCTGAAAGATCACGAGGAGAGACCAGCGATCCTGCGCATACAGTCGGTCTTGAAGCTCGGAGAGCAGCCGAATGCTCTCGGAGAGCATCTCGGCTGTCTTCGGCTTGTCCTCGGAGCCGAAAGGCCCCGTGTCCGCAGGATCGAAGCGCGAGAGGCGGAAGCCGCGCGTCTGATGGACTCCACAGTGGCGTGCCAAGCGTCGAGCCGTGCGTAGGATCTCCGTTTCTTTCATGGGAATAGAGTAGCGAGAGCGCGTGCGCACGGTTGGAGTGACGGGCACCCTGAACTAGAGTCCCACCATGACGTTCGCGGAGTCCAGCGCGCGCGGTGAGTGCCGTGTGCTGTTTGCGTTCGATGTAGCGCAGTCGATCGATCTAGCGGGCGCTGCGCGGGCGATCCACGAGCCGAGCACCGAGGGCAAGCTCGGCCATACTCACCCCGCACCCGCGTACTTTCAGTTCAAACCGCCGCCTCTGCGTATTGTTCAGCGTTGCGAGCCGCTGAGAGTCGAACGCTGGAGCACATCCGAGACATGTGAAGTCGTGCTCTTCGAGTTCGGCGCGGTGCTCGTGTCGTACTCGATCGAGCTCGGCGCCGAGCTCGCCGATTGCATCGAGCTCTCCTGCGCACTTGCGGCCGATACGTCGCTGGAGCAGGCGGCTCGCGAGCGAGCTGTCGCACTGGCTCACGCGATTCGCGCTCACGTCTCCAAGCCCGGGCTGGCGGAGGTCTTCGAAGACTACTCGGTGTTCCGACTTCCGGCGCACTTGCTCGGGAGCGAGATCGAGCGCTTCTTGGGGCAACACGGCGCGGCGCTCGCGGGCATTCTGCGCGCCGAACGCGCACGTCTCTCGCGCGAAGTGCAGGCCGACGCACTCTCGGTGCGGTTGCAGTACGGCCCCGACGATCTCACGCTCGTCGATTGGCATGCGGCGATCGTGCTCGACGACGAGCCGGAGGACGTCGTCCGCGTGCTCGAGTACGCGAACGTGCAGCTCTTGGAGATGCGCTTTCTCGATGCGCAGCTCGACGCGGCGCTCGAAGACTCGTACCGCTCGCTCTCGAAGCGCGAGACGAGGCACCTGTTCGGCCCGCTCGCACTGCGGCGCGACCTTCGCAAGCTCTCGTCGATGCAGCTCGAGGCTGCGTTCTTGTTCGAGCGCCTCGGGAATACGCTCAAGGTGTCCGGCGACCAGTTCCTCGCGCGCGTGCTGCGTCAAGCGGGCGTGCGCTTCCGCCTGCAGGAATGGAACGACGCCGCACAGCGCAAGCTCGCCGCGCTCGACAACGTCTACGACAAGCTGCACGACGACGCCGCGACGCTGCGCGCCGAGGTCCTCGAGATCCTCATCGTGCTGCTGATCGTGTTCGAGATCGTGCTCAGTCTCGCAGGCAAGTGAGCTTCAGCGCTGCGTCGCGCACTCGCGCTTGCGTGCGATGAGACCCAAGACGCGGATCAGCTTCTCGAGGCTCGTGCGCGGGGGATCTCCGAGCAGCGCGATCTGCAGCCAGCCGCGCTCGACGAGATAGGCACTGCGGTAGCTCGTCCAGAAACCGCGGCGGTCGAGGTCCTCTCCGAGCTCGAAAGCCGTGAGGCCGCGCGGTGGGATCAGCGTCACGATCCCCGGGCATGCGGCGTGTTCAGGCGCCGGCACGAGGAAGCCCGCGGCGACGAGCTCCGTCCGGAGCCAACGCGCGTGCGCTGCGATCCGGTCCATGCGCTCCGTGGTGACGGACCGAAGCGCCGCTGAGAGCGACGCCACGAGGTTGGACGAGTGGGTGTGCGGCACGCTCTCGTGAGACGACCAGTGTGCCAAGTCGAGGTATCCGGGGAGGCGCTCGGGCTGGAGCTCGGGCTCGTAGGAGTGGAACACGAGGGCGAGACCGGGGTAGGCGCCGAGGCCTTTGCCGCTCGTGGCGCTCGCGAGCTCCACATCGCGCAGATCGACGGGCACTGTGCCGAGCGAGCTCACGCAGTCGACGCACACGCGCAGCCCGCGCTGCTTGGCCATCAGCACCAGCTCGCGCATCGGGTTGAGAATCCCCGTCGAGGTCTCGTGGTGCACGAACCAGAGCCAGTCTGCGGGAGCGAGTCGGTCCATCGCATGTGCCACCCGCGCGAGGTCGAATTCGCGACCCCACTCGAAGTCGAGCGACTCGAAGTCGAGCTGGGCACGCTTCGCCTGCGTCGCGAGTCGCGCTCCAAACTCGCCATTGGAGAGCACGAGACCGCGCGTGCATCGCAGGGAGAGCTGCGCCGCGACGACCTCGTTCCCGAGCGAGGCCGAGCCGACCAACACCTGCACGTCGCTCGCGTGCGTGAGCCGGCACAGGCGAGTGCGGAGCTCGCGGAGGTTCTCGACGAACTCGCGGCTGCGGTGGGAGATCGGCGGCGCCGCAAGCGCTGCTCGCACGTCGGGGGCGGGCGTGATGGGGCCGGGCAGGAAGTTGAGCTCGTTCGGCGTCGAGAGCTTCGGCTGCACGATGCTCGCGAGCGCGGGGTTCTTCTCGGCGTTCTCGCAGAAGCGGTCGAGCGTGACGTACATCGGCTGGTACTCCGCGCCGGGCGTTCCAACCAGTGGGCCAAACGGCGTGAACCCCATGTGGCGGTAGAGCTTGAGCTCGCGGGTCGTGCCCGAGATGACGCCGAGGTCGAAGCCCTCCGAGAGCGCATGGCGCACGCCGAACTCGAGGAGCGCAGCGAAGATGGCGGTGCGGCGGAACTCACGCTCTACGGCGAGCAGTCGCACTTCCACCGGCATGTGCCCGCCCGGGAGATGGCGGTCGAGCTCGGGCACCTTGGAGTCGAGCGAGAACGGGCGGCGCCCGCGCAGTGCGAGGGTTGCGATCACGCGCTCGCCGAGTCGACCGATGACGTACACGTTGTCGGCGTGGAATCGGTCGACGTAGCGGCGCTCGGCGTTCGCCGGATGCTGCGGGATCTCCTCGACGAAGGTTCGGTAGTGGAGCGCTTGGATCTGGTCGATCTCGTCGGCGTTGTCGGCCAGCTTGAAGAGGAGCTGTTCAGCGTGGGGTGTCATCGTGGAGCACCGCGTTGTGCCAAAGCGTCGGGAGTTTCTCGCTTGAAGTGGGCTCGATGGGTGTAGAGGACGAGCACCGTCGCGGCTGCGGCGATCACGGTGGCGAGGGTGTTTTCGGTCTGCCACCACGTGGAGGGCGCGAGCAGGCCCAGACCCGTGAGCGCCGAGCGCAGGTAGCGACGCGAGAGCACGAGCAGCAACGCGCCGAAGAGGAGACAAGGCGCGAGCGCGAGAGGGGCCAGCGCGAGCCACGCGCCGATCAGTGGAGCGACGCCCTTGCCGCCGCGGAAACCGAGCTGCATCGGCCACACGTGTCCTGCAGTTACGGCGAGCGCCGACACGGCGAGCCACTCGACGTCGACCTCGAGCCAGCGCCCCGCTGCGACGGCGAGCGCCCCCTTCGCGACATCGAGGGCGAAGGTCAACGCGAAGCCACCCGCGCCGAGGATGCGCGCCGTGTTGGTCGCACCCGTGCCGCCGCTCCCCTGCTCGCGAACGTCGCTGCCCGTCCGCCAACGAACGAGCCAGTAGCCCGGGGAGATGCCGCCTGCGAAGTAGGCTCCGAGAGCGAGCCCCAGTTCCGTTCCAAGGTGCAACGCCACGGGCCCGATTCTAGGTGCGCGGCGCGGGGGAGTCCGCTCCGAACTGCTGCGCAGGCGGCCGAGCACCGAGGAGGCGCGACGCGGCCCTCGTCGGTGTGGCCTGCAATGCTCGCGGCGCGCTACCGTGTCCCCGTGAAGCCCCTCCTCACCGCTCTCGTGTTCGCGCCCCTCCTCGCAGCGTGCGCGTGGTCTCAGAACGTCTCGACGCCCTCGGAGCACCTCGGACGCGCCGCGGGCTGCGACTTCGCGCTCGCCGACTGGAGCGAGGTGTCGAGCTACTACCGCAAGCTCGATTCCCAGAGTGCGCGGGTCCAGGTCGAGCGACTGGGCACGACCACGGAGGGGCGCGAGTTCCTCGCGGCGGTGATCACCTCCGAAGCGAACATGTCGCGACTCGCCGCGATCCGCGCCGACGCGGCTCGTATCGCGGACCCTCGCGGAATCGACTCCGCAGAGCGAGCGCGGCTCGTAGCCGAAGCCGTGCCGATCGTCGCCATCTCGATCGCGATGCACTCGACCGAGACTGCCGCGCCGCAATTCGGCATGGAGCTCGCGCACCAGCTCGCGACCAGCGACGCGGAACCTTGGAAGAGCGCGCGCGAGCGGCTCGTCACCATCGTGATCCCGTGCACGAACCCCGACGGGCTCGACCACGTCTGCGAGTGGTATCGCGGCATCGTCGGCACCGAGCACGAGAGCGCGTCGATGCCGAAGCTCTATCAGTACTACACCGGCCACGACAACAACCGCGACTGGTTCGCGCTCACGCAGGCCGAGACTCGGCTCGTGACGAAGCTGCTCTACGAAGATTGGCATCCGCAGGTCTACTGGGACGTGCACCAACAGGGGCAGACGGGTGAGCGCATGTTCGTACCGCCGTTCCGCGATCCGCTGAACCCCAACCTCGATGCGACGATCATGTCGAGCATCAACCTGCTCGGCACGCGCGCGCTCCACGACATGACGCGCGAGGGGCTGTCGGGCGTCGCGACGGGCGTCACATACGACCAGTGGTGGAACGGTGGGAATCGCAACGTCCCCGTTCGTCACAACATCGTGGGCCTCCTCACCGAGGCGGCGTCCGTGAACTTCGCGAGCCCCGTCTTTCTCGAACGCTCGAAGCTCAAGGCGCCCCGTGGAAAGGGCGAGTACGCGCCCGGCGTGAACTTCCCGTTGCCTTGGCCTGGCGGCTGGTGGCGACTGCGGGACATCATCGACTACGAGCTGGCGTTCGGTCGCTCGCTCCTCCGCAGCCTCGCGAGCGAACCGTCGGTCTACGTCGAAAATGCACTGTCCGCGGCGGAGCGCTCGATCGCCAAGGGGCGCGAGGAAGCTCCGCGCGCCTGGGTGCTGCCCGCTGACAATCGGGACGTCGGTGCGACGCGGCGCCTCGTCGAGACGCTGCTCCTCGGCGGCGTCGAAGTGCACATCGCGCAGCGCGAGTTCACGGCCGACGGTCGTGCGCACTCCGCAGGGTCGCTCGTGGTCTTCCGCGATCAGCCCTACGGGCAGCACGTCAAGGATCTCTTCGAGACTCAGCGCTATCCCGACGGCGACGCTCCGTATGACGTTGCGGGTTGGACGCTGCCGTTGCTCTTCGGCGTGCAGCGGGTCGAGTGCATCGAGCGACCGGAGGTCGAGGTGGCTCGGCTGCGCCGCGCGGACGAAGTCGACATGGCGCTCGGCGCAGCGAAGCGGACAGACGCGTCGGCCTGCGACAGCGACGAATGGCGGCGCGCGATCGAGCGCCTGCGCGGTGGCGAGGCGGTGTATTTCGACGGCAAGTCGGGCAGCTTCGTGGCGGACAGGTCGGACGGCGTCCTCTCGATTGCGCGCATGCCGCGGATCGGACTGTACGCGCCCTACACCGGCTCGATGGACGAGGGCTGGATGCGCTGGGTGTTCGACACTTGGAAGCTGCCGTTCGTCACCGTGCGCAACGAGCAACTGCGAGCGGGCGAGCTTGCGAAATGGCTCGACGTGCTCGTGCTGCCCGATGTGAGCGCAGCGACGCTCGATCAGGGGCGCGCGCTCGGCAGCGTGCCGAGCGAGCTCGCGCGTGGTCTCGAGCCCGAGGGCGCGGTGGCGGTCGAGGAGTTCGTGCGGGGCGGCGGGCGACTCGTCACGGTGGGAGGCGCGAGTCCGTGGGCGATCGACCTGTTCGAGTTGCCGCTCACGAATGCCGCGAAGGACAAGCCGAAGGAAGGCGAGAGCGCGTTCTCCTGTCCCGGCAGCGTGCTGCGTGCGATTCCCGAGCCGAGCGCGCTCACCGCTGGTTTGCCGGAGTCCGTCGCGGTGTTCTTTTCCGACTCGGCCGCGTGGCGCGTCGAGCCGGACGCTCGCAATCGCTGCACGACGCTCCTGCGCTTCGCGCCCACGCGCCTCCTGCTCTCGGGCTGGATTCGCGCGGGTGCGCAGATCGAGGATCGCGCGGCTTGGGTGCGGGCGACGCACGGTGCGGGTTCGATCCAGCTCTTCTCGTTCAGTCCGCACTACCGCGGCTGGTCCCAGCAAGCCTTCGGGCTGCTGTTCCGCGCACTGCTCCTCGATCCGCAGCGATGAGAGGGCTGCTCGCTGGACTGCTCTCGCTCGGCGTCGGTGCGTGCGCGCCGACGTTCGAGCAATCTGCGCGGATGCTCGGGCGCGGGCTCGACGCACGTGACGTCGAGGTCCAGCACCATCGCTCGTACTTCGACGCGGAGCGCACGCGGCCGCATCGCGACTGGAGCTTCGAGATCTTGCCCAATGGTGCGTCGCAGCCTCACGGGCGCGACACGTGTCGCTACGAGAGCGGGCAGCTCGAGTACGAGCGTGAATATCTTCACGGCGAGCCCGTCGGGACGTGGCGCTCGTGGTGGCCCAACGGCAAGCAGCGATCCGAAGTGCCGCAAAACCCGCGAACGGCGGAGCTGACGCGCTGGTGGCACGAGAGCGGAGCGCTCGAGTGCGAGGGACCCGCCGTCGCAGGGCTCAAGCAGGGTGCGTGGAAGCACTTCCATCCCGATGGCGTCCTCGCTGCCGAGGGTCGCTATGCGTCGGGGGCGCGCGAAGGCGAGTGGAGCTTCTACGACGCGAAGGGAGCGCTCGTGGAACAAATCGCCTTCCGAAACGGCGTGCGGCTCGCGAAACCCGTGGATCGCTAGTAGTCGCGACGCCCGGCTGCCTTGGCCCAGTCGTCGAAGGCCACGAGTCCTTCTTCGCGCAGCAGCATCGAGGTCGGGAGGCGGCGCGCGTCGATCGGGAGCGGGAGCTCGAGGTAGATGAACTCGTCGTCGAAGCCGGCCTTTGCCGCGTCGACGCGTGTGCACGCGAACACGACGCGCGCAGGTCGCGCCCAGTAGAGAGCGCCCAAGCACATCGGGCAGGGCTCGCAGCTCGAATACACCGTGCAGCCCTCGAGCTGGAAGGAGCCGAGCTTCTCGCACGCCGCGCGAATCGCGACCACCTCGGCGTGCGCAGTCGGGTCGTTCCAGACCGTCACGCGATTGCAGCCTTCGGCCACGAGCCGCCCCTCGCGCGCGATCACGGCGCCGAAGGGACCGCCGCCGGACCTCACGGACTCGCGAGCGAGCTCGATCGCGCGGCGAAGAAAGGCCTTGTCGTCGAGCGGCTGCGTGGGGGAGGGCATCGTTGGATGGAGGATGGCGAGAGAGCCCGCGTGGAACAAGCGCCGCGGCGATCGGACTCCGTGACTCTAGAATCGGCCGCCCGAACCCTCGACTGGAGCTCTTCCATGGATGCACTCTTCGCCGTCGCTCTGCTCGCTCTCCCCGCTGCCGCGGACGGTTACCGCGAGCCGCCCAAGGCCGTCGTCGAGCTCGTGGATGCGCCGGTGACTCCGTCGGCGACGCTGAGCCCGAGCGGTCGCTGGATCTTGCTCGCGGAGCGTCCGTCGCTGCCTTCCATCGGGGACGTGACGCGGCCGTGGGTGGGGCTCGCCGGCCTGCGCATCGACCCGCGCACGAACGCGCCCGCCCGCGCGAGCTTCGAGACGGGGCTCGTCTTGCGCGATCTCGAAGGCACGCGTCAGCGCCGCGTCCCGCTCCCGGAGGGTGCGCGAGTCGGAGCGACGTCTTGGTCGCACGACGACCAGCGCTTTGCGTTCACGCTCGTGCACGACGACCGCGTCGAGCTGTGGAGCTGCGACGTGAGCGAGCTCGCGCCGCGCCGCGTTGCCGCCGATCTCAATACGCTCTTCAGTGACTTCGCGTGGATGCCGGACGGAGAGACGATCGCCTACAAGCGCATCCCGTCCGGGCGTGGAGCCGCTCCGCAGGCTCCTGCTGCGCCGACGGGCCCTTCGATTCAGGAGTCGAGCGGTCGCAAGTCTCCGGTGCGCACCTCGCAGGACTTGCTGCGCGATGAGCACGACAGCGCGCTGCTCGAGCACCTCGCTCAGGCGCAGCTCGCCACCGTGCGCGCGGACGGCAAGGAGTCGCGCGATGTGGGCCAGCCTGGCGCGATCCTGTCGTTCCGAAGCTCGTCCGACCGTCAGTTCTGGCTCGTGACGATGCTCGAGCGGCCGTTCTCCTACGTGATGACCTTGGATCGCTTCCCGTCGCGCACGGAGGTGTGGGATGCGCAGGGCAAGGTGGTGCGCACGATCGAGCGGCACGCGCTGCTCGACGCGATCGCCATGGAGGGCGTGCCGACGGGGCCGCGCTCGATCAGCTGGAGAGCGGGGAGTGCGGCGACGTTGGTGTGGGTCGAGGCACTCGACGGGGGCGACCCCAAGGTGGTGGCGACGCACCGCGATCGCTGGATGGAGCTGGACGTGCGTGCGGGCTCCGAGCCGCGCGAGCTGCTGCGGCTGCAGCACCGCGCCCGCGGGCTGACCTGGTTCCAAGATCCCTCGCGCGTCCTCGCGAGCGAGTTCGATCGCGATCGCAAGTGGCTGCGCGCGACGCTGCACGACCTCTCGGGCAGGTCCGAGCCCGTCGTGCTCGAGGACCGCAACCAGAATGATCGCTACGGCAACCCGGGCGCGATCCTGACGGAAGTGACTGCCGACGGCCAGCGCGTCGTCCGGCAAGTGGGGGAGTGGATCTTCCGCGCGGGGGAGGGCGATTCTCCCGAGGGCGCGCGGCCGTTCTTCGATCGGCAGAGCCTCGCGACGCGCGCGAGCGAGCGACTGTGGCGCTGCGAGCCGGGCTGCTACGAGAGCGTGAGCGGTGTCGTCGGCTCGCCCGGCGAGTCGCCGCGGATCGTGACGCGTCACGAGTCTTCGACCCAGCCGGCGAACCTGCGCCTGCGCGACCTCTCAACCGGCAGCGTGGTGGCGCTGACGGACTACGTCGATCCGCAGCCCGCGATTCGCGGCATCACCCGCGAGCTCGTCCGCTACAAGCGGCCCGATGGCGTGCAGCTCTCGGCGACCCTGTACCTGCCCGCGGGCTACGAGCCCGGCACGCGCTTGCCGCTCGTGGTCTGGGCCTACCCGCTCGAATACACCGATGCGTCGACCGCGGGCCAAGTCGCAGGCTCGCAGCACCGCTTCACCACGCTGCGCGGCTATTCGCACCTCTTCTTCCTGACGCAGGGCTACGCGGTGATGGACGACGCGACCATGCCGATCGTCGGCGATCCCGAGACCGCGAACGACACCTTCATCGAGCAGATCTCCGCAGCCGCGAAGGCCGCGATCGACTATGCCGTGGAGCGCGGCGTCGCGGATCCCGCGCGCGTCGGCGTGGGCGGGCACAGCTACGGCGCGTTCATGACCGCGAATCTGCTCGCGCACACGGATCTGTTCAAGGCGGGGTGCGCGCGCAGCGGTGCGTACAACCGCACGCTGACGCCGTTCGGCTTCCAGAGCGAGCGCCGCACGCTGTGGGAGGCGCCCGAGATCTACGGGCAGCTCTCGCCGTTCTACTTCGCCCACAAGATCAACGAGCCGCTGCTCCTGATCCACGGCGAGAAGGACGCGAATCCCGGCACGTTCCCGATCCAATCCGAGCGCCTGTATCAGGCGATCTCGGGCAATGGCGGCCGAGCGCGCTGGGTCGTACTCCCTGGCGAGGATCACGGGTACGCGGCGCGCGAGAGCGTGCTCCATGCGCTTGCCGAAATGATCGATTGGTTCGATCTGCACGTGAAGGGCACGGGCGCAGTGCGCTGAGTGCCGTTCCGCGTGAGCGTTTGCTCAGCGGCGCGCGGTCAGGATCTCGCGCGCGTTGCGCAGGAGGCTCGAGCGTTCCGAGGCGAGGCGGTCCTTGCCTTCGGCGCGGGTCCACGCGTCGACGCGCGAGGTGAGCGTGCGCAGCTCGGCAGCCTCGCGCGCGCGTCGTTCGACCGCGCGAAGCGCGCGCGAGCGAGCTCGCAGGCGCGTGTGAGTTCCGAGCACCCCTAGCGCGAGCGGCGCCGACATTCCGGAGTCGGCGAATCGCGCAACCGCGCGGGCGCGCTCGTGGACGCGCCCGCGGAGCTGCGTGACCTGCATCGTCTGTTGCAGCGGGCGAATCGTCGTGAAGCCGGCGCGCTCGATCTCGATGCCCCAGTGCTCCGCGCGGCGCTGCATGGCCCGCGCAAGCTCGCGGTCCAGCGACTTGGATACGCGCATCGACGCGCGGTCGCGCACGGAGAGCACTTCGTGCACCGACAAGCTCAAGACCTGCGCGAGCGCCGCCGCGTAGTCGCGCACCTCGACGAGGGCCTTCGGTGCGTCGACCACGCGATACACCACGTTGGCGTCGACGGTGAAGACGAGGCCATCGGCGGTCGTGAGTGTCTGCCGCGGCAGGTCGAGCGTGCGCGCTCGCGAAGGGACGAGGCGGATTACTTGGAAGATGGGCACGAGCGGGTAGAAGCCGGGCTCGCAGACCTTCGCGACGCGACCGAAGCTGAACTTCACGCCGACCTGCCCGCTCTGAACGGTCTTGCCAGCGAGCCGCATGACCGCCCAGCCGCTGGCGACGAGCGCGTACACGAGCTCGCGGGTATGGTCCTCCCACGCGAGCAGAAAGAAGGCGCTCAGCCACGCCCACGCCCGCTCCAAGAAGCCCGGATCCGCGCCCTGTTCCAAGGTCTCAGCCCTTGTGCTGCGACTGGATCATCCGACCTTCGTCGTCATCGTCGGGAGAGTCATCGGAGCTGTCGTCCTCGTCTTCCCGCGCCTCGCGCGCGGCCTTTTCGCTGTCGAGCGTCGCCAGCAGCTCGCGCGTCTGCGCGGCGAGCTTCGAGCGCGACGGCGGCGTCTCGTCGCCGCCGAGCGACACCACCGCGCCGGAGAGAAGAGCCACCGAGCTCGCGTCGGCGAGGCCCGCGTCGCGCAGCGTGCCGTACAGTGCGAGCTTCTCCTTGGCGAGTAGCTCGAGCTGCGTGATCTCCAGAGTCGTCGGGCTGGGCGAGATGTTCGAGAAGCCGAGCTGCAGAATGCGCACGCCCCATTGCTCCTCGATGGCCGCGAGGTCGGTCTTGATCTCCGCCACGAGCGAAGCCGCGTCGCGAATCGTGCGGCGATCGCGGCGCCGCACCACGCCCTGCACGGCGAGCACGACGCGGTTCTTCAGGCCCATCACAAGGTCGTCGATCTCGATCAGCGCCTTGCGCAGGTCGACGATCTGGTACATGACCTTGCAGTCGATCTCGTACACGAGGTCGTCGGCGAGCTGGATCGTCTGCGGCTCGAGATCGAGCGTGGTGTGCTTCGTCTCCTCGACGCGGAACCGCTGCACGATGGGCCACTTGAAGTGCACGCCGGGTCCCACCACCTCGCGCGCGCGACCGAGCGTGAACTTGAGGGCGTGCTGGCCGTCGTAGACGACCACGAAGATGCCGGTGATGGCTCCGAGAAAGTCGAGCATGGCAGTGTTCTCTTGGGGCGCGGTGCACAGCGGTGCGCGCCGCGCGGGCCTACAGGCTATCCTCTGCGCCCCCGATGTCCGACCTGCCCCGGATTCCGCGCTCTGCGAGCGATGACTACGCGCCCGAGGCGCTGGCGGCACGGCGTGCGCTGCTGGAGCGGGTGGCGGGGCGTGCGCTCGGTCATGTGGCAGGTGCGCCGGTCGATGCGGCGTCCGCGCGCGGAAACATCGAGAACCTCGTCGGGTTTGCACAGGTGCCGCTGGGAATCGCGGGACCGTTGCGTGTCGATACGACGGCGGGCCTACGCGAGGTCTACGTGCCGATGGCGACCAACGAGGGAGCGCTGGTCGCGTCCTACTCGCGCGGCATGCGTCTGTTGGCTGCGGGCGGCGGTGCGCGGGCGCGCGTCGTGCGCGAGGGACTGTCGCAGCATCCGATGCTCGTGTACGACGGCCTGCGCGAGGCGCTCGAGGCCGGAGCCGTGGCTCGCGCGTCCGAACTGGAGTTCGCCGAGCTCGTCGCGACGACGACGAGGCACGGCAAGCTCGTCCGGCTCGAGACCGATGTGCTCGGGTGCCGCCTCCTCCTGCGGCTCGTCTTCACGACGGGCGACGCCATCGGCATCAACATGGCGGCGCGCGCGGCGGACCTCGTGAGCGCGGAGCTGGCGCGACGCACGAATGCGCGCGAACGCTACGTTCACGGTCAAGACGTCGAGAAGCGCGCGAATGCGCGCGCGGCTCTCGAAGGTCGCGGTCGCAGCGTCGTTGCGGAGGCCGTGGTGCCGCGCACGGCGCTCGCGGAGCTCGCGCGTGTCACGCCGGAGCAGCTCGTGGCGATCCAAGCGACCTACGCGACGGGCTTCGCACAGCTCGGCACGCAGAACTGGCTCGTCCAGGCCGCAAACGGGCTGGCTGCGGTGCTCCTCGCCTGCGGACAAGACGTCGCGTACTTGACCGAGTGCGCGCAGGGCCAGCTCGACTTCCGCGTGACGCCCGCGGGCGATCTGTACGCGAGCGCCACCTTGCCGTCGCTGCTCGTCGGCACCGTCGGCGGTGGCTCTCAGAAGGGCACCGCGGCGGAGTGCCTCGCGGTGCTCGGTTGCGCGGGCGCGGGGCATGCGAACACGTTCGCGGAGCTCCTCGGCGCGACGGTGCTCGCGGGGGATCTCTCGCTGATGGCGAGCTTCTGCGCGCACGAGTTCGTCGCCGCGCACGAGCGGCTCGGAAGGAACAGGCCGACCCATGAAGGTTGAGTCGAAGTCGAGCGCGCGTCCCGAGGCGTGGGTCGTCGCGGCGTGGCTGATCGTGGCAGCGGAGCTCGGGCTCGCGGTCTTTCTCGGGCTGAAGCGGCCTGGGGTCACGCCCGTGAAGGCCTATCTCTACGGCCCGTGGCTGCTCGCGCTCGCGGCATTCGTCGTCGGCCTCGTCGGGCTGTGGATCTCGATTCGGCGTCCGCCGTTCGGTGCGACGCAGCGGCTCGTCGCGTTCGGCTTGCTGTTCTTCGCGGTGGGCACCGCGAGCTACGGCTTGCCGTTCCCTGCGGCGCGCAGCACGCGGCCGACGCTCGCGCGCATCCGCGTCCCGGTCGAGGGCGAGTGGCGCGTGGCGTGGGGTGGCGTCGACGATGCGAGCGCGATCTGGCGCACGCGTCCCGACCGCTGCTTCGTGTACGTGCTCGTGAAGGAAGAGGGTGGCGCGACGCGCGCAGCGAGCTCCGAGGTTGGCGCTGCATTCGCACGCGGCGCGGCGGTGGTCGCGCCCGCGAGCGGCAAGGTCGTGCGCGTCGTGAACGACGTTCCCGATGACGGCGCGCTGCACGCCGACGATCTGGGCAACCATGTCGTCCTCGAGCTCGCGGCCGACGAGTTCCTGTTCGTGTCTGGCCTCGAGCGCGGCTCGATCCCCGTCGTGGTCGGCGCGACGATCGAAGCGGGCGCTCCGCTTGGACGCGTCGGTTTCTCCGCGTTTTCTCCGCTGTGCCCCGAGCCGCACCTCGGCCTGCACATCCAGGACACGCCCGAACCGTTCTGGGGGCAGGGCATTCCGTTCTACTTCTGGGAGAGCGCGCTCAACGGCCAGCGCATGCCGCGCGCGGCTCCCGCAGGCCGCGGCTGGTTCCCGGGTCGCGCGCTCGCGGGCGACAGCGTGCGTCACGAGCCCTAGAACTGTTGCCATGCGACCCACGAACGATCCGGCGCGCGATCGCTACCGCGACGCGGTGCAGCCGCTGCTCGACGAGCTCGCTCAGGCGGGCTTCAAGGTTCATCAATTGCCCGAGCTTCGTCGCCACGGCGCGCGCGCGGCCGTCGTGGTGCCGGCGCTCGTGCGAGCGCTCGAGAACGCAGAGAACCCCGACCTCGTGCTCGAGCTCGCGCGGGTGCTCGCCGTGCCGTGGGCGCGCGAAGAAGCGCTCGAGCCGCTGCTCCGCGCGTTCCGTCGCACGCCGAACTCGCCTCCGGCGCCGAAGGCGGCGCTCGCAGCGGCGATCGAGTGCCTCGCGGACGACGCGGTCGAGGCGCAGCTCGTCGAGCTCGCTCGCGCGAAGCAGCACGGCAATGCGCGCGAGCTCTTGGTGCTCGCCCTCGCCAAGCTCTCGTCGCCGCGCCTCGTCGACGTCGTCGCGAACCTGTGCGCGGATCCCGGCGTCGGCGGACACGCGCTCTCGACCCTGCTGCGCTTGGTCGCGCGCCACCGCACACCGATCGAGCCCGAGGTTGCCAAGCCGTTCCTGCGCGACGGCCGTGCGTGGGTGCGCCGCGACGCGAAGGAGCTGCTCGCGGTGCTCGAAACGCTGCCGCCGGTCTGAGCGGCAGCGACTCGCCGACGCTACGCTCTCGCCCCGAGCGCACTCCCGTGAACCCGACCCTCCTGCTCGCGATCGCGACCTTGGCGCTCGTCGTCGGTCCGCTGCTCGACCGCATCTCGCGGCGCGTGCCGTTCCTGCCAGCGCTGATCGACGGGGCGACGATCGGCGGCATCGTGGTGCTGTCGTTCTTCCACCTGATGCCCGAGGCGGGGGCCCACTTGGGTTGGTGGGCGCTGCTCTTGCTCGCGCTCGGCCTGCTGCTCCCGATTTGGGCCGAACGCCTGCTCGCGGCCGGCGGCGAGAGTCTGAAGCTGCCGATGGGCGTGCTCGTCGTTCTTCTGCTCGTGACGCACGAGCTGATCGAGAGCGCGGCGCTCGCGTCGAAGGTCAACGAAGAGCGCGTCGGCCTCGCGACCCTGCTCGTCGTCGTCGGACATCGACTCCCGCTCGGACTCCTCATGTGGGGCCAGACCAAGCGCCGCTTCGGTCGCATGGGCGCGGCGCTGGCGCTGCTCGCGATGGCGTCGCTCACTTGGTTCGGCCCGCTGTTTGTCCCGATCAGCGAGGGCACGTTCACCGCGGTGCTCTCGGCGCTGCTCGCCGGCGGTCTTCTGCACCTCGTGCTGCAGCACGCTCCGGCCTCCGAGCACACCCACGAGCACGAGCACGAGCGGCACTTCTGGGCCGGAATCGGCACGGTGGGCGCGGCGTGCTTCTTCGTGCCCTACCTCGCGGCGGGGGGCGGCAGCCACGGCCATGGCCACGAGCATGCCCACGGGGAAGATGTCTCCGCGCTCGCGGTGCGGCTCGGCGAGCTGGTGGTCGAGACCGCGCCCTACTTGCTCGCGGGCGTGCTCGGCGCTGCATTGATCGAGGCCTTCGTGCCGGGCTCGTGGCTGCGGCGCACCGCGAGCGGTTCGCGCCTGCGACAGGCTCTCGCCGGCGTTGCGGTCGGCACGCCGATGCCCGTGTGTTCTTGTGGTGTGCTGCCGATCTACCGCTCGCTGGTTCACAAGGGCGTCGGAGTGAGTGCGGCGCTCGCGTTGCTCGTCAGCGCACCCGAGATCGGCGTCGACTCGATTCTCCTGTCGTGGAAGCTGCTCGGGCCGGGGCCGACTCTGGCGCGCGTCGGTGCCGCCGCCGTCCTTGCGTTGGCGGTGGCGCTCATCGTCGGTCGCATCGCGGAGCGCGACGGAAATCGCTTCGAGAGCGTGCCGGTCGACGAGCCGCGGCCGCACGGCGCGATGGCGTCGCTGCGCCACGGCTTGCTCGAGACGTGGGGGCACCTCTCACCGTGGATCCTGTTCGGGCTCGTGCTCACGGCCTTGGTCGAGCCGTGGATCTCGACGGAATGGGCGCGCAGCACTCCGGCGTGGCTGCAGGTCGTGATCCTGAGCCTCGCGGGGATGCCGACCTACATCTGCGCCACCGCGGCGACGCCCTTCGCGGCGCTCTTGCTCGCGAAGGGCTTCGCCCCGGGCGCTGTGATCGCGTTCCTGCTCACCGGTCCGGCTACGAACCTCACCACGTTCGGCGCTCTCTCTCGGCTGCACTCGCGCGGCGTCGCGTGGGCCTTCGTCGGGACCGCGGCGCTCACGACGTGCGTCCTCGGTTGGAGCATCAACGCCTTCCTCCCGGCTGATTTCGCCCTCGCGGAGCACGCGCACGACGCGGGCGAGCACGCTCACGGCGCCTTGGCTTGGTCCGCGGCGGCGGTCCTCGGCGCCCTGACCATCTGGGTGCTCCTGCGCGAGGGCCCGCGGGCCTTCTTGGGCCAGCTCGCCGCGCCCGACGGGACCGCGCCCGGCCATCACCACCATCATCACGGCGGCGGGCACGCCCACGGGGGCCATGCTCCGGCCGCGGAGGCCCGCTGCGGTCACGAGGGCCACGAAGGCCACGGGCACTAGCGCCAGGGCCGCTTTGTCCGCCCGCGGTTGACGATTTTCGCGCCGTCGTTACCCTGTTTCCCTCTCAAACGCGACCCAACGGGCACGTCCGCGGCCTCCCGGGATCGCTCCGCGCTCCCGGTGTCGGGGGCCGCAGTTTCACGACCGACCCCTCTCTCCCTCCCGCCGAATACCTATGACCTCCGCCTCCGCGAACAGCGCCCCGACCAGCGCGTGCGCCAAGCGTCTCGCCCTCTACCGGAACATCGGGATCATGGCCCACATCGACGCCGGCAAGACGACGGTGTCGGAGCGCATCCTGTTCCTCGCGCAGAAGATCCACAAGATCGGCGAAGTCCACGAAGGCGCCGCCACGATGGACTACCTCGAGGACGAGCAGAAGCGTGGCATCACGATCCAGTCGGCGGCCACGCAGGTCGAGTGGAACGGCGTCACGATCAACCTGATCGACACCCCCGGCCACGTGGACTTCACGGCCGAGGTCGAGCGCTCGCTGCGCGTCCTCGACGGCGCGGTCGCGGTGTTCGACGGCGTGAACGGCGTCGAAGCGCAGTCGGAGACGGTCTGGCGTCAGGCGGACAAGTACCGCGTGCCGCGCATCTGCTTCATCAACAAGCTCGACCGCATCGGCGCGGACTTCTACTTCTCGGTCCAGACGATCATCGACCGCCTCGGCGCGCGTCCGGTGCCGATCCAGATCCCCGTCGGCGGCGAGAAGGACTTCCGCGGTCTGATCGACCTCGTGAAGATGCGCTACCTCGAATTCGTCGAGGACACCGAGGGCAAGAAGTGGAACGACCTCGACATCCCCGCGGACATGCTCGACAAGGCGAAGGAATACCGCCACAAGATGCTCGAGTTCGCCGCGGAGAACGACGAGGAGCTGCTCAACCTGTTCCTCGAAGATCAGGAGCCGACGGTCGAGATGGTCAAGCGCGCGCTGCGCAACGGCACGCTCAAGATGGACATCGTGCCCGTCGTCTGCGGCTCGGCCCTCAAGCACAAGGGCGTGCGCTTCATGCTCGACGCGGTCGTCGACTACCTGCCGACGCCCAACGACGTGCCCTCGATCGAAGGCTCGGTCCCGCGCAAGCCCGATGAGAAGGTCATCCGCAAGCCCGACGACAACGAGCCGCTTTCGGCGATGGCGTTCAAGACGATCGCCGAGCCGACGGGCGACCTGACCTTCGTGCGCGTCTACTCGGGCGTGCTGAAGCAGGGCGAGCGCATCCTGAACCCGCGCACGGGCAAGAACGAGCGCGCGACCCGCATCGTGCGCATGCACGCCAACAAGCGCCAGCCGATCGACGAGATCCGCGCGGGCGACATCGCCGCCGTGATCGGCCTCAAGAACACCGTCACGGGCGACACGCTGTGCGACGAAGACAAGCCGATCCAGCTCTCGAAGATCAGCTTCCCCGAGACCGTCATCGCGATGTCGCTCGAGCCGAAGAAGTCGGCCGACCGCGACAAGCTCAGCGACGTCATCGGCAAGCTGATGCGCGAAGACCCGACCTTCAAGGCGCAGACCAACGAGCAGACGGGCGAGCTCGTGATCGCCGGCATGGGCGAGCTGCACCTCGACATCATCGTCACGCGCATCTCGCGCGACTACAACTGCGAGGTCGTCACCGGCAAGCCCAAGGTGGCGTACAAGCAGCGCCTCGCGAAGGCGGTCGACACCGAAGCGAAGTACGTCCGCCAGTCGGGCGGTCGCGGTCAGTTCGCCGTCATCAGCGTCAAGTTCGAGCCGGTCCAGACGGAAGGCAACGGCTTCGAGTTCGTCGACGCGATCGTCGGTGGCTCGGTGCCGCGCGAGTTCATCCCCGCTGCGGAGAAGGGCCTCGAGCAGGCCTTCAACTCGGGCGGCAAGCTCGGCTACCCCTTCGTCAACGTCCGCGCGACGCTCTACGACGGCAAGTCGCACGACGTCGACTCGAGCGAAATGGCCTTCCAGTCGGCCGGTCACCTCGCCTTCCGCCAGGCGGCGGAGGACAACGTGACCCTGCTCGAGCCGATCATGAAGATCGAAGTGCGCGTGCCCGACGAGTTCCTCGGCGCGGTGGTCGGCGACCTCAACAGCCGCCGCGGTGAAGTCAACGACGTCGACGCGCAAGGCAACCTGCGCATCGTGCGCGGCCTCGTGCCGATCGCCGAGATGTTCGCCTACTCGTCCGCGCTCCGCGGCGCGACGCAGGGCCGTGGCTCGTACGCCATGGAGCTGCACGAGTACCGCGACGTCCCGCGCAACATCGCCGAGAAGGTGATGAAGGGCGAGGACAAGTAGTCCGCGCACGTTCGAGCGCATTCCGCGGGCCGTCCGGTCGATTCCGGGCGGCCCGCGGTGCTTTCCGCGCACACTTTGCGGGCGGCGCCGCGTACTCGCGGGGGCGTGCGCTCGCTATCCTCTCCGCCCATGACGAAGACCGCCCGCCGCCGCTGGTCGCGCGAGTTCTCGAGCGAGGTCGATGGCATCGCCATCGGCGGGCTCGGACCCGTGCTCGTCCACCTCTACGACCAGCCCGCGGGCGACAAGTGGATCGACGACGCGATCCCAGGCAAGCTCGCCCTGCTCGATCGTGCCAGCGGAGAGCCGAAGTGGACCTCGCCCTGCGAGGTCGGCTACGGACGCGGCTTCGGCGCGGGCTTCGGCCGCAAGAATGACGTCGTCGTGCTCGGACCCTCGACCTCGGGCAACCGCATCGTGCGCATGTCGATGGAGACGGGCGAGCTGCTCGACGCCTCCAAGCTGCCGGTGTTCGACTCGGCGCTCGTCGGACCGGACATGTGTGTCGTCGCCGGGCTCGACCGTATCGCCGCCTACGACAGCGAATCGCTCAAGGAACTGTGGCGCTACCAGCGCGAGGGCGAGCGCTACCACGCGATCGCGCGCTCGGGCTCGCGCGTGTTCGTCCTGTATTCGATGAAGGCGACGAAGAAGCGCGGTGTGCTCGCGCTCTCGGCGCAGAAGGGCCGCTTCGACGGCATCTTGGTCGCACCCAAGCAGCCGACGGTCTACGACGTGACCGCCGACTCCGGCGCGGTGATCTCGCTCGTCGACGACCTCGAGTCGGCGCTGCCGCAGGAGGCACTGCTCAAGCTGCTCTCGCAGTCGAGCGACGACGACCTCGGTCGCCGCGGACCGTCGCTGCTCGCGTTCGCGCCGGGCGCGAGCGAAGGCGACGCCCCGCTGTGGTTCGAGAAGCTGCGCTTCTCCGACCCCGACGAAGCCGCCGACCTCGCGATCAGCGCCGACAGCGGCAAGCTCTACATCACCACCGGCGCGATGGTCGAGGTGCGCGACTCGCTCACCGGCCGCAAGCTCGGCGACATGGCGGTCCCCGGCCTCGACGAGCGCGTCGGCTGGCAGGTCGCGCAGGGCGCGGGGCTGCTCGCCGAAGAGACGCGCGTCTCGATCTTCGAGCTCAACGCCTAGCGCCCCCCTCCTCTCGTCCTCGATCCACTCCACCCTCGCAACGACGCCATGGCCAAGAAGGACAGCAAGCCGCAGACGGAAGTCGACGCCGACGGACTCGTGGTGCAGAAGTACCGCAGCCTCGTGCTCGTGGTCGTGCCCGCCGCGGACTTCGGCGAGCAGACGCTGCGCTACGCGCGCTCGTCGCTCTACAACGTGCACGTCGGCACGCGCTCCGTCTCGACGCAGATGCAGGACCTCATCAAGGGGGCCTACCAAGACGAGTTCCTCGTCGACGACCTGATCTCGAACGCGAGCATGGAGGGCTACTCCGGCCTCGTGCTCGTCGGCGGCAGCGGCGCCCTCTCGCTCGCGGACGACCCGGCGGTGCACAAGCTCGTGCGCGACGCCATGACGGCGGGCAAGCTCGTCGCGGCGTGGGGGCACTCGGTCGCGGTCCTCGCCAAGGCGGGCGTGCTCAAGGGCCGTCGCGTCACGGCGCACCCCGCGGTGCGCGAGTCGGTCGAGCGCGCGGGCGCCAAGTGCTCGACGCGGCAGGTCGAGGTCGATGGCAACCTCGTCACCGGGCTCGACGACACGGCGGGGATGCGCTTGGGCAAGGCGCTCGCCGCCATCGTCGGCATCTGAGCGGCCCTCCAAGGCCCCGCTGGGGCTCTCCCAAGGCCACGAGCCGCTTCCGCGATGTCCGCGGGGCGGCTCGCGCAGCTTTCCGGGCGGGGCGTGGCTATCCTATTGGGCCCCAAGAAGCCGCGACCGTGGGCAGGACCCGCGCGAGCGAACCCACCCCCGAGCTACGAGGCTCCCCGTGACGTCCATCCACATTGTCGAAGAGCTCGCCCAAGAGTTCTCGATCACTCCCGAGCAGGTCCAGATCACGCTGGAGATGCTCGATGCAGGTCTGCGTGCCCCGTTCATCGGCCGAGTTCGCGGCGCCGCCACCGGGGGGATCCCCGAGCGCGTGATCCGTCGCCTCGCCCAGCGCCGCGAGGAGCTCGCCGAGCTCGACCGTCGGCGCGGCACGATCCTGCGTTCGCTGGAGGGCGATGGCAGCCACACCAAGGCCGACGAGGCGTCGCTGGAGCGCGTGCGCCGCTGCATGGATCGCTTCGAGCTCGAGGACCTGTTCCTCCCGCATCGCCGCCCCGAGCCGGAGGTTCAGCTCGCGCTCGACCGCGGCCTCGGCCGACTGGCCGACGAGCTGGTCGCGCCCCTGCCGAAGGAACTGCGCACCCAGACCGCGGAGGCGCACGACGTCGAGTCGGACGAGGAGCACGCTTCGAGCGAAGCTCCCGCCGCCGAGGCTGCGCCGGAAGCGCACGACGCCGCCCCGTCCGCGGAAGCCGTCGAAGCGGCCGCTGCGCCGGAAGCTGGCGCGGACGCGTCTGCGGACGCCCAGCCCGAGGCCGCTGCTTCGGAGGCCGCGCCCGCGGCCGCCGAGGGTGAGGAAGGCGAGGCCAGCGAGCCGAGCCCGACGGTCAAGGTGAGCCTCGAAGGGCTCACGCCCGAGGAGCAGAAGCTGCTCCACGGCGAGTACGAGGTCACGCCGGAGCTCGCGCGGCTGTGCGAGCAGTACGTCAGCCCCGACAAGGGCCTGCACACCGCCGCCGAGGTGCTCACGGGCGCCCTGCGCATCCTCTCCGACCGCCTCGGCCGCAACCCGCGCCTGCGCGGCACGATCCGCAAGCTCCTGCGCAAGAACGGTCTGGTCATCGTGCGTCCGATCGCCGAGGACGGCCGCCTCGGACGCCACCGCGGTATCGCCAAGCTGCGCGCTCCCCTGCGCCAGCTCCAAGGCCACAAGCTGATCGCGATCCGCCAGGCGCAGAAGGAGCGCGCGGTGACGATGGCGATCACCCTCGATCGCCACCTCGCGCTGCCCAAGGTCCGCGCGGCGCTCGGCGCGCACCTCAAGCCCGAGTTCAAGAGCGTGCTCGACAGCGTCGCGCTGCAGACGCTCGAGCGCCGTCTCCTGCCGCTGATCGAGGCCGACGTGCGCCTCGAGATGAAGGAGCGCGCGGACGACGAAGCGCTGCGCTTCCTCTCGTCGCACCTGCGTCAAGTGCTGCTCACTTCGCACCTCGGTCGCAAGCCGGTGTGCGGGGTCGACGTCGGCGCCAAGGGCGACTGGACGATCGCGTTCCTCGACGAGCAGGGGGGCCTGCGCGGCGCTCCGGTCAAGATCGAGGTCGGCGAGAAGGACGACGCGACGCTCGGCGCCGAGCTCAAGGCTGCCGCGGAAGCCGTCGGCGAACCTCGCCCGCTCGCGCTGGCGCTCGGGCACTCGAAGCCGGCGCGCAACTCGCTCGCCAAGCTGCGTGCGGC
>CAIYPP010000030.1 GCA_903928115.1 uncultured Planctomycetota bacterium
ATCGAGCCCCGCCGCGAGCTGCTCGAACGCGAGCTCGCGGATCGACTTCACCGAGTGAACCTTGCGCTCGGGCTGAGCCTGCTTGTCCTTCTTCGGCTTGTCCTTTGCCTTCTCCGCTTCTTTGTCGGCCTCCGGCGCGCGGAACACACGCTCGAAGAAGTCCTTGTCACCCGCGTCCGCCATGCGCACCACGCGCTCCATCGCCCGCGCACGCACGTCGTCCTCCGCCGGCGACTCGACGATCGTCTTCAGGAAGTGCTTGCCGAGATGCGTGCAGTTCCCCAGCGTCGCGAGCGCCATGTCGCGCAGCTCGGGCTCGTCTCCCGACGTCGCGACGTCCGTGAGCTTCTGCAGTGCCACCTGCTCGGACTCGGCGGTCCCGTCGAATGCACCGAGCGCCTTGACCGCCTCGCGGCGCATGTAGATCGAGCCGAACGTCTTGTCGTAGAGCTCGCACAAGGCCAGCGCCGCGTCGCGCGTGCGGAGCGCACCCAAGTCCGCGAGCAGCTTCGGATCCGCCTCGTCGCGGTTCTTCCTGAGCTCCGCCACGAGCGTGGCAACATCCGGCGGCAGGGTCGCGCCGGTCGAGGTCGGCGAGAACGACAGCGACGCGAGCGACGCCAGCCAAAGCACGAGAGCGCGGATCATCATGGTTGGGGCAGTTCTACACAGTGGGACCCTACTCTAGGATTCTCCTGACCGAGAAATACCCCTTCCAGAATCTATGTCCGGTGCCACCGGTCGCCGGCGAGTTGCCAGCAACCTACTTGCCAAGGACTCGATGAAGCACTCGACGCCCTACCGGAGTGACTCGAGGTACCTGAGCTGCTCGCTTGCCAGCGCGGCACGCAACTCCTCGATCTGTCCCAGCTTCGACTCGAGCGAATTCGAACTGAAACTGGAGTACTCGAATCGGACATAACGACCGAGCATGCCGCACTCTTGACTGGAGCGAAATCTGCCGACCTGGACCTCTCGTGGAGCCAAAGGGGGCTCCCCCTCACGTCTCACCGTCACCCCTTCTCGCGCTCCCCAGACCGCCTGCTTGTGAAGTTCCAGTTCTTCGATCGCTTCCTGTGCGAGCAAGGCAATCGAATCTGCGTATCGCTCGCGGATCGCTCGTAGGTACTCGAGATCCGTCGCGGTAAGGACCTTGGATGTCGGGTTTCGAATCTCGGAAGGCAACTTGGAGAGCGAATCGAGCGCAGATTCGCGCGTCGTGGGTGTCCATCCGGAGAGCAAGGGCGAAGAGCGTAGAATGGCGATCTCGTCCAGCGTTGCGTCCGGAAGTCCGGACAGGTCTCGAACGGAAAGGTCACGAGCCTCCAGCAGCTTGAGAATGTCAGCGGGGGCCAGCCGAGAGAGGTCACGCTCGCTTGCTTCGCTCCGACTCTCTTGTGGCTGGGTCTCGTCGAGCTCTTGCTTCGGAGGGACTCGAACTGCATCGGAGACTTTCAACGTGAGTTCCGGGGGCGACTCCATCACTGCAGCGCGTTCGGGCTCGACCCCGCCTTTCCCGCCTATCCGCAGATACACGCCCACAAAGAACACGACAGCGCAGAACGAAGACGCGAGGATCCAACGGGTGCGCACTTTCATCGAGGCCTAATCGTCGTTACAGGGCACGCAAGCCGAGCAGTTCAGACGGCCGCTCGCAGTCAATGTGCACACGTAGTCGTAGACCCCGGGCCACCACCAGAGCTCCTCGTAGAACGCAACATTGAAGTGGAAGTCCAATCCGCTGCCACAATCCACCCCGGAATAGTCCGAGTAGACCTTGACCGGGTACGAGGGTCCCATTCCGGAGGCGGGATTGTCGACCCTGCCGGTTCCGACACCACCGATTGTCCCCTGCGAGCGAAAAAGGCCTCCTCCAAAGTCATCCACCCACGCTTCGATCGTCAAACTGGGCGTGCAAGGAATGCTGGTCACGCATGCCTCGTCGACGTTGGCACACCCGCCATCGTACTGAAGGATGGTCACCAAGAGTCCAGCATCCCATCCGGCTGTGACACATCCCGCGTTCGAGGTGGAGTAGGTCGCCGTACTTTCGCAACCTTGGCAAACGACTTCTGAGAGTGGGACAACCGGAGCGGATGAAATCAGGACCGATAGTGCGGCAAAGCGCGAGAGCATTTTGAGATCCTTCTCTTGGGAATAGGTAGGAACCACCGTGGAGAGAATACCCCCCCCCTGCAACGCCGATCAAGGCATCTTGCCTGCTTTAGGCAATAAAACAATCGCGCCGCTTTAGAGGCGCGACTTCTTCTCGATCAGGTCGGCGAGCAGGCCGACGGAGAGGACTTGCAGGAAGGCGACGAAGATGAAGACGGTCTTGTCGCCGAGGTTCTTCTCGATGAAGACGTCGTAGTAGAGGAAGCCGCACAGGCACAGGAACAGCGCGAAGGCGATCGGGTAGAAAACCTTCAGCGGATTGAAATAGAGAACGGTGCGGATGATGAGCGCGGTGAAGCCGAGCGTGTCGCGGATCGGGCGGATCTTGGAGCGACCGGAGCGCTTGGCGTAGTTGACGGGCACGTACTCGACGCGGTGGCCGTTGGTCAGGCTCGCGAGCGTGATCGTGGTCGTGAAGCTGAAACCCTGCGGCAGGATCGGCCGATACTTGAGGACGAGCTCGCGGCGGAACGCGCGCAGGCCGCTGTTCAAGTCGGGGATGTCGGTGGCGGCGAGGAAGCTCGCGAGTTGCTTCAGGAACCACTTCGCGGGCTTGCGCACGAGCGGGATGTTGACGTCGGCGCCGGTGCGCGAGCCGACGGCCATCTCCGCTCCGTCGTCGATTTGAGCGAGCAGGTCGCGGATCTTGTCCTCGGGGTACGTGCCGTCGGCATCGGTGATGACGACCACCTCGGTGTGCGCGTGCGTGAAGCCCGTCTTGAGCGCAGCGCCGTACCCCTGATTCACGCGGTGCGTGATCACGCGCAGGTTCGGGATGCGCGCAGCGCACTCGGCGAGCACCTCGGCCGTGCGGTCCTTCGAGCCGTCGTTCACGGCGATCACGTGGATGGGCGCGCCCACGTCGAGCTTCGAAAGGCGGTCCATCACACCGGCGACGCCCTTCTCCTCGTTGTAGACGGGCACGACGATCGTGACACCGTGCGCGGAGAGCTTCTCGCGCTGCGAGCTCGACTCCCACGGGAGCACGAGCGGCGCGCTGCGGGGCTGCGGGTTCGTCTTCGATTCCACGACGCCGTCGAGCCTAGCAAGGCTCGCGGCGCGTTTCATTCCGTCTGCGGCCCGACCTCGATCCCCCACGCGACGGCGAGCGCCTTGCGGGCCATTCCCGTGAGCGCGAGCTGCGCGAGCTCCTCCGGCGCGACCCAGCGGGCGCGCGAGGGGAGCTTCGAAGTGGAGAGCCGCCCCTTCTGCAGCACCATGCGGATGCGATGGCGCGTGATGGCGTGCCGCACGAGCCCGAGTTCAGGGCCCGGATCGAGCTTCAGCGAGGATTCCGCGGGGAAGAGCTCGGGGCGCGCGGGCGAAGTCTGCACAGTCGGCAGCTGCCACAGCCCGGCCATGCGGCCCGATTCTGGCCGTTGCTCCAAGAGCAGGGCCCCCTTGCGCTCGACGATCCACGCGACGAGCTCGACGTCGATAGGCTCGGGCCTTTTCCTGGGCCGCGGAATGCGTGCGACAAGGTTCCGTGCACGCGCGAGGCAGTGATCCGCGACAGGGCACGTGTCGCAAAGCGGCGCGAGCGGCGTGCACACGGTCGCGCCGAGCTCCATCAGCGCTTGATTCCACTCCCCGGCGCCGCGCGGAGTCGGCACGAGGTCCCGAGCGACGTCCCACGCCCAGCGCTGCGCGACCGTCAGCTCCACGTCGTGCGCGTACCACCGCGACAAGACGCGCACGACGTTGCCGTCGACGAGCGCCTCCGGCTGATCGAACGCGATCGAGAGCACCGCGCCCGTCGTGTAAGGACCGATCCCCGGCAGCGCACGCACCGCCTCGGCATCGCGCGGAAACTCGCCATCGTGCCGCGCAACGATCGCCTGCGCGGCATCGCGCAAGGCGCGAGCGCGCCGGTAGTAGCCGAGCCCGCTCCACGCGGCGAGTACGTCCGCCTCGGACGCCCTCGCAAGCGCGCGCACATCGGGAAAGCGCGCGAGAAAGCGCCGCCAATAGCCGATCACCGTCTCGACGCGCGTCTGCTGGAGCATCGCCTCGCTGATCCAGATGGCGTAGGGATCGCGAGTGCGGCGCCAAGGGAGATCCCGGCGCGCGCGGCGATACCAAGCGAGAAGCTCGCGCCTTCCGTCGAAGGTGCGAGGTGCGGATTCCGCGTCTTTCTTGTGTGCGCGCTTCGCCATGCTCTTCGACGCGGAAAGCTACCGCGCGCGCCGCGCATCCGACAACGCCGCGCTGCTATCCTCCCACGCCATGCAGCCCCCGTCGCAGCCGCCCGAGCGCAAGCTCTCCCCCAACGCCAAGCTCGCGGTTGAGTTCGGCCCGTTGCTTCTGTTTCTCGTCGCGAGCTCGCGCCTCGGTCTGATCCAAGGCACCGCGATCTTCATCGCTGCGATGCTCGTTTCGGTCGGCGTGTCGTGGAAGGTCGAGCGCAAGGTCGCCCCGCTGACGTGGGTCACCCTCGGGATGGTGGTCGTCTTCGGCGGCCTGACGGTCTGGCTCGGCGACGAGAGCTTCATCAAGCTCAAGGTGACCGTGATCGAGGTGTTCATCGGCGCCGCGCTGCTCGCGGGGCTCGCGTTCGGCAAGCTGTTTGCGAAGAGCCTGCTCGGAATGGCGCTCGCGATGGACGACGCGGGCTGGCGCAAGTTCACGGTGCGCTTTGCGCTGTTCTCGTTCGCGCTCGCCGGCGCGAACGAATACGTGCGCCGCGCGTGGGACGACTCTGCGTGGCTGTGGTTCAAGGTCGGCGGCCTCCCCGTCTCGACCTTCGTTTTCATGCTCGCGCAGATGCCGCTCGCAAAGCGACACGCGCTGCAGAAGTCACAGGATTCGGACGCCTCGTAGCGCGTAGGCGCGCGTCGCGCCATCCGATGCACGTCGCACCGAGAGCGTGAAGCGCTGCAAGCCGGGCGCAATCCCGACGGGGACCGCGACGGTGCACTGCACCTGCACGCTCGCGCCCGGCGCGAGCAGTCCCGTACTCGTCGCGGAGAGTTGGTAGCTGTAGGGCAGCCCCTCGACGAGCACGTCGAGGGCGTCGGCGAACGCGGCCGTGTTCTGCACATCGAACGTGAAGACCGCGCTCGAGCCTGCCGTCGTCGGAATGCGCTGCGCGAAGGGCGTGATTCGCGCGTAGGGCTCGCTCTGAACGGCGAGCGCAGGGTCGAGCTTCATTGTCTCGCCCCACACGCGCTTCCACAGGTCTTGGCGACCGCGCAGATTCAGCTCGAAGAACTCGAGCGCGAGGCGCCGCGACTGGGCGAGCTGCGTCGCCTTGGCGAGCGAACCTGAATCACAGCCGAAGCCCAAGAACGCCGGTGTGTCCACGAAGCCGCAGTGGTACGCACCCGTGATCACCGGCAAGAGCTTCGGCGCGCGCGCCGCGTTGAACATCAACTGCCCGTTGCTCGCGACCGGAACCACGGTGTCCTGCGAGCCCGAGATCAGGTTGATCGGACAGCCCACGCTCGGAATCGCGGCCACCGCCGAGGGATTCGTTTCCGCTGCGGCGAAGTTCGCCAGCGCGCTGACCCGCGGATCTGCTGCCGCCGCAAGAATGCTCGCGCCGCCGCCCATCGAGTGCCCCGAGAGCCCGAAGGCGAGCGTGTCGATGCGATCGAAGTACGTCGACGCGGGGTTCGCGTCCTGCTGCTCCAGCCACGTCAGAGAATGGCGCAGATCGTTCGCGAGATTCTGGTGGCTCGGAAAGAAGCTGTTCTCGGACTCCGTCGCGATCACGACGTAGCCCCAGCTCGCGAGGTGCTGCAGCGTGGCGAGGTAGGCCGACGGCGGTTGCTGGAAACCGTGCCCGAACGAAATGGCGGGATAGGGCGCGCCGGCGGCATTGAAAGGCTGATTCTGTCCGCTGGCGTTCGCCGGATAGACGAGCCGGGCGTTGAACGTCGATCCGCCGGGCCGCGTCACCGTGACGGTGGTCCAGCCGCCCCCGTAGGGCCCTGCGACGGAGTAGTCCTGCGCGGCGGCGGGGAGAGCACACGCGAGCGCGACGAAGAGTCCTCGGACGGCTTGGAGCATCTTCGAAGTGTCGCTCAGGTCGGAGAATTGGGCAACTCGAGGTCCCTCAAGCCCCCGCGGCGCGCTCAAAAAGCAGGCTCAACTCGGTGGGCGTGCCCTGCTCCTCGCCGGAGAGCTGCACGCGCATGCGCGCGTCGTCGAGACGCTCGTAGCGAATGAGCCGCGGAAAGTCGTGCCCCGGATTCTCGAAGCTCCAAGCCGTGTCGGATGCCGAGCGCAGCACGAACTCCGTGCCGGGAGCCCGACCGCCGGGCTGTGCGATGTACACGACTTCGCCCGAGCGAATCTCGATGCGGAGAAACTCGAAGGCAATCGCGCGCTCCGCGTGTCCCTCCCGACGGAGCGTGCGCCCCATGCCGAGGAGCGATCCGCCGCGAGGCGAGCTCCAACGCTCTTCGACGAGCTCATCGGGACCGGCGGCGCACACCCACGTACCTTCCAGCCACGCGAGTGCGTGGACCCCCTCCGACGTCGTGGGAAGCGGCGCACGACATGCCGATGCAAGCGCAGCGAGTGAGGCTGCAAAAGCGACGCCCGTGCGCATCGTCAAAGAGCGAAGATGCGGTCCATGCGGGCCACGACGTCGCGCAGGTGTGCTTCGTCGCCGGCAGCAACTTCCGCGGAAGCCCAGCCTGCGAAGCCCACTTCGTCGAGCGCCGCCATCAGCGCCTTCCAGTTCGCGTCGCCCTCGCCGAGCGCGACTTCGAAGCCCTTCCAAAGCCCCTCGCCGTCGCGGCGCTTGCGGCTGTAGTCCTTGATGTGCAGCTTGCAGAGGCGTGGTCCGAGGATGCGCACCCACTGCTCGCCATGCCCGTAGTTCACGATGTTCCCGCAGTCCAAGTGCCAGCCGACCCACGGACTCTCGAGCTCGTCGACGTAACGCGCGGCCTCGAGCGGCGAGAGCAGGAAGTCGTTCCACACGTTCTCGATGCCGATCTTGACCTTGAGCTCCGCCGCGAGCGGCAGCACGCGCCGCAGCTCGGCCTGCGAGCGCTCGTACGCGCTCTTGTAGTCGACGGTCGTGTTTACGATCGCCGGGACGAGCAGCACGCTGTCTCCGCCAAAGGCGTGACAGTCGCGCAGCGCCGTCTCCAGCGCCGCCACCGCCTCCGCACGCACCTCCGCACTCGGATCCGCGAGCTGCTTGCGCCAATGCACCGAGTCGACCGTTCCGCACACGGCGAGGCCCGTAGCCTCGCGCGCCGCGAGTACTTCTTCGCGCGAAATCGGACTGGGGCTGTCGAGCTCGACACCCTCGAAGCCCGCGCGCGCAATGATCTCGAACTTTTCGCGCAGGGACTTGCCGTCGCGGCACATGTAGAGCATCAGCGCCTTGCGCAGCTTGCGCTTCGGTGCGCTCCTCGCATCCTGCGCGCGCGCCTCGCGCAACCACAATGTGCCGAGTGCCAGAGCACCGCCCGAAACCAAGAGCTTTCTGCGATCGATCATCGCTCCAACGATACGCCGCTCAGCGCGCGAAGACGAGTTCGCGCACCTCGAGCCCGCGCGTCGTCTGAACCTCTTCGCGCACGAGCCCCCAGCGCGGCTCGAACCAGCGGCGCACGCCGGCGCTCGCATGGATCAGGCAGACCGGACGAAACGAGCGAAACTCCATGAGCGAGTCGGCGTCGATCCCGAATGCGTCGGGCAGCGCCGTGTCGAGGTGCAACGGCAACACTGCGACACGCGTCGTCGGACCGAGCATTCGCAGGTCGAGGAGCGTCTCCCCGCTGCTCGCGAGCACGAACTCCCCGTCGCGGCGCTCGATCCGCAGCGTGACGCTCTCCAATTCCGTGCGGCCGTCTCCCGCGAGGCGGTCGCGCTGAATGCGCCAAGCGCCGTCGCGCGCCGACAGTGCGAGCTCGCGCGACCATTCGACGCGACCCTGCGCATCGACGGTGCGATACAGGCGCAGACCGTTGTCGCGCACGGGAAACCCCGAGTCCGGCTGCGAGAGACGCCACAGGAGCTCCAGCTCGCGCCGCCAGTCGCCGTGCTCCCCGGCCGGGGGCACCTGCTCGATGCGCGACCAATCGGGCGGCACTTCGTTGCCCGGCTTGTCGTCCAACCAGCGCTGCGCGAAGGCCAAGAGCTCCAGATCTCCGCGCGCACCACCGTCCAACGCGATCGAGCCGCTGCGAAGGCGCTCGGCCCACTCGCTAAGACCCTTCACGTCTCGCAAGAGCGCAAGGTCGAGTTGGCGGAACTTGAAGAGCGTGCGCCTCAACTCCGGCACGAGCTTCGGCGCGAGCTCTGCGATGTGAGCGCACCCGAACGTCGCGGAATGCTCGAGCGCCGCGGTCGAATCGAGCGCGCTCCAGCCCTTGGAGCACCTTGCCCAATCCGCGTCGTCTGCCGCGCGCAACACGGTGACCGCCGCATCGAATCGCGCAGCCAAAGCTGCGACGGTCGCTTCGACGATCGCGGCTCGCTCCGCGGCGTCCGCACCCGCCGACCACCACGCAAGCGGCGTCGCGGACTTGTCGGGGCGTTCCGTCCGCACCGACTCCAGCAGTTCTGTGGCGCGCCGGAGCGCCCCAACGTCGATCGGACCCGACTTCAAGCTCGCGTCGAAGCGTGCGAACGCATCGAGAGTCTCCGTCAGCTCGTCGCACCAGCTCGCGCCGCCCAGTCCGAGCGCGACCAGCCCACGCGCCGATTCACGCACCTCCGCGACCTTCATTTCGCTCGCCGCGCGACAACCGCTGTCGAAGATACGCGCGGCCCGCTCTTCATCCGTGACCGACGGTTCCCTCTGCGCGAGCGCACCTTCGAGTTCCGCGATTCGCGCCTCTGCGCTCACCACTGCCGTCTCGAGCTCGACCTTCCGAGTCGCCGCCTGCTCGAGCTCGCGCGCCACGCGCGCGGATTCCTCGCCGGCAACACGCTCCTGTGCGATTCGAACCTGCTCCTGCTCGGCGATGCGAAGCTGCAGCTCCGTTCGCTCCCGCAGCAGCGAGTCGCGCTCGATCGTCGACCTCGCGAGGTCGCTCCGCAGCGCCTCCGCCACGTGATCCGGTTGCTGCGCGAGCACTTCCTCACCGCCTTGGAGCGCGAGCCACGTCGCCCCCGCACCGAGTGCCACTCCCGCGAGGAGCAAGGAGATTGCAGGGAAGCGGTGCCGCTGCGAGCGCGGGTACTCCGATGTCGGCGGCCCGAGCTCGGTGTTGGACTCCGTACGCGGCGTCCCGCGCGCCTCCGGCTCCTGCGGCAACGGCTCGGGCGTCCACAGCACCTCGAACGGCGCCGGAGCGTCGCCGCGCTGCGTCTTGTCGTCGCGTTCTCCCACAGCCCCTCGTGCCGACCAGTCTAGCTGCATCCGAAACTCCCGCTCGGCCGTAAATTCCAAGCGAAATCCGCGCGCTGCTTGCAAGCCCGTCCGCGCGCGTCATCCTCGCAGCGCCCCAATGTCCGAGCCCGTCATCGCGATCACCGACCTCGTCAAGCGCTACCGCACCGTGCGAGCGCTCGACGGACTCTCGCTGGAGCTCCCCGGCGGCCCCGTGGGCCTGCTCGGCCCCAACGGCGCCGGTAAGACGACGCTGATCAAGCTGCTGCTCGGCCTGATCGAGCCCGACGAGGGCAGCGCCCGCATCCTCGGCCTCGATCCTTCCAATCGCACCGACCAGATCGAGCTGCGCCGTCGCGTCGGCTACATGCCCGAGAGCGACTGCCTGCTGCCGGGAATGAACGCGGTCGAGATGGTGAGCACGCTCGGCCGCATCACGGGCCTCTCGCCGGCAGATGCGATGACGCGTGCGCACGAATCGCTCGACTATGTCGGCCTCGACGACCAGCGTTATCGCCCGATGAGCGACTACTCGACGGGCATGAAGCAGCGCGTGAAGCTCGCGCAGGCGCTCGCGCACGATCCCCCGCTGCTCTTGCTCGACGAACCCACCAACGGCCTCGATCCGAAGGGCCGTCGACACATGCTCGACCTCGTGCACGACCTGGGGCACGCTCAGCAAAAGCATGTGATCCTCTGCTCGCACCAGCTGCCGGACGTCGAGCGCACCTGCGAGCACGTCGTCGTGCTCAACCGCGGCCGCGTGATCGAGAGCGGCTCGATCGCAGAGCTCACGAGCTCGGATGAGCACGTCGTCCGCGTACGCGTCGGCGGCGACGAGTCCAGCTTCGAGCGCGCGCTCACGCAGGCTGGATTCAGCTGCACGCGCACAGGCCCGGGAGCCCTGCGCATCGCCGCGAAGATCGACGATGCGGACTCGCTCTTCGAGCTCGCTGCGCAGAGCGGTGCTTGGCTCGAGGGTGTCGAAGACGTGCGCTCGTCGCTCGAGGACGTCTTTCTGCGGCTGCTACGCGAGTCACAAGGAGAAGCGCGATGACCGCGACGACGCACACCGAGATCTATCGCAAGCTGAAAGGTCAGCTCGAGCCGTCGCGCTTCGCCGCGCTGCACCTGTGGCGCGCGCGCATGATGGTTGCGTTCAAGCGCAAGCTCCCGCTCCTGCTCTTGTTCGTCCCGCCGTGGATCTCCGGGATCGTGTTCTCCTTCGTGGTCTACAGCAAGTTCACGCTGGAGCAGGGTATGGGCTCGCCGATCCCCGGGACCACCGGTGGCCCGGCAGGCAGCATGGTCGGCGTCCTCGCGGGCCAGCTGATCCAAGTCCACGACCAGATCGTGATCTTCACCTACGTGAGCCGCGTCTTCGCGCTGCTCGCGATCGCGTGGTTCGGTGCCGGACTCGTGTGCGAGGACCAGCGCGCCGGAGCGCATCTTCTCTACTTCTCGCGCCCGCTCTCGCGCTTCGACTACTTCCTCGGGCACTTCCTGACGATTTTCACGTTCGGCGCGATCGTCACGATCGGCCCGGTGCTGCTCATCGGGCTCGTCGCCGTCTTCTCGTCTCCTGACTACGCGTTCCTCACCGAGAAGTGGGACGTCTTGCTCGGTTCGGTCGGCTACGCCGCGCTCAACGTGACCGTGCTCAGCATGATTGCGCTCGGCATTTCGTCGCTCGCCTCTCGCAAGTCCTACGCGCTCGCCGGCGTGTTTGCGTTCGTCCTCGGCAGCGACTCACTGGGCGCGATGTTCGCGGGCACCCAAGGCGAATCGGACTGGTCCATGCTCGGCGTGCTGATGAACCTGCGCCGCCTCGCGGACTGGATGATGAACGCCAACCAGTCGCGCTTCGAGTGGAACCCGTGGTACTCCGTCGCGATCCTCGGCGGGCTCGCCGCACTCGGCGGGCTCCTCGTCGCACGGCGCCTGCGCCGACTGGAGGTCGTCGCGTGAGCGCGCTGGTCGTCGCCGACAAGGTCGGCTGCTGGTACGGACAGGTCGTCGGCCTCTCGGAGCTCACGCTCACGATCGAAGGCGGCATCACCGGCCTCGTCGGGCCGAATGGCGCAGGAAAGAGCACGTTCCTGAAGCTCGTCGCCGGCGAGCTGCGGCCCGCGCGCGGCGAGATTCGCGTGCTCGGCCATGCTCCGTTCGCCAACCGCGAGTACTTCGCCCGCGTCGGTTTCTGCCCGCAGCAGGAGGCGATTTGGGATGACATGACAGGCCTCGAGGCCGTCGAGTTCCTGATGCGACTGCATGGCTACGCTCCGGCCGAGGCGCGGCGACGCGCCAATGCGGCGCTCGATCGCGTGGGGCTGCTCGACGCGCGCACGCGCCGCACCGGCGGCTACTCGAAGGGCATGCGCCAGCGCACGAAGATCGCGCAGGCGATCGCGCACGATCCGGAGCTCGTCGTCGCGGACGAGCCGCTCAACGGTCTCGACCCCGTCGGTCGCGCGGAGATCCAGCGGCTCTTCGCGGAGCTCGGCGCATCCGGAATGAACGTGATCGTCTCGAGCCACGTGCTGCACGAAGTCGAGGCGCTCACGCCGAGCATCGTGCTCTTCCACCGCGGCCGCCTGCTCGCTCAGGGACCCGTCACGGAGATCCGCAGGCTGCTCTCGCGCCATCCGCGCCGCGTCGAGCTTCGCTCGCGCGACGCCCGTCGCCTCGCTGCTGCGTTGATCGGGCTCGAACCCGTCTCGTCCGTGCGCATCGCCGCCGACGGCCGCATCTCGATCGAGACCGGGGATGTGGAGCGCTTCTTCCGCGAGCTCACCGCCCTCGCCCCGCGCGAGCGCGCCGGTATTCGCTCGGTGGAAAGCCACGACGCCAACCTCGAAGCCGTCTTCGACTATCTGGTGGGATGATGTCGTTCCTGCGAACCACGCTGCTCTTCTGGCGCACCTACCTGCCCCGCGTGCTGCGCGCGCGGCGCACGCTGATCGTCGCGCTCGGCTTCGCGCTCTTGCCGCTCATCGCCTACGTGCTGCTGAAGGTGGTGAGCCACGGCCCGTCACCGATCGAGGCCTTCCTCTATCCGTCGTTCATCATGCTGCTCTCCGTGCTCGTGCCGCTCGCCGCGGTGATCACGGGCTCGGCCGTGATCTCGGAGGAGGTCGACGACCGCACGATCACGTACCTGCTCACGCGGCCGATCTCGCGCGCGAGCATCCTCGTCGGCCGCTGGCTCGCGTCGGCCACCGTGCTCTTGATGCTTACGGCGGGCAGCGTCGGCGCGCTCAAGGTCGTGGTCGAGTCGCAGGCGCCGACTTGGAAGAAAGCCGAGCCGCGCACCGTCGAGTGGACCAACCGCCGCGGCGAGAAGCGCACGCGCGTCATCGACCGCGACATTCCGCAGGTCTTTCTCGACGCGATGCCCGAGGGCAAGCTGCCGGACGGCATCTTCGAGACGATTCTGATCGCGGCGGTGCTTGGCTCCGCGGTGTACTCGGCGCTGTTCGCCGCACTCGGCACGTTCAACCGACACCCGATGATCGTCGGTCTCGGCTACGCCTTTGCGATCGAGGGCTTCCTCGCGAATCTGCCCGGATCGAGCCAGTCGCTGACCGTGCAGTTCTACCTGCGCAGCTTGCTCGTGAACGAAAACCCGGAGCTGTGGAAGCTCGTCGCCGAGGCCCAGCTGCAAGAGCCCGACCCGACTCGCACCGCCCTGCTCACGCTCGCCGCAATCCTCGTCGGCAGCCTCGCCCTCGGCAGCCTCGTGATCTCGCGCCGCCAATTCGTGCTCAGCGCGTGATCGACCCAAAGGGACTCGGAGCCACACGAGCGTGGGGCTCCGAGCTTCTGCTCGCCAGACGGCGTGCCTCGCGCCTTACTTCGCGATGTCGCGCTCGGCAGCCTTGCGGTTCAGCATCAGCGTGCGCACGTCGGGATCGACGAGCACCTTTTTCGGCTCGAACTCCGACGCGATCACGAGTTCGAGAACCTCGCCGGCAGTGAGGACCCTCTGCGCCCTCGCGTCGGCGTACTCACTGCGCTGCGTGGCCGCTGCCGCGCGCTCCTCTGCGGTGCGCGCGAGTTCCGCGTCCGGCCAGCGCTCTTCCCCATTCGTGACGGCCACTTCGAGCGGAACCGTTCCCGTGCCGACGTTGCGAACCTTCACCGTGGTCTGCCAGCGGCCTTGCTCCGACGTCGGCGGGATGCACTCCGCGGACTCGACCTTGAACTCCGGCACCACGACGTCGAAGAACCACTGCTGAACGAACGCGTCGAACGCCGCGACGTCGGGCGCGTGCGGACGCAGCGCCTCGACGAAGTCCTGCAGGAGGGGAAAGTCGGGACCGACGAGGAACTTGCCGATGAACTCGCGCACACCGGCGTCCATGCGCTCCTCGCCCATGTGCTCCATCAACATCCAGAACACCCAGCCGCCCTTGTCATAGGTCACGGTGCCGTCGCCGCGGCGCGACCCGTCGATCTCGACCAGCGGCAGCTCGTCGTCGGCGCTGCGCGTGTTGCCGTAGGTGAACTCGATCTCACGCAGGAAGCCCATGCGTGCGCGCTCGCCGCGGAGCTTCTGCGTCAGTCGAGCCGTCGACCAGTGCGCCATGCCCTCGCTCAGGATGTTCCCGCCGGGACCGTCACCGGGTCGCAGGATGTTCCCCCACCACTGGTGCGCTGCCTCGTGGGCCGTGACCATGAAGGGCGTGTCCTGCTCGGGCGTCGGCTTCGACAGAAAGCCGAGTCCCTCGCTGAAAACGATGTTCGTCGGGAAGCCCTGTGCATAGCCGGCGAGCGCCGGGAACTCGCTGACGCGGAGCTCCTTCCACGGATACTCGCAGAACCACTTCGAGTACCACTCGCGCGAACCGTCGAGCGCTTCGAGCATCGTCGGCACGTTGAATCCGTGCTCGGGCAGGTGCCAGATGGCCGTGGACTTCCCGCGCGACTCCACCCAGCGACCTGCGACGACGTTGATCGCCATGATCGGGTGATCGGACTCCCAGCGCATCGTGCGCACGCCGTCGACAACGCTGTCCTCCGTGCACACGCCAGGCATGTTCGCGCGGAACTCTTCCGGAATGCGGACCACGGCCTTCAACACGGTCTCGCCGCCCGTACCGAAGGAAGTCTTCGTGACCTTCTTCCAGTCGTCTGGTGCGGACCGCTTCGGCTCAGGCACTCGCTCGGGATCCTGCCCCACGCCATCGACGAAGCCGACCAGCGGCAGGAAGCTCGGTCCGAAGCTGTTGAGCAAGACTGCGGAGCGTAGGACGAACTCGCCCGCCCCCGCCGGATTCTTGGGGGTGCCACGCGCCGGTACGACGTGGCGAAAGCCGAGCTCGAGGCTCGCACCGGGCTCGAGCGGCTCCTTCGGCGTGAAGACCCAGAGCCCCGCGCGGTTCGCGACGCGCTGCGCCCACGGGCTCCGCTTGCGCTCTCGACCCAACCTCTCGTCGTTCCACTCCTCGCCCTCGAAGGTGAAGACCAGCTCGGTGAACTCGCGAGCCGGAGTCAGTGCGAGCTGCCGCAGCGGCGACTCCGTGCGATTCGTGAGAACGTACGTCCCCTTCACTGCGATCGTGCCCGCCTCCGGTTCGATTCCGAGCTCGAGGTCCGCGGCAGTGATCAGCGGTGCCGGCGCGTCCCGCCAAGTGCGATCGTTCGCCACGTAGTAGTCGCGCTCGAATTTCTCCGCAGGGCTGCCCGAGGGCCCGCTGCGCACCATGAGCGCGAGCGCGGTCCCGCAGACGAGCGCGGGCGCGCCGAACACGAGGAGGCGAGCCGAGCGTCGCCACGCACGCGACCACTGCAGTCGCGACGTGATGCCCTGCGGGTCGGGGATGCGCCGACGCCACCACTCGAGGGCAGCGTGCAGCATGAAGAGCCCGACGAGCACCCACAGCACGCGATTGAGGACCATCGCGTGGGCATCGAGCGGCAGGAACTCGAAGTCCGTCCAGCGCATGCCTCCCCACAAGTGCCAGTTGAACACCCAGTTCATCCAGCCTTGGACGACGCACCAGCCCGTGAGTGCGAGCACGCCGATGCCCAGCACGTAGCTCGCCCAGCGGTTGCGAAACTGGCTCCAGAGCAGCGTCAGGAAGCACATCCACGCGAAGAGCGTGGCGGAGAGCAGCGCGCCCCACGCCAGCAGGAACGGCATGGGCGAAGGCGGTAGCCAGATTCCGGAATCGAAGTACTGCACGGCACTCGCGACCGCGAGAGTGCTCCACACCGCTCCGAGGATCATCAGCACGACCGCGACGGCGCAGGCGAGCATCTTGCCGACGACGAGCGACGCGGTCGGTGCCGGGCTCGCGCCGACGATCGCAGCGATGCGCACGCGATCGTCACGCCCAAGGCTCTCCGTGAAGTAGTAGAGCACCATCAGGAGCGAGAGCAGCGTCACCGTGTTGTACGACTCGGCAGCGAAGGTGCCGGCCGAAACCAGATTCGGCGTGTCGAAGGGACCGGGCACGAAGGTGAAGCCTGCGCACTGCAGCGCGATCAGCGGGATGAAGATCCACAGTCCCGGCGAGCGCCGCAGCTCGCGCGCTTCGGCCCGAAAAGCGTCGAGTGCCGTGGCGAGCGCTCCGGGTGCACCGCGTTCCTGCTGCAACATGCCGAGCGAGGCGAGGGTGCGCTGCGCTGCGGGAGCCGCGTCCCGCGCTCGTCCCGCGACATCCGCCGCAGCGAGGATGGACGCACGCTCCTCGTTCGAGACAGTGTGCGGGGCCCGCCAGCGACGCTCTTCCCGCCGCGCGGCCCAGAGCAGCAGGAGCGCCCCGAGGGCGACCATGCCCAAGCGCTGCACCGCGACCCACGCATCCAACGTCAGCGGCTGCGTGTTGTAGAACATCACCCCGCGGTCGACCTTCAGATACGTCTCGTTGAGCCAGCGGAAGCCCGAGATGTCGAGGAGCTGCAATGCGCGTTCGGCCCAGCCAGGCAGCCAGCTCGGCGCAAAACTCCAAAAGAAGAAGAAGCTGCCGAGAAGAATCGCGACCGGCAGCGCGAACACCAGCACGGTTTGGCGCGTGAGCGCGCCGAGCGCGAACGAGATCCCGCCGAGAGAGAGCATCGGAAGGACGACGAAGAGCACCATGGGCCGCGCGTAGTTCATCCAGTGGAACGCGCCGCGCATCTTGTCAGGCTCGTCGACGGGGTACAGTTCGAAGAAGAGCGCTTGGAACACGAGGTTCGCCGCCGCGATCCACAGGTACGTTCCAGCGATGCCGAGCCAGCGGCCGAGCACGTATTCCCGCGGAGTCAGCCCCGTGCTCCCCACGATGGGAAGGACCCGCAGCGAGTCGTCTTCGCTCGTGGCGTTGCCAAACGCAGTGCACACGAAGAACACCCAGAACAGCGCGAAGACGAGCATGTCCATGTACGCGAGGTTGAACTCGCTGTTCAGGAACGCGCGGTCACCTCCCGCGACCCGACTCCCCGCTCCGATCGTGACGCTTCCGGTGGAGAAGCCCCAGTTGAGTGCGAGCAGGATCGCGAGGAAGATCCACACCGACGGCCGTCGCCAGGCCGTGCGGAGCTCGAGGAACGCCAGCGTGAGTGCGCGTCGCATGAGTTGCCTCCAGCTCACACCGCGGCGCCGTGGCGCACAGATTCGGCCGCGCGACTTTCATCCATCACGCCGAAGTACACGTCCTCCAGCGTCGGCGGCACCGGAACGAAGCCCGAGGGCTGCGAGCCGGGATCCCCTTGGACGCGCGTGCGAAAGAGCGAGCCCTCCACGAGCACGGCCTGCGTCACACGCTGCGTTGCGCGGATTCGCTCCAACTCCTCGGGCGCGACGATCCCCTCAAAGACCCGCCCTTCGAGGCGCTTGCGCGCGTCCGACGTGCCGCCGCTCGTGACGCAGCGCCCGCCGCGGATCACCGCAAAGCGCGGACACAAGGTCGCGATGTCCTCGACGATGTGCGTCGAGAGCAACACGATGCGCTCGCGGCCGAGTTCCGCGAGCAAGCGATAGAAGCGCTGCCGCTCCTCGGGATCGAGTCCGGCAGTCGGCTCGTCCACGATCACAAGGCGTGGGTTGCCGGCGATCGCTTGCGCGATGCCCAGTCGCTGCCGCATGCCGCCCGAATACGTCCGCACCTTACGTTTCGCGGCATCGGCGAGGTTCACGCGCTCGAGCAGCTCCGCCACGAGCGCCTTGCGCCCCTGTGGCGCGTCCACTCCCTTCAAGCGCAGCAGGAAGTCGAGCATCTGAGCCCCGCTGAGGGACGGATAGAAGCCGAAGTCCTGCGGCAGATAGCCCAGTCGACTCCACACCGCGCGCGGGTCCTTGACGATGTCGACCCCGTCGAGCGTGACCGTGCCGCCTGTGGGTTCGAGCAGCCCAGCGAGGATGTTCATCAGCGTCGACTTGCCGGCACCGTTCGGCCCGAGCAAGCCGAACAGCCCCTCCGGAATCTCGAGCGAGATGCCCTTCAGGGCTGCCACGGGGCCGGGGTAGATCTTGACGAGATCGTGGATACGGAGCATGGGGTCACCTTCGAGAGCCGAGTATGCCCCGAGCGGCAGGACTCGCTCCCGCGGCAGCGCGAGCAAGCACCGTGGAGCGCCATCGGGGCCCTCTATCGAGCGGGAGTTGAGCGCTACAGGATGCCGCGAGCAACGTTACAGGGAGCGATTCACGTTCGAGCGCCCGGTCAAGGCCTTGCACGCGCACAGATCGGTTCGCGCTCGCAACGATAGCGCCCCCCACGGAGAGACTCCGCGAGCACGCGCCCGCGCAGCTCGCCTCAAGAGACTCACGCGACGTCACGCATGCGATCCTCGCGCTCTGGAAAGTGTTCCAGTTCGGTGTGGGCATCCCAGAGCAGCAGGACGGCCCATGTCGCGCGAAGGATCGCGAGCCGAGAGGATCGCGCGCTCGCACGAAGTAGCGGACGCGGTCGAGCTTCATCGGCACGGGGTCCCCTGACACCTCGTCGAAGCGACGCGCCGAGTCCAAGGTCGGCTGCTCAGGCGGCTCGGTCGGGTCGCCGAACCGACAGCAGAAGCGCGCCATCAAGTCGACGCGGCACAGAGGGCGCGCGAGGTCGAGCGCGTAGTTGCGCCGATCCGAGAGCGTCCGCGGATTCAGCTGCACAGCGTGGGCGTCGAGCTCGAGCCGCGCGGGAAGGCGCGCGTAGTACTCCAGCCACGCGCTCCACTCCGGTCGCAGGGGCGAACCCGCCAGCGCGAGCAACCGCCGCCCGTCTCGCCGATGCCACGTGCCAGACAAGGATGCGAGCCACAGATTTCCAGGTAGTCGCCCAGCCGCAGGTTCTTGTGGCGGTGATCGGCGAGTGAGGGGGGGTGCGGGGCTCGCCTCTGTCCACGGCGACCTTGTCCACAACCGCCATCGCATCCGCGGCGCCGCTCCGAGCAGCTGATTGAAGACGAGCATTTGCGGCCCGAGTCGCCGAGGCTGCATCACCCACGCTACGACAGCATGCGCTGCTCTAGCTCTTGGCCCCGCCTAAGCGGGCGCTCAGCTTTGCCGAGTATTCGTCGTGAGCCGGACCGAGTCCGCGGCGCTCGCGCAGCATGGAGAGGCGCAGCGCGGCGAGCGCCCGCTCGCGCCCGAGCACAGCACGACGCTCCTCGTCCTCGCACGCAGCGAGCAAGTCGTCGAGCCGCAGCACGCTCTGTCGCAACTCCAGCTCCTCCGGCAACACCCCTGCGTTCTTCAGCAGGATGTAACCGCCGCGGAGCTCCTCGGGCACGCGCGAGAGATCCTCGACCTCGATCGGTCGCCCCGCGCCCGGCAGATTCCGAAACAGCCCCGCCGCCTCCGCATCCTGAATGCGGCGCTCCACCACGTCGTCGAGCGGATTGCTGTCCACGAAGACAAGCGTACCGCACCGTGCGCCGACGCGCCGAGCAGCGGTTCCTCGACCCTCCCATTCCGACAATCGGGGGCCCTGCGCGTCGTAGGCGGGCGTACTCGACGTGGGTCGCAGCGCGCGAAAAGCTCCCACGCTTTTTTCTCTGAAATCGATTTTGGCTTTCTTCATTTCAATCCTTTTCGTTGCGCGCGAAATCTCTCTCAACCATTCACCGCAACTTCGGCGCCGTCGGATGGATTGCGAAGAAAACGTCGAGAAAACAAGGCGTTTATGCGTCGGTGGCGGAGCGGGTGGGGGCTTGCAAGTCGGCGCGCTTGCACTAGTGTGACGCGGTCGATCGAGCGAGTTGGGCGTGCGTCACGCGCCCCGCAGTCCGTCGAGGCCGCGACGCTCGATTCCTGTCCACACACGGAGATTCCCTAGCCATGCCGATCCGCTGCACCGAGCTGCGTCCGCCCCTCTCCTATCCGCTCCCGCCGAGACTGGTGCTCGCGCGCTCGAAGTTCCTCGACGCCGCGAACATCAACCTGCACGCCAAGCGCGTCGATGCGCGTCATCGCCATCACGAGTATCAGCGCAAGGTCTACTACTCGCGACGTGCGCTCGAGCTCGACACGGAGCTCGAGGTGATCGAGGCCACCAGCTTCGACCCTTGGCGATCGCCGCGCGAGCGGCTCGTAGCCCTGCGACTCGTGAAGGAGCCCCACTTGGGTATTCACATCCCTCTCTCGCAGAGCGAGCCGATCTACCTACGGCTCGTACAGCGCTTCGGAGGTGCGGCGTGATCTCGCGCAACGAGTTCCTTGGGGTCGTGACCGACGTGCGTCGGCTCACGGCCATCGAGCCCATCGCGGGCCGGGCACTGTGGAACATCGTTTGCCACGACACCGATGTCCCGACGCGTCGCCGCTTCGCGCTCAGCGGCGTCCATCCCGAGTACCTGCGCGGCGCCGCGCGCGCTGCTGTGCGCTTTCGCCTCTATCTTGCGCGCGAATTTCAGGTTCCGAGCACCGCGGTCCTCGTGCGCGACGCGCGGCTCGACGCGTACTTCAAGCGAGACCTGCGCGCCGCGCAGCGCGTGCCCCTCGAATGCGCACCCGCATGGATCCGCCCCTCTCACCGAGGGGACGCTTCGAGGGGGATCTTCTTCGCGGAACTGAAAGCGATCCAAGACCGCATCGCGTCGACGGCGGCCCTGCAGCGTGCGGGGCTGTGGGAGATCGAAGACGGTCCTGTGACCGACTTGGAGGAGGACAGCGACGAGCAGGACGACGAGTGGAAGCTCCCCGAGCTATGGCACTTCAACGGCGACGACTGGCCGCTCGAGGCTCCGACCTGTGAGCTCGACCTCGAAGAGGGCTTGAGCACGGAGCATCCGCCCTACGCTCGCCTGCTGTCGCCGCAGGAGTCACGCGCGCTCGGCCGCACGGTGTTCCACCGACTGCGCGCGGCCTGTCAGCGCGGTTGGAACGAGCTGTGGAGCGCCGGAGTGCTCCACAACCCGCGCGTCGAGTACTGGGCCGAGTGATCGACGCCCGCAAGAACCCGACTTCCCCACTCCCCATCCGGAGATCTGCCCCATGCAACGAGAGCTCATCTTCCCCGATCCCATTCGCCTCGCGAGCCTGCGCGAGGTCCTCTCCCAACACGGCTACTACCTGTTCTCGGGACTGTGCCTGCGAGAGCTCTTCCGCGTCGGCAAGCTCGGACACGTCATCACGCCCCGCATGGTGAGAGAGCTTCGCCGTCGCGGGATCGGCCTAGCTTGCAGCGAAGAGCTGCGCTCGCAGGACCACTGGGCGGTCGCCTACGCGCTCGGGGGCCCGAGCCTCCCCGAAGGACTCATCGAGCACGTGCGAACTGCCAATCGACTGCCGATGCCGCGGCGATTCGGATATGTGCTGCGCTTCAACGCGCGGCTCGATCCGGTGCCGCACGGGTCCTAGGCACCGACACGAAGGGCGGCGAGCACTATGATCCGCTGCCCCATGGTGCAGGAGTCGGCTTCGATGCGGTCTTCGGTGATCGCGCTTGCCAGCGTGCTCGCGCTCGTGGCGATCGTGTTCGCGCACGGGCTCGGCGGAGAGCTCGTGTACGACGACCTCCTGCTCGTGGCTCGGAACCCTGCCCTCGGGAGCTTCGAGGCGCTGCGCACGGCGCTCGCAAGTGCGCACTGGGACTTCGTCGAGCCGGATCAAGCGCTGCGCGTCGGTTACTGGCGTCCGCTCGCGCTCGTCGCGCTCTACATCGGACGCCTGCTCGGCGACGGTGCGCCGTGGGGCTTCCACGCGCTCTCGCTGGCGCTGCACCTCGGCGCGACGGCCGTAGCGTTCGCGCTCGCACGGCGCCTGATGCCACAGAGCTCCGTGCTCGTCGCCGCGGCTGCAGCGCTCGTGTTTGGCCTGCACCCCGTGCACGTCGAGGCCGTCCTGTGGATCTCCGCGGTCAACGACCCGCTGGCAGGACTGTTCGTGCTCGGATCGCTGCTCGCGCTCGCGGCGTGGCGCGATCGGGGCTCGCAGGGGGCGGCGATCCTCGCGGGCGTGCTGCTCTTCGGCGGACTCCTGTCGAAGGAAAGCGCGCTCGCGTGGTTCGCGCTCGCTCCGGCGATCGACTGGACGCGCGGTCACCTCAAGACGGCGCCGCTGCGCGCCTACGGACCCGCACTCGCCGCCGTGGCGGTGTACTGGATCGCTCGCACCCAGGTCTTCGAGGATTCCAGCGCGGGCTTCGACCTCGTCACGTCGCACTTGCGCGAGAGCGCGCTGCGGGCCGTGACGCTGCGTATCGAGCTGCTCGGCGGCGCGCTGGCGCTGCTCGCATGGCCCGCGCAGCTCAACCTGTTCCGTGAGGTACGTCCCGAGATCCCGTGGAACGACGCACAGCTGTGGGTCGCGGTCGGCGCGCTGGCGGTGTGGTGCTGCGGGCTCGTGATCGCGCTCCGCCGGAACGCGCGCACGCTGGCGCTCGGTTTGCTGCTCACGCTGCTCGCGCTCGCCCCCGCGACGGTGCGCTTCGAGTCGATCGGGCGCTTCCCGCTCTCGGAGCGCTTTCTCTACGTTTCGACCTTCGGCTTCGCGCTGCTCGTCGCGGTCACGCTGTCGCGCTTGCGACCGAAGGCCACGCTCGGGGTGCTCACGCTCGTCGCAGGAGCCTTCGCATGGCGCGACCTCGCGCGCGTCCCGGCCTGGATGAACGAGCTCGCCCTGTTCCGCGACGGGGCCGAGCAGAGCCCGCGCAGCATGTACGTGCGCTGGGGCCTCGGCCGCGTGCTGATCGATCGCTTCCGCGCGACGCAGAACGGCGCGCTGCTGTTCGAGGCGAACGATCAGTTCCGCGCCGCACAGGACCTCTCGCTCGAGTCGCCGCCGGATCCGGGAGTCTTGATCACGGCCTTCGACGAGATCCAGTCGAGCCTCGGCGTGGGCTGGTATCACCTGCTGTGCGGCCTGCACCTGCCCGAGGAGTGCACCATCGACGAGGCCGAGATGGTCTTCCGCAACCTCGCGGCGCGACTCTCCGATGGTGCGCCGGGGAGCGCGGAGGCGCACTGCGGGCTGGGCGTCTCGCTCAAGCACCTCGGTCGCTTCGACGAGGCGCGCGACGAGCTGCAGCGAGCAGTGAAGTGCAATCCGCGCCACCACGCGTCGTGGTTCAACCTTGGGCGACTGCAGCTCGAGCGCGCAGAGTGGCGAGACGCGCTCGCGAGCCTGGGGAAGGCCGTCGAGCTCGCTCCTGACGACGTCGACAGCCAGCTCTCGCTCGGCATGGCCGCGATCGAGCTCGACCTCGGCGACCGAGCGCGCGCCGCGCTCGGCCGCGCGCGTGCGCTCGCACCCGACAGCGCCGCACCGCTGCTCCAGCTCGGCGTCATGGCCGCACGAGAGAAGCGCTACGAGGTCGCGCTCGACTTCTTCGAGCAGGTTCTGCGCATCGAAGGCGGCAGCGGGCCCGCGCACCTCTTCCGCGGAAAAGCGCTCTTCGCGCTCGGACGGACCGGCGAGGCGCTGCGCGCGTTTTCGGACGCGGCGCGCTGGCTGCAGGAGCCGTCGAGCGATCCGCTGCGCCCACAGCAGCTCGTCGAGGCCTTCTACAACGCGGGCGTGCTGCTCCTCCAGTCATCGCCGCAGGACGCGCTCGCTCCGCTCGAAGAGGCACTCGCGCGCGACCCCGAAGGGCGCTGGACGCCCGGCCTACGTCAGGTCGTCGAAGACCTGCGCGCCGCAGCGACGAAGTCGAAGTGAGCGTTCCGAGCCCTAGTGGCCGAGCGCGTGCAGCGCGATCTCGTCGGTCTTGAAGACCGGCCCTTCGACGCAGCACTTCACGTTGGGCCACGCGCCGCGCGGACCTTCCGGCCGCGTCGGGATCGGACAAGCGTTGCAGATGCCGACACCGCAGCCCATCAGCGTCTCGAGCGAGAGCCAGCAGTCGAGCCCGCGCGCGTCGCACCAGCTCGCCACGGCTTCGAGCATGCGCTCGGGTCCGCACGCGAGCACGCGCACGCGCTCGGGCAGGGTGCCCTTGCGCTGAAGCTCCTCGAGCAAGTTCAGCACGTTGCCCTTGTGGCCGTGACTGCCGTCGATGGTCGCGGTGTGGACGGCGACTCCGAGCGACTCGAAGGCCGCGAGGTCGTAGAGCATCCCTGCGCGCGCCGCGCCGAAGAGGAAATGCAGCTCGCTGCGCGTCGCCGCGCGCTGCCCGTCCATGCCCGCGAGCGCTTGCTCGACCGCCATGTAGAACGGCGCCGAGCCGACGCCGCCCGCGAGCATCACCCACGGCGCGCCGCCGCCGGTGAGCGCAGGCCAGCCGTTGCCGAGCGGGCCGATCGTGCGCAGCCACGTGCCCGGCCTGCTTTGAGCGAGCGCGCTCGTGCCGCGCCCCATCACCTTGATCAGGAACTCGAGCTCGTCGCCGTGCTGGCGGTAGATCGAGAAGGGGCGCGGGATCGAAGGCGAGAGCGCGTCTTCGCGGCGCAGCATGAAGAAGCGACTCGCGCGCACGGGGGCGAGCGGGCGCTCGGGCCGGATGCGCAGCAGCACGCCGTCTTCGCCGCAGGGCGTGACGGAGACGACCTCGGAGCGGAAGGAGCGTGCGTCGGGCGGGGGCGCGGGCATGGGGTCGAAGAGGATAGCGCGGGCGGACCGAAATCCCGCGGGCGCCGCTCGGCGTCGCCCCCTATCCTCTGCGCGCTCCGACCATGCAGATCTTCAGCGAACCGATCCTGACCGAGCTCTCCCGACGGACCGGCGTGCCGATGGCGCAGCTCAAGCTCGAGCGCCCGCGCGACCCCAAGCTCGGAGACCTCGCCTTCCCCTGCTTCCTCGTCGCCAAGGAGCGCAAGCAGGCGCCGCCCGCCGTCGCGGCCGAGCTCGCTGCCGCGTTTTCGGGCGTGCTCTCGGGCATCACCGCGAGCGCGGCAGGCCCGTACCTCAACTTCCGCATCGATCGACAGCTGCTCGCACGCGAGATCTGCGCCGAGGTCGCGATCGCGGGCGAGCGCTACGGCGCGAGCGACGAAGGCGCGGGCAAGACGATCGTGATCGACTTCAGCTCGCCCAACATCGCGAAGCCCATGCACATCGGGCACATCCGCTCGACGATCATCGGCGCCGCGCTCGTGCGCATCTTCCGCCACCTCGGATACAAGGTCGTCGGCATCAACCACATCGGCGACTGGGGCGCGCAGTTCGGCGGCCTCGTGGTCGCGCTGCGGCGCTGGCGCGGCGAGGTCGACCTCGAAGCGGACCCCGTGATGGGACTGCTCGACCTCTACCAGCGCAGCAAGGCGGCGCTCAAGGACGACGAGGCATTCCAGAAGGAGGCCGTCGCGGCATACCAAGAGCTCGAAAGCGGCCGCGAAGGCGAGGTGCGCGAGCTGTGGCGCTGGGTCACCGAAGTCTCGATGCGCGGCTTCAACGCGACGTACGCGCGCTTGGGCGTCTCGCACGAGCTCGTGCGCGGCGAGAGCTGGTACGAGCCCCTGCTCGCCCCCACCTTGGAGCGCGTCAAGGCCGCCGGCGTGACCGAGATCTCGCAGGGCGCACTCGTCGTGCAGCTCGGGGAGCTCGAGAAGTCGCTGAAGGAGACGCCGTGTCTCTTGCAGCAGACCAACGGCACGACGCTGTACGCGACGCGCGACCTCGCGGCACTCTTCTCGCGCTGGGAAGAGTTCGGCTTCGAGCGCTGCCTGTATGTCGTCGGCGGCGAGCAGAAGCTGCACTTCCGCCAGCTCAAGGGCGTGCTCAAGCGCATGCAGCAGGACTGGGAGCCGCGCGTCGAGCACATCGACTTCGGACTCCTGCTCGGGCCGGGCCGCAAGAAGATTGCGAGCCGCAAGCGCGGCGAGGTACTCGTGCTCGACGACCTGCTCGACGAGGTCACCGAGGCGGCGCAGGCGGTGATCGAAGCCAAGAATCCCGCGCTCCCCGACCGCGCCCGCGTCGCGGCGCAGGTCGCGCTCGGGGCGCTCGTCTTCAACGACCTCAAGCGCGAGCGCATCAAGGACGTCATCTTCGACGAAGCCGAGATCCTCTCCTTCGAGGGCGACACCGGCCCCTACCTGCAGTTCACCCACGCGCGACTCGCCTCGATCCTGCGCAAGGCAGCGAGCACCGGCGACGCGGCCCTCTCGTCCAAGCCCGACTGGTCCGCCCTCGAGAACGCGGGCGAGATCCTGGTCTCGATCGGACGCTTCGCCGACGTGGTCCGCTCCGCAGGCGCCAAGGCCGAGCCCAGCGAGCTCTCTCAGTACCTGCTCGCGCTCGCCCGCGACGTCTCGACGTGGGTCTCCTCGTCGGAGAACCGCGTGCTCGGCACCGCCGGCCCCGAGGGCGCCGCCCGCGTGGCCTTGGTCCGATGCGCTAAGTCTTGCCTGGGCAACGGTTTGCGACTTATTGGCATCCCTGCACCCGAGGAGATGTAAGCCACCCTCCCGCGGAATCCGCCCGCACCGATGGAGCATTCGGCCCGCGCGGAAGTCAGACTCACGCCCGCGCCTCTCGAGACCCCGCCTTCCGAGCGAGCCCCCACCGTGATCGAACGCTTCATCCGCGACGTCCCCGACTTCCCCAAGCCGGGCATCCTGTTCAAGGACATCACGCCGCTCTTGCAGGATTCCAAGGCCTTTGGGCACTGCATCGAGCAGCTGCTCGCACTGGTGCCGCCGAGCTCCTACGACGTCGTCTGCGGGATCGAGTCGCGCGGCTTTCTGTTCGGCGCCCCGCTGGCGCTGCGCGCGGGCAAGGGCTTCGTGCCGATCCGCAAGCCCGGCAAGCTGCCCTACAAGTCCGTGAGCCAGAGCTACGACCTCGAATATGGGACGGACAAGATCGAGATCCATGTCGACGCCGTGCAGAAGGGGCAGCGCGTCCTGATCGTCGACGACGTGCTCGCCACGGGCGGCACGATGGGCGCAGCGGTCAAGCTCGTTCGACAGGTCGGCGGCACCGTGGCCGGCACCTGCTTCGTGATGGAGCTCTTGTTCCTGAACGGCCGCCAGCGCCTCTCCGACGTTGCGGTTCACTCGCTGGTGAAGTACTAGAGACGGTCGATGGCCCAGAAGAAGACCCCCGCCGCGAGCGCCAAGCCCGGCGCCCGCCCCGCCAAGACGCTCTCGGCGCCCTCGCCCAAGGGCGGCGCACAGGCGGGCAAGGCCGGGGGCACGAAGCCCTCGAGCGCGTCGAAGAACCCCTCGGGCGCAACGCCCAAGGCTGCGAGCGCCGCGAAGCCCGCGACCGCAAAAGCCGTGCCCACAGCGCGGATTGGCCGCCCGCTCGCCGCGGTGACGACGCCGAAGGCGAAGGGCAAGCCGACGACGCTCGCCGCGGCCGCACCCGAACCGAAGAAAACCCCGGCCGGAAAGCTCAAGTCTGACGCCAAGGCGCCGAAAACTGCAGACATGAGCAGCGCGGCGCCGGCGAAGAAGCAACGTACGACTCCCAAGGCCGGCGGCGCAGCGAAAGCGGGCGCGCAGAAGCCCCAAGCTCCCAAGGCGGGCGCTGGAAAAGGCTCGGCCAAGGACGAGCCCCGCAAGCCCGCGGCGGCCAAGCCCTCCGCGGCGACTGCCAAAGTCACGACGCCCGCCAAGGCCACGACGCCCGCCAAAGTCACGACGCCCGCCAAGGCCGCCCCGACCGCGAAGGGCAAGCCCGCGGCAAAGTCCGGCGCGAAGTCCAAGCAGCCCGAGCCGATCGAGCCCGAGGACGTCGCGGCGGAAGAGGCCGTCGACGAGAACAACCTCTCCGAGTCCGAGGCCAAGGAAGCCGAGGAGCTCGACCCGGTCCTGAAGCTCAAGATCCCCGAGATCGAAGAGCCCAAGGTCGCGCGCGTCTCGATCAAGCCCAAGAACCCCGATCGTCCGACGCTGGAAGAGCTGCGCCAGATGCCCACCGAGGACATCTGGGGCTACTACCGCCGCGCCGCGACCGCCGCGAAGCGCGACGAGGCGTACATCCAGGACATGCGCAACGTGCTGATGGAGCTGCACCTGCCGCTCGTCAAGCACATCGCCGAGCGCCTGCTCCAGACGCTCCCGAAGTCGATCGAGCTCGGCGACCTCGAGAGCGCCGGCGCCTTCGGCCTGATGGACGCGATCCGCGGCTTCGACCCCGACCGCGGCATCAAGTTCAAGACCTACTGCACGACGCGCATCCGCGGCTCGATCCTCGACATGCTGCGCTCGCAGGACTGGGTCCCGCGCCTCGTCCGCCTGAAGGCGAGCCGTATCGAGAAGACGCTGCAGCGCCTGCAGGGTGAGTATGGCCGTGAGCCCACCCACGCCGAGCTCGCCGCCGCGCTCAACATGGACCACGCGGCACTCTCGGAGGAATTGAGCCAGTCGCGCGCCAAGGCGATGTTCTCGCTCTCCGAGCGCTGGGACGACCGCGACGACGACAGCGCGGGCGAGAAGATCGAGATCGTCGAGGACGAAAAGGCCACGGACCCCGTCCACGAGCTCAACCGCCGCGACCTGATGCTGCACATCACGAAGTCGCTCTCCCACAAGGAGCGCTTCATCATCGAGCAGTACTACGACGTCGGCCACACGATGCGCGAGATCGGTGAGATGCTCGCGCTGACCGAGTCCCGCGTGTGCCAGATCCACTCGAACGTGATGGCGCGCCTGAAGGACCTGCTCAACCCCGGCTCGAGCAACCTCGAGACCTGAGCGCGGGTCGCTGGCGCGGTAGGATCGACGCTCCGCTTGGAGCTGCGCGTTCAACACGAGGAGTGCGTCGACTCGACGAGTGAGCGTCTCTTCGAAGCGCTCGCGCAGGGCTCCGCGCGCCACGGCGACGTCTGCATCGCGCGCGAGCAGAGCGCGGGACGCGGCCGTCGCGGCGCGACGTGGCACAGTGGCCCCGACGGTGGTCTGTATCTCTCGATCCTGCTGCTGCCCGGACCGCCGCTCCTGCACCCGGCCGCGCTCACCATCGGTGCGGGGATCGCGGCGCTCGAGACCGTGCGCGCCCTCGGCGTCGCGCCAGCGAGGCTCAAGTGGCCCAACGACGTCGTGGTCGACCGCGAGCGCGGCACCGACGCGCTCCACGCGAGCGCGAAGCTCGCCGGCGTGCTGGTCGAGACGCGGGGCCTCGACCCCGCGAACCCGCACTACGTCGTGGGAATCGGGCTCAACATCGCCCAGCGGACCTTCCCGCCCGAGCTCGCGGCCGCGCGGGCAGTGACCAGCGTGGCGCTCGAAGGCGGGCGCGACTCGCTCGAGAGCGCCGAGCGCGAGCTGCTGCCGCGGCTTGCCGCCGGCTTGGAGCGCGCCACGCTCGAATCCTCCACGCTCACCGAGCGTTTCCTCGACTGCGCGCGATTGCGCGACGCCCTCGTCGAAGTCGAGCTCGGTGCCGAACTGCGGCGCGGCCGCGTGCGCGCCCTCGAATTGCGGCGCGGCATCGCGCTGGAGCCCGACCCGTCGACCGGAGCGCCGACACGCATCGAGTGGCTCCCGCTCGAGCACGTGCGCCAAGTCCGCGCGCTCGACCGGGCGTGAGATACGGCGGGGAGGCTGCTGCGCTGGCACCCAGCACGACGCAGCGCTCGCGCACGTCCACTGTGGCGTCCCGACGCCCCATGTCGGTGTACGCCGCACCCCGAAGCGGTCAGGAGTCCGCCGAGGAGTGGAACCGAAGCTCGAAGTGAACCGTCGCAAGCCGTCTGCGGCACCTTCCCCGCCGCACATGCTCCGTCGCTCGGGGCGCCGTCGAGTCGCGGGAAAACTGGGATTTTCCTGCTCGCGACATCCGGTGGGCAGCCGCTGCTCGGAACGAGGCTCGGCGCACGAGGCTCGGCGACGCAGTCAGACGAGAGCGAGCGCGGCGTTGCTAACATCCTTGCCCTCACTCTCCTCCGACACGACTGCACGAGACCCCACGGATGGCACGCAACGACGGACGCTCCCCTGACGCCCTGCGACCGATCTCCTTTGCGCGCAACTACACCAAGCACGCGCCCGGCTCGGTCCTCGTCAGCTTCGGCGACACACGCGTGCTGTGCACCGCCATGTACACCGACGGAGTCCCGCCGTTCCTGCAGGGCCGCGGCCAAGGCTGGCTCACGGCGGAGTATTCGATGCTCCCGTCCGCCACGAAGGACCGCAAGTCGCGCGACAAAGCCGGCAAGGTCGATGGCCGCTCGGTCGAGATCCAACGTCTGATCGGCCGTTCGCTGCGAGGCGTGGTCGAGCTCGCCAAGATGACGGAGCGCACGGTGTGGATCGACTGCGACGTGCTGCAAGCGGACGGCGGCACGCGTACGGCGGCGATCACCGGCACCTACGTCGCGCTGTACGACCTCTTCAAGCACATGGAGCAGAAGCGACTGCTCCGCGCGTGGCCGCTCGCTTCGCAGGTCGCGGCGGTCAGCGTCGGGGTGGTCGGCGGCGAAGTGCTCGTCGACCTCAACTACGCCGAGGACAGCAAGGCCGAGACCGACATGAACCTCGTGATGACCGGCGAGGGCAAGTTCATCGAAGTGCAGGGCGCCGCGGAAGGCGCGCCGTTCTCGCAAGTCGAGCTCGACGGCATGCTCCGCCACGGTCAGGCCGCGATCTCCAAGCTCTTCGAGCTGCAGCGTGCGGCGCTGGCTGGCTAGCGCCGCGCTGCTCGCGCTGTTCGCAGTGCCGCTGCGCGCGCAGCTCGCGCGCGAAGTCGGGACCGCCGTCGAGCGCGCCGTCGCCGCGGGCGAGGTCCCCGGGGCCGCGATCGTGGTCGGACGAAGCGACGAAATCCTGCTCCGCGCCGCGTTCGGCGCCCGCGCGCTGGAGCCGCGCGAACTCGCGACACTGGACACGCTCTACGACCTCGCGTCGCTCACGAAGCCGATCGCAACGGCGGCGAGCGTGATGAAGCTCGTGGAGCGCGGCTCCCTCGAGCTCCAAGCGAGCGTGGCACGTCAACTGCCGGAGTTCGGCGTGCACGGAAAAGACGCGATCACGGTCGAGATGCTGCTCCTGCACACGAGCGGCCTCGTCGCGGACAACCCGCTCGGGGACTACGTCGGCTCGCGAGACGAGATGTGGAGCCGCATCTGCGCGCTGGAGCCGCGCAGCGCGCCGGGCACGAAGTTCACCTACAGCGACGTCGGCTACATCGTGCTCGGGCGCTTGGTCGAGCGAGTCGACGGCCGCGGGCTCGATCGCTTCGCGAGCGAGGAGCTGTTCACGCCGCTTGGAATGCTCGACACGACGTTCCAGCCGAGTGAGGAGCTCCGAGCGCGCTGCGCGCCGACCGAGCGTCGCGACGGCGCGTGGATGCGCGGAACCGTCCACGACCCGCGCGCGTTCGCGTTCGGCGGAGTCGCGGGCCACGCGGGACTCTTCTCGACCGCCGAAGATGTGGCGCGCTGGTGTCGCATGCTGCTCGCGGGCGGAGAGCTCGACGGCGTTCGCGTTCTCGAGACGCGCACGGTACAGACCCTGCTCACGCCGCGCGCTCTGCCCGATGGAAGCGGCTGGCGTACCCTCGCGCTCGACTGCGACACGAGCTATTCGGGCGCGCGCGGCGAGGTCTTCCAGCGCGGCGCGAGCTTCGGACACACGGGCTTCACGGGCACGTCCCTGTGGCTCGATCCTGCGAGCTTGGGCTACGTCGTCGCTCTCAGCAATCGCGTACACCCAAACGGAAAAGGCGAGACGCGCGAGCTGCGGCGCGCGGTCGCGGACGCCGCCGCGCGCGCCTTGCGAGGATCGAGCGAAGTGCTCGTCGGCGCAGACGTGCTCGCACGAGAGAGCTGCGCGCGGCTGCGCGGGCGGAAGGTGGCGCTGCTCACGAATCGCACGGGACGCACGAGCCGCGGAGTGCGCACGATCGACCTGTTCGCGAGTGCCGACGGAGTCGAGCTCGTCTGCATCCTCGCGCCCGAGCATGGCCTCGGTGCGCGCGCGGAAGGCGGAATCGCGAACGAGGTCGACGGCCCCACGGGGCTCGTGATCCACTCGCTCTACGGCGCGACGCGCAAGCCCACGCCCGAAATGCTCGCCGGCTGCGACACGCTCGTCGTCGACTTGCAGCACGTCGGCACGCGCATCTACACCTACGAGTCGACGCTCGCCTACGCGATGGAGAGCGCGAGTGCGCTCGGGCTGCGCGTCGTCGTCCTCGATCGCCCCGACCCCCTCGCGCTCGCAAAGCCGCAGGGACCGCTCGCGGACCCCGATCGCCTCGACTTCACGTCGAACCGTCCGATTCCGCTCGCGCACGGACTGACTCTCGGAGAGCGCGCGCGGCTGGAGCGCGAGCACTTCGGCGTGGCCTGCGAGCTCGAGGTCGTCGCCTGCGAGGGCTGGCGGCGCTCGATGCGCTGGGCCGAGACGGGCCTCGAGTGGCAGGACCCGAGCCCCAACCTGCGAAACGACACGCAGGTCCTGCTCTACCCCGGAATCGCACTGCTCGAAGCGACCAACGTCTCCGTGGGGCGCGGGACGGATCAACCCTTCGAGCGCTTCGGCGCGCCGTGGATCGACGGCATTGCGCTCGCGCGCGCGCTCGACCTGCGGGACTTGCCGGGGCTCGAGTTCCTCCCGCTGCGCTTCACGCCGAGCGCGAGCATGTTCCGCGGCGAGAGCTGCGGCGGCGTGCAGGTCGTCGTGACAGACCGGTCCAAGGTGCGCGCAGTGGAGGCGGGCCTCGCGATCGCACGTACGCTGCGCGACCTCTTCGGTTCGGATTTCGAGTTCGAGCGTGTCGACCGGCTGCTGCGCGATCGCGAGACGTTCGCGGCGCTCTCGAGCGGAATGCGCATCGAAGACATCGCGGCGAGCTGGACCAAGGACCTCGCCGAGTTCGAGGCTGCGGCCGCGAAGGTGCGGCTGTACGAGCCCTGAGCGCTATTCTCTCGCCATGAAGATCCTGCTCGCGAGCGGCAACAAGAAGAAGCACGCGGAGTTCACGCGCATCCTCGCGCCGCTCGGCATCGAGGTCCTGCTGCCCGCGAGCGTCGGCGGCATCCCCGATGTCGACGAGGATCGCCCGACCTTCGCGGGCAATGCGGCGAAGAAGGCCACTTCGGCAGCGCTCGCGCACGGCATGTGGGCCCTCGCCGACGACTCAGGGCTCGAGGTCGATGCGCTCGGCGGCGAGCCGGGCGTGAAGAGCGCACGCTACGCGGGCGAGCACGGCGCCGACGGCGCGAACAACGCGCTGCTCCTGCACAAGCTCGCAGGCGTTCCGGACGAGCGTCGCACCGCGCGCGTCACCTGCGCGCTGGCCCTCTCCGCCGAAGACGGACGCATCGTCGTCGAGGTGCAGGGCCACGCCTACGGCCGCATCCTGCACGGCCCGCGCGGTGACGGCGACTTCGGCTACGACCCGCTGTTCTTGTTCACGGAGCCCGGCTTCGCCCAGACCGGCCGCGGCTTCGCCGAGCTCGCGCCCGAGGAGAAGGCGCTCGTGAGCCACCGCGGGCGCGCTTCGCGCGAGCTGGTCGCGCGCCTCCAGAGCCTGCGCGCACTGCGCTAGCCCGCAACGTCGCCGCCGGAGGGCGGCGTGCGTATACTCTTGCCCCCTCGAACTCCGTCTGGGGAGCCCCGCGTGGACAACCGCTTCATCCGCAACTTCGCGATCATCGCGCACATCGACCACGGCAAGTCGACCTTGGCCGACCGCCTGCTCGAGGTCACCGGCGCGGTCGACAAGCGCGACATGAAGGCGCAGCTCCTCGACTCGATGGACCTCGAGCGCGAGCGCGGCATCACGATCAAGGCCAGCGCGGTCACGATCCACCACAAGTACAAGGGCGAGCGCTACGAGCTCAACCTGATCGACACGCCCGGCCACGTCGACTTCAACTACGAGGTGCAGAAGGCCCTGCAGGCCTGTGAAGGCGCGCTCCTCCTCGTCGACGCGAGCCAAGGCGTCGAAGCGCAGACGGTCGCCAACGCGTACCTCGCGGTCGAGGGCAACCTCGAGATCCTGCCGGTCATCAACAAGGTTGATCTCCCGCACGCGCGACCCGAGGTCGTGAAGGAAGAGATCGAGAACTCGATCGGCATCGACGCCACGGGCGCGCTCGGTGTGAGCGCGAAGTCGGGCCTCGGCGTGCCGGAGCTGCTCGATCAGATCGTCGAGCGCATCCCGGCGCCCAAGGGCAAGCCCGACGACCCGCTGCGCGCGCTGATCTTCGACGCGCAGTACGACGAGTACCGCGGGATCATCGTGTACCTCCGCGTGGTCGACGGGACGATCCGCGAGCGGCAGATGATCCACATGCTCGGCACGGAGAAGACCTACGAGGCCATCGAGATCGGGCGCTTCACGCCCAAGATGGCACGCTGCGGCGAGCTCGGGCCCGGCGAGGTCGGCTACTTCATCTCGAACATCAAGAACCTCGGCGACGTTCGCATCGGTGACACGATGACGATCCACAAGGGGCCGAAGGTCGAGATGCTCCCCGGCTACCGTCCGCCGATCCACATGGTGTACGCGGACTTCTTCCCGACGAACACCGGCGACTTCGAGAGCCTGCGCGAGGGCCTGACGACGCTCTCGTTGTCCGACTCGTCGTTCAACTTCGAGGCCGTGACGAGCGAGGCGCTCGGCTTCGGCTTCCGCTGCGGCTTCCTCGGCCTGCTGCACATGGAGATCGTGCAGGAGCGCCTCGAGCGCGAGCACGACCTCGACATGATCCAGACGGCGCCGACCGTCACCTACAAGATCATCCTGTCGGACGGCTCGGAGAAGACGATCCAGTCGCCCGGCCAATTGCCGAGCCCCGACAAGTACGAGGAGATCCTCGAGCCCTACGCGCGCGTCTCGATCATGACGCCGTCGGAGTTCATCGGGAACGTGATGAAGATCGCCGCCGACCACCGCGGCGACTTCGTGCGGCAGGACCATCTCTCGCCCACGCGCGTGCAGCTCGTCTACGACCTGCCGCTCGGCGAGATCATCTACGACTTCTTCGACAAGCTGAAGAGCTCGACGCGCGGCTACGGCACGCTGAACTACGAGATCACGGGCTACAAGCCCTCGCGGCTCGTGAAGCTGCGCATCCTCGTCAACGGCAAGGAAGTCGATGCGCTGACCTGCATCGTGCACAAGGACCAAGCCGAGTACCGCGGCCGCGCGATCATCAAGCGCATGCGCAAAGAGATCCCGCGCCACCTGTTCGAGATCGCGCTGCAGGCGGCGATCGACAGTCGCATCATCGCGCGCGAGTCGATCTCCGCGCTGCGCAAGGACGTCACGGCGAAGTGCTACGGCGGCGACGTGACCCGCAAGCGCAAGCTCCTCGAGAAGCAGAAAGAGGGCAAGCGCCGCATGCGTCAGGTCGGCAACGTCGAGATTCCGCAGAAGGCCTTCCTCGCGGTCCTCGGCAGCGACGAAGACGACGGCGGCGAGTGAGCGCCGGAAGTCGGCTCGCGCGCATCGCCGCGAGCACGTCCGCGTCGAGCCGGCAGCCCAGCGAGTCGATTGCGAATCGAGTTGCGAGCTGCGCCGACGAGGCCTCGCGAGCGGCTTCCCGAGTCGAAAAAGCGCCTCCGCAGGGCCTGTGGGCCTCGCGTGCGTGCCTCGGCGACTCCCTCCACTTCCCAAGGCGGGAAAGTCGGTTAGTTTCGAGTTGCGCGCAATTGAAGGCGCGATTCCGACTCCATGCACCCGCTCCGAGCCATCGTCGTCTCCGTCGCGGCGCTCTTCGCCGTCACCTCGGACGCGGTCGCGCAGTGTGCGACGAATGGTCCCGGAGGATTCGTGCCGTCGAGCGGCGCCGTCGATGGTCTGTGGCCGAACGTGCTCCCTACGGGCGCGCTGCTGTCGACGCAGGTCGTGAGCGCACCGGCGGGACCCAACGTGGTCCACTCCGTGAAGTTCGCGCTGAAGCACACGTTTGCGTCCGACGTGCAGGTCGTGCTGATCGATCCCAGCGGAACGGCCTACAACATCGTGCAGCTGAACAACGGTGTGCTCGCGGGGGCGTGCCAAGCCGACTTCTTCGGCGTGTACGAGATCGTGGATCCGCTCGCCGGACTCTCGTGCAACGGCATCGGCTCGCTCGCATGTGAGCCGACGCAGCTCACTCCGGGCACGTATGTCCAAGAGTTCGGCGCGTGGCCGAACGGCGCGGCGGGCATCGTCAATGTCGCGCTGGAGCAGATTCCGGTGTCGAGCGGGGCTTGGACACTCGCGATCTACGACTGGTTCGTCGGCTCGGACAACGGCGCGCTCCTCAGCTGGGAACTTTGCTTCGGCTCGCCGACGCCGCTGCCGCCGCCCCCGACAAATCCGCAGCAGTGCACTCCGCTCGCGCTGGGCGGAGCCTTCCCGCTCGGCGGCACGAGCGGCGTCTGGCCTTCCGCGCTGCCGTCGGGGGTGCTCGTGCGTCCGCTCTCGGTCAGCGTGCCGCCCAACGCATCCAAGATCGCCGCGGTCAAGGTGTTCGGGCTCGACCACGAGTGGATCGGCGACGTGCAGCTCGTGCTCGAGTCGCCCGCGGGCCTGCTCTACAACCTCGTGCAGACGAACGACGGCCAGCCCGGCGGCGGCTGCAGCGACGACTTCGGCGGCGACTACACCTTCGTCGACGCGCTCGGCGGGCTCGACCCCTGCGGAGCTCCGGCGAGCGCCGTGGCATGCGGTCCCGCAGTGCTTCCGTCGCGCACCTACGCGCAGACGTTCGGCACCTGGCCCTCGGGCGCGAGCGGCATCCTCAACGTCCCGCTGGAGCAGATCCCGCTCGCGAGCGGCGTGTGGAAGCTTCGCTGCTACGACTGGTTCGTGAACGCCGATGACGGCAATTTCTACGGCTGGTCGCTGTGCTTCGATGTCGCCGGGCCACCGCCCACGTTTTGCACGCCGCAGGTTCCAGGCACGACGAATGGGTGCATCACCCGCATCTCAGCCACGGGTCAGCCGAGCCTCTCGGGCGCGAGCAACTGCGTGCTCTCGCTCAGCGCCGTCGAAGGTCAAAAAACGGGTCTCTTCTTCTACAGCGTGACGGGGCGCGTCACATCGCTTTGGTGCAGCACGAGTGCGAACTTGCTGTGCGTGAAGGCTCCCACGCAGCGCACGACAGCCATCGACAGCGGCGGCACGAGCGGGTCGTGCAGCGGCGCGATCGCCCTCGACTTCGATCAGTGGATGTCGGCGAACCCCACTGCGATCGGCGCACCGTGGACCGTCGGCGAGAAGCTCTGGGTGCAGGGCTGGTTCCGCGACCCGCCGGCCTGCAAGACGACGGCACTCTCCGAGGGCATCGAGCTCACGTGGCTGCCGTGAGCGCGGCACGCTTCAGCGCGTAGCGCCCGGCTTCCAAAGCACGTCGAGCGAACCGCCGTCATTCGCTGCGCGCGCGAAGACGAACAGCATGTCCGAGAGGCGGTTGACGTAGCGCAGCACCTCGGGATTCACACGGTCCGTCTCGTCGGGGAATGCGGCGAGTTCGGTGATGTTGCGCTCGGCGCGACGGCACACGGTGCGCGCGACGTGCAACCACGCGGCGGCCGGCTTGCCCCCGGGCAGAATGAACGACGTCAGCGGCGCGAGCTTGTCGTTCACGAGATCGAGGTCGCGCTCGAGACGCTCCGTGTAGATCGGCGTGATGCGCAGCTTGTCGCCAGCAGCACCGGGGACGCACAGGTCCGCACCGACGTCGAAGAGCTCGTTCTGCACGCGGCGCAGCACTGCGGCAAGCGGTTCCTCGACCCCGCCCTGAACGAGGGCCAGACCGATGAAGCTCGAGAGCTCGTCGATCGTGCCGTAGGCCTGGATGCGCAGGTGGTGCTTGACCAGGCGGCTGCCGTCGCCGAGCGCGGTCGTGCCGTCGTCGCCAGTCTTCGTGTAGATGCGGGTGAGCCGGACCATCAGGGCGTCATCATGGGTCGAAATCGACGCTCTTGCCATGCGGGAAGTAGCCCAGAGCTCGGTCACAGCGGGCCTTTCTCGCCGTAGGGACGCTGCGCGCGCTAGCCTCTCGCGCCTTCCTCCAAGAGCCCTGCCCATGATCCGCCCCTTCCGTCCCAGCGCACTCCTCTGCCCCATCCTCCTCGCCGCCTGCGCCGTAGAGCGCCCCGCGTCGGTCTCCGCGCCCGTCGAGTCGGCCCCGGCTCCGGCCGCAGCGCCCGCGCCCGTCACGGCGACCGCGACGGCAGCAGTCGAGGTCGCGCCCGCGGCGCACGCCACACCGACCTCGAACGCGGCGTTCGGCGCCGCCGGGATCGGCGACACCCTGATCCCCGGGCAAGGCAACGGCGGCTACGACGTCCAGCGCTACGACATCGCGCTCGACCTCGACGCGGCGGCCGGTCCGCTGCGCGGCGTGTGCACGATCGTGGCGCGCGCGACCCAGCCGCTCTCGCGCTTCAATCTCGACTTCCACGGCATGACCGTCGACGGCATTTCGATCGACGGAGCGGACGCGACCTTCGCGCGCGAAGCGGACGAGCTCGTCGTCACGCCCGCAGCACCGCTCGCGAGAGGCGCCGAGTTCACCTGCGTGGTGCGCTACAACGGCAAGCCCGAGGGCGTGCGCGACCCGTCGATGCCGATGTTCGCCATGGGCTGGACCGTGCGCGACGGCGAGGCCTACGTCTTCAGCCAGCCCGCGGGCGCGATGACGTGGTTCCCGTGCAACGACCACCCCAAGGACAAGGCGCTGTTCCGCATCTCGCTGCGCGTGCCCAAGCCGCTCGACGCGGTCGCCAACGGCGTGCTCGTCGAGACGATCGAGGAGGAGGCCGCGCGCACGTTCGTGTGGAAGGCGCGCGACCCGATGGCGACCTATCTCGCGACGGTCGCGATCGCCGAGCTCGACTCGGAGACCTACCACACCGCCGAGGGGCTCGAGATCACCAACTGGTTCACGCGCAAGTCGAAGGAGAGCTCGCGCAAGGCGTTCCAGAAGACCGACGAGGTGCTCGCGTTCTTCTCGCAGGCCTTCGGGCCCTATCCGTTCGAGATCTCGGGCAACATCCTCACCAACGCGCGCATCCCCGGCGCGCTCGAGACGCAGACCAAGCCGGTCTACGGCGCGGGCACGGGCTCCGAGGACATCATCGCCCACGAGCTCGCCCACCAGTGGTTCGGCAACGCGGTGTGCGTCGAGGACTGGAACGACATCTGGATCAACGAGGGCATCGCCGAGTACGCGGCGTGGATGTACTACGAGTCCCACGCCGGCCGGGAGAAGTTCCTCGAGAAGGTGCGCTCGAACTACGGCATGGCGCGCATGATGAAGGCCTCGGCGCCCGGCCGCGTCACGGTCGAGGAGATGTTCGGCGCCAACGTCTACGTGCGCGGCCCGATCGCGCTGCACATGGTGCGCGAGAGCGTGGGCGACGAGCGCTTCCTCGCGCTGATGCGCAAGTGGGTCGCCGACCACCTGCACGGCAATGCGACCCTCGAGCAGTTCCTCGCCCACGTCGAGACCGAGGTCGGCGCCGAGGTGCGCGCCAAGATCGAACCGTGGATCTTCGACGCCGAGATGCCCAAGGTCGAGGAGTGGGACGCCGCCATGCGCGAGCGCCAAGCCCGCCGCGACGCCGAGCGCAAGGAGCGCGACGAGAAGCGCCGCCGCAATCGCGAAACCAGCGAGCAGACCCCCACGGACAAGCCGGCCGACAAGCCCGCCGAACCCGCGAACGACAAGCCTGCCGAGAAGCCCGCGGACAAGCCGACCGACGGCTGAGCGAGCGACCAGAAGAGAGCTGCGCGCGCCCTCGCCCCTGCGGCGGGGGCGCGCTCGTCTTGGAGCGTGCCGCGCGGCGCTCGTCGGCGACTCGGGGCGCAGAAAAAAGCCAGATCGAGCGTTGGGTTGGGCCCGGGGCCCCGCCCGAGGGTGCAAGGGGAGCTTGCTCCCCTGCGGATGCGGCCTGCGGGCCGCCCGCCCCAGCACCCTCGCACGAGACCCGACGCCATGAAGCACGCCCTGCCTCGCCTGTCCGATCTCCTCCCCGGCCTGCCGACGCTGATCCTGCTGCTTGCGCCCGCCGCAGCGGCCATGCCCGGCCAGTCGAGCGGCTCCGGCCAGCTCCCGATCCTCGGCGTGGAGTACCCGCTCGAGCGCTGGACTCCGGCCGAGCTCGAGACGCGGCTCCAGGGCAACCTGCGCGAGCGGGAACGACTCGTGCGCGAGCACCTGCCGAGCACGGGCGATGTCCGGCGGCTCGAGGAGCAGGCGAGCCGCGCCGACGCGGCCGAGTACCTCGGGAGCGCGGAGCTGCGCGAGCTGCTGCGCCTGCAGCTAGAAGAGTGCGCGCTGCAGGGACTGCGCGCCGCGCACACCTCCCGCGACCGTCTGCGCCAACGCGTCACCCAGTGGGAAGCCGAGCTCGAGCGCCTGCAGCGCGACCGGGTCGATCTTCCTCAGCAAGAGCGCCTGCGCACGGGCCTCGACAAGCTGCGCCCGCAGGTCGCGATGGCGGGCAAGATCCTGCTGGCGGGCTGCATCGGACAGCCGCCGCTCGGAGAGACCGCCGCCACGAGCGCCGTCGGGATCGACTTCAGCGGCGACTACGCGCCGATCTCTGGCCTGCTCAAGTGGCCCTCGGCGATCGGCCAGCTCCGCCTCGGCGATCCGGCCAAGCCCGAACATCGCCAGCGCCTGCTCGTGCAACACGCCCAGTCGACCGCGGCCACCTACTCCCGTCGCATGGAGTCGGCGCGCCCGGAGCAGCAGGAGTACTTCCGCGCGTGCTTGGAGCTCGCCAAGCGCATCGCTGACCTCGCCCAAGCGGGCGACTACCGCGGCATCGACCGCGCGCGGGAAGACTGGATCCAGGCGACGCTCGGAGGCCTGCTCGAACCGCTGCCGACCGCGCCCGAGCCGACGACGAGCGCGCTCGCGGCGGCGGCGGCGGCGAC
>CAIYPP010000031.1 GCA_903928115.1 uncultured Planctomycetota bacterium
CCGGATCCGCGGAAAACGCGAGCGCCACGCGCTCCAGCACGAGCTCCGCGGCATCGCGCTCCCCCGCTCCGACCTGCAGCTCCGCGATCAGCCGCTCGGGCGCCTGCGTGAGCAGCGCCTCGCGCTCTTCCTCCCGCGCACGCAAGAGCCACTGCAAGCTCCGCTCCTCGTCCCATCCGAGCAGAGCCTCGATCCAGCGCAAGTCGACCGCACCGTGCAACGTCGCCGCCTCGATCCGCCCCGGTCGAAACTCGAAGGACTCCTCGAACAAGTCGCTCGCGGTGTCGTCTTCGACTTGGGCCCGCCATTCCTCGAGTCGCTCGATCAGCCGCTCCACGGGATGTCCGGGCGGAACGACCTCGCCGACGTCGAGTGCATCGGCATCGAGTTGCAGCGCGAGGCGCGTGAGGTCCTCGGAACAATCCAGTTGGGCCTGAGCGAGGCGCGCGAGAAGGTCCGTCGCTCCCGGCATGCCGCGGATCTCGGCTGCGAGCTCGATCATCGGCACGCTCGGCCGCTCCGCGAGCGCGCGCGTGAACGTGCGCGCCTGCGAGCGATCGAGTCCGAAGATCTGCGCCATGTAGAAGCGCAGGTCACTGCGGCGCAGGCGGCGCGCCTCGCGCTCCGGCGTGCTGGTCGCGGGAATCGTGCGCGTTCCGAGCGCAACGGACTCACCGCGCGCAAAGGCCTCCAGCGTGGCGCCGTCGAGCGCCGCGAGCTCGGCCGTCCACTGCGGCAGGTTGGCGAGCGCATCCGCGAGCGCCACGGGCTCGCCGAGCAGCGCCGTGCGCGCGTGCGCGACTTGTCCGAGCGGATGTCCGCGGCGGAAGTCCCGATAGTTGAAGAGCAGCCTGTAGGTGCGCTCGTCGCGCGCGAGTGGGCGGCCCTGCGCATCGAGGATCGCGCCGCGTTCGTAGGGGCGAACCGTCCCCGAGCGCACCAGCGTCGCCGCCTGCGCCGTCCAGATGCCGGCCTCGACGACCTGCACTTGGTACAGACGTGCGACGAGCAGCGCGGTGCCCGCGAGCAACGCAAGGATCAGCGGGAGGATGCGGCGACGTGCCACGTCTTCCTCCTCCACAGCGCGGGCAACCCCGGAAGTTGCGCGAACCAGCCTCCCGCGAGCAGAGCGAGCAAGCCTGTGCTCACGGCGCTCCCCGCAGCGTCCGTACCCAACACACTCCAGTCGATCTCGACGGCGATCGCCTCGACACCCGAGCGAGCGAGCCGCGCCTGGTGGGCTACCCCGAGCCACGTGACGCTCGCCGCCGCGCCCGCCGCCGCGAGGAGCGCGCGCGGAATCGCGCCTTGGATGTCGACGACACCGCGCGTCATGCGCGCGAGCACCACCGCCCCAAACACTGCCGCGAGGCTCGCGACCGGCGGATCGATCGACACGGCCGTGCGCGCGCAGCCCATCGCGAGTGCGAGCCACGGAAGCTCGCCATGGGGAAGTCGCGCCGCGAGTGCGACGAGCAGCACCACGCCGAAATCGGGAGTCCACGGCGCGAGCGAGAGCTCCCGCGAAACGAAGCCGCCGAGCGCGCAGGCCCACACCGACCACGCCACGACCGCCACCCAGCCCAGCGCGCGCTGCGTGCTCACGGCTGCTCCCCCGCCGCGGGCGCGAGCCGCACCCACACGGTGCCGAGGGATTCGATCGGCGCGCCCGGCTCGACTTCGACGCGGTGCGGTCCGGGACCGGTCGGGAGCGAGGCGGTGCCGATCAGCAGACCGCGCGGTACGAGCGCTTCGCCCGAGCCCGTGAACAATGTGGCGCGCACACTCGCCGCGCCGGCGCGCGGCGGAATGCCGAGCGGCGCCTCCCAGTCGAAGCTCACGCTCGAGCCGCGCCGTCCCCGCGACACGAACTCGCCGAGGACGAGCGGCGCCGCCATTCCTTCGACGCGCGCGAGCACCGGCACGCGGAATCCGCGATCGCCGAGACTCGCGGTGTCGCTGCCGAGCGCACCCGCGTGCACCACGCGCCCGATCAAGCGCGCACCGCGAACCAACGCCGCGCCTTGTTCTGCGCCCTGCCAGCGACCGAGCGCGAGCTCGAAGCCCTCGCGCCCCGCGCTAGGTTCGCCCGCGGAAGTGACGCGCGCTTGCGTCCAGCGTCCGTCGAAGAGCTCGTCGGGAAGCGGCACGTCCGCCGGGCGATCGATGTCGGCGGGCGCGGCCACGACCAGCTCGTAGAGACCGGCGCGATAGTCGAGGAATGGGCTGAGAACCCACTCGCCCTCGCCGTCGGGCTGCGGCGCACCGAGCAGGAAGCCCTGCGACTCGGCCGCGAAGCGCGCCAGCGGCGCGAGGCTCTCGTCGACGCGCACCACGCTCTGCGGCAGCGTGCGCGCACTCGGCGTCGAGAGCGCGAGGAACACGCGCGCGTCGCTCGCGCGCGACACATCCGCGATTCCGCCGACCACGCCGAACACGTCCGGCCGTCGGCCATCGGCGGCCGCGCGTGCGCCGACTGCAAACTCGCGAGCCGTCACGAGCTCGACCCACGCGTGGCCGACGACAGGCACGTCGAGCTCGACGACGCGGCCGACGAACACATCCCCGTACGAAACCGGCATCCCGCGCGCGAGCCCGCGGCAGGAGTCACCATCGACGCGCACTTCGAGCTGGTCGAAGTGCTCCGCACGACGGCCGACGACCTCGACGTGCACGAAGCGACGTCCGTAGGAAAGAGCGGGATCGCTCGGCAACGCGGCAGCGCGCTCCGCGGCGTACAGCTCGCGCCGCTGCGCGTAGTCGCGGTCTTCGCTCGCTGCGAGCTCGCTCTCCGCGGCGCGCACCGCGCGCAACCTCATCCAACGCAGCGGCGCACACAGCTCGGCTGCGACGCGCGTCGGCGCGAGCGCCACGTCGAGCCATGCTTCGACGCGCGGGTCGGGACGCAGCGAGAGCCACGCGCAGCCCGCGAGCGCCACGAGAAAAAGCGATCTCCCAGCCGTCCCCCCCACGGGGCCGATCCTACGCGGGAAATCGGCGTTTTTCCCGCGGGAACTGGGCGGGGCGTGCGGCGCTCGCTCAGGACTCTTCTTCGGTCGAGAGCACCTTCGAGAAGACGTCGAGCTTCTCGAGGAACACGCCCGTGCCGCGCGCGACCGCCGTCAGCGGATCGGGACCGATGCGAGCCGGGATGCCGAGGTGCTCCGCCATCGCATCCGCGATGCCGAGCAAGAGCGCGCCGCCGCCGACGAGCGTGACGCCCGTGTCGACGATGTCCGCCGAGAGCTCGGGCGGGGCCTCTTCGAGCACGCGGCGCGTCTCCTCGCAGATCTGCCGCACGGGCTCCGAGAGCGCGTCGCGGATCTCGATCGACGTGATCGTCGTCTTGCGCGGCAGACCGCTGATCGTGTCGCGGCCCTTCACCTCCATCGAGAGCTCCTGCGCCATCGGCCACGCCGAGCCGATCGTGAGCTTGATCTTCTCCGCCGTCTGCTCGCCGATGGCGAGGTTGTGATGGCGTCGCAGGTGGTTGACGATGGCCTCGTCGAGCTCGTCGCCGCCCACGCGCAGGCTGGTGGCCGAAACCTCGCCGGCGAGGGCGAGCACCGCGATCTCGGTCGTGCCGCCGCCGATGTCGACGATCAAGGAGCCGCGCGGATCGGTCACGGGCAGCTCGCAGCCAATTCCGCCCGCCATGGTCTCGTTGATCAGGTACACCCGACGCGCGCCCGCGCGCTCCGCCGAGTGGATCACCGCGCGGCGCTCGACCGCCGTGATGCCGTAGGGCACCGCGATCACGACCTGCGGCTTCACCCACGTCTTGCCCTCGTGGACCTTGGTGATGAAGTAGCGCAGCATGCGCTCGGTCACCTCGAAGTCCGCGATCACGCCGTCGCGCAGCGGTCGAATGGCCTCGATGTTGCCCGGCGTCTTGCCGAGCATGGCCTTGGCCGCGCTGCCGACGGCCATTCCGTCGAGGAGCACCTCGTTCGTGCCCTTCTTGACCGCGACGACGCTCGGCTCGTTGAGGATGATGCCACGGCCGCGCACGCACACGAGCGTGTTGGCCGTGCCCAGATCGATACCCATGTCGACCGAGAAACGGCCGAGGGCCCACTCCACCGGCTTGAAGAC
>CAIYPP010000032.1 GCA_903928115.1 uncultured Planctomycetota bacterium
TCCGCGGTGATGCGCTCGTACATCTGGAACAGGTTGCCGTACTTCTCGCGGATGCGCGCGGCGCCGTCGCGGGCGATCGCGTCGCGGAAGTCGAGGTACACCGCCACGCCGGTCTCGCCGACGCCGCGGCCCGCATCGGCCATCTCCTTCGCGCGGCGCGACGCGATGTCGCGCGGCACGAGGTTGCCGAAGCTCGGGTAGATGCGCTCGAGGTAGTAGTCGCGCTCCTCCTCGGGGATCGACTCCGGCGAGCGGCAGTCACCCTTTTGCTTGGGCACCCACACGCGGCCGTCGTTGCGCAAGCTCTCGCTCATCAGCGTGAGCTTCGACTGGTAGCTGCCGCTGACAGGGATGCAGGTCGGGTGGATCTGCGTGAAGCACGGGTTCGCGAACAACGCACCGCGCTTGTGGGCGCGCCAGATCGCGGTGGCGTTCGAGAACTTCGCATTGGTCGAGAGGAAGAACACGTTGCCGTAGCCACCGGTGGCGAGCAGCACCGCATCGGCCGCGTAGCGCTCGACCGCGCCCGTGGTGAGCTCGCGCGCGATCACGCCGCGCGCGATCCCGTCGACGAGAACGAGGTCGAGCATCTCGCGCCGCGGAAGCAGCGTGACCTTGCCGAGGCCGACCTGCCGCATCATCGCCTGATAGGCGCCGAGCAAGAGCTGCTGGCCCGTCTGGCCGCGCGCGTAGAACGTGCGCGAGACCTGCGCTCCACCGAACGAGCGGTTGTCGAGCAGGCCGCCGTACTCGCGCGCGAAGGGCACGCCCTGCGCGACGCACTGGTCGATGATCGAGCTCGACACCTCGGCCAAGCGGTGGACGTTGGACTCCCGCGCGCGGTAGTCGCCGCCCTTGACCGTGTCGTAGAACAGACGGCGCACCGAGTCGCCGTCGTTGGGATAGTTCTTGGCAGCGTTGATGCCGCCCTGCGCGGCGATCGAGTGCGCGCGCCGCGGCGTGTCGTGGATGCACAGGACCGTGACCTTGTAGCCCAGCTCGGCGAGCGAGGCCGCGGCCGACGAACCGGCGAGGCCGGTGCCGACGACGAGGACGTGGAACTTGCGCTTGTTCGCGGGGTTGACGAGCTTCAGGTCGAAGCGGTGCTTCGACCAGCGCTCGGCCATCGGGCCGCTCGGGCACTTCGAGTCGAGGATCGGCGTGGTGGGGGTGTTCATCGGATCTCCCTGCGGCTCAGTTCCAAGGCCACTGGCCACCGGTGGCCATGAGCAGGACGGGGAACGACGCGAACAGCACCGCGAGCGCGACGGCCAGCGCGCGGCCGAGCGTCAGGATCGTGGGGGCGTAGGCCGGGTGGCGTAGGCCCAAGGTCTGCATCGCGCTCTGGAAGGCGTGCCACAGGTGCACGCCGAGGAACGCCATGCTCACGAAGTAGATCGCACCGCCGACCGGGCTCGAGAGGCGCTCGACCACGAGCGCGGCGAGCCCCTTCTCCGAGAAGTCGGCCATGCGGAAGTCGACGATGTGGATCACGAGGAACACGAGCACCACGATGCCCGTGATCGCCATGGTCATCGACGCGAAGGTGCGGTTGCCCTTGGGCGCGAGGTCCTTGTAGCGCTGCGGACGCGCCTCGCGGTTCTCCAAGATGGCGCGCATGCCGAGCGCGATGTGCGTGCCGAAGAGCAGCACGAGTCCGACCTCGGCCAAGAGCTTCACCGGCCCGAGGGCCTCGAGCTGGGCCGCGTAGGCGTTGAACTTGGCGCCGTCCTTGTCGGCGTACAGGGTGAGGTTGCCCGCGACGTGCGCGATCAGGAAGAGGATCAGGAGAAGGCCGGTGACGGCCATCAACGACTTCTTGCCGATCGACGAGCGCAGGAAGGCTCCGAAACGGCTCAACATCCTTGCGGTCTCCAGACTTGGGTGCGTCGGACGTGGCGCGAGCTACGGGCTCTCACCTCCGCCGATACGACTGTGGACCGTATCCCACGCACCGCCGCGCCTCAACGGGCGGCGCGCGAAAAAAGCAGGCTGGAGGCGGCCCGCCGCTCGCGACGGGCGAGCGCAACCGTAGAGTGCCGCGCGTGAATCCGCTGACCCGCGTATGGCTCGTTTGCGCAGACGACTTGCCGCTCTCGGACGGCACGGTCGAGCTCGTCGCGCGGATCGGCGCCCGCGCATGGCTCCGCGGCCCCGAGGTCGTCCCCGAGCAGGTCTCGGCGACGGCGGCTCGGCTGCATCAGGCGTTCGAGGAGCGCCTCGAGGGCGGATGGAGCGATGCGTCGCTGCGGCGCCTCGCCGACCGCCATCCGGCCGAGTCGGTCGTGATCCTCGCGCAACGCGCGACGATCCTAGGGTTGCTCGGAGTTGCGCTCGGGCTCGCGGAGTCCGCCGCGCTGCGCGAGCTGCGCTTCGAGGTCTGCGCGCTCGACTGGCCCTGCAGCGCGGATCACGAAGGTCGCCCCGCCCTGATCGGCGTCGACCTCGACTGGTTGCCGCCGCCTCCGCCTGCGCGGCGCGCCAAGTTCCCCGGCGGCCCCGGCTCCGCAGCGACGAACCGCTGAGCGGAGGCCCTCAGCTCACCGAGGTCGGCGGGCGCCGATGCATCAGGAGCTTCCAAGAGCTCTGGTAGCAGACCTCGCCGCGTTGATTGCGGACGGCGACCTGCCACTCGATCCAACCCCGTCGCGGCGCGGGCTCGGGATCCCGGGCATGGACCGAGATCTCGGCTGCGATCGTGTCGTCGGGCCGGACCGGCGCGACGAACTCGCCGCGGACGCCTTGGACGGCGACGACGGTGCCCTCGAAGAGCCCGCTCTGCCACATCATCCCGGCCGCCAGCGACTGGACGAGCATCCCGTGGGCGATGCAGCCCCGGAAGGGGGTGCGACGGGCGAACTCTGGGTCGATGTGCACGGGGTTGTGATCGCCGGTGAGATGGGCGAAGCGCTCGATGTCGTCTTGGGTGACGACGCGCTCGGGCGAGCGGAAGGTGGCACCGAGCTGGCAGTCGTCGAAGGTGAGCGGAGCGTGCTTGGAGACGGTCATGGGCGAGCGCTGGATTCGGGGGGTGGCCGAGAAGGCCCGAGGGTTATCCCAGCGGGACGGACCCCGCGTCAATGCGCCACGGGGCGACCTCGGCGTGCCGATTCGCGGCGCTCGGCGACAGCGCCCCCCTCGCGGCAATGGGATAGGTTTGGTGCAACATAACGAGTATTATCGGAAGTTGAAGGCGGCCAAAACGGGCGGCCCCCAGACCCTGCGACGAACTCGGATCGTCTCGCGACGGGACCCGCGAACGGGCCTTCGAACGGGCCGTCGGACTGGGCCCGACGAGGCGCTCTCCACGCTACGGCCCAACGCCCCACGCGCGCCGCTCCTACGAGCCCATCGGAGCGCCTGCTCACCTCGGAGCCGGCCCGAGTCGGGAACGCTGGTCCCTCTAGGCCCCCGCTCGAACCTACGGGCCCGGGGTTCTCTCGGACAGCCTCGCGTTGACCCCCGATGCGGACCTTCGAGCCCGTCGGTCCCAACCACGCCACCGCCGAGTCGGTCGGCTGTCCGCAATCGGCGCTGCACACGGTGCAGTCGCAGTCCGACAACGCCGGAGCGACCCGCGCCGGACACGGCTTCCTCTGAGACCTCGAACGTGGAGCGCCCCTGGGCCTCAGGTCCACTTGCCGCACGTCGCGGGCACCGCGCGGTGCTCCTGCGGATCCGAGGTGTCCCGCGGCGTCCGTCGACGGAGCAGCGAGAGCTTCCTCGATCTATTTGCAACTTCCTAAACACTTCGCAGCGGGGGAGGCGCAAGGGTCCGTCCACCCGCACGCCGCGGCCATTCCCGCCCTCGGTCATGCACGCCGCGCTCCCCCTGGCAGCGCCTCAAGACGCCGACGGAACACGACGAAACGCCTCCCATGCTGACTCGCCTCCTGCCGCTGTGCTTGCTCGCTGCCTGCAGCGCCTCGTCCACCGTTCCCGATGCCGCGCGCACCGTGGGCGGATCCCCCACGACCTTCGTGGCGGACCTCGCGATCGCACAGGCGCCGTTCACCGACGTGAGCGTCGACTGGAAGCAGCGCCTCGACCAGCCCTACGTGTTCGTGGAGGCGCGCGGCAGCTACACCAACGTCGGCCGTGCCTTGGAGCGCGTCTTCAAGCTGGCGGCCGAGGCCGGGATCGAGCCGAGCGGCGCGCCGTTCGCGCTCTACTACGACGATCCGGGCAAGGTCGCGGTCGAGTCTCTGCGCCTACGTGCCTGCCTACCGGTCGCGACCCCCACCGAGACGCGCGGCGAGCTCGGCTACGCGGTGCTCGAGAGCACCACGGTCGCGTACGCGTTCATCGGCGGTCCCTACCCCGAGGTTCCGCGCTCCTATCCCGCGCTGTTCGCGTTCCTCGCGCGAATGGACTGGGTCGAGAACGGCCCGATCCGCGAGATCTACCTCGTCAACCCCGCCGAAGTCGGCGACTTCCGCGAGCTCGTCACCGAGGTGCAGCTCCCGGCCACCGCATCGCGCTGACGCGCGATGCGCAGCCAACTCGAAGCGCGCTGACGTGCGTTCTCAGCCGCGCGTGATCGACGCACTCTGCTGCGGATAGCAGCAGAACACGTCGATGCGTCCGCCCTCGACACGGCGCGCGCGCAGTCGATCACCGACCTCGAGCGCTGCGGCGAGCCGCGGCTCGAGGTCCGCGGTGAAGCTCGTTCCGTGAGCGTCGCGCAGCGTCGGGCGCGGCCCGTCGAGGTCGGCGACCTCGTACAGCGTCGACGACTGCCCACCATCGGAACGACACCACCGCTGCGCCTCGACGAGTCGCGCGAGGGCGCGCTCCATCGGCGGGATCGACTTCTCGTACGCATCGAGCAGCGCGACGTCGTGGTTCTCCTGCGACCATGCGCAAAACTCTCGCAGCGCGTGCAGCATGCGCCGCACCTCCTCCGCGCTGCGCAACAGCTTGCGCTCGGGCAGCCACACGGACGCGAAGAGGACGAGCTCGCGACCGGTGAGGTTCTCGAACACGCCGTAGTCCGCGCCAAACTCTCCGAACGCGCGCACCGCCGACGCTTCGAGGGCCGCGGACTCGCCCTGCGTCCGTCCGAGCTCCCACAGGAATTCCTCGACCATCGCTCCGACGACACCGGGGAAGTCCGGAGCCGGAGCGCCGTCGATCCCATCGGGGTCATACGTCTCGCTCTCGAGGTCGAGGTCGCGCTCCAGCTCGCGGAAGAGCGTCTCGAGGTCCTTGCCCGCGCGCCGCCCCGCGTCGAAGGCCTCGATCGCAGCGCGCGCATCCTGCGGACTGCGCGGGGCATCTTCACTTGCGGCCGCCGCGTCGTCGTCGCTCGCGGCCAGCGCGGCCCATGCGTCGAGCAGCACACGCCGCGCGACGTCGAGGTCCATGCGCGTGTCGAACGCGAGCGAGTCGAGCACGCTTCCGAGCGCATCGTCAACGCCGTGCACCACGAGCGACGCATCGAAGGGCGAGCGCCGCAGGTCGTTCAGGATCTGCTCGACGCGCTCCGGCTCGACGCCGCCCGCGGCGAGCGCCGTGCGCGCCGTCGCGACCGCGTCGCTCGCCGCCGGCTCGATGCGCCGCCAGAACATGGCCTCGAGCTCCGCCTGCGTGAGCCGCAGCACTCCGCGACGTGCTTGACGCAGCTGCTCGAAATCGGCGAGGAGCGCGCGCAGGAGCTTGCTCGAGCGGAACACGCCTGCGGCCGGCGACACGCGGTAGAGGGACTCGCCGATCGCGAACAGCCGCCCGACGAGCACGTCGTCCGCACTGAGCGCGCGCGAGCCCTCGGGCTCGTTCAGCGGGTATTCCCCCATCGCCGCGAGATCGCGCACCCACACGCCCTCGCCCTCCGCCACGCCCGTGACTTGGAACACCGAGCAGCGCGACGCGAGCAGCGCGCGGAGCGCGTCTTCATGGAGCTCGCCCTCGTCGACGTCGTCGAGACGGTGCAGCACCCACTCGACGGGCGCGCCGCCGAGGACGTTGCTCGGCCGCTCGAGCAAGAACCACTCGCGGTGGCGGCGCAGCGCGCGCGGGGTCTCTTCGCCTCCCGGCGGAGGCTCGCCCTGCAGGAAGTACTCGCGTCGGCTCGCCTCGAGCTCGGCGGCAAGGCCGGGCTGTGCGAGCACGGCGCGCTCGAGAGCATCGAGAGCCTTCTCGACTTCTTCGGGTTCGAGGCGCATAAGGCGCGAAATTGTAGGATCCGTGCGCGAGCGCCGCGCGGGTTTGACGAACTTGGGCCCCTCGGCTAGCTTGCCTACCTGACAACTTGATTTCTCGCGAGCGTGGCAAGGGGAAGCCGGTGGAATTCCGGCACGGTCCCGCCACTGTGAGCCGTCTGTCACCGAGCCCCGTGGGGAGCGCTTGCGCGCTCCTCAGGCCACTGGACAGCGAGGTCCCCGCTTCGGCGGTCGAGCTCGCACGTCCGGGAAGGTCCGCCCGCGCGACGTCAACGGCGAGTCAGGAGACCCAACGCGCATCGCTGCACCTTCGGACCTCGAGGCTGGGCCCGGTGCCTGTTGCGGAGTGCTCCCATCGTCGGTGCTCCCGCCGGGCCCGCGCCTCGCAGGCTCCGCCCGCGGCCGCACGAACTCCATTCGACGTGCGGCGGTGGGTCTGTCGACGGTCGATCGACGGGTCGCTCCCATGACTTCGTGTCTCGCCCCCGCGTTCCTCTCCTTGATCCCCGTTGCTGCACTCGCGCTCCCCGCGCGCGCGGACAGCACGCTCTCAGGCTTCGCGCTCACGCGCAGCCCCAACCCCGCTCCTTCGAGCGTCGCCTGCTCACTCCCCGACGGCGACTTCGTGAGCTTCGACGGTCAGACCGTCTCGCGCTGGAACTCCGACGGCACGCTCGACACGACGCTCGCAAGCTACTCGAGCTTCGTGTTCCCGAGCTTCATCCGCCTCACGCCCGATGAAGACGCGGTGGTGATCGGCGACAGCGGCGGGTTCTCGCCGAACCCGGCCGGCGACCTGCGCCTCGTGTGGCTCGACGGATCGGGCACGAGCCTCGTCGCGACGCTCGCGTACAACTTCGACGGCGAGTTCCTGCCGAGCGGTGAGCTGCTCGTCTCGGCTGCGCCCAGCGGCTTCGGCACGGGCACGGACTTGTTCCGTGTCGACATGTCGAGCGGCGCGCTCACCTTCCTCGGTCACTTCGACGGTCCCTCGGGGCCCGTGGCGGTCGCGCGCAACGGAGACGTCTTCTACGGAACGCAACAGGACTCGGCGCTTCCCGCGACGCCCCAGAGCGTCCTGCGCTGGAGCGCGTCGCTGCTCGCCGCGGGAACGCCGCTCACGACCTCCAACGCCAGCGTGTACCTCACGGGCCTCGCGGGAACGAGCGTGCTCGAGTTCGAGCCCGGCCGCGAGCGGCTGTTCCTCACGGAAAACAACTTCTCCACCGGCAGCTACCGGATCCTGCGCGTGCGTCCCGGCGGCCAGTCGAGCCAGCAGCTGCTCGTCGCCGACGGATGGATCAGCTCGCTGCGCTTCGAGCGGCACGGGGACGGCACCTTCGACGCGTACCAGCCCGGCGACGGCCTGCGCCTCGCGTACACGACGACGGACTTCTTCTCCTTCGATGACCTCGTGCACTTCGCGCCGGCGCGACCGCAGCTCGCGCTCTCGGGCACCGGACTCGCAGGCGTCGGCCCCGTGTCGTTCTCGCTCACCGGCGGCGTGCCGAACGGAAGTGCGCTGCTCACCTACTGCCCGCAGTCGGCTCTGCTGCCGCAGGAGACGAGCTACCCGCTGCCCGGCTTCCTGCTGCGCACTCCCTTCCTCCTCGCCTCCACCTTGCGCATGCCGTTCCTCGTCCCGACCGACGCCAACGGCTCCGGTTCGCTGACGCTCTGGAATCCCGGCGGACTGAAGGGGCAATACGGCTGGCAGTTCCTCGTCGGACGCCCCAACGGCAGCTTCGTCGGAGCGAGCGACGCCGAGCAGTTCTAGCTGTCTGAGAGCGAGAATCTCGTCGGACCGCGTGCCTCGCCTCCACGGGGTGCGCGGTCCTTCGCGTTGCGAGGCCGCGCGCGCTCAGGAGCTGCGCAGCCCGACGAACCACGGCAGGGCAGCGCGCAGCCTCGGCTCGAGCGCGGCCGTCAGCGTTGTCGACTGCTGCGAACAACTCGCGCACGCGCCGCGCATGCGAACGTGGACCCAGCCATCCTCGTCGACGCGCACGAGCTCGATCGCTCCCCCATCGAGCGCCACGGCGGGCGCGAGCTCCTCGAGCACGCGCTGCACGGCGCGCACACGCTCCGGATCTCCCTCGGCGGTCGCGTCCGAAGCGAACACGCGCCCAAGCCAAGCGCGCACGAAGCTCGTCACGCCATCTCCACGAGCCATGCGTGCGGCAAGAGCAAGCGCCAACCTTCCCCGTCCGGAACCAGGCGAGCGCCGCTGCGCCCGCAGTCGCTGCGCGCGAACGTGAGCGCCGCGTCGCCCAAGTCACCGCGAGAGAGGCGCAGCTCCCACGCGTCCGGACGCTCGATGAGCGAGAGCTCGAACGCGCCGGCGAGTGGTTGGCACGAGCTCCAGACAAGCGCGGCGAGGTCGAGGCAGAACGGCGCGCTGCGCGGACAGCCCTCGCAGAGCGTGATCGCGGGCAGGCGCTTCGGCAGCGTCAGCTCCTTGCGCTCTCGGCGCAGGGCCTCGGCCACGAGGGCGAGCGCGGTTCCGAGCCCCCGACGCTCCTCGCGGGCGAGCAAGACGTCCGTCCCCACCGAGCGCGCCAAGATCCCGAGCAGCCAGCCCTGCTGTTCCGCCTCTTCGGACGCACGCGCGAGGTCGGGGCCCGCGACGGCGAGCACCCCATCGTCAGGATCCGCGAGGAGCGAGCGCAGGACGACGAGCAGCTGGGTCGTGTTGTTGATGCGATGGACCAGCGCGGGCAGGAGCGCCGCTGCGAGGCGCGGGTCGATCGGCGAGCTCATCGAAGGTGGCGCAGGAGAGGTGGTGCCGAGAAAGGGAATCGAACCCTTACTCCCGTGAGGGAAACGGATTTTGAATCCGTCGCGTCTGCCAGTTCCGCCATCCCGGCTCCGAGCTACCTGCGAGCGCAAGAGGATGCAAAAGCGCGGGCGTTTCGTCCACAGCGCGCTGGCATCGACCGGAGCGAGCCTACGCGCGGGAGGCGTTCTCGAGGGCGACCTCGATGCCGCGAGCCACGCCGCAGGCCTCCGAGGCGTAGCGCAGCGAGGCGCGGAGCCCCGGCGCGAAGGCCGCGGGGCCGTGCATGTCGTGGGCGAGCCGGAGCAGCTCGCCGTGCGCGCCGAGGACCACTTCCTGATGGGCGTAGAAGCCCGGGAGGCGCAACGAATGGACCGGGACGCCGCCGATCACCTGACCGCGCGCGTCGTACTCGGGTGTCGCGGGCTGAAAAGGCGCGAGTCCCGCGCGCTCACGCTCGAGGTTCATGCGCCGTGCGGTCTCCAGCGCCGTGCCCGAGGGCGCGTCATGCTTGCGCGCGTGGTGCGACTCGACGACTTCCGCGCCCTCGAACCAGCGCGCGGCCTCCGCCGCGAAGCGCTGCAGAAGCCACGAGCCCACGCTGAAGTTCGGCACCACGATGCCACCGAGCCCGAGCGCTCGCGCGTGGCGATCGAGCACCTCGCTCTCCTCCGCGCTCACCCCAGACGTCGCGACGACCACGCGCAGGCCGCTGTCGAGCAGCGCTCGCGCATGCTCGAAGCCCAGCCCCGCCCGAGTCGCCTCGAGCGCGACCTGCGCGCCGCAGCGCGGTGCGAGCGAGCGCCAATCGTCGCGCGAGTCCCAAGCCGCGACGAGCTCCAAGCCCGGCGCTGCGCGCAGCATCTCGCACGCGAAGGCTCCAAGTCGACCGCGGGCTCCGACGACGGCAACACGCACGACCGCGCTCATCGCGATGCCTTGCCGCGCCGCAGCGCGAGCTCGACGATCTTCACGCACAGCGCGGTGTAGTCGACACCCTCGTGCAGCGCCTCTTGGGGCAGCAGCGAGCGCTCGGTGAAGCCCGGCAGCGTGTTGACCTCGAGCATGACGGGCTCGAGCTCGACGCCATCGCGCAGCGGCACGAAGAAGTCGATGCGCGCGTAGCCGTCGCAGCCCGCACGGCGGTAGACCTTCGCGGCGCTCTCACGGATGCGCTCGATGCTCTGCGCACCCACCGACTGCGGCGGACACAGCTCGTGCGCGCCATCGGCCGAGTACTTCTCCGCGTAGTCGAACCACTCGCCCTTCGCCGGTCGGATCTCGATCGGCATCAGCGCGCGCGGTTCCTCGTCGCTGTTTCCCAGCACTCCGCACGACGTCTCGACTCCGCCGATGCGCGCCTCGACCAGCACGTCGTCGCCCGTTGCGAGCACGGCCTCGATGCCGGGCACGAGCGCGGCGCGGTCGCGCGTCACCGTCGTCGCGACGGAAGAGCCGCCAAAGCGCGGCTTCAGCACCCAGCCGTCCCTCGAGAGGTCCTCGACGCGCGCGAGCCACTGCGCAGAGTCGTTCTTCCACTCCGCAGCACCGAAGCACAGCCCAGGGGCGACGCGCACGCCGACCGACTGAGCGATGCCGCGCGTCGCGAGCTTGTCCATGCAGAGCGCCGATGCGCGCACGCCGGAGCCCGTGTGCAACGCGCCCGTCGCGGTGAGCAAGCCTTGAATCGTGCCGTCCTCGCCCTCACCGCCGTGAAGTCCGAGGAAGAAGACGTCGACGCCTGCGAGCCGCTCCAGCGCGCGCGCGACGCTGAGCGCCTCGCCCTCGACGACCCAGCGACCATCGAGCGCGAGCTCGACCTCGAGCACGCTCTTGGGCAGCGCTCGACCGGCGACGAGCTCGCCGCGCAGCGCGCGCGCGATGCCCTTGGCGCTCTTGAGCGAGACCTCGCGCTCACTCGAGCGACCGCCGCCCAGCACGGCGACGCACAACGAACGCAGATCGGTGGAACGGGACGGCGCGACAGAGTTCATCGATAGAGATGTCCGCGCCCGCGTACTTCTGGCCGCTTCGGGCCACGGGCGAGGAACGTCTCTAGATCTTCCGCGAGCAGCGGGTCGACTTCCACAGGGTGCAGGCCCGACTCGTCGGGTTCCGGCAGCGTGAGCCCCGCCGCGCGGATCCACTGGGCGTGCAGACGGCAGAGGTCCGCGCGCGTGGTCGCGGGGCTGTCCTCGCCGGAGTGGTTCTTGACGGGACTGAACTCGCGCGTGCGCTCCACCTCGAGGGTCACGCTGCGCTCCGAGCGCTCGAGTGCGTCGAAGACGAAGGTCTCGAACTTGACGCCCTGTCGTGCGACCTGCGCGCCCGCCTCCCACACGTTCATCGACTTCTTCGCGAGGTGCCACGGCAGCTGCAGCCCGCCACGGTTGAGCTCCTCGACGAAGTCGACGTCGATCACGTGCAGCGCGATGTTGCCGGCGCCAAAGCGCAGCTTGCCGCGCTCGTCGCGCGCCTCGCGAAGGTCCGCGGGCAGGTCCGAGTACTCGATGCATCCGAGCTTGCCGTCGACGCGACCGATCACGCCGACCTTCTCGCCGGCGCTGCGCTTCTCGACGACCTTGCTCGACATCGAGGCGCGCTCGAGCGCGTGCAAGCCGAGGAACAGCGGGTCCGCCGGCGGCGCGAGCGGGTTGTCGACTTGGAAGTACGAGAGGTGCCGCAGGCCGCGGCGCCGCGCGTCGTCGAGTGCGCCCGAGCGAGAGAACGCTTCGAGCGAGCCGCCGTGGCCGTTGGGTGCGAGGAACAGGCGATCCTCCGCGGCCATCAGGATCCGACCCTCGTGGTCGAGCGCGGGGATCATCGCCTGCGAGAAGAAGAACACGTCGCGCGCGTCGAGGCCGAAGTAGCCATGCTGCGCGAAGAACTCGCGCGTCTGCGCGTCGTTGCCCTGCGACGTCATCACGTACCAAGGCGCGGGGCGGCCATAGCGCTCCGTTGCCGCGCGCAAACGCCGTGCGTGGATCTCAAAGAGCGACCAGTCACTGACCGGTCCGATGCGATAGGCGCCCTTCGGGCCTTCGTAGCCCAAGCGCGAGGCCTGCCCACCCGCGACCAAGAGGTAGCCCACATGGCCGCGAGAAAGCGCCTCGATGCCGCGCTGCGCGGCCTCGCGGGCACGGACGTCATGAGTGGCGCTGCGCTGCAGCGGGAAGACTTCGGGCGGCGTGAGCGAGGGCGTTCCGGCACCCGCTAGGTCGCCCCGCACCAGCGCGCGATGGCGTTGCACGAGGTCGAAGTCGACGCTCTCGAGCTCGTCGAGGAGCCTCGCGCGCGAGGCTTCGTTGAGCGCTCCCCAATGGCGGAAGAGGTGCTCCTGTCCTGCGGCGAGCGCTCGGGCGCGAATTCGATCTTCTCGGGCCGACATGCCGGGATCCTATCACGCTCGATCGGCGCAAGTCGGACAGCGCTTCAGCGCCAGCCACGACCCCGCGCAGCGGCGAGACGCCCCGGAAAAAGATGCTCGCTCGGGAGACTGCGCAGCGCAGCAGCGGGCCCTTGCACCCGTTGCTGCGCCGCGCACAGTCTCAGCGCTGGACCGGCTCGCGGGACGGCTCGCTCAGGAGTTCGAGCAGCTCGCGCTGAAACGACTGCATCGTCTCCAAGCGCTTTTCGAGGCGCAGCTGGCGCTCGACGAGCTTCTCGACCACCGGCGGCAGGATCGCCTCGCGCACGTAGCTCTGGATCATGTTGACCATCTCGGCGCGGTCGGCGTCCGGGAGCTTCTGGAAGTGGTAGGAGTACTTCTGCTTGAGCACGTCGTCCGTGACATGCATGCACTGGCGAGAGAGCTCCGCCACGCTGGTCTTGTCGTGCTCCTGATGGAACGCCTGAACCTTGTAGCGGTGCAGCAGTTCCTGAAACTTCTTGTTCATGGGAGCGGCCCTCCTTCGGGCATCGGTTGGCTTGCGTCGCGTCGAGCGCGGGACGTTCCTGCGTCCGACATCGCGATCCTAGGCGCGCGGCCTGCGCAGCGAAGCCCGTCCCTGTACGTAGAAGCGCCGCGCCGAAGGCCCATGCCTCCGACGCGGCGCTTGGATGAACTCGAGCGGTCGCTCAGTCGAGCTTGCCGACGCAGATCGAGACGTTGTGCCCGCCGAAGCCGAGCGAGTTCGAGAGCACGTTGCGCACCTTGAGCGAGCGCGCAGCGCCCGGGATGTAGTCGAGGTCGCAGTCGGGATCCGGGGTCGTGTAGTTGCGCGTCGGGTGCACGACATCGTTGTGCACCGACAGTGCGCTGACCACGAGCTCGACCGCAGCCGACGCACCGAGCAGGTGACCGACCATCGACTTCGTCGACGAGACTGCAAGCCGCTTGGCGTGGTCGCCGAAGACGAGCTTGATCGCGCGCGACTCGATCGCGTCGTTGTAGGGCGTGCTCGTGCCGTGCGCGTTGATGTAGTCGACCGTGGTCGGGTCGATGCGCGCGTGCGCGAGCGCCTGACGCAGTGCGCGCGCGGGTCCGCGGCCGGACTCCTCCGGCGCCGTGATGTGGTACGCGTCATCGGTCGAGCCGTAGCCCTTGACCTCGGCGTAGATGCGCGCACCGCGGCGCCGTGCGTGCTCGAGCTCCTCGAACACGAGGATGCCGCAGCCCTCCCCCATCACGAAGCCGTCGCGGTCCTTGTCGAACGGACGGCAGGCGGCACCGGGGTCGTCATTGCGCTGCGAGAGCGCCTTCATGTTGGCGAAGCCCGCGAGCGAGAGCGGCGTGGTCGCGCTCTCCGCACCGCCGGTCACCACCAGGTCGGACTCGCCCCACTGGATCGAGCGCCACGCCATGCCGATCGCATGGCCGGCCGACGCGCACGCGCTCGACGTCGTGAAGCACGTGCCGAGCAGCCCGTTCTTGATCGCGACCTGACCCGAGACGGCGTTGGCCATGATCTTGGGGACGAAGTGCGGGCTGACGCGGCGCGGGCCCTTCTCCATCAGACCTTGGAACTGCTCCTCGATGCCGGTGATGCCGCCGATGCCGGTGCCGATGATGCAGCCCCAGCGCTCGCGGAGCTCGTCGGAGACCGACGTCGGGGCGAGGCCCGCATCGCGCAGTGCCTCGTCCGTCGCGATCAGCGCCCACATCGTGAACGGATCGAGCTTGCGTAGGTCCGGCGCTTGGAAGTGCTTGAGCGGGTCGAGCTTGACCTCGGCCGAGATCTTGACCGTCTGCTCCTTGGTATCGAAGCGCGTGATCGGCCCGATGCCGTTCTCGCCGGCCACGATGCGCGGCCACGACGTCGCGACGTCGTTTCCGAGGGCGTTGATGGTGCCCAGACCCGTGATGACCACTCTGCGCATGGCTGCTCCGAATGCGAAGTTGCTCCGAGGTCCACGCGCACCCCGCCGAACACAGCTCCGCGAGCGCCGAGGTCGCGCCCCGGGCTCTGCGGTCGGATCCGCGAGACGTGGACGCGGGGCCGTGCTGGCTCTCCGGACGCGCCGGAGCCCGCGCAGGCACCCGCGGCGGAACTAGGACTTCGCCTTGATGTAGTCGATCGCGTTGCCGACGGTCTGGATCTTCTCCGAGTCCGTGTCGGGGATCTGGATCCCGAACTCGTCCTCGAGCTCCATCACCAGCTCGACGATGTCGAGCGAGTCGGCGCCGAGGTCGTTGATGAACGAGGAATCCCGGGTGACCTGCTCGCGGGTCTTGGCCATCTTGTCGCAGACGACCTTGATGACGCGTTCTTCGATGTCGGTGGTGTTGCTGGTCACGTTCGTTTCTCCGTTGGAATGCCTAGGCGTGGGACTTGAGGCTGCACGGCCGCGCACCGAGCCGCGCGAGCGCGGCCACGGCATGGCGACCCTGGTTTAGAGCGAGAGGCCCCCGTCGACGACGAAGGTCTGGCCGGTGATGTAGGCACCGCCGGGGCCGCAAAGGTAATCGACGAGGAGCGCGATGTCCTCGGGTGAGCCGGTTCGCCCCAAGGGAATCGAGGCGACGAGCGCTTCCTTGGCCTTGGGGTCGATGGCGGCGGTCATGTCGGTGTCGATGTAGCCCGGAGCGATCGCATTGGCGCAGACGCGGCGCGATGCGAGCTCCTTGGCGACCGAGCGCGTGAGCCCGAACACGCCCGCCTTGCTGGCGGCGTAGTTGGCCTGCCCCGCGTTGCCGGTCACGCCGACCACGGACCCGATGTTGACGATGCGCCCCTGGCTCTTCATCAGCGTGCGCGTCGACGCCTTGATGAAGTTCCAAGTGCCCTTGAGGTTGGTCTGGATCACCGCGTCGAAGTCCTCCTCGCTCATGCGCAGGAGGAGCTGATCGCGGGTGATCCCGGCGTTGTTGACGAGGATGTCGAGACCGCCGAGGTCGGCCTGGACCTTCGCCACGAGCTCGGCCACCGCCGCAGTCTTGCCGACGTCGACGCCGTAGGCCACGCCCTTGCCGCCCGCAGCCGTGCAGGCCTCGGCCGTGGCCTGAGCGCGCTCCGCCGTGGTCGCGACGCAGGCCACGGACGCGCCGCGGCGGGCGAGCTGAACGGCGATGGCGCGGCCGATGCCGCGGGAGGCACCCGTCACGAGGGCGACCTTGCCTTGCAGGGAGTGTTGGGAGGCGTCGGACACGGCTTGGGGTCAGGCGGGAGGAACGAGGATTCGACCGAGGAGCGGTCCGGATTTCAAGGGCTCGGAGCGGCGCCTGCGGCAGCCTCGAGATCCGCTGGGGCGGCCACGGACCGCACGCGGGCACGCTCGTCGATCTTGCCCATGAGCCCCGCGAGGACCTTGCCTGGCGCGGGCTCGAGGTAGTCGAGGATCCCCTGCCCGACCGCGAAGCGCATGCTCGCCTCCCACAGCGTGGGCGCGCAGACCTGCAGAGCCAGGTTGCTGCGGATCGCGTCCGGCGACGTCTCGGTCTGCGCCGTCACGTTGGTCACGAACGGGATGCCCGGCGGCGCGATGGAGACCTTGGCGAGCGCCCGCGCGAGGTCCTCCGCGGCGGGACGCATGCACTCGGAGTGAAAGCCCCCCGCGACGACGAGGCGACGCGTGCGGCGGATTCCGTGGTCCTTGGCGACCGCCTCGAGGTGATCGAGCGCCGCGAGCTCGCCGCTGACGATGATCTGTCCCGGAGCGTTGAGGTTCGCGACCGAGCAAATGCCCTTCGTCGCGCCCGCGGCGGCGACCGAGCGAGCCTGCTCCTCCGTGGCCCCCATCAGCGAGACCATGCCGCTCTTCACGAGCTCGCTCGCGCGCTGCATCGCCTCTCCGCGCAGACGTACGAGACGCACGGCGTCCGCGAATTCGAGCGAACCCGCAAACCAGAGGGCGGTGTACTCGCCGAGCGAGAGGCCCGCCGTCATGCGCGCAGCGCGAGGGTCGAGCCCGCGCTCGATCAGAACACGCAGCACCGCGACGCTCGTCACGAGAATGCCCGGCTGGGCGATGTCGGTGCGGTTCACCTCATCGCCACGGTTCCAGCAAGCGTCTTCTAGGGAGAATCCCAGCACCGCGCTCGCCTCGGCGAAGGTCGCCTTGGCGGTCGGGAAGGCCTCGCACCAGTCCTTGCCCATTCCAGCGAACTGGGCGCCCTGACCGGGGAACAGAACGGCTTCGCTCATCGCGCTCGACTCCTCGTGGAAGCTCCGGCCCGAACTCTCACCAGCGCAGCAGGGTGCCGCCCCACGTGAGGCCCGCACCGAAGGCGCAGAAGACCACCAGCTTGCCCTTCTCGATGCGCCCTTCTTCGAGCGCTTCGTGGAAGGCCATCGGCACCGTCGCAGCCGACGTGTTGCCGTACTTCTGGATGTTCACGAAGCACTTGTCCATCGGCCAGTCGAGCCGCTCGAGCGCCGCTTCGATGATGCGCGCGTTCACTTGGTGCGGAACGACGAGGCAGACCTCTTCGCGCGGAAAACCTTCGCTCATCTGCGCGATCAGGTCCGACATGCGCGTGACAGCGAAGCGGAACACCTCTCGCCCGCGCATCGTGATGTAGTGATCGCCGCGGTCGACGCTCTCGTGCGTCGGAGGCATGCGCGAGCCGCCGCCGCGCATGTGGATGAACTCGTAGCCCGAACCATCGGCGCCCAAGGTCGAGCGCAGAATCTCGCCGCGGCCCGTCTCCGCGTGCGGGGCGAGCACCATCGCACCCGCACCGTCTCCGAAGAGGATGCAGGAGGCGCGGTCCTTCATGTTCAGGTAGCGCGAGAGGCACTCGGCCCCGAGCACCAGCACGCGGCGCGCGCGCCCAGCGGCGATGAAGCTCTCGCCGGTGTGAAGCGCGGTGAGGAAGCCCGTGCAGGCGGCGTTGACGTCGAACGCGCCCGCGTTCACCGCGCCGAGGCGACTTTGGAGGATCGCCGCGCAAGAGGGCAGCATGAAGTCTGGGCTGATCGTGCCGAGCACGATGAGGTCGAGCTCCTCGGGCTTGGTCTTCGCCGCGTCCAAGGCCTGCTTCGCCGCCTCGAGGCACAGGTCGCTCGTGGCTTGGTGGGCCTCGGCGAAGTGCCGTTCCTTGATCCCCGTGCGCTGGACGATCCACTCGTCCGAGGTGTCGACCAGCTTCTCGAAGTCGTGGTTGGTCATGACCACCGGCGGGGCATAGGAGCCCGTTCCGGCGATTCCGACCGCTACGCGTGAGGTCATCGTGTGGGACTTGGGAGGGGGCGGGAGTTCGGCGACGGAAGCATCCGCCGCGGTGGATCGAGTCTAGCGACGGCACAGGCCGCGACCCAGCCCGAAAGGCGCGGTCAGCGAGCCGAGCCTAGGCCACGGGAGCGCGCAGGCCCTCGATGATGTGCTGGTTGATGCCGGAGTCGACCGTGCGAGCGGCGACGGCGAGCGCGTTGGCGACCGCGGTCGCATCCGAGCGCCCGTGGCCCTTGATCACGACACCGTTGAGGCCGAGCAGGAGCGCCCCGCCGTACTCGGCGTAGTCGACGCGCTTGCGGAGGTTTCCGAGCGCTTCCTTGGCCCAAGCGGCCTGATGGGCGGCGAGCTCCTTGAGCATCGCCTGCAGCATGAAAGCCGAAAATCCCTCCATCAGCTTGAGCACGATGTTCCCGGTGAACCCGTCGGTGACGACGACGTCGACCTCGCCGTGGAACAAGTCGTTGGGCTCGACGTTGCCGATGAAGTTCAGCCGCTCCTTCTGGGCCTCGAGCAGCGGGTAGGTCTCCTTCAAGAGATCGGTGCCCTTGGTCGGTTCGCTGCCGATGTTGAGCAGGCCGACCCGCGGCGACTCCACGCCGAGGCAGTCGCGCATGTAGACCGCGCCCATCGATGCGAACTGCACGAGGTCTTGGGGCTTCGCTTCGCGATTGGCCCCCATGTCGAGGATCGTGACCGGCTTGCCGGTCATGTTGAGCGTGACCGAGATCGCGGGGCGACGCACACCTTCGAGCGTGCCGAGGCCGAGCGTCGAGGCGCCGACCACGGCGCCGGTGTTGCCCATGCTGACGATGCCGCTCGCGGCACCCTTCTTCACGGCGCCCACGCAGACCATGATCGAGGAATCGCGCTTGGAGCGCAGCGAAGTCGCCGGATCCTCCGCCATCCCGATCACCTGCGAAGCGTGCTGGATCGGGAACGAATGCGTGCAGCCGAGCTCGGCCAGCTTGGATCGGATCACCGCCTCGTCGCCGACGAGCAGCACGCGCTCCGGCGCGAGCCGGCGCGGATTGTCCGCGGCGCAGGCGAACAGCGCCCCGCGCAGGGTGGCGTCGGGGGCTTGGTCACCCCCCATCACGTCGAGAGCGATCCGTGCAGCCATGATGGCGCGCTCCTTACAGAGGTGTGAAACTGGTGGGACGAATCAGCGCGAGCTCCTCGTCGGGAGCTCGTCCGGAGCGGACCGGGCAGAGCTTAGAACTCTTCCTTCTGGAAGACTTCCGTACCCTTCTTGTCCGCGCCCTTGGCGAAGGCGTAGTAGCCGCAGTTGTCGCACACGCGGTGGGTGCGCACCGCCGCACTGCAGCGCGGGCAGTGGTTCGTCGCGCCGACCTTGATCGCGTGGTGCGAGCGGCGGATGCGGGAGCGGTGATTGGAGTGGCGGCGCTTCGGGTTCGGCATGGCGGTCGTTCGTTACGAAGGGGACGGGGTCACAAGGACACCGTCCTCGGTTCTCATGAGGGCGTAGGAAGGTACTGAGGGTCGCGCCCGGTGTCAACGCGAGGGCCCGCGCGGCCCCCAGCACGGGCCTGGGGGCCTTCGAGCCGCTCTGCGGAGCGGGTCAGCCGAGCTTGGCGACGTAGGCCTCGGCCGCAGCTAGGGCGGCAGCCACCCCGTCGGCCTTGAGTCCTTGGCCCTGCGCCACGTTGGGACGCCCGCCTCCGCCCCCGCCGAGGTGCGCGGCAAACTCCTTCGCGAGCTCACCGGCCTTGAGTCCCTTGGCGAGTGCCGAGCCCTCGAACGCGATCAGGAACGGCACGCGGCCCTCCTGACGACCGAGGAGCACGAGCGCGAGATCCTTGGAGAGGCTCTTGGCGCGATCGCCGAGCTCGCGCACGCCTTCCCCGTCGAGGTCGGCGAGGTCCGCCACCAAGCAGGTGACGCCCGAACGGACAACGGCGCGCGCCTTGAGGGCGTCGAACGCCGAGCCGACATCCGCCTTGCTCGCCTGCGCGACGGCCTTCTTCGCGTCCTTGAGCTGGGCCTGCAGGAGCTCGATGCGCGCGGTGACCTCTTCCGGCGCCGACTTCAGCGTGCGCGCGGCGGAGACGAGCGCGCGGCGCTGCGACTGCATCCATGCGACGGCCTCGGGGCCCGTCACCGCTTCGATGCGACGCACGCCCGCGGCGACCGCACGCTCGGAGAGAATCGCAAAGGGGCCGATGTCGCCGGCCGCGCGAACGTGCGTGCCGCCGCACAGCTCCATCGACCATCCGCCGACGTCGAGCACGCGGACGCGCTCCTCGTACTTCTCACCGAACATCGCGACGACGCCGCGCGCTTTGGCGGCGTCGAGCTGCTCGATCGTCGTGACGACGGGCGCGTTGTTCCAGACACGCTCGCTGACGCGCGTCTCGATCGCCTCGATGTCCTCCGAAGACAGCGCCTTGCCGTGCGAGAAGTCGAAGCGCAGTCGATCGGGCCCGACGTACGAACCCTGCTGCGCGACGTGAGCGCCGAGCACCTCCTTGAGCGCCTTGTGCATCAAGTGCGTCGCCGTGTGGTTCTTGCGGATGCGCTCGCGGCGCGCTTCATTCACCGATGCGTCGACCTCGAGGCCTGCGCTCGCGCTGCCCTCGGCCTTGCCGACGTGCACGATCACGGCCCCCATCTTCTGGGTGTCTTCGACGGTGAAACGGAACGCTCCACCGCGGGCTGCGATCGTGCCGCTGTCGCCGACTTGTCCGCCGCTCTCGGCATAGAAAGGCGAGCGCTCGAGCACGAGCCGGTCCTTCTGCCCAGAGTTCTGGAACAGCTTGACGACCTTGGTCGAGAGCGCGTGCGCACTCGCGTCGGTCGCATGGCAGGTCGACTCCGTGCGCGGCAGGCCCGAGAGCTGCTCGGCGCTGAGGAGCTGCTTGAACGTGCCCTCCGCGCGGCTGGCGTTGCGGTGCTTCTCCTCGGCGGCGTTCCAGCCCTCGCGATCGAGCTCCCACTGGCGCTCGCGCGCCATTTGCTCGACCAAGTCCTGCGGGAAGCCGTAGGTCGCGTAGAGATCGTAGGCCTCGGCGCCAGGCAGCCGCTTGCTGCCCGCGGACTCGACGCGCTTGGCCAGCTGATCGAACAGCACGAGCCCGCGATCGAGCGTGACGCCAAAGGACTCTTCCTCGGACTTGACCAGCCCGCGGATGTGCTCACAGCGCGTCACGATCTCCGGGAAGGCCGGGCCGAGCACCTCGGCCACCGTCGGCACGACGTCGAAGAGGAACGGCTGGCGCATGCCGAGCCGCTGGCGACCGAAGCGCGACGCGCGACGCAGCAGTCGGCGCAGCACGTAGCCGCGACCTTCGTTCGAAGGAAGCGCGCCGTCGGCGATGGCCGCAGACAAGGCGCGGATGTGGTCGGCACACACGCGGAAGGCGATGTCCGTGGACTCGTCCTTCCCGTAGCGCAACCCCGTGAGCACCTCCATGCGGCGGAACAGCGGCTGGAACAGGTCGCTGTCGTAGTTCGACTTCTTGCCCTGCATGACGGCGAGCACGCGCTCGAAGCCCATGCCGGTGTCGACGCTCTTCGCCGGCAGCTCCGCGAGGCTGCCGTTGTCGAGGCGATTGAACTGCATGAACACGTTGTTCCACAGCTCCATGAAGCGCTCGTTGCCGGCGTTGACGCCGATGGCGCGATTCGCCCCGTCGCGGGGGTCACTGCCCGGACCGCCGCGGTCGATGTGGATTTCCGTGCACGGACCGCAGGGCCCGGTCTCCCCCATCTCCCAGAAGTTGTCCTTGCGACCGAAGCGCAGGATGTGCGTGGGATCGATGTCCGTGCACTCGCGCCACAGCCGCTCGGCTTCCTCGTCGGCGGGCAGCTTGTCCTTCTCGTCGCCGCCGAAGACCGTGACCCACAGACGATCCTTGGGGAGCCCCCAGACTTCCGTCAGCAGCTGCCACGACCACGTGATCGCGTCCTTCTTGAAGTAGTCGCCGAAGGACCAGTTGCCGAGCATCTCGAAGAACGTGTGGTGGTAGGTATCGAGCCCCACCTCCTCGAGGTCGTTGTGCTTGCCCGACACGCGGATGCACTTCTGGGAGTTCACCGCGCGCGAGTAGTCGCGCCGCCCCGTGCCGAGGAACACGTCCTTGAACTGGTTCATCCCCGCGTTGGTGAAGAGCAGGGTCGGGTCGTCGTTGGGGACCACGGGGCTCGACGGCACGAAGCGGTGCCCGCGGGCGACGAAGAAGTCGATGTACTCCTGACGCACCTGCGCCGCGGTCTTTTGGGAGGCTTGGTTCATGGCTGTGCTGGGCTCGTTGGAAGCGCGGGAGTGTAACGGCGCGCGCGGCCCCGAGCAGCATTCCGCTGCCCGGAGCCGCGCACGGGAGTGCACGGGGAATCTCCTGCCTCGAAAGGCCTCGTCAGACCTTGGCAGGCTTCGCAGGAGTCGCGACCGCGCCGGTGCGCGCGGCACCGGCCGCCGGGGCCGGCTTGAGTTCGTCGTCGTCTGCGGCCGTCGAGCCGCCGCTGGTCAAGTTGAGGTTGTCCTTGCCCGCGAGCTTCGAGCGCAGCTGCGTGTCGATCTCCTTGGCGAGCTCGGGGTTGTCGATCAAGAGCGCGCGCGCCTTCTCGCGGCCCTGACCGAGGCGAACCTCGCCTTCCTTGGGGTGCTTGAAGGAGAGCCACGTGCCCGACTTGAGGATCAGGCCGTGCAGCAGACCCAAGTCGAGCAGGTCGCCCTCGTAGCTGATGCCGCGATCGAACATGATGTCGAACTCGACCTTGCGGAAGGGCGGCGCGATCTTGTTCTTGACGACGGTGACCTTCACGCGGCTGCCGACGACGTCTTCGCCCTCCTTGAGCTGGCCGATGCGGCGAATGTCGAGGCGCACGGACGAGTAGAACTTGAGCGCGCGGCCACCGGTCGTGGTCTCGGGGCTGCCGAACATCACGCCGATCTTCTCGCGGATCTGGTTGATGAAGATCACGAGACAGTCCGAGCGCGAGATCGCCGCCGTCAGCTTGCGCAGCGCCTGGCTCATCAGGCGCGCCTGCAGTCCGACGAAGCTGTCCCCCATCTCGCCTTCGATTTCCGCGCGCGGAACGAGGGCCGCGACCGAGTCGATGACCACCACGTCGACCGCGTTGGAGCGTACGAGGGCCTCGACGATCTCCAACGCCTGCTCGCCGGTGTCGGGCTGGCTGACGAGGAGGTCGTCGAGCTTGACGCCGAGCTTGCGGGCGTAGGCGGGATCGAGCGCGTGCTCCGCGTCGACGAAAGCGCACACGCCGCCCTCCTTCTGGCAGCTCGCGATCACCTGGAGCGTGAGCGTCGTCTTGCCCGAGGACTCAGGTCCGAAGATCTCGACGATGCGGCCCTTGGGCAGGCCCTTGCCGCCGAGGGCGAGGTCGAGCGAGAGCGCACCGGTCAGCAGGCCCCGCACCTCGTTCAGGGCGCCCTTGTCGCCGAGGCGCATGATCGCGCCCTTGCCGTAGCTCTTCTCGATGTCGGCGAGGGCCGAGGCGAGGTTCTTCTGCTTCTCGCGCTCCGCCGGGGTGAGCTTGTCCGCGTTGGACTTGTCGTTCGCGCTGCTGTCCTTGGTGTTCATCTGGGGATTCATGGGACTGTCTCCTCGGGGTGGACCGTCCGGTCAGGGACGGCGGGTGTCGAAGCGTGGCGGACGCCCCCGTCTCGGCGCCTTGCCACTTGGGGTCCCGGCCCCCCTTCACGGGGCCGCCAGGGCCGTTCATTGGGCTGATGTTAGGGGCCGAGGTTAGGCCCCGCAGGGCCCCCGGCCAAGGGCCAAGGCGGATTTTTTTGTGACTCCGCCCGGTCTCCCCAACCGCCCGTCGATCGGCGCGCCCCGGCGTCGCGGGGAAAACGCCGAAAACCGCTCAGAGCGTCACGAACTCGAGGAGCTCGTTGAAGCGCGACTCGAGGTGCGTGCGGCGCTTGCTGTCGAGCACCTCGACGCCGAAGCCCTGCACGCAGAACGAGGCCGTGACCGTGCCGTAGAGCATCGCGCGGCGCATCGTCGCGGGCTCGACGCAGTCGGCCGCGGCCAGATAGCCCATGAACCCGCCCGCGAAGCAGTCGCCCGCGCCCGTCGGGTCCAGGACCTGATCGACCGGGTAGGCCGGAAGCGCATAGCGCACGTTCTCGCCGACGAGGAACGCGCCGTGCTCGCCCTTCTTCAAGATCACGTAGCGCGGGCCGAGCTCGCGCACCTTCGCCGCCGCTTTGATCAGGCTGCGCTCGCCGGTCAGCATGCGCGCCTCCTCGTCGTTGAGGACGATCCCGTCGACGCGCCGCAAGACCTCGAGCAGCTCGTCGCGCCGGATCTCGATCCACAGGTTCATCGTGTCGGCGACGACGAACTCCGGCTGCGTGCACTGCTCGAGCGCGCGCAGCTGCACCTTGGGCTCGGCATTGGCGAGGAACACGTAGCGCGAGTCGCGGAATGCCTTGGGAACCTTGGGGTCGAAGTGCTCGAAGACGTTGAGCTGCGTCTCCAGCGTCGTGCGCGTGTTCCAGTCGGCCTCGTAGCGACCTGCCCAGCGGAAGCTCTTGCCGTCGGCGACCTTTTCGACGCCGCGGGTGTCCACGCCGCGCGCGCTCATCAGCTCGAGGTCCTTCTTCTCGAAGTCGCCGCCGACCACGCCGACCAAGCGCACCGCGCCAAAGTTCGAGGCCGAGACGGAGAAATACACCGCCGATCCGCCGAGCACGTTCTCGCGGCGTGCGTAGGGCGTCTCGATGGTGTCGTAGGCGAGGGTTCCGATGACGAGGAGCGACATGTCGAGTCTCTGATGGGCTCTAGGATTCTTGGGGACTGCGGGGATTCGAAGTCGGCGGAGGCGCGGGCTCGTCGGGGAGACGCGAGCCGGGCAGCAAGAGGAACAATCCGCCGAGGAGGCCGATGGTGATCATGCACACGCGCCAAGCGAGGCTCGTCGCGATGCCGAGCAGGAGCGCGCCGCCCTGCATCTCGAAGAGCTGCCCGTAGACAACCTCGGTGACTCCGACGCCACCTGGAGTGAGTGGCACGGCCGCGGCGATGTTGCCGAGCGACGCGACGACGACGTACTGCAAGACACCGAGCGCGCGCTCGCCGAACGACGCGCCGAGCGTGCTGATCGCCGCGATCACGCAGGCTTGGTTGAAGAGCGAGAAGAGCAGCGCAAGCGCGAACTCCCCCGGCCGCCGTGAGTAGATCGTGATCGCCTCGTCGATCTGACGGAACATCCCGGCCATCGGGAGGCGCGCGAGCAGACGCTCGAAGCCGATCAGGCGGCGCAGCCCCGCGTTCGTGTAGCCGAGCACGCCGAGCACCGCGAAGCCGAGTCCGACGAGGATGGGCGTGCGCAGCGAGGCGAAACGATCCCCCTGCGCCACGATCGTGATCGCGCCGAGCGCCGCGAGGACGAACACTCCGATCAGCCGGTCGACGAGCACGCTGATCGCAGCGGCGGCCTTCCGCTCCGGATGGCGCCGCGCGACCATCACCGCCTTGACCACGTCACCACCCGTGAGACCGGGCACGACGATGTTGAAGAAGAAGCCGATGTTCGTGAGGCGGAAGGCCTCGAAGAATCCGGTCGGGCACCCCGCAGCGCCGAGCAAGCGCCACCAGCGCAGGCTCGTCGCGAGAATGCCCGCCGCAGCGAGCGCGAGCGCCACCCAGAGTCCCGCGGGATCCACCTCGAGGAACACGCGCGGCAGGCCCGGCTGCCACGCGGTCTCCGCGCTGCGCGAGACCTCGACCGACGAGATCGTGTTCTGCGCGTCCGGCGCGAGCCACGCGCCGGGCAGCTCGCTGCGCGGCTGCGGCGCCGTGAAGACGAACGCGATGCGCTCGCTCTTCCAGTCCCCCTCGATGTCGCCCGCGTAGCTGCGCTCGACGTCACCGCTGCGATAGTTGAGCTGGTCGCGCCAGGGCACGTTGCGGCCGACCAAGAACAGAATGGCCGCCGCGAGGGCGAGCTTGAGGGCGGTGAGCCACGGGCGACGCGGCTTGGACGGTGCGGCGTCGCTCACGAGCCCTGCGCCTTTTCCGCGGGAGGGCCCGCGCGGAACTGCTCCGCACCCTCCGACTGCCACCAGCGCTGCCACTCGACCTCTTGCAGCGACGCGAGCCCGCGCCCCGACATCGTGCCGAGCGCCTTCATCGCCGCGAGCCGCACGTGCCCGTCGGGATGCTCGACCGCAGTTTGGTAGATCGCCGAAGCCCACTGGGCACGCAGTTCTGCACCGCGCTCGCCCGCGGGCGCATCCGGCAGCCCGAGCGCGGCGACGCACTCGAGCGCAGCGACGAGGCGCTCGCCGCCGAGGCCGGCGAAGGGATTGCGCGTGAGCAGTTCGCCGAGCTTCGCCGAGCCGCCGATCGCAACGGCCGCGCGCACGGCCGCGGCCTGAACGCGGTCGTTGGGCCAGCCGGGCTCCGAACCACCCACCGCCACCGCCGGCACGGCATCCATCAACGCGAGCTCGATCGCCTGCGCGACGAGGCGCCGCTGCAACGCGAGCGCGAGCGGACGGAGCGGCTCGACGCGCGTGTCACGCTTCGAAGCCGCGCGCAGGAGCACGTTCACGCCGTGGATCACCCGCAGCCCCGAGTCGAAGTCGAGCGGAAGTCCCGCCATGCGCCGACACTCGGCTTCGAAGGCCGCGCGATGCTCGTCGCTCGGCTCCTCGAACGCGGGCTTGGCGACCGCGACCAAGGCCGCGAGGGCCGCAGAGGCCTCGGAGTCCGAGATCACCGCAGCGCGGACGTCGGGCGAGTTCGCAGGAAAGCCGAGCCGCGTACCGGCCCGCCCCAATTCGAGCACCGCCGTCTCGCGCGACAGACACCACGGATCGTAGGCCGCAGTGCGCGCGAAGAACTCGACCTGCGTCGAGCCCGTCGCGGGATCGTCGGAGTCGAGGCTCGCGAGCTTCTGGAGCTCCGCGACGCAGGTCTCGACCGGATCCTCGACGGGCCCCGCCGGCGCGAGCTCAACTTCCTTTCCGAAGCGTCCGAGGAGCGTCGCGCCGATGTTGCGCATCGTCCACGACATGTGGTTTTGGATGCTCGCGACGTAGGCGTGGCGCCCCTCCGTCGGATGGAGCGACTCGAGGTTGTCGACGCTCGCACCGAGCGAGGTGCAGCTCGCCAGCGCGAGCGCTCCGAGCGCCGCGATCGTGCGAGTGTTGCGGAGAAGGCGCAGCATCTCGGTCGAACTCACGCCATCGCCCGCCGCGCCGCAGCGAGCACGCCTTCCACCGTGAACCCGTACTCTGCGAGCACCTTCTCGCCGGGCGCCGAAGCGCCGTAGCGATCGATCGCGAGGACGAGGCCCCGCTCGCCGACCCAGCGCTCCCAGCCAAAGCTCACGCCCGCCTCGACCGCCACGCGCGCACGACACGCGGGGGGGAGCACCGCGTCGCGATAGCTCGCGTCCTGCGCAGCGAACGTCGACATGCACGGCATCGAGACGACGCGCGAGCGGCGCCCCTCGCCCTCGAGGCGGCGGTGCGCGTCGAGCGCGAGCGAGACCTCGCTGCCCGTCGCGAGGAACACGACCTCGGGCACGCCCACGCTGTCCGCGAGCACGTACGCGCCGCGCGCGACGCCTTCGCGCGCCTTCTCGCGCGTCCCGGGCAGCACGGGCAGCTTCTGGCGCGACAGCACGAGCGCCACCGGAGCGTCGTCGATCTCGAGCGCAAGGCGCCACGCGTGCGCTGTCTCGTTGGCGTCGCAAGGCCGGACCACGCGCAGTCTGGGCATCGCGCGCAGCGCTGCGAGGTGCTCGACCGGCTGGTGCGTCGGACCGTCCTCGCCGACGGCGACCGAGTCGTGCGTCCAGACGTAGATCGCGGGCAAGCCACACAGCGCAGCGAGCCGCACCGCGGGGCGCATGTAGTCGCTGAACACGAAGAAGGTCGACACGAACGGCCGCACGCCGCCGTGGTAGAGCATGCCGTTGGCGATCGAGCCCATCGCGTGCTCGCGCACGCCGTAGTGGACGTTGCGACCCGAAGGCTCTGCAGGCGAGAACGACTTGCCGCCGGCGATCGAGGTCTTCGTCGAACAAGAGAGGTCCGCGTCTCCGCCGACGAGCTCGGGAACGAGGCCCGCGAGCGCCGCGAGCACCTTGCCTCCGGCATCGCGCGTCGCGAGCCCCGCGCCCGCATCCCACTGCGGCAATTCGCTGGCGCAACGCGCAGAGAAATCCGAGGGCAGCTCCCCCGCCATGCGGCGCTCGAACTCCGCCGCGAGCTCGGGGTACGCGGCGCGATAGGCCGCGAAGCGCTCGCTCCACGCCGCGCGCGCCTTGGCGCCGCGCTGAGCCGCTTGGGCCGCGTGCGCTCGCGCGGCGTCGGGAACGACGAACGAAGCTGCGGGGTCGAAGCCAAAGGCGAGCTTCACCTTGGCGACCTCGTCGGCGCCGAGCGGTGATCCGTGCGCCTCGCTCGTCCCCTGCTTCGCGGGACTGCCGAAGCCGATCGTCGTCTTGACGACGATCAACGACGGCTTCTGCCCCTCTGCACGGGCCGCTGCGAGCGCGCGCTCGAGCGCTGCGAGGTCGCGATTGCCGTCCTGCACCAGCTGCACGTGCCAGCCCTGCGCGACGAAGCGCGCCGCCACGTCCTCGACGTCGAAGCTGAGCGACGTCGGACCGTCGAGCGACACGTCGTTGGCGTCGTAGAGCCACGTGAGCTTGCCGAGGCGGTGCTGACCCGCGAGCGACGCGGCCTCGTACACGACGCCTTCCATCATGCAGCCGTCGCCGAGCAGCGCGTAGGTGTGGTGATCGACGATGGTGTGACCGGGCTGGTTGAAGCGCGCCGCGAGCGAGCGCTCCGCGAGCGCCATGCCGACCGAGTTCGCCGCTCCCTGCCCGAGCGGCCCGGTAGTGGCTTCGACGCCGCTCGTCGCAAAGTTCTCAGGGTGCCCCGGCGTACGGCTGTGCCACTGACGGAAGCTCTTCAAGTCGTCGAGCGACAGTCCGTAGCCGTAGAGATGCAAGAGCGAGTAGAGGAGTGCGCTGCCATGGCCCGCGCTCAAGACGAAGCGATCGCGGTCGGGCCAGCGCGCGTCCGCGGGATCGTGCACGAGGTGGCGCTGCCACAGCGCGAAGGCCATCGGCGCCGCACCGAGCGGCAACCCCGGATGGCCCGAGTTCGCCTTCTGGATCGCGTCGATGGACACGGTCCGCAGGGTGTTGACGCACAGGAGATCGAGATCGACGGCCACGGCGGGGTTGGGCTCCTCGCGCGTCGCTGTCCGAAGCCCCGCGCGACGCACAGATTGGAAAGCCCGGCGCCGAGCGGCAAGCAGGAAGCCCGCAGGACGCGCAAAAGTGTGGCGAAACGCGGCTGCGACGGAACAGTCCGCCACGACGCGCGGCCCGCTGCGGCCCCTGCTCGGCACGGGCGCCGCGCGCCGCGCCGATGGCGCGAGCGAACGGTGAGAGGTGGTGGAGGCGGCGGGAGTCGAACCCGCGTCCCGGAATCCATCCGCGACCGGCGTCTACGTGTGTAGCCCGTGGTTTGTGCCGTCCTCCGGACGCCCATGGGCAGGCTTCCGAGGGACCGCCGTCGATCGGTCTCGCCGGGGCGTGCTCGACGGTGAGCCGACCCGACCAGCCTGCTGGTGTCGTCCTTCCGCAGCCGCAGGCACTCTGCGGAGGACGGCTGGCCTAGTTCTTAGGCAGCGAGAGCGTAATCATTGGCAGGTTATGCCGTTCCCGAGAGGATTTTACGGGATGACTCGAGATCCCCGACACGCGACCTGAAGCGCACGCAAACCGGTCGAAACCAGTGCGCCCCCAAGTGAGGGAAGCCTAGCACACCTCGCGAGGAACAAAAGCCCCCGAAGGAGCCCGCCCCACTAGCGCCGACGCGACATGGCGCGGTCGATGTCGCGTTGGTCCGACTTTTCGCGCTCGCGCTCGCGCTTGTCGTGCAGCTTGCGCCCCTTCGCGAGCGCGACCTGCACCTTGACGCGCGAGCCCAAGAAGTAGAGCGCGAGCGGCACGATCGTGATGCCCTTCTCGCGCACGGCCTCGTCCCAGCGACGCAGCTCGCGCTTGTGGACGAGCAGCCGCCGATCACGTGTCGGCAGGTGGTTTTGAATGTTGCCGTGGGAGTACTCGGGGACGTGCGCCTGGATGAGCCACAGCTCGCCGTCGCGCAGGAGCGCGAAGCTCTCCGCGATCGACGCGCGCCCCTGCCGCAGGCTCTTCACCTCGGTGCCGCGCAGCTCGATGCCGCACTCGAGGACCTCGAGTAGCTCGAAGTCGTGCCGAGCGCGCCGATTTTCGGCGAGCAGCCGACGCTCGGCCTTGTCTGGGGTGTCCGCCATGGATGTCGCGAGGGAGCATAGCCCCGAATGCGAGCGCCTCCAGCGCACAGCCGCGTCGGAGAGGACCCGAGGGTTGACGCCGCCCGCAGCGCTCCGTACCTTCTCCGGCCCTTCACCCTGCCTGGGTGGCGGAATTGGCAGACGCACTAGGTTCAGGTCCTAGCGCCTTTAAACGGGCATACGGGTTCGACTCCCGTCCCAGGCACCACCCCTCCCCGCTCCTCGCCGCCCGCTGCAGAGCCTCGGAGGTCTTGAGACGCGATGGGAACGGAACAAGCTCCGGACGAAACCCAGCCCGCGAACGAGGCTGCGCCCAAGCCGCGCGCGCCGCAGGACACTTCGCTTCTCGCCTTCGCGAAGTGGAGCGCGCTGATGGTCGCGATCGTGCTCGCCCTCGGCTTCCTCGCCGCGCAGGTTCTGCGCTGGCTCGACATCGATCTCGGGCGCTGAAGTCACCCGAGCGATCCACTGCGAGCGCGAGCAGTTCCTGCTCTCAAAACGAGTTGTCGCGCGGGTAGGCCAAGATCGCGGCGACGACCACGGCGAGCGCGAGGACCGCGATCCCACCGAGCGTGACGAGCAGCCAAGTCGGCACGGCGCGCTCCGCTCAGTTGCCGTGCCCGCCGGGCGCGCGATACACGAGGAAGGCACGCTCCCCCATCTCGCCGGGAAGCTTGTGTTCCCACACCGTGTCGAGCCGGAAGCCGAGCCGCTCCGCCTCGCGTTCCGCCGCGCGCGCCTCGCGCGACCACGACGGACCCTTCAGCATCACGAGGTCCTTGTGCGAGTGGCGCACCTTGCGCAGAAGCCGCACGTTCTCGCGCACCGAGCTCACCGCACGCACGAGCACGATGTCGTACTTGTTGCGCGCGAGGTGGTCCTCCGCACGCTCCGCCACCGCGCTCGCGTTGCGCAGGCCGAGCGCCGCGATCGTCTCCTTCACGAACTCGACGCGCTTCGCGCGCGAGTCGAGGAGCACGACGCGCGCCTGAGGCTCGGCGATCGCGACGGGCATGCCCGGGAATCCGCCGCCGGTTCCGAGGTCGAGCAGCGAGCGACCGCCGAGCGGCAGGAGCCGTGTCGCGCGCCACGAGTCGAGGTAGTGCTTGGCCGCGACCTCGCGCGGCTCGACGATCGCCGTCAGGTTGAGCCGCTGGTTGCCGGCGAGCACGAGACGCGCGTGCTCCGCGAAGCGCCCGAGGAGCGCAGAGTCGATCTCCTCGCCCTCGAAGGCCCAGTCGAGCGCGGCGCGCAGCTCGTCGAGCGACGGAACCGGGGTCTGCGCGTGCGCGACTACGTTGTCGGGGTCGTCGTCGTTGGGGCGCGCCTGCGCAGCGTCCCGATCCGCGCCCTCCCCGGGCTCCTCGGGTTCCGCTGCCCCCTCGCCCGCGGGGCGCTTGCCGACGTCGTCGAAGGTCATCGGGAGGCTGGAGAGGAGATGGCAGGCCAGCAGGGATTCGAACCCCGAACCTACTGATTTGGAATCAGTCGCTCTAACCGTTAGGAGCTACTGGCCTGCGCGGGGCGGACTAGGGTAGGCGCCCGCGGGCCGCGAGGCAACAGCGCAGGTCGGGCACTTCGCGAAGCCCGCCGCCCTGTAGAGTGTTCGCCCCAAACCGAGCGCACGCTCGCACTCCCACGCCATGCCCGAACCTGCGGATCCGCGCCCGCGCGCAGCCCGAAGTCCCCGGATCATCCCGACGGACCTGCCCCACAACGCCTTCGACCAGAACGCGCTGCGGGTCGTGAGCCGCCTCCAGCGCGAGGGCAACGAAGCCTACTTGGTCGGCGGCTGCGTGCGCGACCTGCTGCTCGGTCGCCGCCCCAAGGACTACGACGTCGCGACCTCGGCGACGCCGCGCGGCGTGAAGGCGCTCTTCTACAACGGGCGCATCATCGGTCGACGCTTCAAGCTCGTGCACGTGCGCTACGGCGAGCAAGTGGTCGAGACCGCGACGTTCCGCCGCGCGCCAGAGCGCAGCGAGGAGCCCGGCGAGGACCTCCTGATCGTCGAGGACAACAACTGGGGCACCGCGCAGGAAGACGCGCAGCGCCGCGACTTCACGATCAACGCGCTGTTTCTCGACCCGTATCGGCGCGAGATCCTCGACTACGTCGGCGGTCTCGAGGACCTCGAGGCCGGCGTGCTGCGCACGATCGGCGATCCCTACGTGCGCATGGCCGAAGACCCCGTGCGCATCCTGCGAGCGGTGAAGTTCGCCACGCGGCTGGGGTTCCGCATCGACGACGAGACGTGGGACGCGATGGTCGAGCACGCGCCCGACCTCGCGCGCTCGGCCAAGCCGCGCGTCATGGAAGAGATCCTGCGCCTCCTGCGCTCCGGCACGGCGCTCGGTGCGCTGCGCATGATGCGCAAGTGCGGCGCACTGCGCGTCATCCTGCCGGAGGTCGAGCGCTACATCGGCCCGCACGACAGCGCCGATCCCGCCGACCACGACCGCGCCGACTCCGTCTGGCGCCTGCTCGAGGCGCTCGACTCGCTCGTTCACGAGAAGCACATGCCTTCGTCGGCCGTGTGCGTCGCCGCCCTGTTCCTGCGCATCGTCGAGCGCGAGGTCGACCTCGATCCTCGCACGCACCACGGCGAGCGCAGCGCGCGCGAAGTGCTGGAGGCGGCGAGCGAGCGCATCGACCCGTTCGCCGTCGAGTACCGCCTCGCGAAGCGCGATGGCTTCAAGGCCGCGCGCGCGATCGCACTGCAGCGCAGCTTCACCCAGCCGCAGACCAAGCGCTTCAGCCCGCTGCTCTTCGCACGCGACCCCGACTTCCCCGAGGCGCTCGAGCTCTTCCGGCTCCGCTGCAGCGCATGGGGACAGGGCTGGGATGTCTACGAAGCGTGGCGCGAGCGCTCCAACGAGGCCCAGTCCGCGCCGCCCGAGGTCGTCGAGCTCGAGCGCAAGCGCAAGCGGCGCCGCGGCCGTCGGCGGGGCGGCCGGGGCGGTTCGCGCGACTCCGGCGAATCCCGCGCGGAAAGTCCTTCGCACTCCGACTGAAGCGAAGGCACGAGCGAGAGCGTTTTCCGCCGCTCGCTCCGACCTCGCCCGAACCGCGGGGTAGCGTTCCTTCGTCCGAGCAGTCCGGCACGCCCTGTGGGCGCGAGCGACGGTAACCCACGGGACGGGTCGTCGCGCGCGCTCGCGCGGGAGGGGCGCGTCGGGCAGCGACGACACTCGCTTCGTTATGTGGTTTGGTGTTCCTTGGGGCGGTCTCCGGTATTCCGGAGGCCGCCCAACTGCATTTTCGGGCCGACGCGCGCCACAATGTCGCCATGCTCGCGATGCTCGCGCTCTCCCTCGGTCTCCACGCCTCCCCCGTACTCTCGCAGGGCGCCGAAGCGCCCGCCCGCGTCGAGCGCAGCGAGGCCGACGCGCGCCGTGCGTTTTCGATGCTCAGCGACGCCGAGCAGGTCGACTGCATCGAAGAGCTGCGCGCCGAGCTCGAGTGGCTCGACACGTTTCAGCTGCGCCTCGTGCGCTACGCGCGGACGCTGCTCGAGGCGGACCCGGGCCTCTTGCCGCGCGAAGCCCCCACGCCGTTCTTCGATCCCGAGGAGCACGCCCCGGGGCAGCCCATCGCCCGCAAGGAGCTCGCGCCCGACTCGAGCACGGCCCGCAAGGCGCGTGAGCGCATCCTGCGTCGCAAGCCGAAGAGCGGACTCGCCCCGAGCTTTCGCTACGACTGGGGCCGCGGAGAGGTCCTGCGCTACGGCGCTCCCGACGACGTGCAGCGCGTGTTCGACAACGCGCTCGCGGGCTACGCGCCCGGCCACGACTTGGCACTCGCGCTGGTCGAACAGGCGCTCGACGATGGCTCGCAGCGCGCGGCACTCGCCGCGTTCGACCACGCCTACACGGATCGCTCGGGCAACGTGTACCCCGGCATCACGCTCTACGATGCGTGGTCCTCGGGCGAGGAGATCGAGATGCCCGACGTCGATGTGCTCGGCATCGTGCACACGCTGCTCGGCATCCGCGACAAGTGGATTGCGCCGGTTCCCGATCGGCAGCACGACGAGCTCTACGATGCCGTGGGCAAGCTCTTCACGCCGGCTCAGCGCCATCGCGGGCTGCGCAGCGCCATCGCCGCCACCTTCCTCGAATCCGCTCCCAAGCTCCCCGGCTCCTACCCGACCTGCATCGAGCGCTTCCATGGACTGTGGGAGTCCTGCGCCTCGACCCCCGCGGAGGTGGCGAAGCTCCTGCCGAAGCCCGAGCGTTGGAGCGAGTTCCTCGTCGAGTGCTCCACGCGCATCTCGGGCGACCCCAAGCTCCTCGCCGCGACGCAGTCGCGTCAAGCCACGTTGGCGGCTGACGCGCTCGCCATCCGCGCGTTGCTCGTGCGCCTGCTCGAACAACGCGGTGCCTTCGAGCGCAAGGAGCGCCCCGCGCCGCCCGCGCCCAAGAAGCCCTGAGGGCCAAACTCGGCGCGCCGGCAGGCCCCGTTCGACGCGTCAACCGCCGTCGAGCGCCTCGGCCTCGGCCGCGTCGAACAGCTCGCACGGCGGAGTCGCGTCGTCCAAGTTGTCGAGGTAGCCGAGCGGCAGCGAGACCTTCTGCGAGCGCCCGCTCTTGCCGCGGTGCGCGCGCAGCGCACCCGGCGGAAAGAACTCGGCCTCGTCGATCCCCACGAGGCCCGCGACGAGCTCGTCGTAGGTGGAGACACGCTGCAGGCGCTCGCGCAGGTGGCTCGAGTTGCGGAACCCCTTCGTGTACCAGGCGCACCACTTGCGCATCTGCTGCATCGCCGTCGGCTCGCCGAAGAACTCGATCAGCTCGCGCGCATGCTCGAGCAGGATGTCGCGCACCTCTCCGAGATTCGGCGGACGCTCGGGCTCGCGCCCGTCGAAGGCCTGCGCGAGCTCGCGGAACAGCCACGGACGTCCGAGGCAGCCGCGTCCGACGATCACTCCGTCGCAGCCCGTCTCGCGCATCATCCGCAGCGCGTCGAAGCTCTCCCAGATGTCGCCGTTGCCGAGCACCGGGATCGAGAGCCGCGACTTCAGATCGCCGATCGCGCTCCAGTCCGCTTCACCGGAGTAGAGCTGCGCCGCCGTGCGCGCGTGCAGGCCGACCGCGCTGACGCCCTCCTCCTGCGCGACGCGCCCTGCCTCACGGTAGGTGAGCAAGTCCTCGTCGATGCCCTTGCGCATCTTCATCGTCACGGGGACGCCGCGCGCGTTCGAGACCATCGCTTTCGCGAGCGCCGCGACCAGCCGCGGCTTCACAGGAATCGCCGCACCGCCGCCGTGACTGGTCACTTTCCGCACGGGGCAGCCGAGGTTGATGTCGACGTGGTGCACGCCGTCGTCGACGAGGCGCGCCACCATCTCACCGGCGTCGCGCGGGTCGGACGAATACACCTGAACGGAGCGCGGCGACTCGTCCTCGCGCGAGCTCGCGAGCAGCACGGTGCGGCGGTTGCCGTTGAGATAGCCGCGCGCGGTGATCATCTCGCTGACGAACAGGCCCGCGCCGAAGCGCCGACAGAGCTTGCGGAATGGATAGTTCGTCACGCCCGCCATCGGTGCGAGCACGACCGGCGGCCAGACGCGCAGCGGCCCGATCGAAAGCGGCGCGAACTCGCCGCTCGCCGCGAGCGCGACGTCGCGGCAGTGCTCGGAGCGAAAGCTCGTCGCGGCGTGGTTACTTGCTTCCATCCTTCGCGGGCGCCGCAGCGGCCTTCTTCATGCGCTCGAGCTTGTCTGCGGGCAGCGGCAAGCCCGCACTCCCGTGCGCGTCGATCTCTTGCAGCGTGGTCTGGATCTGCGCCGCGCCGACCTGCTCGAAGATCGCTTTTGCGGCACCGTTTTCCATGAAACCCGCGAACTTGAGGCCCGTCGGAGTCTTGAGCGCGTGGTCGCCGTCCTCATCGAGCGCGAGGTCCCAGCGCACGACCTCGAGCTGCAGCCCCTCGTCGAAGCGCACGACGGGGAACGGCCCCGGCGCGCGCGTTGCGGCGATGGCGAGATACGTCGTCGCGCTGTCGCAGTCGATCGCTGCGATCGACTCGCGTGCGTTCTGGATGTCGACGAACGCGCCGTCGAAGCGGCGCTCGACGCGCCACTGCCCCGCGACCCTCTGCCCGCGCACGACGAGCTCGTGGCCGGAGTTCCGCACCTTGACCTCGAAGCTGTCGAGCGAGCTCTTCGCGATGCGCTGGCGCGTCTCGACCTCCGAGCCCGGGCTCCCGCCCGTGGGCAAGCTCTTGCGCCGTCCGCAGAGCGTGATCACACCGTCGAGCTCGCGCACGACCGCGATGCGCTCTGCCGCGACGCGCCCCGTGGCCGCGATCGTCTCGTAGCGGCACGTGAGCAGCACGTCGCCTTCGGGGAGCTTCGGCGCCTCGACCTCGATCGGCGCGTTCGCGAGCGCCTTCTTGCGCGCGTTCTCGCGCCGAAGAGCGTCGAGTCGCGTGTCGAGGTCCGCGCGCGTGAGCAGCTTTCCGCGCAGGATCACGCTCTCGACTTCCGCGAGCGCCTGAATGTCCGCCGCAGGGTCGGCGCGCAGCAGCACGAGGTCCGCGAGCTTGCCGACTTCGAGAGTGCCGCGCTCGCGCGCGAGACCGAGCGCGTCTGCCGCGCCGCGCGTCGCCGCGTCCAAGCACGCCGCCGCCGGAACTCCCGCGGCCTGCCACTCGCCAAGCTCGCGCACGAGGCCAGCGCCCGGAGTGAGCCACGGATGCGGCGCACCGCTCCCCGGAACGAGCCGCACGCCCGCGCGCTGCGCCAGAGCCAACGTCGAGCGCTGCTTGCCGATCACGGAGCCCGCGGCGCTGCGCGCCTGAGGTGTCAGTGCCGAGCGGCGCTGCAGCAGATCTCCGATCCAAACGGACTCGTACTGCGGCCCGACGAGCGCGAGCACCGGCGCGTTCTCACCATCGTCCTCGAGCGCGCTCGAGTAGCCGCGCAGCCCAGGAACAAGCGGCGCGCCGCGTTGCGCGAGCAGCGTGAGCGCGGGCTCGAGCTCCGCGAGCTCGACCTCGCCCCACGTGCGCCCCTTGGGCAGCAACGCGTCGAGAAACACGAAGCCGCGCTGTCCGCCGTCGAGCGCTTCGCCGAGGCTCTGGCTCGCGCGCCGCGGCCCCCACACCGCAAGGCCTTTCTCCGCGGCCATCGCGCACAGACCGCGCCACGCTTCGTCGCCCACTCCGGAGTGGAACGCGACGAAGTCGATCTTCTCCTCCCACAGATGGTGCACGGCCTCCTTCGCCGCGACCTCGTTCTCGACGACCACCGCCGCAGCCGTCGCCGGGGGCTTGCCATCGAGCACGCCGCCGGCGATCGAGAGCCACGGACCCTGCGCGCGGTCGCGCTCGGCGCGGTCCCGCACCGAAAAAATCCGCCCGAGCTCGTTCCCGTGATCGCGCAGCGTCGTCACGCCGGCCGCGACGTAGAGCGGATCGTGATCGGGGTCGTGGTAGCCGAAGCCATCGATCAGGCCCGGGATCACGTGCAGACCGCGGGCCTCGACGCGCCGCGCCTCGGGCGGAATCGCGACGTCGGCTCCGACGGCACGGATGCGGTCCTCCTCGATGAGCAGGGTGACCTCGCTCGGCACCGAGCCGGGCACGAGCGTGTGGACCTTGCCCCCGACGAGGGCGATGAGATCGACGAGCAACAGAGTGGCGAACATCGCAGGGATGTTCGCACCGAGCGGGCGGCGGTGGAAGGGCCGCGGCTCGACCGCACCGCAAGAGCTCCGTACGCTCTCCGCCCATGAACGCACGAGGTACGGAGAAGGGGCGGCGAGGCGTCGTCCGGCTGGCGACCGACGAGCTCTCGAGCGGACCGTGGGTCTACGGTCGCCACGTGGCCCTGCCCGCCGAGCCCATCGAGGACGGCGAGCTGGTCGAGGTCGAGGACGAGAGCGGCCGGTTCCTCGGCCACGCGCTCTTCAACTCCGCCTCCGATATCCGCCTGCGCTGGCTCTCGCGCGGCCGCAAGACCGACCTCGATCGCCCCCGCGAGTTCCTGCTGCGACGCCTCAAGGACGCGGACACGCTGCGCCGTCGCGTGCTCAAGCTCCCCGACGTCACCAATGTCTACCGCATCGCCCACGCCGAGGGCGACGACCTGCCGGGGCTGATCGTCGATCGCATGAACGACATCCTCGTGTGCGAGCACCACGCGCTCGGCTTTTGGAAGCTGCGCGAGGACGTGCAGTGGGCGCTCGAACAGCTCTACCCCGGCTGCAGGGTCGTACACCGCATCCCGCCCGGCGCAGTCGATGCCGAGAACTACCCGCGGCGCGAGCTCGACGCCGCGGTCGAGGCGCACGACGAGACCGTGATCGAAGAGCACGGCCTGCGCTACGAGGTGCGGCCCGGCGCGGGCCACAAGACGGGCTGGTTCTGCGACCAGCGCGACAACCGCCTCGCCGTGGCGAAGCTCGCCGCAGGCCGCGACGTGCTCGACATCTGCTGCAACGCCGGCGGCTTCGCGCTGCAGGCCGCGCGCCACGGCGCGCGCACCGTGCGAGGCGTCGACATCGACGAGGTCGTGCTCTCGCGCGCAAAGGACGCCGCGGCGCTCAACCGCCTCTCGGTCGACTTCATCCACTCCGACGCCTTCCCCTACCTGCGCACCCTGACCGGCGAGACCGGTCGCCCCGGCCTCGTGATCGTCGACCCGCACAAGCTGATCGGCTCGCGCACGGCCTTCGACTCGGGCCTGCAGAAGTACCTCGACTTGAACGCGCTCGCCTTCTCGGTGGCGAAGCCCGGCGCGCTGGTCGCGAGCTTCTCCTGCTCGGGCCTGCTGCAGGAAAACCAGTTCGTCGGGATGCTCTTCCAAGCGGCGCGGCGCGCCGGACGCGACCTGCGGCTGCTCGGCGCCATGGGCGCCGGCCCCGACCACCCCCAGCGCCCCGATTTCGCCCGCTCGCGCTACCTGAAGGGCGCCCTGCTCGCGCTCGACTAGCGCCACGCGAGCCGCGGAGGCCGCTCCACCCGTGCAATCGGGTCGGCGCTCCCCTATGCTCCCGGGCCACGTGACGCCCTCGTCCCGCCTCGGCGCGGCGAGGGCGCCATCGTCGGCAGCGAAGTTCGCCAGCGTCCGCGGGCGGGCTCACGCGCCGTGACAACCCTCCCATCCGTCCGCACCGCAAGAGCTGGAGCCCGCCGATGAGCCTCGCGATCCTCGCGACCGAAGAGAACTGGCAAGCGTTCGATGATGCCTGGACCGCGCTCATCGCCTCCAAGGGCCCGGTCGAGGAGCTCTGCCAAGCGATCGAGGTGATCGGCTCCAAGCGCCGCATCTCGCGCTGCATTCCGACGCTCAAGATCCACGCGGAGTCGCTGGCCGAGTCTGGCCGTGCCGCGGACGCGGCCGCCATCGTGGGCGCGACCCTGCGCGCCGGCGGGCCTCCGGGCGAGCTCGGGGAGCCGCTGCTCAAGTACACCGAGGCGGCCTTCGGCGCCGAGGCATGGTGGGCCGCGTTCCGCGACATGTCGGGTCTGAAGCGCGAGGCGCTCGACCTGCGCAAGGCGTGGGTCTACTTCGACGACATGCGCTCCTACAAGCCGGGCGTCGTGGTCTTCCACGCCTCGGGCTGGGGCGTCGGCGAAGTCAAAGACGTCAGCGCCGCGACGATGGAGATCACCGTCCACTTCGCCTCGGGCAAGAAGGACCGCTTCCCGCTGCGCACCGCGGTCGAGATCTTCGAGCGCCTGCCCGCGACCGACCTGCGCGCCCAGCGCCTGCTCGATCCGCAGGGCCTCGAGAAGCGCCTCAAGGAAGAGCCGCTCGAGATCTTGAAGGCCGTGCTGCTGCGCTACGGCGGCAAGGCGAGCAACATGACCATCCGCAACGCGCTGGCCCAGATCGGCGTCGACGGCACCAAGTGGTCGAACTGGTGGAAGAAGACGCGCCTCGCCGCGGAGAACGACACGATGTACCGCGTCTCGGGCAACATCGCGAAGTGCGAGGTCGAGCTCCTGCGCCGGGCGATGGACCCGATCGAAGCGATGCGCCGCCAGCTGCGCCAAGCGCGCACGCTGAAGGAAGCGCTCGCGCGCGTGCGCGACCTCCTCGGCAACAAGGACCTCGCGGCCGACATCCGCGCGGCTGCCCTGCAAGAAATCGCGTCGCTCGCCAACGACGAGAAGGTCCCCGCGCCGCTCGACCAGCGCCTCGCGGCGTGGATGATGCTGCGCGAGTTCCCGCAGGCCGACGGCTCGCCCGCCGCCACTCCCGCGCCGCTGCTCGAACGCCTCAAGAACGCCGCGGAAAAGGCCGCGCCGAGCGACCCCCGCGTGCCGCCCGCGCTGTGGGCGTTCCTCCAGAAGATGCCCGGCTCGCGCGAGCAGGAGCGCTCGGTCGCGCTGCTGCGCGAGGTCTACGGCGAAAGCTGGGCCGAGCAGGCGCTCACGCACCTGCCCCACGCCGCGCCCGGCATGGCGAAGCCGCTGATCGACGAGCTGCGCAAGGCCAAGAAGGACGCGGACCTCGCGTCGTGGTACGTGCGCCTGCTCGCGCGTCCGCGTGTCGCGCCGTTCGTGCTCACCGAGCTCGCGCGCCTCGCCGAGAGCGGCAAGCTCAAGGGCGAGTTCCCCACGCCCGTGCAGCGCGTGATGGCGCTGATCGAGCTCTCGGTCTACCTGCAGGAAGAGCGCGTCGGCGACTCGGTCATGGCGCGCGCTCAGCAGCGCCTCTCCGACCTGCTGCTCGAAGGCGAGCCGCCCTTGGTGCAATCGATGCTCACGGGCGCGGACATCCCCGCCCTGCGCTCGATCCGCGCCATGCTCCAGCGCGGCGTCGACGACCGCCTCGACAGCTTGGTCACCGACATCGTGCTCGACATGGGCGGCGATGTCTTCCGCTCCGAGCAGCTTCCCTTCTGGATGGAAGAGAAGATCTGGACTACGCGCGCGGGCCTGCAGAAGCGCGAGGCGGAACTCAACGAGCTCAAGGAGAAGAAGATCCCCGCCAATGCCGAGGCGATCGCGAAGGCGGCCTCCTACGGCGACCTCTCGGAGAACGCCGAGTGGGAGCAGGCGATCGAGGAGCAGCGCCAGCTCACGAACGCGGCGAGCGAGATGGACAAGGAGCTGCGCATGGCGGCGCTCCTCGAGAACGCGAACATCCCCGACAACACCGCCTGCCCCGGCACGGTCGTCACGTATCGCGACATGCGCTCCAAGGACACCCACACGGTGACGATCCTCGGGCCTTGGGATGCCAAGGACGACGCCACGATCAGCTACAAGGCCCCGCTCGCGCGCGGCATGCTCGGCAAGACCGCCGGCCAGCTCGCGACGATCGAGCTGCCGAGCGGCACCCTCGAGGTCGAGATCCTGAAGGTCGCCCTCGCCGAGCTCGTCTGAGCCCTCCGCGGCCGACGCGGACGATTCCGTCCGCGCCACGGTCCGCCCGACCCACCGCGCCCCCGCGCTCGCCCCCACGGTTGTCCTTGGGCGGCCGCGGGGGCGCGCTCTTTCTCAAGCAGATACCCCCGCCGCTCCGATTGAACATCACAAGGTCATGATGTAGTGTTCTTCTCGTGCTCGCCGCCGCCGACCTCACCCACCTGCTGAAGACGCTCGCCGACCCGACGCGGCTGCGGATGCTCGCGCTGTGCGGCTCGGTCGAGCTCTCCGTGGGCGAGCTCTCGCGCGCGCTCGGCATGAGCCAGTCGCGCGTCTCGAATCACCTGCGCCTCCTGCGCGACGCGGGGCTCGTCTCGGAGCGCCGCTCGGGCACGAGCATCTTCGTGCGCATGGCGCCGGACTTGGGCGGCGAGCCCGGCAAGGGCGTGTGGGACGCGCTGCGCGCCCAGCTCGACGAGAGCCCCGAACATCGCCGCGACCTCCTGCGCTTGGAGCGCATCTTGGGCGAGCGCGAACGACGCTCCGCCGAGCTCTTCGAGCACCTCGCCGCCGACTGGGACAAGATCGGAGTCGACTTCTCGACCGGTCAGGCGCGCCAGCGCGCCGCCGCCTGCCTCCTGCCGCGCGGCCTCGTGATCGCGGACTTGGGCTGCGGCACCGGCTACCTCGCGCGCGGACTCGCGGGGCTCGTCACCAAGGTGATCTGCGTCGACCGCTCGCGCGCCATGCTCGCGCAGGCCCGCAAGCGCCTCGAGAAGGAACGCCCCGATGCGCAGGTCGAGCTGCGCCGCGGCGAGCTCCACGCGTTGCCGCTCATCGACGGCGAAGTCGACGGCATCGTCGCCGGCATGGTGCTCCACCACCTGAGCGAGCTCGGCCCCGCGCTGCGCGAGATGCGCCGCGCGCTCAAGCCCGGAGCCCCGCTCGTCGTGCTCGAACTCGAGCCGCACGCCGAAGGTTGGATGCGCGAAGAGCTCGGCGACCTGCACCTCGGCCTCGAACCCGCGGCCGTCGGAGCTGCGCTGCGCCGCGCAGGCTTCGAGGAGATCGCAGTCGAGCCCGTCGACGACCACTACACTCCGCGCCGTCCCGGTCCCAAGACGACCGCGAGCGCGTCTCTCCCCCTCTACCTCGTGCGCGCTCGCGCACCGAGAGATCCACGTTCGAACTGACACCTTCACACAACAACGCAATCCAAATGGCCACCACCGCCACCGCACAGGACTTCAAGGTCAAGGACCTCGCGCTCGCCGACTTCGGGCGCAAGGAGATCGAGCTCGCCGAGGTCGAGATGCCCGGCCTCATGGCGCTGCGCGCCGAGTACAAGGGCAAGAAGCCGCTCGCTGGAGCGCGCATCTCGGGCTCGCTGCACATGACGATCCAGACCGCGGTCCTGATCGAGACCTTGGTCGAGCTCGGCGCGCAGGTGCGCTGGTGCTCCTGCAACATCTTCTCGACGCAGGACCACGCCGCCGCCGCGGTCGCGGTCGGCCCCAAGGGCAGCGTCTCGAAGCCCAAGGGCGTGCCCGTGTTTGCTTGGAAGGGCGAGACGCTCGAAGAGTACTGGTGGTGCACCGAGCAGGCGCTGCTCTGGCCGGACGGCAAGGGTCCGAACATGCTGCTCGACGACGGCGGCGACGCGACCATGATGGTCCACCTCGGCACGCAGTACGAGAAGGACGGCAAGGTCCCGACGCCGAAGAAGGATGACCAAGAGGACTGGGCCGAGCTCCTGAAGTGCCTCAAGCGCTCGGTCGCGCAGTACCCCACCCGCTGGACCGAGATCGGCAAGCAGGTCAAGGGCGTCAGCGAAGAGACGACCACCGGCGTGCACCGCCTCTACGACATGCAGAAGAAGGGCGAGCTCTTGTTCCCCGCCTTCAACGTCAACGACTCGGTCACCAAGTCGAAGTTCGACAACCTCTACGGCTGCCGCCACAGCTTGGTCGACGGCATCATGCGCGCGACCGACGTCATGCTCTCGGGCAAGCTGGCGGTCGTGTGCGGCTATGGCGACGTCGGCAAGGGCTCGGCGAAGTCGCTCGCGAGCCAAGCCGCGCGCGTGGTCGTCACCGAGATCGATCCGATCTGCGCGCTGCAGGCGTGCATGGACGGCTTCCAAGTGGCGCGCGTCGAGGACGTCGTGTCGCAGGCCGACATCTTCATCACGGCGACGGGCAACAAGAACGTCATCACCGTCGAGCACATGGCGAAGATGAAGAACAACGCCATCGTCGGCAACATCGGCCACTTCGACAACGAGATCGACATGATGGGTCTCGCGCGCACGAAGGGCGTGAAGCGCATGAACATCAAGCCGCAGGTCGACCGCTGGGTGTTCGGCGACGGCCACGGCGTGATCATCCTCGCGGAGGGTCGCCTCTTGAACCTCGGCTGCGCCACGGGCCACCCGAGCTTCGTGATGTCGAACAGCTTCTCGAACCAAGTCCTCGCGCAGATCGAGCTCTTCCAGAACTCGAAGAAGTACGACCGCGCGGTCTACACGCTGCCCAAGCACTTGGACGAGAAGGTCGCGCGCCTGCACCTCGCCAACCTCGGCGCCAAGCTCACCGAGCTCTCGCCCGACCAAGCGAAGTACATCGGCGTCGACGCCGCCGGTCCCTACAAGCCCGGCCACTACCGCTACTAAGCGTTCCACCGCTACGCTGCGCTCCCACGCGATGGAAGCGCCGCGCACGACTCTCCCTGACGGCCCCGTCGTGACTCGGCTCGCACCGAGTCCGACGGGGCTTCTGCATCTGGGCCACGCGCGCTCGTTCACGCTCGCTTGGCTTCACGCGCGCGCGCGCGGCGGCCGCGTGGTGCTGCGCATCGAGGACTTGGACCGCGAGCGCTGCAAGAGCGAGCTCGTGGACACCGCGCGCGCCGACATCGAGTGGCTCGGTCTCGACTGGGACGGCGAAGTGCGCGTGCAGTCCCGCGATCTCGCGCCCTACGAGCGTGCGTGCGACGCGCTGCTCGCTCGCGGCGAGGCCTACGCGTGCACGTGCACGCGCGCGGAGATCGCTGCGCTCTCCGCACCCCACGCCGACGACGGCGAGCAGCGCTACCCCGGCACCTGCGCAGGCCGCTTCGCGTCCCCCGCTGCCGCGCTGCGTGAGACGGGTCGCGCGAGCGGGCTGCGCTTGCGAGTGCCCCCCGGTTCCGTGCTCGTCCGAGACGAGCTGCGCGGTGAGCGCTCCTTCGACGTGGCGGCCGAGGTCGGCGACTTCCTCGTCCGCCGCCGCGACGGCGCCTTCGCCTACCAGCTCGCGGTCGTGGTCGACGACGGTCTCGACGGAGTCACCGACGTCGTGCGGGGCGACGACCTCTTCTCTTCCGCCGCGCGCCAGATCCTGCTCCAGCGCGCCCTCGGCCTTCCGACGCCGCGCTACTGGCACCTGCCGCTCGTCCAAGACGAGCACGGCGCCCGCCTCTCCAAGCGCCGCGGCGACATCGGCCTCGCCGACCTGCGCCGCCGGGGCGTCGACCCCCGCACCGTCCTCGGCTGGATCGCCCGCTCGGCCGACCTCGACCGCGGCCCGCGTCCCGCGCCCGCCGACCTGCTCCCGGGCTTCAACCTGCGCCGCCTGCCGCAGAGCCCCGCTCGGCTCTCTCCGGCCGACCTTGCCGCCCTGCTCCCCTAGCGGACCATCGGCGCACCCCGCCCCTCAAGCTCGCCCCCGCCCCGATCCGAAGACTGGGCCCACGCCGCACTTGACCCAAGCCGCAGCGTTGCTACGCTCCTTGCCCTTCGCGTTCCCCGGTAGCTCAATGGTAGAGCACCCGGCTGTTAACCGGGTTGTTGTAGGTTCGAGCCCTACCCGGGGAGCCACCTCGCGCTGGCGCGGCACGTCCTGCGGCCCCGAGTCCACGGCGAGAGCGCTTCTCCGAAGCCTCGCGATCCCCGGCGTAGGTCAACTGCCACCGCTGGGTGACGATTGCAGAGCGAGCGGGGCCGCGAGCACGATGCGGTAGCGGTCGGGGCTCGGGCGCACGGAGGCGGTGAAGAGGGCGATGCGGCGCAGGTGGGCGCGCGCGGGTCGCAGATCGACGGAACGGGACCATGCGAGCGCGTCGGCGCGCTGCGAATGCGTGGCGCCGCGAGCGATGCGCGCGAGCGTGACGTGAGGCAGCGGAGGCCGAGAATCGCGCGGCGCGGACGCGGTGTCGCAGGCCGCGTCGCGGTGGCGTGAGAGCAGCTCGACGGCGCGCTGGCGACCCTCGGCGAGGGTGGCGGCGAGCACCGAGAAGCGGCCGACGGGGCCGAGCGGTTCGAGGCGCTCGAACGAGCATGCGAACGACTCGCAGCGCGCGCGGGACAAGCCCTCGAAGAGGGTGCCGGCGGCGCGCAGCGCGCGCTCCTCGCCGACGGGACCGAGGAACGCGAGCGTGAGGTGCAGGTCCGCGGTGGAGAGGAGACTCACGCCGCTCGGCGGGCGCGGGAGGTCGAGCCCGCGAAGCTCATCGAGCGGGAAGGCGAGGAACCAGTTCGGCATCGGCGCTCGGGGCATTCGACTGTTTCGTTTCGGAACTGGGAAGTGGGCATTTCTGAGGCGGGCGGGGCGTCCAGATCCGGCGGTCGAGGGTCGAAGGGGCCGACGAGGAGCCCTCGATCCATGCCGACGCCCGCACTGTCCGTCCTCGTCCCCACCTACGGTCGTACGGCGACCATCGCGCGGCTCTTGGAACGGCTCTGCGAGCAGACGCTCGATGCGCGCGAGTTCGAGGTCGTGGTCGTCGACGACGGCTCGCCGGAGCCCATCGTGCTCGAGGGAGCGCGCTATCCGTTCCACTTGACCCTCCTGCGTCAGGAAAATGCAGGCCCCGGCGCCGCGCGCAATCGCGGCGTCGCGCACTGTCGCGCCCCTTGGACCGTGATCCTCAACGACGACGCGGTGCCCGCGCGCGATCTCCTCGAACGCCACTTGCTGCGCTCGCAGGATGTTGCGCCGAAGACCGCGGTGCTCGGCACGTTCCGCTTCACGGCGGAGTCGATGAAGAGCCCGTTCGTGCAGGTGCTGCAAGCCTCGGACCTCCTGTTCGACTTCCCGCGCTTGAAGAGCGGCCAGCTGCACGGCTGGACGTTCTTCTGGACCTGCAACCTCGGCCTTCCGACGCAGGTGCTTCGCGACAACCCGTTCGATGCGGAGACCTTCCGCGAGGCGATCGTCGAGGACGTCGAGCTCGGTTACCGACTCGCGAAGCAGGGCTGGAGTGTGCTTCACGACGGAACGCTCGTGTGCGAGCACGACCACGTGCTCGAAGCCGCGGGCTACTTCCGTCGCATGGTGCGGCTCGGCGTCAACATGTCGCGCATGCACAAGGTGCACGGCGACCCGACGCTCCTGCACATGCGCGAGAACCGCCAGCTTGGGCAAGGCTTCATGGCGCAGGTGCAGCAGAACGTCGAGGCGTACCACGCCACGTTCCACAAGGTGCAGGCGAAGCTCGCGAGCCTCGATCGCGAGCAATGGGGCCACGCGCTGCCGCCCGAGCTCGTGCGGCAAGTGAGCCAGCTCATCCGACAGATGGGCACGCTGTGCTATTGGCGCGGACTCCTGCTCGACCGCGAAGGACACGATCCGTTCTCGGTGCTCGACGAGGGTCCGACGTGCGGCGAGCTCGTGTCGATCGTCGCGGTCTCGTACAACGCACGCGAGCGCACGCAGCGCTGCGTCGAAGCCTTGCGCGCAGCCGCCGACCCGCGCCACCCCACGGAGATCCTGTTCGTCGACAACGGCTCGACGGACGGCAGTGCCGAGTGGCTCGCGGAGCAGCCCGATCTCCGCCTCGTGCGCAACAGCGACAACCGCGGCGCTCCGCTGGCGCGCAACCAAGGCCTCGCGCTCGCACGCGGGCGCTGGATCGTGGTGATGGACAACGACGCGATGGTGACGCCCGGCTGGCTCCATCGACTGCTCACCCACGCCCAGGCCGACGCGCGCTCCGGTTGCGTCGGGCCGGTCTCAGATCGCGCCGCGCACGGCCAGCAAGTTCCCTTCGACGGCGCGACGGATCCGGCCTCTCTCGCCGAGTTCGCCGAGAAGTGGGCCGCCGCCAACACGCGGCGCTCGCGCAGCCAGAACATCCTGACCTCCTTCTGCCTGCTCTTCCGCCGCGAGCTGCTCGACGCGATCGGCGGGTTCGATGGCCAGTTCTCGCCATGGGGTTTCGAGGACGACGACTTCACCCTGCGCGCGGCTCTCGCCGGCTTCCGCAACCGCGTCGCGCTCGACGTATTTGTCCGCCACGAGCACTACGGCGACGCGAAGAAGAGCGCGGTCCACGAGGAGCTGCTGCGCAGGAACTGGACGCGCTTCGCGGCCAAGTGGGCGGGCAAGCCGGATGCCCCCTACGGTGACTACAAGGCCATCGAGCCTGCGTTGATCGGAGGCGTCGAGCTCGCGCAACTCCGTGTTCCGCTGGAGTCCGAGGGCGAGCCGAGCGCGGCGCTCCCCAGCACCGTCACAGCCGTGACGGTCGGAGGCTAGAGCGCATGAACCGGCTCACGCTGTGCATCATCGCACGCGATGAAGAGGCGATGATCGGCGGCTGCCTCGACTCCGTTCGCGGAGTCGTCGATGCGATCGTTCTCGTCGATACCGGAAGCAAGGATCGCACGGTCGAGATCGCGCGCGAGCACGGTGCGACGATCGTCGAACACCCGTGGTGTGACGACTTCGCCGCCGCGCGCAATGCCGCCCTCCCCCACGTGAAGGACGGTTTCGTCCTGATGCTCGACGCCGACGAGCGGCTCGGGCACGGAGCGCGCAAGGTGATCCGCCGCGCACTGGAACGCAACGACTTCGACTGCGGGATGATGCCGCTCCACGACGCGAGCGCGCTCGATGCGAAGCCCGAAGACGTGCTCTCCGGACGCGCGCGTCGTGGCGAGCCCATGTTGCTGCCGCGGCTCCTGCGTCGCACGCCAGACCTCGCGTGGGAAGGCATCGTGCACGAGCAGGTGACCTCGTGGGCGCTGCGCCACCGCCGCATCGTGCAGCTCGACGCCCCCATCGTTCACTACGGCGCCGTTCCTTCGTTGCGCGACGCGCGCGCGAAAAACGAGCGCAACCGCAAGCTGTTGGAGCGACGTGCGCAGGCCGAGCCCCACAATCCCACGGTTCAAGCGTATCTCGCGCGCGAACTCGAGCGCTGCGGAGATGTCGCCGGAGCGATTCGTGCCGCAGAAGCGGCGTGGAGCGCGCTGAGTCTCGCCGCCCACGGAGCGCGCCCCACTCACGACGTCGTGATGCCCGCGACGCTGCTCGGTTTTCTCCACGTGCGAGCGAAGAATCCTGCACGTGCGCTCGAGGTGCTGAAGCAAGCCCGCGTGTGGAGCGACCCTCACCCGAACCTCGGGCTGCTCGCGGGCTGGGCCCACGAGCAGCTCGCGCTCGCCGCGAGCGACGTCGATGCGTTCAGTTCGCATCTGACGGAGGCTCACGCGGCGCTCACGGAGTGTGTCGCGCTCGCCGGAAAGCGCTTCCTAGCCGAGTGCATGCCAGGTGCGAGCACCTTCACCGGCCAGACGCGCCTTGGGACCGTGTGCTTGCTGGCGGGCGACTGGACGCAGGCCGAGACGGCGTTCCGCGCGGCGCTCACGACGCGACAGGACCACATCGAGGCGCGCCTCGGGCTCGCGGAGACGTTGCTCGACTCGGGCCGCGCCGAGAAGGCGCTCGCCGAGCTGCAACCGGCGCTGCGACCGGAGCTGCCCGATGCGTGGCTCTTGGGCTCGGCGGTCGCCGTGGCGCTCGGAAGCGAAGGAGATGCGCGCGCCTTCCTCGATCGCTGCGATGCGGCGCTCGAGTCGCACGCTTGGATCGGCGCGTACCGCGAGGGCCGCCGCCGCGAGCTGGAGCACGCGCTGCGCCCGAGTCTGGTGCGAGCTGCACGCGTACGCACGCCCCGCACCGTCTCGGTCGTGATCCCGTGCTTCAACCGCTTCGACCTGCTCGAGCCGGTGCTCAAGGGCTTCGCGAAAGAGGCGTCGCACTCGAGCTTCGAGCTGATCGCCGTCGACGACGGCTCGCAGCCGCCGCTCGCGCCCTTCTTCGCCTCACTCGGGCTGCCCGCGAGCTTCCGCGTGATCTCGCGCGAGCGCAACGGTGGCCGCGGAGCCGCGTTGAACACAGGTCTCGACCACGCGACCGGCGATGTCGTGATCTTCTGCGACAGCGACATCGTCCCGACCGAGGGCTTCGTGCGCGACCACCTGCGTTTTCACCAAGAGAGCGCGGACGAGCTCGCGACCGCGCTCGGCGGCCTCGACTGGGGCGTCGAGCCCGGCACGTGGGGCGCGTGGATGGGTGCGCGCTCGAATCCGCGCATGGACGAGCTCGCGGACGAAGTGGACTGGACCCACTGGTTCACCGACAACTGGTCGTTCCGCCGCGAGCTGCTCACGTCGCGCGGCCTGCGCTTCGATCCCGCCTACCGCGCGTGGGGCTGGGAGGAGCTCGACCTCGCACGCACTCTGGCGAAGCTCGGCGCTCGCAACGTGCGCCTCACGAACGCGCGCGGACTGCACCTCAAGGCCTCGACGTGCGAGGGCATGCTGCAGAGCTTCGAGCGCAGCGTGCCGAACCTGCTGCACCTCGCGGAGAACCACCCCGACGCGACCGAAGCTGCGCAGTGGCTGGGTGTCGGCGCCGAGGAGAGCACGCTCGACGCCGCGCGAGCGCTGCTGCTCGAGCTCGTCCGGCACTCGAGCCAGCTCGGCACGGCCGCACAGCAGACGGCGCTCGGCCGAAGCGCTGCCAAGGGCATGGCCGACCTCGCGTTCCGCATCGGAATCGCGCGCGGTCTCGCCAAGGCGGGACGTGCCTGCTCGAAGAGCGGCGACTCGCAGCTCGTCTGCGAGGCCGCCGCTACCGCGACACGATTGGCACTCGCGCTCGACTCCGCGGGCCTCCACGAGGCCTCAGGAGCCATTGCGGAGGCGCTGGAGAAGAGTTTGGGACTGCGCGCGACGGAGCGTGCCGTCAGGGACCGAGTCGCTTGGGAACGCCGCCAGGCCGGTGCCCCCGCGGCCGCGCGTCCCTGATCCGGGATCGGGCTCTCCGACGGCTCAGTTTTTCCGTTTCAGATCCGAAACGGAGGAGTCGCCGGTTTCAGGACCCACCGGCCCCCTGAGCAAGCCATGGACCCCATCCAGCCTGACGTCACCGCCCCGCTCGCCGTCGCCTCGCAAGATCGCGGAGACAACGAGACCGCAGCCCAGCTCCTCTCGCGCGCCGCCGAAGAGCTCCGCGCGGGCAACCACGACACCGCGTCCGAGCTCGAGCTCGCAACCGCGTCCGACACGCTCGTCTTCGCGTGGCCGGACTGGCGCGATCAGGCCGAGCTCGAGGCGCTGCTCGACACCTTCGGCCGTCACTTGGTCGGTCGCCCCGGCGCGTGCCTGTGCCTGCGTCGCGAACCGAACCTCGACCCCGATGCTCGCGCCGCCACCGAAGCGCTGCTCACCGCCCACGCACGGGTGCTCGGCATCGACGCCGAGCTCGACGTGCTGTTGATGGACGACGCGTTTGGTCCCGCGCAGTACGCGTCGCTCAAGCGTATGGTCACCTGCGCGATCGCCCTGCCGTCGTCGCAGAGCTCGCCGCGCGCGGACCTCTACGGGGCCCTCGGCGAGAAGGTCGTCCGCACCGCCGACACCTTCGTCACCGCGATCCTTCAGGGACTGCCGAGCGCACAGCGCCCTCAGCTGTACTCCAACGCGGTGCTCGACACCGTGAACTGGAAGCTCGTCGAGCGCATTCAAGCGCTGCACCCGTGGTACTACCCCGTGGTGCTCGGAAACCTGCGCGTGACGCCGGGCGTCGGAAGCTCCCTCGCGCCCGAGGCGCTCGAGAACTCGATGCGCTGCCGCGCGCACCTGCTCGTCGAAGAAGCTCTGCGCCGCATCGAAGTGCAAGGCCGCTCGGTCCTCGAGCTCGGCAGCAACTGCGGTTTCTGGTCCGCGCAATACGCGCGCCGCGGCGCCGCGCGCGTCACCGGCATCGACAGCCGCGAGCTGTGCCTCCGCCAAGCCGACCTCTACTGGCGCACGAACCACTTCCTGCCCGAGGGCGACTGGCGCTTCGTGAAGGGCGAGATGTCCGACCCTTCCGCGCTCTGGAGCCTGCGTCAGCACGGACCGTTCGACATCGTGCTGTGCGCGGGAATCCTGCACCACTTGCACGGCTACCGTGACGTGCTCGCGGTGTGCGCGGAGCTCGCGGGCGAAGCGATCGTGCTCGACACGCGCGTCACGGACGCGGAAGAAGCTCCCGAGCGCAATCCCGCGGAGCCGTTCCTCGACGCGCGCAGCGCGGAGAAGGGCAAGATCGTCCCGAACCTCACGTCGCTCCTCGCGACCCTGCGCGAACTCGGCTTCGAGCCCGAGGTGCTGCCCGTCGAGTTCCCGGCCGGTCCGGGCGTCGACGGTGCGGACAACTACGCGGCCGGACGTCGCGTCGCCATCGTCGCGCGCCGTACGGACCTCGCGGTCCACTGATCGAGCGCCGCAGGCTCGCGAGCGGGTCGTGCGCGGGGCACCGCGTGCGACCCGCTCGCATGAAACTCACTTGGGATCGACGTCGAGCAACGGAGCGCCGGTCGCGAGCAGCCAAGCTCGGCGGCGAGGGTCGGGATCGACGCCATGGACCCACGCGGCTTCGACCGCGAGCCCCACGCGCACGAGTTCCTCACGCCGCAGCGGCTCGACGAGTAGTACCACCTCGACGGCCTCGCCGCTCGGAAACGCCCGAGCGTAGGCCTGTTCGAGTGCGGACAGCGCCGCGGCCTGCGGGCCATCGAGCTCCGCATCGTGGCGCAAGATCAATGCAGGTGCATCGCTTGCCAAGAGACGTGCCCGCACCGAAGTGAGCAGCGCAGCGAGCGCCTCGACCTCCCACACCGGCCACGCGAGCACACGCCGCTGCGACGCGCTCTCGATCGGCCACGGCTCCCGAAGCTCCCGCTCGAACGCCGCGAGCCGCTCCTCTCGCTGCCAAATATCGGTGAGCTCGCGCAGCGCATGGAGCGCCGTACCAACGAGCGCCTCGACCGTGCTGCGCTGCCCAAGCGCTTCCAACGGCCCAAGGTCGTACGCGCAGGCCTCGTGGAGGCACCGCTCCCACAGCGCCACCGAGGGCAATCGTCCATCGAGCGACTCGCGGTCCGCCGGCGGCTCGCCGTGTCCAGCGGGAAGCGCGCGAACGAGCGTCTCGAGCTCCGCGGGAGTCGCAGCGCGCGCGAGCGAGCTGCGCTGGGCAGGCCGCTCGCGCACCCATTGTTCGAGCGCCAGCAGGAACGCGGTCCGCGGCGAATCCGTGCGAGCCGGCGGGTTCGCCCGGCGGGCGCGCGGCGCGATCGGATAGCGCGCGAGCCCGCACAGCTCTTCGTAGATCGCGAGCGAGTCCTCGGTCAGGGGCTCGTCGCTCTGCGTCCGACGCAGGGATTCCTCGGGGAAGCTGCGCGAGATCGGTGCGCCGACGAAGCGCTCCAAGCTGCGCATCCCCTCCTCCGTGAGAAGCTGCTCGTAGTGCAGGAAGAGCCAGTCGCCCGCGTGTCGATGGCGCTCGAGGATGCGGCCGTACATCGCGGTCCACGCAGCGATCGCGCGCTCCTCGGTCATCGCGAGGCTTGCGAGGTAGTCCTCCTGAGCGCACTCCTTCACGATGCTGCGCGCGGTCACCGCCGGATCGCGGAAAACGCACACGAGCCCGGCGTCGCCGATGTGAGGCCGCCACACGGGCAATGTGTACGACAGTCGCGGGTCCTTGAAGCACCAAGGACGCTGCGCGCACAGCCGCGCGAGCACGCGCTCGACGCGGGGCGAGGTGCGGCACTCCACATCGTCGGGCAGCCACGCGAGCCAACGCTGCCACGGTCCCATTCGCTCGGACGCGGGCACGACCTCGGAGAGCAGGAGCTCGTTCACGCCGTTGACGTCCGAAGACTCGAAGAAGCCCTTCGGATTCGACGAGCGCGGCGCGTAGGGGCGCTCCCCCACGTACCACCCGGCACCGGCGAGCGTGCCAGCGACCATGCTGGTTCCGCTGCGACCGGAGCCGAGGATCAGGACGTTGCGCACGGCGCGACTACTTGCCGCCCTTGCGCTTCTCGACCTTCGCCCACGTGTCCTTCAACGACACCGCGCGGTTGAAGATCGGCGCTCCCGGCCGCGAGTCCTTCTCGTCGGCGCAGAAGTAGCCGTGGCGCTCGAACTGCCAGCGCGAGCCGGGTGCCGCCGTGCCGAGCATCGGCTCGAGCGCGGCATCGGCGAGCACCTCCAGCGAGCGCGGGTTCAGGTTCACCATGAAGTCCGTGCCCTCGGGCACATCCTCGGGGAACTCGGCCGCGAACAGATGGTCGTAGAGCCGCACTTGGGCGCGCTGAGCATGCTCCGCGCTCACCCAGTGGATCGTGCCCTTCACCTTGCGACCGTCCGGCGAGTCCCCGCCCTTGGTCGCGGGGTCGTACGTGCAGCGGACGCGGATCACCTCGCCCGTCGCGGGATCGGTGTCGAAGCCCGTGCACGTCACGAAGTATGCATAGCGCAGACGCACCTCGCGGCCGGGGCCGAGGCGGAAGAAATCCTTGGGCGGATCGGCGCGGAAGTCCTCGCGCTCGATGAAGAGGCGCGCGCCGAAGGCGACCTTGCGCGTGCCCGCACTCGGATCCTCGGGGTTGTTCACGGCGTCGAGCTCTTCGACCTTGCCCGCGGGCCAGTTCTCGATCACGAGCTCGAGCGGCCGCAGCACCGCCATCGCGCGCGGAGCTCGCTTGTTCAAGTCGTCGCGCAGCGCGTTCTCGAGCTGGACGACCTCGACGGTCGAGTTGAACTTGGCGACACCGACACGCTCGCACAGCGTGCGAATCGCCTCGGGCGTGTAGCCGCGGCGGCGGAGCCCCGAGATCGTCGGCATGCGCGGGTCATCCCAGCCCGACACGCGCTTTTCCTGCACGAGCCGCAGGAGCTTGCGCTTGGAGAGCACCGTGTACGTCAGGTTGAGGCGCGCAAACTCGATCTGCTCGGGCTTCGCCGCGACGGAGACGTTGTCGCGCACCCAGTTGTACAGCGGGCGGTGGTTCTCGAACTCCAGCGTGCAGAGCGAGTGCGTGATGCCCTCGAGCGCGTCGCAGATCGGATGCGCGTAGTCGTAGGTGGGATAGATGCTCCACGCGCTGCCCGTGCGGTGGTGCGGCTTCTTCAAGATGCGGTACAGCACCGGATCGCGCATGTTGAAGTTCGGACTCGCCATGTCGATCTTCGCGCGCAGCGTGCGCGAGCCTTCCTCGAACTCGCCAGCGCGCATGCGCCGCAGCAGGTCGAGGTTCTCGGCCACCGTGCGCGAGCGGAACGGACTGTCCTTGCCGGGTGCGGTCAGGCTCCCGCGGTAGCGGCTGACGTCGTCGCCGTTGAGGTCGCAGACGTACGCGAGCCCCTTCGTCACGAGCTCTTCGGCAAAGCCGTAGATCTGCTCGAAGAACCCGGAGGCGTAGAAGAGGCGCTCGCCCCAGTCGAAACCGAGCCAGCGCACGTCCTTTTGGATCGACTCGACGTACTCGACCTCCTCGGTGGTCGGGTTCGTGTCGTCGAAGCGCAGGTTGCACACGCCGCCGTGGCGCAGCGCGAGCCCGAAGTTGACGCAGATCGCCTTGGCGTGGCCGATGTGCAGGTAGCCGTTGGGCTCGGGCGGAAAGCGCGTGTTGAGGCGCCCGCCGTGCTTGCCGGAGGCGCGGTCGGCGAGGATGCGCTCCTCGATGAAGTGGGCGGCTTCGGGAACGGATGCGGAGGCTGCGGGATCGCTCATAGGGGTCTCAGTTCGCCTTCAGGGGGCGAGGGCGGGCACTGTACCGAGCGCGAGGGGGCTCTAGCGAGGCAAGGGGGGCTCTAGCGAGGCACGGGGCGCTCTAGCGCGGTGCAAGGCGCAGCAGCAGCCCGTCGCGGACCTCCGCGAGCGGCTCCGCGCGCACGGCGGGCTCCAAGACGCCGGGGAACGCGGGAGGACGGCCTCCGTCTTGGAACCAAGCGAGGCTCCCGCCGCTCTTGCCCGCCTCGACGGCCGCACGCTCCCAAGCCTTGGCGCCGCCGCGCAAGAAACGCACGGAGATGCGCTTCTCCAGCCAGACGAGCTCCGGCCCGTTCGACCAGCACGGCGCCGCGAGCTCGGCTTGGCGCAGCGCGCGCGTGACCGCGTGCTCCTGCCACAGGCGAGTGTGGAAGCCGCCTGCGCCCTGCTCGGTCCACGCCGCGACCTTCTCGGAAGTCTTCGGGGCGGCGTCCAGCCACGCGAGCGCGATCAAGAGCCCCGCACCCCACAGGGGAACGCGCCACGCAGCCAACACTCCGCTCCATGCGAGCGCCACGAGAGGCACGAGCAGTGGAAGCATCAGCCGATCTCCAATTCCATCGAGCACCACGGTCGAGGCCATGCCCACCAGCGCGACGAAATAGACGGCACAGAACGTCGCGAGGAGCGTCAGCGCCGCACGCGACTCGGTCCGGTGCAGCGCAAGCGCCACGATGAACAGTACGACGGCGACGAGCACGATCCACGCGAGCCGGTCTGCGTGAACGGGAGCCGCCCACGAGCGCAGCGTGGCGAGCGCGGCCGCCAGCGCGTCGGCCAACGTCACCTCGGTCGCATCGCGACCGCCCGTCCAGCTCGACTCGACGCTGCGGTTACGCAGAAACCACGCGCCGAGCGGCGCCAGCGAGACGGCCGCGTAGACCGCCGCGCGTCGAACGCGCTGCAGCGGGCTCCCCCACCGGGGACTCCATGACGCGTACAACACCACGGCACAGACCAGCGTCACGCCGAGATAGCGCTGCAGGCACGCGAGCGCGCTCAGAACCGCCAGCGCGACGAACTTGCGCGTCGTGAAGCTGCGCTCGAGCGAGCATGCCACGAGGAGTGCGCCGAGGACCAAGGGCAGAAACAACGTCTCCGAGACGACTTGAATCGTGTACTCGTGCAGCCGGTAGGTCAGGGCGAGCGACCCCGCCGTCGCGGCTGCCGCGACCTGCGAGCGCGACACTTCCCACGCGAGTCGCGCTCCGAGCACGACCGTCGAGGCCAAGGCCACGAGGTGCAGCAGCCGCAAGCTGGAAAGGACATCGAGCCCGAGCCAGTCGAGCCCCGCCATGACGCACGGATACAGCGGCGGCCAGAGCGAAAAGACCTCGTCGAGGCAGGTCACGAGGCCGCCGCCACGGGCGAGGCTCGCGCCCGCGGAGAGCGTCCACGCCGCGTCGCCGTCGATCCCCAGTCCGTAGAGCGAGCTCGCGCGGAGGCTCGCGAGCACGGCACATGCCGCAGCGAGAGCTACCAACGCCACGGTGGCGATGGAGTCACGACGCGCTGCGCTGGCCATGGTGTGCGGAGTCTAGCGATTCAAAGCACCGACCCCCGCAGCGCTGGGCGCCGCGGGGGTCGGATTTCCTTGCGCTGCGTGCGCGGTCAGGAAGCGAGGATCTGGTCGAGCTGACCGATCATCTCGGCGTCGTCCGTGCCGATCTCCTTGGCCTTCGCAGCGAACGTCTTCGCGCGGGGCATGTCGTTGAGCGGCTGGGAGCACCACATCGCGCCCATGTAGTTCATCTCGAACACGATCTTCTTGTCGACGACCTTGCCCGTCGCGTTGAGCGAGTCGAGCGCGGCGAGTGCGGCACGCGCGGTACCATCGTCGCGGACTTGGCGGAACTGCGCCTGAACGCACAGCTCGAGAAGGCCGTTCTCATTCTTCGCGTCGAGCTCGCGCCCCGCCGCGTAGGTGGCCTCATCGCCGTTGCCGCTCTTCAGCAGCGCCTTCACCGCGCGCAGCTTGCGACCCTGCTTGTTGTCCTTGTCGAACTCGAGCGCCGCGCGAACGGACGCGATGTAGAGCTTGCCGGCCACGCTGTCTTCCGTGGCACCTTCCAGCGCCGTGGCGAGCTTGTCCCAAGCCGCGAGCTTCGCGTCGCCGCTGGCCTGCTCGAAGGCGCTGACGTTGGCCTTCGCGTCGGCGAGCTCCTGCTTGCCCTTGGCCACGATCTCTTCCATCTTCGAAACGAACGCACTCGGGCCGCCCGGCATGTAACCCATCTGGCCGAACACCTCGCCGTCGGCCGTCATCAGGAGTAGGGTCGGGAAGCCTTGGATGTCGTACTTCTCCGACAGCTCCTTGTTGCGGGTCGGGTTCGGCACCTTGGCCTTGACCGCCGGATCGCGCGGGTAGTCGAGCGCGACGAGCACGAAGTGCTTCTTCGCGGCCGTGAGGAACTCCTCGTGCGAGAAGACCTCGGAGTCGAGACGCTTGCACCAGCCGCACCAGTCCGAGCCCGTGAAGTCGACGAAGAGGTCCTTCTTCTCGGCCTTGGCGAGCTTGACGGCCTCGTCGAAGTCGGCCACCCAACCTTCGCCGGCGAAGGTCGGAGCCATGAGGGCGAACGTGCCGACGAGCGAGAGCGTCGCGGCGCGGAGCGAGAGCAGCATGAGGTTCCTTTCGTGCTCCCTCGTGGGGAGCTGGGTTCGGGCGGCCGTGGGAGGGTCCCGAGGGCCGCGGGCTTGGACGGAGCGAGATGGTATCCGCCGATGCGGGCCCGATCACACCCTGCAGGCGAACTTACGCCGATTGCACCGCCCATCGGCGCCCCCTCGCGGCGGCGGAGTCCTGTGTCGTCCACCCCAGCCGACCGTCCACTAGCATGGAGTCCGTGCAGCTGACCCCACCGCAGCGACTCAGCGGCCTTCCCACGTGGGGACCGCTCGGCGTGGCCGCAGCTGCGCTCGCGTGGCTCGTCCTGCGCACCTCGGCCCACGGCATCGGCCTCGACAGCGACGGCGCCCAGTATTTGGCCGCTGCCGCGAGCCTTCGGGAGGGCGACGGATGGCTCGGTGTCGACGGAGCGCCCTACACGCTGTGGCCCCCGCTCTATCCACTGTGCATCGCACTGCTCGAGCTCGTCGGAATGAGCGCGAGCGCCGCGGTCCGCGTCCTCCACATGGCCGCCCTCGCGACGAGCGTGCTGCTCGCCGGAAGTATCAGCTGGCGCCTGACGGGCTCGCGGGCGATCCCATCCTTGGCCGCCGCGGCCGTCGCTTGGACTCTGATGCCCGGCGCGGAGCAGGCGTGGAGCGAGTGCGCGTTTGCTGTGTGGACGCTGCTCGCGTTCTCGTGCCTCCTGCGATGGAGCGTGAGCCGTGCACGCACGGACTTCGCCGCGCTCGCTGCGGCCTGCGCGCTGGCGATTCTCCAGCGCTACGTCGGCATCCTCGTGCTCGGCTGGATCGCCATCGGCGTGGCGTGGATCGAGCGCGAGAACGGCTGGAGCCGTGCGCTGCGCCGTGCGGGAGTGCTCACGGTCGCGGCGCTCGCCCCCACTTCGATCTGGCTCGCGCGCAACGCCATGCTCGGAGCGGCCGATACCTCGCGCCGTGGTGCACCGAGCGACGACTGGATGTACGACCTGCGTGGAATGCTGTCGCAGCTCGTCCCGACGTCGGCTCCACTCGAACCGGCCGCGATCGCCGCAGCTCTGCTGCTCGCCGCAGGCACCGTGCTCGCGCTGCGCTCCCACCGTGGGCCCGCGGTGCGCTGCCTCGCGCTATTCCCTCTCGCGTTTGGCGCAGGGCTCGTCGTGCTCCGGCACCTCGTGGAGTTCGACCCGATCGACGAGCGACTGATGTCACCGGCCCGCGCGCTCGCGGCGCTGGTCGCCACGTGCGCACTCGCTTGGCTTTGGACCTCCGTTCCGGCCCGCGTGCTCGCCTTGGTCGCGGCGCTGCCCCTCGGAATGAGCGCGCTCGAGCAGTGCCGCGCGCTCCCCGCACGCCTCGATCAAGCACGTAGCGAAGGCCTCGGGCTCTACGACTCCCCGCGCTGGCGCGACTCCGAAGCCGTGCAAGCGCTGCGCGAGCGACTTCCCGAGGGAGCGGGCTACTCCAACGAGCCGCACGCGCTCTTCCTGCTCGCCGGCGTTCGTACGCGCGCACTCCCGCCGCGAGCGGCCGGCATCGGCAGGCTGTACGAACGCTGGTCGAGCGAACCCGCGGCTCCGCGCTGGATCCTGTGGTTCCACTTCAACGTGCGCGCAGAGCTGCCGCATCCTCAGGCGGAGCAGGCTGTGCGCCTCGTGCGCGAGGAACTCTTCGCCGACGCCGAGCTAGTTCGCGTCGAGCCCGCGCAGGACTGACGATCGCGCGCCCTCAGAAGAGCCGGGCCAAGAGCGCAAAGCGGACCTCGTCGAGCCCGTCTTCGTTGCCGTGGAACCAGAGGAGCTCCGGCCCCAACGACGCGAACGGGGTGTACCACCAGTCGAGCCCCGCGGCCGCGTACGTTCCCCACTGGTCGACGCCGATCACCACATCGCTCGACTCGTCTCGCCACTCGAGACCGCCGCGCACGTGCACTCCCAGTGGCGTTCCCTCGATGCGTGCGCGCGCGCGCAGGCCGGTCTGAACGCGCCACAGATGAACGTCCCCCGCGCCGGAGTCGAGCTCATGCTTGGACCAGTTCGCGCCAAGTTCCCAGCTCGCGACGATCGGATCATCGTTCAAGTCGTAGCCGCCGCCGAGCGAGACCATCAACGCATCGCCGTAGTCCACCGCGGCGCCGCGCGTGGGGTCCGCGACCCCAGCGCCGAACTCGATCCACTCCCGCGGCGCCTCGGGGTGCGGAGCCGTGCACGCGCCTGCCAAGATCGCAAGGACCCCGACCGCTGCAGCTCGCGCCATCAGGGCACCTTGGGCTCGAACGGCTGTCCGCCGAGGTAGATCAACGGCGTCTTTTGCAGCTCGTAGTGCTGCTGGAGCAGCGCGCCGAAGAGCCCCATCAGCGGCTCGCACTCGGCCTCCTCGCGCCCCACACCACGGATGTGAGCCACTTCGCGAAACTCGCCGAGGATGCCGAGCTGTGCGATCGCGCCGTCGTAGACGCCGACGGCGACGCAGTAGGGCTGTCCCGCGCCGTGCGTGTGGTAGTTGAGCACCAACTGCTCCTGCGCAGCCACGGCGTTGCGCATCAGCATGGAATAGCGCGGGTGCTGCTCGATGCGCTCGATCACCAACGCGAAGAACTCTGCGGGATTCATGGCCCCAAGATTCAACCAGAAGCGAAGCGTCCGTCCAACGCTTCCCAGTGGCCGGTCAAGGAACTCAAGGGGTGAACAGGATCTGCAGGGCGTCCGAGAGGTCGAACTGCACCCCGTCGCGGAACCAGCACTGGAAGTTCAGGAGCTCGCCGGGGAGCACGGGCGCGAGCGGTGCCGCAGTCAGGTCGACGGCGTGCGTGAGCGTGGTGCCTGCGCCCGAGTTGACGATCGGCAAGCGCAGCGCAGGCGTTCCCACGCAGCGCGTCCCGCTACCGAAGGGCGTCGACTGCCGCGAGGTCGCGCAGTAGAAGAGCCCCGCTTTCTGCGGCGGAACGTTGCTCGCTTGCAGCACCAGATCGTTGGCCGCAACACTGGTCGAGCCACTCGCCGTGATCACCGAACCCAGTGCTCCGCTCTGGCAGTAACGCTCGATGAGCGAGCACGCGGTGCGCACGACGCGGAAGCCGTCCACACCGGCCTCGACGATCGACCCAGTTCCCGCGTCGGTCGCCGTGAAGCGCACGCGCACATTGGCGTTGAAGGCGATGCCTGCAGCGGAAAGCTGCGCTGCGGTCACCTCCGCAGAGCGCCAAGCAGTGCCGTTCGTCGTGTGAGTGGCCACGGTCGCCCACGGACCGGACGTGCCGTTCGAGCTCGCCTCGACGAGCAGTCGATCCACGCCGTCGGAAACCGTGAGGTTCAAGTAGTAGAGGTAGCGCAGCGAGCAGCTCCCGCCCGTGAGGTCCAAGCTCGGGGAAGTGAGCACCACCGAGCCACCGTCGACATCGGTGTTGCCGTTCGCGTTCTGCGTGAGGTAGCACGAGCCCGAACCGTCGCCGTCGGACGTAGGATCGTAGGCCCAGTTCGGATCGTTGACCGGCACGCCGCGCTGCCACTGCCCCGTCGATGCGCCGACGACCGCCGTGGTCCAGCCCTTGTCCGTCTGGAAATTGTCGGAGAACACATCGACCGCGACGCCGCCCGTGAGCGTCGGCGCGTGGAATGCCGTCGGCGCGTTGGGCGGGTTCGTGAGCAAGCCGCAGGTCGCGGTCTGCGTCGAGATGTAGAACTGCGGGGTGTCAGCGCACTGAGGCGGAGGCAACACGCCCGAGTAGAGCGATCCGGCGCCCGCCGTCATCGCGAGCGGGGTGAACGCACCGCCGTTGTAGCGATAGTGCAGGGTCGGAGTGCCGGCGACGACTCCGGGGCTCGCTTGGATCTGGATCGTCGTGCTCACGCCGATCGACAGGCTCGTCGGAATCCCGCCGACGACGCTGAAACCCGCGGCGCAAACGCCCGTCGGCGCCGCCAGCGCCGCCTGAAGTCCGGGGTGATTCGCGTTCGTGCCCGCGTTGGCCCCGCCGGTCGCAGTGCAACCGCCGTGCGTGTGGATGCCGACCGCCTGTCCCGTCGGCTCGTGGATCACCGGCGAGCCGCTGTTGCCGCCGGTCGTGTCCGGCGTGTACTGCAGCGTGTTGCCGGAGTTCGTCACCCAACCACCGACATGGGTCTCCTGAACCTGACTCCATGTCGCGGGGCTGCTGCGCGTTCCGAAGCCCGTCACGCGAATCGGATCGGCGGTGTTGAGCGGCGGCGGAATGCGCAGCTGGTAGCGCACGCCATAGGCCTGCGCCGGGGTGAGTCCCGTGTTGGAGTTCGGAAACACGCCGAAATAGCCCCAGTCGTTGCCGACCCCCTGTCCGCCGTTGGTCTGTACGTTGGCCGTGTCGATCGAGTACTGGTCCTGCGGCGGCGGGTTTTGGATCGAGCCCGTCGAGGTCGAGAGCGGCACGTTGAACTGCAGCACCTGCAGGTTGGCGCCGGTGCAGTGACCTGCGGTCAGCATGCAGCTGTTGCAGTCGTCGATCACCCAGCCCGTGCATCCCACAGGCACGAGACGTCCCGCGCGATTGTCGTAGGAGAGCACGCGGTCGTCGGTCGCGCCGCAGATCGACTCCGGCAGTGCCGCGAGCTCGGCCGTGACGGCCTCGAGCACGACTCGACTCGGACCCGTTCCGGGCTGGGCGAGCACCTCGACGAGCACCTCGTCACCGTTGAAGTAGGCCGACGTATTGCGCCACTGCTCGACGTGCACCGCGTTGAGCTCCTGCACCGCGGCGTCATAGAGCGAGGTGATGCGCAGCACCGCTCCCGTGCCCTCGAACACGCTGCCCGCGAGCTCGACCGAAGCGAACTCGAGCCGCAGCCACGCGGCGCCTTCGACCACGACGGGGAACGACAGCACGACGGCGGGCTGGGCCCCCAAGTTGGCGTGGGCGCCGGAATCCAGCGGCGTGAGAACGCGGATGGAAGACAGCGGGTCTTGGGCGCGCGCAGCGGCGCTCGAGAGCAACGCAGCAGCCAAAAGCGCGGAGAGAGAGCGGAGGGACTTCATCGGGATTTTGTGGGGACGGCGACGGTGGCATCCGGCGGCAAGCGCCGAACCCTCCACGTCGAAGGTACGGTCGATGGCGCGGGCCCGCTAGGTGCACGGCTCCGCGCCCGACCTTGGACGAAGCCGACGGGCCCGAGGATCCGGAAAAAACTGCCGCGGCCGTCGGCTCCTCCGCGGAGGAGCACGACGGCCGCGGCATGGGGCTCGACGCCTCGCGGCGCTCAGGAAGCAGGCTTCTCCGAGAGGAGGTGACGCTTGTTCTCGACCGCCTTGAACTCTTCGGCCTCGGGCAACGGGTCCTTCTTCGAACCGATGGCCGGCCACTTCGAGGCGAGCTTCTCGTTGATCTCCTTGTACTCGGCCCACTTCTCCGGGAGGTCGTCTTCGCTGAAGATCGCCTCGGTCGGGCACTCGGGCACGCAGGCGCCGCAGTCGATGCACTCGTCAGGGTTGATGACGAGGAAGTTCTCCCCCTCGTAGAAGCAGTCGACGGGGCAGACATCGACGCAATCGGTGTACTTGCACTTGACGCAGGGTTCGGCAACGACGTAGGCCATGGCTTGAGAGGTCCTTTCGGGCCGAGGATTGTCCACATTCGTCCGCGCGGGTAAAGACCTCGGCGGCCCCAAAATACCCGAGCCGCAGCCGCCCCACGTGACCGCCCGAATCGTTTCGTCCGAGCCGCTCACCCCGCGCTCGATCCTGCGCCTGTGGTGGCCCTTGGCCGCGAGCTGGCTCCTGATGGGCGCCGAGCTGCCGCTCTTCTCGGCCGTGGTCGCGCGCCTCCCCGACGCCGAGCGCAACCTCGCTGCGTGGGGCTCGCTGGTGTTTCCGATCGCGCTGACCATCGAGGCGCCGATCATCATGCTTCTCTCCGCCTCGACGGCCCTGTGTCACGACCGCGCGAGCTACGAACGAGTACGGAGCTTCATGCTGCGCGCGGGCGCCGCGCTCACCGGACTGCACGCGCTCGTCGCCTTCTCCCCGCTCTTCGACTGGCTCGCGACCACGTTGATCGACGCTCCGGCGGACGTGATCGAACCCGGGCGCCTCGGCTTCCAACTGATGCTGCCGTGGACTTGGTCGATCGCCTACCGCCGCTTCCAGCAGGGCATCCTCATCCGCCACGGCAACTCGCGGGTGATAACGGCGGGCACGCTCGTGCGCATCGCAGCCAACCTCGCCGCTCTCGCGGCGGGCTGGTGGATCGGGGACCTGCCCGGCATCGCGGTCGGTGCCTGCGCCGTCTCGGCCGGAGTGATGAGCGAGGCCGCGTTCATCGGCGTGCGCGTGCAGCGCGTGCTGCGCGAGCGCGTCTGGACCGCGCCGGCGGCCGCTCCGCTCTCTTGGGCGGCGTTCGCGAGCTTCTACTTGCCGCTCGCGCTCACGCCGCTGGTCACGCTGCTCGGGCAGCCGATCGGCTCGGCCGCGATGTCGCGGATGAGCGCGCCACTCGACTCGCTCGCGACATGGCCCGCCTACCACGGCGCCGTGTTCCTCGCGCGAGCGCTCGGGCTCGCGTTCAACGAGGTCGTGATCGCGCTCGCGGCCCATTCCGGCGCGATACCGCAGCTGAGGCGGTTCACTTGGCAGCTCTCCCTCGTCGCGACCTCGCTCCTCACGCTGGTCGCCTTCACGCCGCTCTCCCGCGCATGGTTCGAGGGCTGGAGCGACCTCGATCCGCGGCTGGCGACGCTCGGCGCATCGGCGATGGTGTTCGCGCTGGCGCTCCCGGCGCTCAACGTGCTCCAAAGCTATTACGGCGGCATCCTCGTGCGCGAGCGCAAGACGCGCGCCGTGACGGAGTCCGTCGCGCTCTCCCTCGGCGTCACCACCGCCGGGCTCTTCGCCGCGATCCACTACTCCGAGCTGCAAGGCCTCCAAGCCTCCGCCGCGATGATGACCCTCGGAAATCTAGCCCAAACCGTCTGGCTCGCGGTGCGCGCGCGCCCGCGGATTCGCGCGCTCGAAGCTAGGGACGCGGCCGAGTCCAGCGCTCCCCGTTGCTGACGTCGGTCGAGTATTCGACGGCAGTCCAAAACGCCATCGACACCGGCAGGAAGAAGTAGCTGAAGCCGAGCACGAGCGCGGTACCGAACCCGAGCGCGAGCGGTGCGCTCCAGTCGGTGAAGAAGTACAGAGCCAGCGCGAGCCCCGCAGCGAAGATCTCGGTCACCGCCGCGCAGAAGTACATCGCGCCGGTCTGAGAGCCGCTCTCGCGGCGATACTGAAGGCCACAGACCGAGCAGGTCTCGCGGAGCCGCGCGAACGAGCGAAACAGCGGTCCGTCTCCGCACTGCGGGCAGCGCTTGCGGAGCGCGCGACGAAAGAACAGCGACTTCGGGGGTGTCGAGTGCACGACGCTCAGATCCCGAGCCGGTTGGCTACGACGAGCGCTGCCGCGAAGAGCGCGAACAAGAGCGCCGCGAGCGGCAAGATGAAGCGCAGCCACGCCGTGTACGGCACGCGCCCGAGCGCGAGCACGCCCATCAGCACCGCATTCGTCGGGATGAGCATGTTCGTCAGGCCGTCACCGCACTGGAACGCGAGCACCGCGACTTGGCGCGACACACCGACGAGGTCGCCGAGCGGCGCCATCAGCGGCATCGTGACCGACGCCTGCGCCGATCCCGAAGGAATGAACAGGTTCGTCAGACTCTGCACGCCGAGCATCCCCACCGCTGCGACGCTGGGGCCGAGACCTTCGAGCGGCGCGGCGAGCGCCTGCACCACGGCGTCGATCACATGACCTTCTTCGAGAAGGACCTGAATCGTCTTCGCGAACCCGATCAAGAGCGCCGTGTTCGTCATCTCGGCCGCACCACGGCTGAACTCGCGCGCCGCGAAGTTGGGCGTCATCGCGCAGAGCGGAACCGCGGCGAGCGCAACGGCGAGGAAGATCGCGGAGAGCTCGACGAGCCCCCACGTGTGAACCGCGCAGCCCCACACGAATAGGGCGATGGCCACGCCAAAGAGTGCGAGCAACACGGCCTGCCCTCGGCGCAGCGCGGGAACCTCGCCGCTCGGCGGACGCCACGGCTCGACGCCCGCCATGTAGCTCGAACCCGCATCACGCCGGACCCGCAGCGCATACCGCGCGAGATACAGGATTCCGACGCTGATCGCGATCCCCCACAAGATCCAGCGAAACCCTGCGCCCGAGTTCGGCTCGAGCCCCGCGATGCGCTGTGCAATGAGCACGGTGAACGGGTTGTGCGGAGCCGCCGCGTAGCCGATGCCCGCTGCGACGTACACCATGCCCACGGCAACGATCGCGTCGAATCCCAGCGCTGCGCAAGCAGCGGCGAGGATCGGCACGAACGGCACATATTCCTCGGCCATGCCGATCGTGGCGGCTCCGACCGAGAGCACGGCCGTCATGCCAGCGATCAGGAGCACCGGCCGCCCACCGAGCCGTGCGAGCACGGCCGCGAGCAGCGCATCCACGGCCCCGCTCGCCTTCAGGACGCCGACGACCCCGCCGCAGATCAGCACGAAGAAGATCACCTCGGCAGCGCGCTCCATCCCCAGCGGAATCCGCGTGAGCGCCGCGTGCCACGGAAGCGGAGCGGCTTCGAGCGCGTGGAATGTCCCATGCACCACTCGTGCGCGCCCGTCGACGACCGCACGCTCGAACTCACCGCTCGGCAGGAAGTACGTCGCCAGCTGCGCGCAGACGATCAATGCCAGCGTGAGCACCAACGTCTCGGGAAAACGCAGCTTGGTCGAAGCCATCGCAGCTCACTTCTTCGGCGCGTGCCCTCCGGCACGCACCCACGAACGCCACGCATCGTCGAGCTCCAGCGGGCTCCAGCCCCATAGCTCCCGTAAGAGCGCTCGCTGCAAGTTCGGCAAGTCTTCGCCGCTCGGCATCCCGTTCGCGTCGAGCTGCCCCTTCACCCCGGCGAGAAAACGCGCGTACTTCTCACCATGCGCGTCGAGCAAGAAGCGCGTGATCGACCAAACGGCGACAGCTCCGTCGGTACCAAGCTCCGAGTAGTCCTTCGCGTTCATCAGGACCGACAGTCGCGGCGCCTTGTCGGTGGCCACGAGCTTCGTCGCGGCCGCCGCGAAGTCCGCCGGCGCCTTGGTATCCCGCAGGGATCCCTCCTCGCCCTCCGTCGTACGCGACTGCGGATCGAACTCTTTCTCCAGCGCCTGCGCGAGCCCTTCGTCGAGCCACACCGGGGGATCGTAGGAGAAGTGCTTGTACGCGCAGAGGAACGCGTGCGAGAGGTTGTGCGCGACGTGCGGCCACAGCCCGCGGTCGTCCTTCAAGTCGGCGTCTTCCACCGGCACGGACACGAGCAGCTTGTGCAGCCCGGGAAAGTGCCAGCGAAACGAGTCGTTGACCGCGACGCCGCTGAACGACTCCGTAAAGCGCCGATGGTTCTCCCGGGAGACGTGCAGCACGACCTCGAACTTGTCTTTCTCGCCGAGGTACGGACCCGCGCCCATGTACGGCCGGTCGAGCCGCCGCTCCGCTGGAAAGTCGGCGTCCTTCACGCGCAGGAGCGCCTGAAAGCGAGCGTAGAACTCCTCGCCCTTCATCGCCTGAAGGTGAAGCCGCAGCCACGGGTCGAGCTTGCGCGGCTTCGACGGCACGTCGGGCAGCGCCGTGCGCAGCCGCGCCAGCTCGGCCTCGATGCGCTCGCGGTCGCGTGCGTCCACCGCCGAGTCGCCGAGCGCGCTCGCCCAGCGCAGATGCGCGGTCTCCAGGAACAGCCACCGCGACGCAGGCAATTTGGCCGCGAGCTCTTCGCCCGTGCGATCGGCGATCGTACCGCCTCGGTGCGACACCACGCCCGCCGCGGCCATCAGAGCGGGATCCTCGCGACAGTACGGGCAGCGCTCCTTGCTGCGCTCTTGAGCCGTGCCGACGGAAGCCAAGAACGCCAGCGAGAGGAGGACGCCGAGCCACATGCCTCCAAGCGTAGCGCGCGCGCCGCCTGGGCAGGAGCCCGGACGACGCGCGCGCAGAAAACCGCGGGGAGTCGCGCTAGCGCAGCTTCTCCCAGAACTCCGCGGGCATGTCGTGGGCGATCTTGAGCGCGCCGTTGGCGCCGCCGTAGATCGGCTCCTCGACGCGGACCACCTTGCCGGCGCCGAGGCGCTCGTGCATCTGCCGCTCGAGCTCGACGTCGAGCCCCTTGATCATGCTGCCCCCACCGCCGAGCAGAACGCGGCTCTTCAGCCGGTCTTGGAACTCAGGGTCGAAGTTCGCGATCAACTCGGTCAGAGCGTCGACCATCGGCGGCACGATCGAGCGGCACGCCGCGCGAACTTGCTCGGTGATGTCGAACGGCGTCGGCTTGCCCTTCACGGGCAGGTTCACCACGATCGGCAGCATCTTGTCGGAGACGCTCGAGTGCTTCTCCTTGATCTGCTTGATCATCTGGATCGTGAACTGCGCCTCCGGATACTTCTCGCGGACGAGCTTCGCGAGCTGCTCGTCGACGTAGTCGCCCGCGAACGTGTTCGTCACTTGGTCGGAGTCTTCCGGCATCGTGCCGTGCATGCGGCAGAAGTCCGTCGTGCCCGCGCCGATGTCGATCACGAGCGTGTCGTCGAGCATGTCGAGACCGTAGGCGACCGAGAACGGCTCGGAGCAGAGCATCGCGCTGTGCACGTGCTCGCGCGCCGCGTCGAGGATCGCCTTCTTGCTGTGGATCTGCGCCTGCGCGGGCGCGCCGATCACGGCGTAGACCAGCTCGTCCGCGCGCGGACGCGCGCGACGGACGATCTCGCCGACCAAGTCTGCGGCGGCCTTGAGGTTCTTCTCGCTGTTCTCACCCGACTTGATCACGCCGTGGCCGAGCGGTCGGTAGAAGTCGAGGCTCAGGCGCTTCTCGAGCGCCTCGTCCCCGAACAGGACGTCCTTTTGGAGCAGCTTGCGCGACACGACGTCCTTGGGATAGCCCACGTAGGACGCGACCGTCTCGCGCACGCCGTTCGACGCCGACACGGACGTGCGCGATGTGCCGAGGTCGATGCCGAGGTAGAGAACGCCTTGCGGCTTGGCGGGAGGCTGGAGGGCGGGCATGGGATGGGCGAGTGTGGGACCTAAGGGAAGCGAGAGTTCAGCGACGCGCTCGGGGGAGTGCCCCTAGGAGCGCGCGTCGGGAGCGGCGTCGATCTGACGCCGGAGCTCCACGTTGGCTTCGAAGATCTTGGACATCAAGGTCTTCTTGAGCTCCGCCTGCGCGGCGCTGGCGGAGAGGCCCTGCACGTTCTTGTAGACCGACGCGACGCCGCCGTCGACGCTGCGCTGTGCGAGCACCCTCTGCAGCTCGGCCTCCGTCATTCCGAGAGACTCGGAGAGCTTGGCGATGCGGCGCTCGAGCAGCTCGATGCGCTCCGACTGCTCGCGGGCCTCGTCGGGCAACGCACGGCGCACTTGCTCCTGCACCTCGCGCAGCGCGCTCGCGACCACCTCGCGCTGGATGCGCGCGAGCAGGTCTTGATCGCCCTCGCCAAGGCCGAACATCTCGCGGATTCGCTGGCCGAGCGCATCGAGCGCGGTATCGGGAATTTGCACGGGGGCCGCCGGGAGCGGCGCCGGAACGCGCGCGGCGTCCTTGGCGCGCTTGCGCTCGAAGAAGTCGTAGAGGTCGCTGTGGACGTAGCGGTTGCCGCCGCCCTCGCGAGCGACGCGCAGGCCTTCCTCCGCGACCTCGAGCATCGTGGCGAACGACAGCTCGCCCTTACGGTTGTTGTAGGCGCCGCCGATCGACACGGTCACGCGCGTCACGCGGCCATCACACTCGAAGCGCAGGTTGCGGACCGCCTCGAGGACGCGCCGCGCAAGCACCTCGGCGCCACGGTCGGGTGTGTGCGGCACGAGGACCACCATGCGGTCATCGACGAGGTAGCCGAGCGAGTCCGACGCGCGCGTCGTGCCGCGCAGGACGCCCGCCACGCCGCCTTGGATCTCGTCCTTGACGTCGGCGCCGTAGAGGTCCTGCAGTTGAGCGAGACGATCGACCCCGAGGACGAGCAGCACGAGCGGGTAGTTGTATCGCTGGGCACGATCGAACTCGACCCGCATCAGATGCTGGATCTGCGCGGGGCTGAAGAGGTCCTTCGCCGATCCGCGGAAGCTGCCGCCGGTCTGGAAGCTCATCGGCCTACTGCTGCGCTTTCTGGGTGCGGGTTGCGGGGATGGTGTCGCGGCCCGCGGGTGGGAAGGGTAGCGGTGCCTCGGTGCGAAGTCATGCCCCGCCCGGGGCCGGACTGGCTGTGGGTATCGGCCGGCGCCGACACCTTCTTGAGCCTCAATTTCGAAAGTGGAAATTCCTACCCCAGCGCCTCGACGTCGGCCCCGCGCACGCGTTCGGCGAGCGCCACGAAGGTCTGCGGCCCGATGCCCAGACAGCGCTCGGCCACATGGCTGAGCTTGAGCACCGCCGAGTCGAACGTCTCGCTGCCCGCTCGGTAGGCGAGCTGGTCCGCGAGGGCGATCACCCCGACGTGCGGATACTCGTGGATGGCGTGGGTCGGCCCGTGGTGGAACTCGATCGCCTGCGCGACCTTCTCCGGGAGTTGCCACTGCACGGCGAGCATGGCCCCCACCTCGACGTGAGAGAAGCCGAAGACACGCCGCTCGGCATCGTGCAGCTGCGCAGCCGTGCGACGCGCGATGCGAATGCACTCCAAGTACTCGTCGGTGCGGCTGTCGAGGATCACGACCTTCCCGACGTCGTGGAGCAGCCCGCAGGCGTACAGGTCGTCGGCATTGAGCCGCGTGCGAGGGTGGGCGGCGACGGCGATCGACTGCGCGAGCTGCGCGGTGAGCGTCAGGTGCCTCCAGAGCTCGTCGAGGTCGAAGTCGGGGATCGCGCGCAGATGCTCGTAGTGCCGCACGATCGAGCACTGCATCGCCACGTTGCGCAGCGCGCGTGCGCCGATCACCGTGACCGCGCGTTCCGCGCTCGTCACAGGCTCGCTCAGGCCATAGAAGCCAGAGTTCGCGAGCCGCAACACGCGCGCCGTCACCGCCGGATCCTCCGAAGCGATGCGACCCATCTCGGCCACTCCGATCGCAGGGTCGTCGATCGCTGCGGTGATGCGCAGCACGACCTCGGGCAGCGAGGGCAGCGAGATGCGATCGCCGAAGGCCTCGAGCAGCGCGCGCTTCTCCATGACGAGCACGCTATCGACGCGCCGCGCAACGGCGCTTCAACGCTGAAACGGAAAAAACCTACGCTGTTGTGCGCAAGCGAAGGAGTTGCACGGGCCTAGGGGCGCCGCACCCACTTCCAGAGTTCGGCGGGCGTCGCGGGCTTGCCCGTGATGAGGATGCCGACGCGGAAGATGCGCGCGGCGGCCCACACCATTCCCACCACTCCACCGAAGCCTACGAGCGTCGTGAGCGCGATCTCCCAGCCGGGCACGGACTCGACGGAAGTCACGCGCAGGACCATCGCGAAGGGCGTCATCGGCGGGATGTAGGAAATCACGCGCGCGAAGGTGCTGCTCGGGTTCTCCGTCACGAAGAACCACGTGAAGAGCGGCAGCATGAAGAGGATGGTCACCGGACCGAGCAACGTCTGCGCATCGCGCAGCTCGCTGACCGCCGCTCCGATCGCGGCCATCGTCGCGGCCACCATCAAGAACGCCATCACGAAGTAGATCGCGACGTACGCGAGCTTGTCCGGCGGGACGAGGTGCGCGTAGCCGAGCGACGACACCGCCGTGAGGCCGACGCCGCCGTACATGAGCATCATCAGCGCACCGACCGCGCACTGGCCGATGACCTTGCCCGTGAGCAGCTCCAGCGGACTGACCGCCGAGAGCAAGACCTCGATCACGCGGTTGGACTTCTCCTCCACCGTCGAGGTCAAGAGATAGTTGCCCGTGACCCACACGCTGCTCCACAGGAGCATCATGAATGCGAGCGGCACGAAGATCTTCCCGAGCTGATTCTCTTGGACGTCCGTGCCGTCGTCGCGCAGCGTCAGCGCCGTGGCCACGGGCTTCGCGAGCGCCGCACGAGCGCGCTCCACGTCGATCCCCTGCGACTCCGAGCGGGCGTATACCAACGCGCTCGAGAGCGCACTCTGCAAGTCGTCGACCTGCTGCCGCGTCAGTCCCTCGCGCAGAAAGAGGTCGTAGCCGTTGGACTCCTCGGCGAGCGACAGTGCGGCGGCATCCACGCGCACCGACGCCAAGAGCTCGCCGACACGCGTACGTGAGCGCAGCGACTCCAGCTCACCGGGATCCGAGCTCACCTCGACTCGGACCTCGGGCAACGGTGCCTCGAGCGCGCCCTGCGCCTGCGACTCGACCATCTCGCGCATCGGCTCCGGCAGCGTCATGCCGAGCAACCGCCGCGCCTGCGCCGCGCGCCGCTCGCGTTCGAGCTGCAGCCGCTCGACGTCGAACTCGCGCTGCACGGCGGCGCCGATGCGGCCGTCGACATCGAGCACGGCGATCACGCCTTCGAGCCGCTTGGGCTCGGGTCGCAGAAGGAACGGCAGTGCCAGGCCGAGCACCCAAAACACCGCCGGCAGCACGATCGCCGCGAGCAGGAACGCCTTCGTGAGCACGGTCGTGCGGAACTCCCGCACGGCGATCTCAGTCACCCTTGCCATGCTCGAGGTCCTCTCTGGCCGCGGCCGCCGCGCTCTCGCCCTCCGCCGCGCGCACGACGCGCACGAACACGTCCTCGAGGGACACGCGCTCGAGCTCGATGCGACGCGCAGGCCCGCGACGTACGAGCGCCTCGAACAGCTCCGCGGGCCGCGCAGCTTCGGCAAGCGAGAGCGCATAGCTGCGGCCGTCGCGCTGCAGGCGGGCCGAGAGGACACCGGGCAGCGCGGCGAGCTCGCCCTCGATTCCGGCGCTCGGTGCGAGCGGCTCGTAGGCGATCGAGCGCGGATCGAAGCGCGCGTGGATCTCCGGCAAGGTCGCGTCGAGCCGCTTCGCGCCGCGGTGGATCAGCACGATGCGGTCGCACACGCGCTCGGCCTGCTGCATCTGGTGCGTGCACAGCAAAATCGTGCGACCTTCGCGGTGCAGCTCGCCGATCAAGCGATCGAGGACCACCGCATTGACGGGATCGAGACCGGAGAACGGCTCGTCCAAAATCAAGAGCTCCGGCTCGTGGATCACGGCCGCGATGAACTGCACCTTCTGCTGCATCCCCTTGGAGAGCTCCTGACAGCGCCGCTGCTGCACGTCGGGCAGCTCGATGCGCTCCAGCCAGCGTCGGACGCGCGCCGCGAGCCCGTCGCGCGGCACTCCCTTGAGGCGCGCGATGTAGGCGAGGTACTCCCCGACGCGCATCGTGCGGTACAGACCGCGCTCTTCCGGCAGGTAGCCGATGCGCTCCTTGGCCGCGAGCGCCCCCCCGCCGAGCACCTCGACCGTGCCGCGATCGGGGTACATGATCGACAGCACCATGCGGATCGTCGTGCTCTTGCCCGCGCCGTTGGGTCCGAGGACGCCGCACAGCGAGCCGCGCGGGATCTCGAGATCGAGCCCGGCGACCGCGACGCGGTCTCCAAAGCGTTTCTCGACCCCGCGGATGGAGATCGCGGCAGTCATCGAATCGAGGTTCCCTCGGAGCACGACATGGACCGAGGATGTTGGCGCAGCGCGGGCCCGATTCCAAGGGGCAACGCACGCTGGAACTGGACCGGCTCGGGTGCGATTCTGCAGCCCGTCGATGAACCTGCGACGCTCGATCCTGCTCGCATGCGGCGCGCTGCTCGCGCTCGTCGCAGCGGCATGGTTCGACCTCGTCCCCGGCGGATGGCGGCTGCGCAGGCTCGCGGGCTTCGACGAAGCCGCCGCGCGCTACGAGCGCGACCGTGCGGCGCGGCGCGCCGCGTTCCGCGCGGAGCCCGTTCCGCCCGAGTGCGCCGTGTTCCTCGGCTCCTCGACGATCGAACGCTGGGATCTCGCGCGCTTCTTTCCCGGGGTCGCCGTGCTGAACCGAGGTATCGGCAACGAGCCTCTCGCAGAGCTCGACGCACGGCTGCTCGAGGATCTCCCCGAGAGCGCGCAGGTCGCGGTGCTCTACGCCGGCTCGGTCGACTTCCGTCGCGGTTCCCCGGAAGCGCAGGCCTCGCTGCCCGACTCCGTCGATCGCCTGCTCGCCAGGCTCAGCTGGGAGCGCCCCCGCTGTCGCGTGGTCCTGTTGGGCCTCCTGCCCGAGCGCGACATGCCGCCGGAGCGCGTGGAAGCGCTCGCCCGCACCAACGCCCATCTCGCCGCGCACGCCGAGGCTCGCGGGGCCATTTTCGTCGCGACCGCCCTTTCCCCGCTCGCGAACGCGGGCGGTTCCTTGTCGGAGGATTTTTCCAGCGACGCGCTGCACTTGTCCGACGAGGGCTACGCCCAGCTCTCCCGCTGGACCCTCCCCTTCCTCGCAGCCACGAACGAGCACGCCCCGCCACGATGAACCGCCCTCGACGTAGCCGCCGCGGAGGACGCGCGTGAGCCGCAGCATCGGGTCGAACACGGCGCTCAACGTGCTGCAGATCGCCGTGCTGATGTTCCTCACGCCGTTCGTGCTGAGGACGCTCGGCGAGGAGCAGAACGGTGTGTGGGTTGCTGTCGTCTCGATGACGGGGGTGCTGCGGCTCCTCGTCCTCGGCGTCCCGATGGCGTCGGTGAAGTCGATCTCGCAGGCCAAGGGCCGGGGCGACCTCGCGGGCGTGAACCGCGCCATCTCGACGTGCCTCGCGATCACCTTGGCGATGGGCGTCGTCGCGCTCGGACTCGGCTGGCTGCAGCGCGAGGCGTTCGAGCACGAGTACCTCGACGCGGCGCTCGGCAAGGCACTCACGGGCGATCAGCGCAGCGCTGCGGAGCTCGCTTTCCTTCTCTCCGCGCTCCAAGTCGCGGCCGCGTTTGCGATGCGGCTGCCCTACGGCATCCTCGAGGCCCACGACGACTTCCCGATCCGCAACGCGCTGATGGGCGGAGAGCTCCTCGTGCGCGCAGGGCTCACCGTGGTGCTCTTGCCGCTCGCGCCGGATCTGTCCACCCTCGCGTGGATCCTCGTCGGGACGATGTGCATCGAGTTCGCGCTCGCATGGCTCGCCGTGATCCGACGCCATCCCGGTACGCACTTCTCGCTCGCGAGCTTCGACCGCTCCCTCGTGCGGGAGATCCTCTCGTTCAGCGTCTTCGCCATGCTGCTCAACGTCGGCACGCTGCTCGCGTTCCGGCTCGATGCGCTCGTGATCGGCCGCTGGCTCGACGCACAGGCCATCACGCAGTTCGACATGGGCAACAAGTTCTTCGAGCCGCTGACGGGCTTCGTCATCGGCATCGGGGCCGTCGTGATGCCCGCCGCAAGCCGCCTCAAGGCCGGTGGGCGCCTCGTCGATCTTCGCCCCGTTCTGCTGAAGTGGACGCGCATCTCGTTCTCGCTCGTGCTCGCCGTGGGCGTGTTCCTCGTGCTGCTCGGACCGGACTTCCTCGCGCTGTGGGTCGGCGAAGAGTTCCGTGGACCGGCTGGAGACGTGCTGCGGGTCCTGATGGTGTCGTTCGCGCTCTACCTGCCTGTGCGCGGCGTCGCCCTGCCGATCCTCATGGGCCTCGGACACCCCGTGCAGCCGACCGTCGCGCTGCTCGCGATGGGGCTCGTCAATGTCGGGCTCTCCATCGCACTCGTCGGCCCCTACGGAATCGTCGGCGTCGCGCTCGGCACGGCGATCCCCAACGTGCTCTTCTCGCTGTTCGTCGCGGCGCTCGCGTGCCGCGAGCTCGCAGTCCCCGCGCGCGAATACCTCGCCTACGGCATTGGGAAGCCGCTGTGCGGCGCACTGCCAGCCGTCGCGGCGGTCCTCCTCTACAAGTCTTCGTTCGAGATCGACACGTGGATCGAGCTCGCGGCGGGCGGACTCGTCGCCTGCACGGTCCTCGGTGTCTCATGGGTCACGTTCGTGCTGCGCGATGACCCGTGGATCGCCCTGCCTGGCCCGTTGCGCAAGCTCGGAGGCCGCTCGTGAACCTCGCCGCGCTCGCCTTTGCGTCCGGCGCGTTCCTCGCAGCGTCGGAGCTCGCCGCGCGCGCGGCATGGCGCGCCGGCCACGGTTACTTCGTCTGGCGACCGCGCGAGCGGACGCACATGCAGCTCGACCGCGCGGCGCTCCCCAGCCTCGAGCCGCTCGTGCGCTTCGAGGTCAACTCTGAGGGCGAGCGCGGCGACGAGCTGCCTGCCGATCGTCGCGGGCTCTTTCGCGTGCTGGTCGCAGGCGGAAGCGCGGCGGAAGGCTACATGCTCGACCAGCCGAGCTCGTGGCCTGGCGCACTGCAGGCACGTCTGCGCTCGCCCGCGGCTCTCGAGACACTGCGGGCGCGACAGGTCCACGTCGGCAACATCGCGCGCTCGCTCGTGCCCTGCGAGACTGTGCGCGCGATGCTGGAGCGCTCGCTCCCGCGCTACGAGAAGCTCGACCTCGTGCTCTTGATGGTCGGCGCCTCCGACGCCGTCGCGTGGATGGAGCAGCGCTGCCCCGTGCCCCTGCCCGCCGCGAAGTTCGGGCTCGACTACATGTTCGACGAGCACTGCGAGCGGCGCTTCGGCTGGAAGCCCCAAGACCTCGCACTCCGTGCGTGGGTCGAGCGCCTCACGCGCGCCCATCGCGCGCCGCGCATCCGCGAACGCACGGGCGCGAAGCTCGTCGAGCTGCGGGCACGCCGCCGCAATGCGCAGCGCTGGATCGACACGACGCCGGATCCCGAGCCGATGCTCGCGCGCTTCGAGGAACAACTCTCCGCCCTGATCGAGCTCTCGCGTGCCAAGGGGGCGCGCGTGATCGTCGTCCGGCAGCCGTGGTTCGACAAGGAGCTCGACGCCGCCGAAGAAGCGGTGATGTGGAACTTCTGCATCGGACGGCCCTACGTCGAGAAGACCACGGAGTACTACACGCACCCGCTGGTGCGCAGCCTGCTCACCGCGCTCGACGCGCGCGCGGAGCAGACCGCGCAACGCCTAGGGGTCGAGGAGCTCGACCTGCGGAGCGCCGTCGCGCCGAACCTCGAGAACTACTACGATTACCTGCACTTCACGCCGCAGGGCGCGCAGCTCGTCGCCGAGGCCGTGGCGCGCAAGGTCCTCGCGGTGCGCGGCGCGACTTGAGCCGTGCTCACGGCGCGCGCTCGAGGTCGACCTCGAGCACAGCGAATCCATCGAGCTCGAAGTGCTCGACTTCGAGCGTGTGCTTTCCTAGCGCGTCGAAGCCCACGACCGCGCTGTCCGTGGTCGGTCCGTGGTGCGTCCAATTGTCGATCACCGTCCGCCCGTCGACGCGCACGCGCACGCCGTCATCGGAACGGGTGACGACGCGCCAGAGCCCTCCCGGCAGCGTGATCCGCGCACTCGCCAGTGTTCCGAAGCGCTCCCGCGGGAGCGATGCCGCGCCCACCGCCGCGCCCAGCTCCCCAAGCTGCGACGGGCCGTCGTTCCCATAACGAAGCTTCAGATCGGACAAACGAGTCGACACGCCGCGCGAGACTTCCGAACGCCATGCTGCGGCATCGGAGCGCGGATCGGTCGTGTAGCTCCCGCAGGTCACATCCCACACCATGCCCAGCGCCAGCGCACGCGCCGTGAGCGTCTCGGTCGGAACTCGCACGCGCAGCTCGTACTCGACGGCGTCCCCCGCCTTGCGCGGAGAAAGCAGGTAAAGCGCGGGATCCACGCTCGTGTCCATCCGCACCCGCATCTGCGGCCCCGCATCAACGGCGATGGGAACTTCGTTGCCGAGCAGACGCCACACGTGCTCGCCCCCGCGATCCCCGAGACGCTGCAGGAACGGAGCGACCCAGTCGTAGGGCCCCCACTCCGTCATCACGATCCGATCGCGACCCTCGAGCGCCTTGCGAGCCCCCACGGCTTTCCGAGTACCGGGTAGCGCGGCGATCGCCGCTTCGTCGATCGGAGTCGTGAGCAGCGGCGGCTGTGCTTCGAGCACCGAAGCGTCCTCGTCGACACGCCAGCGCGAGCGATCGGCACCTTCCTGCGCAGGGTCGAAGCTCACGCGCTGCGTCGGGCCGCGAACCTCGAGCTGAACGCCGTCGGAATCGAAGCGATTGAGGCGCAGCACGTGATCGCCGGAGTCCGTCGAGTTGACCCGCGCCCACGGCTTGGACATGAGCTCCGCGTCGTCATCCCACCAAAGCTCGACCGCGCGCGCATTGCGGGCGAACGTGTTGCCGGCGATGACCCACCCGCTGCCGTGCTCGACCGCGATGCCCGCGAGCGTGTTCTCCGCCAGCTCGTTGCCGCGCACCTGCGTCCGTGCCGAATATCCGCCCCAGACTCCGTAGTTGGAGCCGATGAGCCGATTGCGCGCGAAGAGGTTGTCGAACGAAAACGTCAGCTCGATGCCAATCGCCGCCGCGTAGGAAAAGTCGTTCCCGTAGATCAGGTTGCGGTTGCAGCCGACTCCCGCGCGCTCGCCGTGCTCCAGCGCGTCGTTCCCCGCGAAGCCAAAGAGACCATCCCCACCGTGCGTCGCGGAGTTGAGAGCGATCGTGTTGTCGCTCGACTGCTCGAACAAGAGGATCCCAGCCGAGTCCTGCCCGCGCGCATACACCCCGTGGCTGTAGCCTCGGATGCAGAAGTCGAAGCTGTTGCGCGCGATCTTGTTGCGCGAGCTGCGGTACAGCGCGAGTCCCCAGCCGGAGAGAAAGCTCATGTCGTTGTCGTAGACGAGCGAGTCGTCCACGGCGCGCAGGCAGATGCCATTCTGGCCACGTCGAGCTCGGTTGCGGCGCAGCGTCACACCCTTCGACGACTCGACGTAGAGCGCCGCCCCATAGCTCGTGAGCCACTCATTCCCGTCGTTCTCGTGCGGCCACAGCCAGTCCGAGAGATCCTCGGCGGCGCTCGTCGAGCGCAGTCGATGGGCGAAGTTGCCGCTGAGCTCGCAGCCTTCGACCACGAGCCCATCGGCGTCGCTCGCCCACACTGCGGCGCGCAGACCCGACGCCTGAAGCCCCTGAACCGTCACGTTGCGGGCGCGCACACGGACGCCGACTCCGCGCAGGCTATCGAGCGGAGCGTCACTGGGCGCGCCGCGCAGAACGGTGCGCGTGAACGTGACCGTGATGCCATCCGTCACGATCTGCACGATTCCGTCGCCCTCGTCATCGACGATCGGCGCAGCGCCAGGCTCGAGGATGCACGACTCGCGCACGACGAGGTCGTCGCGGTCGAGGAGAACCACCGGCAGCCGTCCCTGCGCGGCGAGCGCGAACGCAAAGGACGCCAGCACGGTCACGCAGACGGCTCCACGCGGCCGGCGAGACCGAGCTCCGCGGCGTGGGGCCGCAGCGCAGCGATCACGAACTCGATGTGCTCTGCGAGATCCACACCGAGCAACTCGACGCCGCGGGCGATCTCGTCGCGCTCGACCTTGGCCGCGAACCCCTTGTCCTTCAGGCGCTTCAACACACTCTTCGACTCGAGGCTGCCGAGTCCGTCCGGCCGGACTCGCGCGCATGCGCCTACGAAACCCGTGAGCTCGTCGCAGGCGAGCAGCGCCTTGTCGAGTCTGGACTCGTACGCAACGCCCCACTTCGTGTAGTGCGCGGAGATCGCGTGCGCGAGCGACGGCTCGCCGCGCTCGCGCAGCCAAGCGACGATCCGCGCGGGGTGCTGCTCCGGCCAGGCTTCGTAGTCGGCGTCGTGCAGCAGTCCAGCGACGCCCCACTCCTCGACGTCCGCGGCGCCGGCACCGTAGCGTTCCGATGCCGCGCGCATGACCAACTCGACGGCCCGCGCGTGCTTGCGCAGCGCGTCACCCGCGGTCCACTCGCACAAGAGGGTCCACGCCTCGTCCCGCGTGAGCTTCACTTCGCCGCCGCCTCGAATCGCAGGACCTCGAACCAACCCGAGCGCGGCTCGCCCTTGCGCTTGTACGCCACGAGCAGCTCGTCGCCGGCACCCACGATCAGCTCCGCGCACTCCATGCTGACGAGCTCGATCGAGTCGGGGTCCTTCAGGACCACCGTACGATCCGCCGCCCGCCCGCCCGTGAGCAGCGCCGCGCGCTGCTGCACGAGGTCCCCGAGCGCGTCGACGACCCGATCCAAGTCCCACACCGCGCCCTTTTCGTCGAAGAGCAGCTCGCGCAGCCGACGCTCGCCGCGCCGATCTCGGGTCGCCTCATCCGCACGAGAGATCCACGCCTCCACGCCGCGCTTGTCTTGCTGCAAGAGCAGCACGTCTTCGCGACCGTCACCGTCGACGTCGCCGCGCGCGCTCGGCCGGAACTGCTTCTCGACGTCCGTGAAGCGCTCGAGCACCTTCTCAGGGTTCTTCGCGAGACCGATGATGCCCGGCAATCGCACGGAGAGCTCGTTCGACAGGCTCGGCCCCGACTCGAAGCGCCCCTCGCCGACGTTCGCGTATCCGAGCACGCGCATCTGGATGTCCCACTCGCTGAAGAGCCCACGCAGGATGGTCGCCAGCGTCGGGATCTGCACCTTCACGAGCAGCAAGTCCGGAAGCTCGTCCGCGTCGAGCGGATGCACGAGCAGCGCGGTGATGTCCTCGGCAGTCTTGAGGATCGCGGAAGGCTGCGTGAACTGCGGCCCCTCGCTCGTACCGCGGAAGACCCAAACCTTGCGGCGGTGTCCGATCACATAGTCGGGGATGCGATCGCCGTCGAGATCTCGGGAGGAGTACGACGCCTTGTCGCCCGCGCTGAGCGTGCCACCGAGCGCGAAGCCGGAGGCCTCGGTCGTGTCCCGGAAGATCGAAAGATCGACGGCGACGTCCGCTTCGAGCGGAAACGAGCCGTCGTCCCGCTGCAGGTGGAACGCTCGGCGATTCCCTTGCTCGACGAGCAGGTCGGGGCGTCCGTCGCCGTTGACGTCGCGCGTCGCCAGCCCGGGGATCGCGAACGAGCTCTCGAGCGAGTCCGACAGGTACTCGGCGTCGTGGCTGCCCCAGCGAGCGACTTCCACCGAGATCGTCGCCATCTTGCGGAACGCAGGTACGCGCTGCTCGGTGCCGAGCGACGCGAGCCACAGCTCGACCCCCGCCAGCGTCGGCACGACGATGTCGTCGAGCCCGTCCATGTTGACGTCCTGCGCGATCGGCGCGAGCGACGGTGCCTCCAACCGCAGCGCGAAGCGCGCGCGCGGAATCCAAGTCTGGCCGTCCTTCGCGATCTCCCCACCCGCGAGCACGGCATAAGCGACCGTGCCCGACGGAGACAAGCTCACGAGGTACGTCGAGCCAGCGTACGTCGCGAAGGCGAGCAGCGAGCGCTGCGGGCTCGAGAGCTGCAGCGCCCCCACGGGCGCTGCGCCTTCGCGCGCGTGAAGCGTCCGCACGCGGCCATCGCGGCCGATGGCCACGACCTCGGCGACGCCGTCCGCGTCGAGGTCCAACACGCGGTGGCACGCCAACTCGAGCCCGGGATCGAGAACGAGCGCGGCCGTCGGAGCCGGCGCTGCCTGCGCCAACAACGCGAAGAAGAGCGCGCTCATCCGAACCTCACCAGGAGCACCTGCGCCGGATCGATCACGAGCACCGACGGCTTGGTTTCGCCCGCGCGCGGCGGAACCAGTTCGACCTCGGCGTCCTCGTGGATCGAGGTCTCCCACAGCGGCTTGTCGAACAGCGTCCACGCGGACTTGTCTCCGCTCCCCTGTGAGCGCAGGAACATGACGCGCAGCTTCTCCGGCTCGTCGCGCACGAGGAGCTCGCTCAGTCCGTCTCCGGTGAGGTCCCCGCAGAACTCCGCGGTCAGTTGGAAGCGCTCCAGCGGGATCGTGCGCTTCCACGACACGTCGGGCTGCCGCGAGAGCACGCCCTTGCGGTTGCGGTAGATGTACAGCTCCGCGTCGATCGACTTCGACGATGCGCTGCGCAGCTGGTCGATCAGATCGGGGCGCACGGCACGCAGGACGAGCTCGGGAAACTGGTCGCCGTCCAAGTCCACGAAGCGCGGCCCCGAGATGAAGCCCGCGAACACGAGCAGGCTCGACGGCCGCCCTTCCTTGCCAAACAGCGCGGGGCCCTCCTTTGCGGCGGCTTGGGTGAAGAAGAGTCCCTGTGTGCGCACGTCTTCGGAGCGCTTGTCGCCCGCAAAGATCACACAGTCCGCGCGTCGGTCGAGGTCAAGGTCGACGGCGTGCGAGCTATAGGACGTATCGAGTCGCCGCGACGCGTCGACGTCGACGGGGAGCTCGAGCGAGTGCTGAACCTGCGCCGCGAACGCGCCGCGCTCCTGCGCAAAGACGTGCAAATGGTGCGAGGTCTGCACGATGAGGTCGAGGTCGCCGTCGCCGTCCCAGTCGCCAAAGTGCGGCGCACTCACGCTCTCGCTCGACTGCGCGAGCACCGCGGGACGCGTGCCCAGCGTCTCTTCCTCGCCTTCCGTCAGCTCCAGTGTGTAACTCGGCCGCTGCCGACGGCCGCGCACCGCGGGACCTTCGCGGCGCGTCGCGGAGACCCAAGCGCCGCCGACGTCGGACTCCTCCGGTACAACCAGTCGGCTCGCAACGCCGAGCGGTGCACCCGCCTCGCGCGGGCGGCGCTGCGCGACGAGCAGAAACCCACCTGGCTCCGGCAGCACGAGATCGTCGAGACCGTCGCGATCGAGGTCGAGCACCCCGTCCTGCCACACATAGACCGTCGAGGGATCCGGGACCTGCCAGAGGAAGTTGCACTCGACGATGCGCTCCGCCCGCAGCTCGCCGGCGAGCGGAGACTGCGCGTAGACGCCACCGGCGTTGAAGAGCAGGAGCTCGCTGCCGCTCGCAGGGAGCACGTCCGCGGTCGCGATCGCCACCACATCGGGAGTGAGTTCGATGATCTTTTCACGCTCGTAGCTCGCACCGCTCCCGCGCCAAACCTCGACGCGCCGACCGCTCGCCTTGCCGCGCGCGCACGCGGCGATCAGCACCTCGCTCTGCTTGTCTCCGTCGAGATCGGCCAAGAGCGCCGAGACCGGCTTCCAGTCGGCGCCCATCGCGAGCGTCGCGACGCTCGCGAGCTCCGGCTTGGGCGTCTTCGGCGCACTCGCCTGCGCCAGACACAGGAAGAAGAACTCCGGAATCATCGTTCTACTGTCTCCAGCCGATCCGCGTCGCCACCGGAGAATCGCAGGAACCAAAGGATCGTCATCTTCCACGCCGCCGGCGTGCTCTCGCGCGAAAACAGACCCAAGAGCAGCGAGAGCGACGCGGTGTCCCGTGCGCGCTCGTAGCGCACAAGCAACGGGATCGAGAACCCCTTGAGCTCCTGCTCGCGGCGCGAGAGCGGCGCGCGCACCGAAGTCACGGCGCCTCCGCGCACGACCTCGAGCTCCAGAGCCGAGTCCTCTTTCGCCGATCGAATCGCGTCGAGCAGCACCTGCGGATGTCCCACTTCACGGCCGTCGACCGCGCGCACGAGATCGCCGTAGCCGATGCCCGCGCTACGCCACGGGCTCTCGCGCGTCAGGCCGACGACGACGGCGCCAGCGCCGGGTCCGAGCGCCGCAGCGCGCGCCTCGACCTCGGTCGCGCCTCGGACGACGACGCCGACGCGCCGTTCCTCGCGGAGGCGCTCCGTGGCGACGCGCTCGGCTGCGTGCACGCGTGCGACGGTCTCGATGCGAAACACGCGCTCGGCTCCCGCGCGATCGACGACGAGCGCGAGAGGCGCGCCGGGCTCGGTCTCCAGCTCGATCCTTCGCCAGTCACTCGGCCAGTGCAACGCCGTGGTCTGCGCGGCGCGAACTTCGAGCACGAGATCGCCGACCTCGAGCCCGGCGGCGTCCGCGGGCGAGTTCTCGACGACCCCCGTCACGACGACGCCCTCGGGCTCGCCCGAGAGTTGGTCGAGCGAAGTACGCGAGTCACCGACGACGAGCCCCGTGAACGAGCCCTTCGGAAGGGCGAGGCGCGCTGCCTCGTCCGCGGGCTCGCCCATGCGCTCGAGCGGCTCCTCCATCGCGGCGAGCGGCGGCGGAGTGCTGGGGAGCTGCGCGGACTTGCAGGCCGCGAGCGAGGCGAGGAAGAGCAGGGGAAAGGACTTCATGGGATGGGACGGCGCACGAGGAGCGCCACCGAGAGCGAGAAGCAGGCGAGCGCCCACAGCGCGGGGACGCCGACGTCTTGGGGCACGAGCCCTGCGACGAGCGCGCCATGCTCGAAGGTCGAGTTGCTGATGCCTTGCGCGCGATCCGCGAGGAAGTGCAGGAACGACGTGTCTCCGAGCGGGCTAGGCAAGTAGGCCGACAGCAGCGAACCCTCGAAACCTGCGCCACGGAGCGCGCCGCGCACGAGGTCGAGCGCGAAGGCGCAGCCGAACGCGAGACCGAGCGCGGCTGCCGCGGCGCGCGCGACGGTGCCGGCGAGGAGACCGAGGCCCAAGTAGCCCGTGAGCGCTGCGAGCGGGACCAGCACCGCGCGCTGCAAGTCGGGGCGCAGCTCGTCCGCCGCGACCAGCGGGAACTCCTGACCGTTCGGCAAGATCTCGACCAAGTCGCCGAAGCCGAAGAATGTCGCGGAGAGTCCGAGCGCGCACGCCGCGAGCAGCGCATAGGAGCCGACGAGCAGGACGAGGCCCGCGAGCGCTTTGCCCGCGAGGACTTCGAAGCGCGTCTGCGGACGCAGCAGCACGTGCCGCAACGTGTTGCGCGCAAGCTCGCCGGCGATCATCTGGCTCGCGATGCCCGCGAGCGCGAGCGCGAGGAGCGGCAGACCCGTCGCGAGTGCCTTCGCCGACGTACCGAAGCCTGTGACGGCGGTCGCGCTCGCGAGCTCGCCCGCGGCCACGCGCGCAGCGTCGGCGGCGGCACGGCTGCGCTCGAGCAGCACCGTCCCGGCCGCTGCTGCGGCAGGCAACGCGAGCAGCAACGGAACCGCCGGTCGCGAGCACAATCGCGAGAGCTCGTAGCGCAAGGTGCGGAAGATCGGCCGCGGCGCCGCGCGGCGCTCCGTCGGTGCGGCGACCTCGACCGGAGCGTCCTTCGCTTCGACCGGCGCGAGGATGCGCTCGCCGCGCGCGTAGCGCAGGTAGATCTCTTCGAGCGACGGCGGACGCGCGCCGAAACGCACGAGTTCCAGCCCCGAACCGACGATCTTGCGCGCGACCTCGCCGCTCGTGCGGGTCCCGAGCTCGAGCTCGAGTCCGCCGGTCGTGAGAGGCTTCGCGCCGACCTGCAGCTCGGTGAGCAACGCGAGCGCGCGCGCATCGTCCGAAGTCGCGAGCTCGAACCGACCGGGCGAGGCCGCGAGCAGGTCCGCCGTGAGCGCCTCGACCACGAGCTTCCCGCGGTGCATCACACCGACGCGGTTGCAGAGGTCCGCGAGCTCGTGCAGCTGGTGGCTGGAGATCAGGATGCTCGCGCCCTCCTCGTGCTGGATGCGCCGCAGCATCTCGCGCATCTCCGCGATGCCCTGCGGGTCGAGGCCGTTGGTCGGCTCGTCGAGCAGGACGTAGGCGGGCTTTCCGAGCAGCGCTTGAGCGATGCCGAGCCGCTGGCGCATGCCCTGCGAGAACACGGCCACGGGCTTGCGGCCGGTGTGCGCGAGGCCGACGAGCTCGAGCAAGCGCGCGACCTCCGCACGCGTGGCCTGCGTGGAGAGCCCTTGCAGGCGCGCGAGCAGCGTCAGGTTCGCGGCGGCGTCGAGCGCAGGCTGAAAGCCGGGCGTCTCGATCAGGCCGCCCATGCGAGCGCGCGCCTCGCGCGGGTGCTCGCGCGCGTCGAAACCATCGACGATGACGCGACCGGAGTCCGCGCGCTGCAACCCGAGCGCGATGCGCATCGCCGTGGTCTTGCCCGCGCCGTTGTGGCCGATGAAGCCGTAGCAGTCGCCGGGGCGCACATGGATCGACACGGAGTCGAGCGCCAACTGCTCGCCGAAGCGGCGCGTGACGGAGACAAGCTGGAGCCCCATGGGTGCGTTATCCCACAAACGGCGGCGCGAAATGCAAGCGCGCGCGGCCACTCCTCGGCCAATTCACCTGCGCCTTGCAGGCCGCATCGTCGCGCGTGCCCCCCGCACGGCGGATCCCTATACTCCGGACCCTTTGCCCCGCGCCTTCCCGCCGTCCTAGGACTCACCTTGAACCTGCGCATCCTGCACGTTGGCCTCGGCCCCCTCGGCCTGCGCATCCAAGCCGACCTCCTCACCCGCTCCCTCGGCACCACCGTCGCCGCGGTCGACCCGGCGCCCGGCATCGCGGGCAAGCTGCTGTCCGAGCTCGTCCCCGGCGCCCCCGCCGTGCGGGTGCAGGCAAGCCTCGACGAGCTCGCGCACGTCGGCGCGATCGACGTGGCCCTCGTCACCACGAGCTCCGACCTGCGCAAGTGCGCGCCGACCTTTCAGACGCTGCTCGCGCGCGGAATCCCGTGCGTGTCGACGTGCGAGGAGCTGATCTACCCGTGGCTGCGTCACCGCGAGCTCTCCGACGAGCTCGACCGCTGCGCCAAGCAGGGCAAGGCGCAGCTCCTCGGCACCGGCGTGAACCCCGGCTTCCTGATGGACGCGCTGCCGGTCTTCGCGACCGCCGTGTGCAACCGCGTCCGCTCGCTGTCCGTCTTCCGTGTGCAGGACGCGACCCCGCGGCGCGTGCCGTTCCAAAAGAAGATCGGCGCGGGACTCGACCGCGCGGGCTTCGCCAAGGGCATCGAGGACGGCTGGCTGCGCCACGTGGGCCTCGGCGAGTCGCTCCACTTCTGCGCCCAGTACCTCGGATTCACCGTCGAGAGCTGGAGCGAGACGATCGAGCCGGTGATCGCCACCCGCGAGCTCGAGTGCAAGCTCGGCAGGATCGCCATCGGCCAGTGCGCGGGTGTGCGTCAGGTCGCGGTCGGCATCGTCGAAGGCAGGCCGCTCCTGCGCTACGAGTTCCAAGCGGCGATCGGCCAGAGCGACCCGCACGACCGCGTGCTGCTCGACAGCGACCCGCCGCTCGACCTCGTGGTCAAGGGCGGCGTCCACGGCGACGTCGCGACCTCGGCGATCGCGCTCAACGCGCTGCGTCCGATCGTGTCGGCCGCGCCCGGTCTGCACACGATGGCGACCGTTCCGATGCTCGCTTGCTCCGACGCTGGCGTCCGCCGTCGCTGAGCCGCGATGGCGCGCCTGCCGATCGAGTCGAGCCAGAGCTGCAAGGTCGTCCTCGACGGCCGCGAGCTCGACTACTTCGGCGGCTGCGGCTACCTCGCGCTCGCTCATCATCCGCGCGTTGTCGAAGCCCTGCGCGCGGGAGCTCTGGTGCACGGCATCAGCGCCGGCGCGTCGCGCGAGACGACCGGAAACACTCGCGTACACGAGCTCTTGGAATCCGACCTCGCGCGCATCTTTGGCTGCGAAGCGGCGCTGCTCTTGCCCGAAGGCTACACCGCCAACCTCGCGGCCGCGCAGGGGCTCGCGCACGACCACGCGGTCGCGCTGATCGACGAGCGTTCCCATCCGAGCCTGTTCGACGCCGCGGCGATGGCGCGTCTCGAGACCCAGCGCGTCTCCCACGCCGACAGCCGAGCGCTGCGGCGCTCGCTCGACGCCTGCGGGAGCCGTCGCGCGGTGATCATGACGGACAGCGTGTTCCCGTCGCGTGGGGTCCTCGCTCCGCTGCGCGAGTGGTCCGAGCTCGCGGTCGCGTATCGCGCGACACTGCTCGTCGATGATTGCCACGGAACGGGTGTCCTCGGTGCGAGCGGCCGGGGCGCGCTCGAGCACTCGGGCGTCTGCGGCGAGCATGTGCTGCTGACTTCGACGCTCTCCAAGGCGCTCGGCTGCTACGGCGGGTTCCTCGCGGGCACCGCAGCGCAGGTCGCGCGAGCGCGCGCCGCATCCCATGTGTACGTGGGCACGACTCCGATCCCGCCTGCGCTCGCGGAGGCTGCGCGAGCCGCACTCGACGTGGCGTTCGGCACGGACGAGCGCATCGCGCAGCTGCGCGCCAATCTGGCCGTGATGCGCGCGGGGCTCGCGCGGCTCGGCCTCTGCAGCGGCTCCGCGGAACTGCCGGTGTTCGCCTTCGCGCTCGACACCGCCGAGCGCATGCAAAAGCTCGAGGCTGCCCTGCGCAACGAGGGCATCCTTGCGCCCTACATCCGCTATCCCGGCGGACCTCCGGAGGGCAATTTCCGCATCGTGATCACCGCCGGACACTCGCTCGTGCAGATCGAGCGCCTGCTCGACGCGCTCGCGCGTCTGCGTCAGGTGGTGGGATGAAGCCGCGCTCGCTTCCGGACGCGATGCTCGCCGAGCTCGCGCGCGA
>CAIYPP010000033.1 GCA_903928115.1 uncultured Planctomycetota bacterium
ACGGGATCTTGCGCGTGCAGAGCGTGCATCCCGAGGCGCTCGACGCTTCGCTCGAGCTCTACAAGGTGCTGATGCACGGCGCGTCCCCGCTCTCGCGGCGCGAGCGCGAGCTGCTTGCCGTGGTCGTCTCCAGGGCGAACCGCTGCCACTATTGAACGCAGGCGCACCTGTGGGACCTCCGTGCCGAGGTTCGCGACCTTTCGGAACCTGAGCGCGAGCGTTTCCTCGCGTCCGTCGGCGCCGACTGGCGTCTCGCGGGGCTCGCGCCGCGCGAGCACGCGCTCTGCGAGTTCGCTGAAAAGCTCACTCTCGCCCCGACTGCCATGGCCGAGGCGGACGTGCTGGCTCTGCGCACTCACGCACTCGACGATCGCGCGATCCACGATGCGACGCAGGTCGTCGCCTACTTCAACTACATCAACCGCATCGCGGATGCGCTCCACGTCGAGCTCGAGCCCGAGATGCCGCCCGACCCGCGCGGGGGCGTTCGCTAGGAACACATCGGCCCGGTCCGCGACCTCCGCGTGCGCGGACGGCGTGGACCGGGCCGTGTTCGAGGGATCCGCGCGCAGCGGTACTCGCCCTAGAACTTCACATGTCCTAGAACTTCACTTCGCGCAGCTGGTCGACGGAGAAGTCGAGCGACATCTCTTGGTCGATGTTGATCAGGCGGCCGGTGCCCTTGAACGGGTTGAAGATCAGCGAGCCGTTGAGCACGCGTCCATCGCGGAAGTAGAGCGTGACCTTGTCGGCGGTACGGGCGCCGAGGAGCAGGTCGTACAGGCGTTGGGCGTCGTTGGTGACCTTGGCTTTCATCGAGAAGTGTTCCGCTGGTGTGCGAGTGGGAGCGTGTAGGCCGGCGTGCGCGCTTTGGAAGATCCTTGGACGACGTCGGCGTGAATTTCTTGCAGGAGCTATGCCTTCGCTACGGCCGGAACCGCGCGCAGGGCAGGGGGGACGAGGAGGTTGGGGAGGGCGGCCACGAGTTGGGCCGACCACGTCTCGAAGTTGGCGCCGTCGCGCAGGAGCGCCGCGAGCTCGGCCGGCGCGGCGAGGCGTCCTTCGAGGACGTCGGTCTCGCGGATGGAAACTTGGCCATCGACGCGCACGAGCTGGGCGAGACCGACGTGGACGGCGCCGACGGGGTTGGCGTCGTCGTTGATCAGGCCGAGCGGCTGGAGCTCGAAGCGGCCCTCGATCACGAGCTCTTCCGCGAGCTCGCGCGCAGTGCCGCGCGGGATTGGGTTGCGCCCACACTCGCCCTCGAGATCCTCGGGGTTCAAGTGTCCGCCGACGCCGATCGTGAGCTTGTGGTGCAGGCGCGCTTCCCCGCCCTGCTTGGTGCGGCGCAGGAGCAGCACGTCTTCGCCGCAGACGACGACGTTGTAGGGAATGATCTGCTTCCACTCCGGCGTCACCTCGGCGCGCGCGCGCTCGACGAAGAAGCCGTGGCGCTCGACCACCTCGCGCAGCCGCTCCGCGCTCGCACCCTCGCCGAACGGCACGAAGCCGTGGGGGTAGTGGTCCGGGAAGAGCTCCCGGCGCGGAACGACAAAAACAAACTCCATCGAGGTGGGGCGGAGTCGCCCGGGGAGCGGGCCCCTTCAAGGGGGGCGCGTCGGCCGAGGGCTCCGGAAGAGCAGTGGGACGTGGGACGCTCGCGCTACACCCGTCCGAAGCGGCTCCGGTCGCCTTGGGCGGCGTCCGAATTTCGAGACAGGCAGCGAAAGCTCCTTGGATTCTCCCCGACCCCCGCTACCTGTCAAGATGCTGAAGGTACGTAGACGTTGGGCCACAACTAATGGTGGCCCGGCGGACCTCGGCCCCCGCGGGAAGCGGAAGCGGCGTGAGAGGCCCTGTAAGCCGGATCTTGGCTGACCGCTTGCGCGGCGAGACCGTCCTTTCTCTAGGACCGAGCTCGCGCTCGGCCTCGAACGACCTACCCGGAAGGCGAGGAGCGGGTCGTCCCCATGAGCCTTCCCTATTTGGTCTTTCTCCGGGTGGGGTTTGCCCTGCCGAGCCTGTCACCAGGCCCGCGGTGCGCTCTTACCGCACCGTTTCACCCTTACCGTGCGGAGCCTCGCGGCCCCGCCCGGCGGTTTGTTTTCTGTGGCACTTTCCCTGACCTCGCGGTCGGTTGCCGTTGACAACCACCCTGACCCGTGGAGTCCGGACTTTCCTCCTGCGGTTGCCCGCAGACGACGGTCCAAGCCTCTCACGCCGCCGCGCATCTTACGCCACCCCGCGCCCCGTGGGAGTGGGCGATCTTGCGCGGTGTCTTGGAGTTTCCTCCTCGAACCTTTCGCTCGCGGTGTCTGGCGAGGGCTGGACGGTATCGTGAGGGAAGCGCTTCAGGGCGCGGGGTACACACACGATGCTCGCGCAGGTTCTTTTGTGGTGGGTGGGGATTTGGGCGTCGGTGGCGGGGCTCGATGAGAAGACGCTGGCGGCGGCGCAGCTGAAGTTCGCGCAGGCGGCAGCGGCGGGGACGGCGGCGGAGAAGGCGGAGGCGCTGGAGGCGTTGGTGGGGCTCGGGGAGCCCGGGGCGGTCACGACGCTGGCGCTGGAGTACGGGAATGCGGCCGAGGCACTGCGGGCGGGGCGCGAAGAGGCGCTGGCGCTGCGGTACGCCTGCGAGCGGCGCGAGGTCGTGTTGGCGGGGATGCGCGCACAGGCGGAGCGCGACCCGGCGACGAAGCCGATGTTGCAGCGCGAGGAGGAACGCTTCACGGCGCTCAAGAAGGACCGCGCGAAGGCGGACGCGAAGGTCGGAGAGCTCGCGCCGTGGCGCGACGCTGTGGCGGATGGACTCGGGCGGCTCGTCGAGGCACTCGGGCCGGCGCGGAGGCGCAAGAGCGACGCGGAGCTCTGGGCGGATGTGCGCGAGCACGTCGACACGCTCCAGCGCGCAGCGGCGGCGGAGCTCGTGGGGCGCATCGGTGCCGCGGGCACGGCGGGTCAGCTCTACGACGTGATGTGCGAGACGGCGGTCGGGATCGACAAGCTGCGCGCGCGCATCGCGAAGTCGATGGGGGACGTGCGCAAGCTGGAGAAGCGCTGGCAGGAGGAGGCGGCGGCGAACGAGGGGCGCGTGGCGCAGGCCACGGCCGACCAGTACGCGCAGGCGAAGCGCGAGGCGAGCGAGCTCGTCTCGCAGGGCCATCGCATGGAAATTCTCGTGGAGGCCGCGCAGCGTGCGGCGGCGCTCGCGCTCGCGCGCGAGGGCGGCAAGGAACTCGAGAAGACGATGGCCAAGATGGTCGGCACGCTCAAGCGCGCGAAGGACCGCACGCGCATCGACACGTTGCAGTTGCTCACGCTGTGCTCGACCGATGCGGTGAAGGAGCAGGTGCGCGGACTGCTGGCGGCGGAGACGGAGCCGCTCGCGATCGGCACTCTGATCGACGGGCTCGCGGCGCTCGGCGACACGGCGATCGAGCCCGCGCTCATCGGGCGACACCTCGCGCACGAGTCGTGGTACGTGCGGGCCCGCGCGGCTCGCGCGCTCGCGGAACTGCGCTCTCGTGCGGCGATTCCGGCGCTCATCGCGCGACTCGAGAAGGAAGACGGTCGCTCGCGCACCGACGTGAACGAAGCGCTGCGCTCGCTCACGGGGCAGCGCTTCAAGCCGGTCGTCGAGGTCTGGCAGCGCTGGTGGAAGGACAACGAGGCCGCCTTCGTCGTTCCGCCGCGCACGGAGAAGACGCCCCTCGAGGACGCACAGGAATCCGCGGGCGTCACGTTCTTCGGGATCTCGACGGACAGCCAGCGGGTGCTGTTCGTGCTCGACCTCTCGGGCTCGATGCAGTTCTCGATGGTGCCGAAGAACAACCCCAACGACGAGCCCGGGATGGCGCCGGACATGCCCGCGCAGGGCGAGCTCTCGCGGCTCGAAGCGGCGAAGCGCGACCTCTCCAAGGCCGTCGGCGGTCTGCGCGACGGAGGCGTGTTCAACCTCGTTCTGTTCGCGAGCGACGTGTGGACTTGGGCGGACGAGCTCGTGACGATGACGCCGCAGATGCGCAAGGAAGCGTCCGACTTCATCGCGGCCTCCGACGCGGTCGGTGCGACGAATATCTACGGGTCGCTCGAGCGGGCGCTCGACTTGGCCGGCGCGAAGGGGGGCGCGAGCTGGTCGGCTCCGGTGATCGACACGATCTACTTCCTCACCGATGGCCGCGCGACGGTCGGGCTAACGACGAACACTGAGGAAATCCTCTCGTACGTGCGCGAGCGCAACCGAAACTCCGGCATCGTGATCCACACCATCGGTCTCTCCGACGCGCACGACGCGGTCTTGATGCGCCGTCTCGCGGAGGAGAACGGCGGAACCTACGTGGGGCGCTAGGCATGGGCATCGGCGAACCGCTCGCGACGTACTTGGAACTGCGCCAATCCGCCGACGACGGCTCGGAGGGCGCGGGCCTCTCGCACTCGTCCAAGGGTCTCTTCCTGCTGCACGTGCTCGAGCTCGCGGCGTACGGCGAGCCGCTCGGCGCGGTCACGCTCGTGCACGACGCGGGCGACCACGGCGCGCGGTATCTCGACACGGCGCGCGTGCTCGCGGCGGCGCGGCTCGCCGTCGCGCTGCCGGATCTGCGCGGCCACGGCAAGAGCGAAGGTGCGCGCGGCCACAGCGCGGGAATCGCCGAGGTCCTGCGAGATCTCGACGCCGTGCAGGACCACCTCGCCTATCGACTGCCCGTCGCGCCGAAGGTGCTCGTCGGCGTGGGGCTCGGCGCGCTCTATGCGCTGCGCTACACCCTCGACAAACCGGGGAATGTCGCGGCGCTTGTGCTCATCTCTCCGCGCTGGCGCCCGCAGTTTCGCGCACCTGCGCAGCCTTCGGGGCTCTTCAAGATGTTCAAGAAGCTCGCGCCCGACGCGCCGGGTGCGATCGGCAACGATACGGCGAAGCTCTTTGCGGACCCGAGCGCGCGTCAGGCGTGGGGCTCGGATCCGCTCGTGCACGACGTGATCACGCTGCGCGCGATCGAGCACGTGGGCGCCGTGGCCGGCGATGTCGAGCGCCGGCTCGCGCAGGTGTCGGTGCCGACCCTCGTCCTGCACGGCGACTCGCGTGAGACGAGCGACCCTGCGATCACCCAGTCTTCTGGCGGAAGCTCGGTCGAGGTGCGTTCGATCGAGGGCGCACGGCACGGACTGCTCCACGACACGGGGCACGCGCGCGTCGCCGAATCTCTGCGCGACTGGATCCTCGCGCACCTAGGCTGATCCAGGTTGGACCCGGCGCGCCTCGGGCTCGCCCGAGCGAATCCAGTCATCCAAGAGCACCAGTGCGCTCCACGAGTCGCGCCGCGCGCGCGCGTCGCGTCCGCGGTGCCCCGCGTCGCGCAACAAGTCCTCCGCAGCCTTCGTGGTGAGCCGCTCGTCGTGGCACAGCACGCGCAGCCGCGGGAAGCGCTGCGCGAGCCGCTGCGCGAACGCCTCGACTTCTTTGGCGCGGGGGCCCGCGCTCCCGTCCATGTTGCAGGGCCAACCGACGAGCAGTGTGTCGATGTCGCGCTCGTCGAGGATCGACTGGACGGCGCGGAACAGCTCGGGCGAGTCCCCGGGACCTTGGAAGGCGTCGAGCGGAGTGAGCGTGATGCGCAGCGCATCGCTACAAGCGAAGCCCGTGCGCTTGGTGCCGTGGTCGAGGGCGAGCGCGCCGCGGCGCAGAGCGGGGCTCACAGGAACTCGCGTCCCTCGCTCGCGAGCCGCTCCACCAAGAGCTTGACGTCCTGCGCGCGGTCCTTGCGGCAGACGAGCGTCACCGAGCCCGAGTGGACCACCACGAGATCTTCGACGCCGAGCAGTGCGACGAGGGCTCCGCGCTCGCCGTGGACGATGCAGCCGCTCGACTCCGTCGCGGCGAGTTGGACCCCACCGGTCGCCACGTTTCCCGCGGCATCGGCTGCGTGCACCGTCGAGAGCGCATCCCACGAGCCGACGTCGCTCCAGAAGTAGTCGATCGGCAGCATGCGCACCGAGCGCTCTTTCTCGAGCACGCCGACGTCGAGCGAGATCGAAGGCAGCGCCCCGTACGCGCGCTCGAGCGCCTCGCCCTCGTGCCCAGCTTCGAGCGCACGCCACAGCTCGGGCAGGTGACGCTCGAAGGCGCGCGCGATCGATTCACCCCGCCAAACGAACATGCCCGAGTTCCAGTAGTGGCCACCCTGCTCGAGGAAGCCGAGCGCGCGCGCGCGGTCGGGCTTCTCGACGAAGCGCTCGACCGAGTGGATCGCGACGCCGTCGGAGACCGAAGCCACAGGGCCCGCCTTGATCCAGCCGAAGCTCGTCGCGGGAAAGTTCGGGTGCACGCCGAAGACGAACAACGCGTCCTCGCGGGCCGCGGCGTGGATCGCAGCGCGCAGGGTGCGCTGGAACGCCTCGCGCGGACGGATCACGTGATCCGCAGGAAGCACGATCTGAATCGCGTTCGGCGAGCGACGCCGAATCCGCGCCGTCGCGAGCGCGACGCAGGGTGCCGTGTTGCGACCGACGGGCTCGATGACGAGGTTCTCGGGCGGCAGCCCGGGCAGCGCCTGCAGCACCTCGTCTCGCTGCTCGCGCGTGGTCACGACGAGCACGTTTGCAGCCGGGACGATCCCTTCGAGTCGCGCGAAGGTCTCGGCGAGCATCGACTGCTCGCCGACGATGCTGAGGTACTGCTTGGGACGTTGGCGGCGGCTCGCGGGCCAAAAGCGCGTGCCTGTGCCGCCGGAGAGCAGAACGGCATACAGCGGGACGTCAGCGGGGGCGGGCATCGTGGCCTCAGGGTACCCGCGGCACGCTCCGCTGGCACGCGTGCGCTAGAAGCGCTGCGGCAGAGGGCTCCAGGCCGGCAGCGGCAGGTCGCGCGGACCGCGGCGCGGGTCGGTGCCGCGGCCGAGTGCGCCCTCGAGCTCGACGCGCGGGCGGGCCATGTCGCCGCGGATGGCGACGCGCACGAGGCTCGATTGGACCCAGTAGATCACGCGGTTCACGAAGCCCAGCCAATCGAGCATGCGGTACTGGACCTCCAAGTCGAAGTCGAGGCGACCGTCGAGGTCGAGGACACCGTCGCCTTCGAGCGCGAGCAGGGGACTCGCGATGCGCAAGTCGTCCATGCGGATGCGGCCTTCGGCCAGCGAGAGCTTCGACTCGATGCGCTCGAAGACCGCGCCGGTCTCCACGTTCAAGTTGGCGAGGAGATCGCGCACCACGGGGATCGACCACAGCACGGAATCTTCGAGGAGCAGCTCTCCGCTTCCGCGCACTCCCGAGAGGCGCTCGAAGTCGCCGGCGAGCTCGACCCGCGCGTCGAGGCGTCCGCGGCTCGCGAAGTCCGACTCGAACACGCCCTTGAGCAGTCCGCCGACGTCGACATCGGAGAGCTCGCCGGCGAGCTCGAAGCGATAGGGCGGCGCGAGCTCCAGCGCAAAGAACGGGCGCGCGTCGCGCTCCGACGCGAGCGAGTCGAGCTGGCCGTTCTCGAGTCGCGCCGAGAGGCCGATCACCTCGAGGCGCGGTGCGCTGTAGCTGAGACGCATGGAGGCGCGCTCGATGGCGCGGTCGCTCACCGCGCCGGTGAGGTCCGAAACCACGGCGGACGCGCGCAGGCCGGAAGGACCGAACGCGAGCTCTTCGATGTTCGCCTGCGCGCGCTCGATCTCGATCGGCACGCCGAGGTCGATGCGCATGCGACGCGCCTCGATGTTGCCATAGAGCCGCGCCTCGCCGACTCCATCGGCGCCGGTGTCGAGCGCGAGATGCGCGCCGCGCACGTCGAGCTCGCCGCTCCAGCCGAGGTCGTCGACCAGCGCATGCACCGTGTCCTCGTCGAGGAACGGAGCGAGGTGCTCGCGATCGATCTGGAGCCGCAGCGCTTCGAGCGTCGTCTCCACGCGGAAGCGCCCGTCGCGCTCCCCGAAGCTGGCATCACGCAGCGTCAGCGGAGTCCCAGCCAGCCGAGCGCGCAGCTCACTGCCGAACAGTGCGCCGCCGCCCGATTGCTCCAGCACGCCGTCGAGAGTGGAGAGGTCGAGCCGGCCGAGCTCCGCCGCGGTGCGCACGTCGTTCTCGCGCAGATAGACGCGGTACAGCGACTCCAGCGTGCGCGGGGCCTGGGAGGGCAGCACGAGTTGCCCCTCGAAGTCGACGCGGCCCGTCACGTTCAGGCTAGCGAGCCCCGGGCCCGCGAAGCCGCCGATTCCGCCGGACTGCGCCTCGGCGAGGGCTCCGGCCAGCGAAGGGTGGCCGATGTCGAGCGCGGCGGCGCGCAGCTCGATCTGGCCATCGCCTTCGGAGGGGAACTCGGCCCTCGCGGCGACCGTCCCGCCCGCGACCCAGCGGCCCACGAGCGGAGCGATGCGGCCTCGCGCGCCGCGACGTGCTGCGCTCTCCCCGAGCTCGCCGAGCGCCAAGTCCCCGTCGAGCAGCACGCGCCCGCGCAGGGAGTTGATCCGCACGCGGAAGGCCTCCGGCTGGACCTCGGCACTCGCGCGAGGTTCGACGCTCGTTCTCCACCTGCGCAGCCCGCCATACGGACCTGCCTCGCTCATCCGGAAGCTCACATCCGCATGTCCGGTCGCCTGCATCGAAGCGAGCACCGCGTCGACCTCGCTCAAGCTCGCCGCGATCGCGGCTCGGTCGGCGCCTCGAAGCCCGATGTTCGACACATCGACGTCGAGGACCTCGACGCTCTGGGGCAAGGGCCCAAAGTCCGCCAGATCCTGGAGCCGACCACGGATGCGGATGTCCGCTCCGTGCAGCGAGCGCGCGCGCAGGTCGAGCGAGGTGGCCGCGAGCTTGCGCGGATCCCACTGGAACACGATGCGGCCATGGACGTCCTGCGCGGGCAGCGGCAGTCCGCTCCAGCGCGCTTGAACGCCTTCGACCTCGACCACGAGGTGGCACGCGGGTGCATCAGCGCCCTGCATGTGGAGGCGTGTCACCACGGACGCGAGTCCACCGGCGGGAGAGAAGCTCGGGAAGATGAAGTCGGTGTCCGAGAGTCCGAGCAGTCCTCGCTCGAGAGCCCCGTCGACCGGCAGCCCGTGTCCGCCGACGCGCAGGTCGAGCCACGGAACCGAGCCCGGCGCGTGGGGGACCTGCACGAGTCCGTCGGCGAAGCCCGGCCGTTCGTCGCGCGTTCCGCCCGAGTGTGCGCCGAGCACGCCGAGGATGCCGAGGCGCGAAGGTCGCGACAACGCGAAGTCGTGCAGCGCGATGAGGCGTCCGTGCGTCGAATCGACGCGCAGCGGGAAGCCCTCGCGCTCGCCCGCGGCGTTCGCGACTCCGGAGTAGCACAGGCTGACGGTTCCGCCGAGGTCGATGTCGGCGGCGAGCTCGGGGCGCAGTGCCGTGGTCGAGTCCGTGACCGAGCTGGCCGCGGGCCAGCGAGCGCCGACGAGCGCGTCGACGGCGCCGATCGGATCCGTGATGCGCCACAGCTCCTCGAGTTCTTCGCCGAAGCCCGTGGCGCGCGCGAGGTCGCGCGACATCGGCAGCGCGGGCGCGTGCAGCCACGCCCGCGCGGAGAGTCCTTCGCCCGCATTCGCGCCGAAGAGCGCCCACACGCTCGCCACGTGCTCATCCCAGCGCGCGGTGAGGTGCGCGGTCGAACGCCACGACGCGGGGTCGAGCAGTCCGGCGAGGTTCGGCGCCGCGCAGAGGGCCTCGACGTCGAGGTCCACGTCATCGAGCGGGACCGCCGTCGTCGGTAGTACGAGTCGACCTTCGCTCGCCCTCAGCCGCAGGCGGCCGGACGACGGTGCGCGCTCGTCGAGCTGAAAGCGCGCTTCGAGCTCGAGCGACAGGCGCGCTTGGGGGTGCCAGCCGCGCGCAGGTGCGGCGGGGGAGAGCGGCGGGATCGCGTCCGAGTCGATCGGCACATCCTCGCAGGATGCGACGAGCCGCACGCGGCCCTCGGCGTCGCGCTCGCCCGAGAGGAACACATGCGGCGCGGGGCCGGCATCGACGTCGGCGAAGGCGGGTTCGATGCGGCCTTCGATGCGCGGCACACCGTCTTCGCTCGGGCGGAAGAGCAAGTCGACGGAGCCCAGCGCGAGCTTGCCCCATGTCGGGTGCAACCAGTCGGAGCGCAGGTCCTCGACGACGAGCACGGGGACATGGAGATTCTCTGGAGCTGCTGCGCCACTCGCCTCGCGCTTCGACAGCGCCGTCTCCCAGCGCGCGAGGAGCTCGGTCGAGAGCTCGACACGTCCGCCGCGCACATCGACGCGCGCGGGGCGCACGCTCATCCCTGAGAGTTCGAGCGCGACTGCGACCTCGCGCAGTGCGAAGGGTGTCGCCTCATCGCGCAGGGTCACGCCATGCAGCGTGATGCCCGGGCCGAACCAGTCGAGCTCGACGCTTTCGATGTCGAGCGGCAGTCCGAGCTCTCGCTCGAGTTGCGACTGCACGCGAATTTTCAGGGCCCCAGAGCGCTCGATCTCGAACAAGAACGCCGCGGAGCCGAGCGCGGCGAGCGCCCCGACGAAGCTCGACCAGCGCAGCCACGTCCGCACGGCGAAGCTCACGTCCGCGCCGCGTGCATGGCGGACTCGTCCGGCGCGCGACCGTTCTGTGCGACCCGCGGGAACAGGACGCCGTTCGCCGCGGAAGGCACCTCTTCGCCGCCCTTGTAGATGCGCTCGACGCGCTTGCCGACGGCGCACGAGAGCTCATAGGGGATCGTTCCGACTTGCTGCGCGAGCTCCTCGAGCGTGATGCACTCCGAGCCCTGTGCACCGACGATCGTGACGCGATCGCCCACGGACACGCCGGGGATGTGGCCGACGTCGATCGAGGTGTAGTCCATCGAGACGCGCCCTACGATGGGCGCGCGGCGACCGCGCACGAGCACGTGCCCCTTGTTGCCGAGCCGCCACGCGAGGCCGTCGTTGTAGCCGACGGGCAGGGTCGCGATGCGCGTGGCGTGCGGCGCGGTCCACGTACCGCTGTAGCCGATCTTCGCTCCTGCGGGCACGTCCTTCAGGAAGATGACTTGACTGTGCAGGCTCATCACCGGCTGCAACGAGCGCGCGGCGGCCATCGTGCCCGGGAGCACTCCGTAGGCGCTGATGCCTGGCCGGACGCAGTCGTACTGCGGCTCGATGCCGCTGAAGATGCACGAGGAGTTCGCCGCGTGGACCCAGCCGCGCAGGAGTCCGCGCTCGCGCGCCGCGGCGAGCACTTCCTCGAAGACGCGCAGCTGCTGGAGCGTGAACTCGTCGTTCATGCCGTCGGCCGCGGCCATGTGCGTCATGACTCCGCCGAGCTCGAGGTTGGGCGACGCGTGCACGAGCTCGAGCAGCTCGAGAGCCTTGCTCGGAAGCACGCCGAGTCGCCCGAGGCCCGTGTCGATCTTCAGGTGGACGCGCGCGCGCTCGCCGAGGCGGCCGGCGAGCTCGTCGAGCGAGCGCGCTCGGTCGCTCGAGTGCAGGCCGATCTCGATGCCGTGGCGCAGCGCAGCGCTCGCTTCCTCGTCGACGATCGTGCCGAGCACAAGGATGCGCGCGCGCACGCCAGACTTGCGCAGCTCGAGTGCCTCGCCCGAGGTCCCTACGCCGAACGCGCTCACTCCGCAGCGCAGCGCGTGGTGCGCGATCGCAACGGCGCCGTGACCATAGGCGTCCGCCTTGACGACGAGCATCACGCGCACGTGCGGCTCGATGCGCGCGCGGATCTCCGTGAGGTTGTGGGTCAGGGCGTCGAGGTCGATCTCGGCCCAAGCTCGGTAGGCATCCAAGGCGCGTGTGAAGATCCCACTCGCGCCGCGCGATTTCAACGCCGCTGGGAGCGCACGGCGAATGGCCGCAGGTACAAGGGCTCGACTCCGACGACGGATCCGCGGGCGAGCCGCTCCAAGCCGAGCGCGAGCACGACCGCGGCGCTCGGATGGGCGTCGCGGACGAGGTCTCGGGGCGGGGCGTCCGACCAGCCCGCGGCCGCGAGCGCCGCGTCATCGGCGAGGACGCGCAAGTCTCTGGTGTCGAGCTCGGCGAGCTCCGCCCGCTGGGCGACCCGCGGCGCCTCGCGCGTCTCGAGGCCGGACGGTGTCTTTCGGTAGCGCGCGAGGTACAGCTCGCCCGCTCGCGCATCGAGCAGCACGAGCCCTTCCCGGGCGGGCCCTAGCGCAGCGTAGGCGAGCGCCTCGAACGACGGCACTCCGCACCGCTCCGCGCCGCTCGCGCGGGCGAGCCCGAGCGCCGTGGCGGCGCCCACGCGCAGGCCGGTGTAGCTGCCGGGCCCGGTGCCGCAGAGCACGGCTCCGAGCTCGCGGGGGCTCGCGCCGAGGTCGGCGAGCAAGCGCTCTAGGGCCGGCAGCAGGTCGGCAGCATGGGCGCGGCCGGCGTCGAGCACGCGCTCGTGCACCTCGCCGCGAAAGCGTGCCGCGATCGATGGTCGGCGGGTGGAGGTCTCCAGCGCGACCGCGAGCGCCGGTGAGCCCTGCGCGGCGCTCACGCGCCCAGCTCGGTGGCGAGCAGCTTGGCGAGCCCCTGCGCCTGCGCCGTGATCACGGCGTGCTCGGGGCCCTCGACCATGACGCGGGCGAGCGGCTCGGTGCCCGAGTAGCGCAGCAGCACCCGTCCGTCGTCGCCGAGCTCGCGCTCGATCGCTGCCACCGCCTCGACGATCGAAGGGATGGCGTTCAGCGCCGGCTTGCGGGCGACGCGCACGTTGACGAGCACCTGAGGGAAGGCCCGGTAGGCGGCCGCGAGCTCCGAGAGCGGCTTTTGGGTCTGCACCATCACGCGCAGGACGCGCAGCGCCGTGTACACCCCGTCGCCGACCATGTAGTTGTCCGCGCCGAACACGATGTGTCCCGATTGCTCGCCGCCGAGCGGCAGCTTCTCGCGCTCGAGCGCCTCGACGACGTAGCGGTCGCCGACCCCGACGGTCAGGAGCGAGACGCCGACGTCGCGCAGCGCGCGCTGCAGGCCCTTGTTGCTCATCACGGTCGCGACCACGCGCTTGTCCTTCCAGCGCGGACCGTCGTGGCGACCGCAGATGGCGAGGATCGCGTCGCCGTCGACCAAGCTGCCACGCTCATCGACGAGCAGGCAGCGGTCCCCGTCGCCGTCGAGTGCGATGCCGACCTGTGCGCCGAGTCGGCGCACTTCGGCCTGCAGGGACTCGGGGTGCGTCGAGCCGCAGCCCGCGTTGATGTTCGCCCCGTCGGGCTCGGCGTGCAGCGCGACCGTGCGCGCGCCCAAGCGACCGAAGACGCGCGGCGCGATGCGGCTCGCGCCGCCGTTGGAGCAGTCGACGGCGAGCGTCAGGCCCGCGAGCGAGAGCCCCGCTCCAGCCTTGTCGACGAGGTAGCCCAAGTAGGCGAGCTCGAGCTCGGGATCGACGCTGGGGGCCGGGCCGCGATCGCTCGGACGCGTGTCGGCGGAAAGCCGTGCTTCGATCGCGAGCTCCTCCGCGTCGCTGAGCTTGCGCCCGCTGCGGCCGAAGAGCTTGACCCCATTGTCCTCCGCGGGGTTGTGAGAGGCCGAGATCATCCCGCCGAGGTCGAACTCTCGCAGGCGCGTGAGCAGCGCGAGGCCCGGCGTGCTGATGAGTCCAGCGCTGGTGACCGCGAAGCCGCTCTCGGAGAGTCCGCGCGCGAGCGCGGCCTCGAGCTCGGGCCCCGAGCGACGGCCGTCGTGGCCGACGAGCGCCGTGCGCTTCGCGCGCTCGCCACCGAGCACCGCTCCGGCGTGGCGCCCGATCGCCGACACGTTCGCCGCGCTGAGCCAGCCCTCGCCCGCTTTGCCGCGGACTCCATCGGTGCCGAAGATGCGTGCGGAGCTCAAGCTGTGTCCCTCGTGCCCCGGATTGTGCCGATCGCAGCGCCCGAGGGAAAGGCGCGCGGCGCGACTCCTTCGCCGAGGAGCCGCGCCGCGCGGAAGACCGTGCGACCCGTCGGGCGCGCTCAGGCCGGATAGAGACCGGGCGAGCCGGGCAGGTCCCCGAGCTTGCCATCGGTCGCGCCCTTGCCGCTTGGCTTGCGCTCGCCGCTGGTCGCGGGCGCGCTCGGCGTCGGGCCACCCTGACCGGGGCGCAGGCTCTCGGGCGACTCGCCGCCGCGCACGAGGCGCGCGATCTCGTCGCCGTTGAGGGTCTCGTAGAGCAAGAGCGCTTGGGTGATGCGCTCGACCTCTTGGCGCTTCTCGGTGACGATCGCGAGCGCGCGCTGGTGCGCCTCGACGAGCAGACGGCGGACCTCTTCGTCGATCTCGCGCGCCGTGGCCTCGCTGTGGTCGCGGCCGCGGCCGAGCTCGGTTCCGAGGAACTCGGATCCTTGGCGCTCCGCGTAGTTGATCGGGCCGATCTTCTCGCTCATGCCGAGCTCGGTGACCATGGCCTTGGCCATCTCGGTGGCGCGCTTGATGTCGTCGAAGGCTCCGGCGGAGATGTCGCCGCAGAAGACCTCCTCGGCCGCGCGGCCGCCGAAGGCGAGGGCGAGCTGGCCCACCATGCGCTTCTTCTGCATGTGGTAGCTCTCCTTGTCGGGCATGATCCACGTCACGCCGAGCGAGCGTCCGCGCGGGACGATCGAGACCTTGTGCGGGTCGTCGATCTCGGGGATCGAGGCGGCCACGACGGTGTGCCCCGCCTCGTGGTACGCGGTGATCCGCTTGTCTTCGATCTCGACCTTGCGCGACTTCTTTTGGCGGCCGTAGCGCACCTTCTCGCGGGCCTCGTCGAGGTCCTCGAGGGTGATCGCCTCCTTCTTGGCGAGCGCCGCGCGGATCGCGGCCTCGTTCACGATGGCCGCGAGGTCGGCACCGGAGTAGCCCGGCGTCAGCTTCGCGATCGTGGTCGGCTCGGCGTCCGGCGCCGTCTTCACCTTCTTCAGGTGGACGCGCAGGATCTCTTCGCGGCCCTCGAAGTCGGGCAGCTCGATCGTGACCTCGCGGTCGAAGCGGCCCGGGCGCAGGAGCGCGGGGTCGAGCACGTCGGGACGGTTCGTCGCAGCGATGACGATGATGCCCTCGTCGGTGCCGAAGCCATCCATCTCGACGAGGATCGCGTTGAGCGTCTGCTCGCGCTCGTCGTGGCCTCCGCCCATGCCGCTGCCGCGGCGACGGCCGACCGCGTCGATCTCATCGAGGAAGATGATGCAGGGCGAGTTTTCGCGGGCCTGCTTGAAGAGGTCGCGCACGCG
>CAIYPP010000034.1 GCA_903928115.1 uncultured Planctomycetota bacterium
CTTGGGCCGCTTCGACCGCCCGTGGCCCGAGCGCAAGGTCTTCGGCACGATCCGCTGCATGACCTCCGATTCCACCGAGAAAAAGCTCGACCTCGCGAGCTACCTCGCCCGCTTCGCTCCCCAAAAGGCGCTCTTCTGAGCGGAGGAAAGCCGACATCCCGCGCGAGTCGCGCGTTGACAAGTGGAGCGCTTGCGCCGAGCCTTGGGCCGTCGGGTCCCTAGCTACCGAGAGGAGAGCGCATGGAGATGCAGTCGCGAGCGAGCGTCGGACGTCGGGAGTTTCTGGTCGGATCGTCGGCGGTGATCGCGGGAGCGACGCTGGCGAAGCCGGCTTTGGCGCGGACCTTGGGCGAGCCGGAGCTGCGCGTCGTGCTCGTCGGGTGCGGTGGGCGCGGCACGGGTGCGGCGGTGCAGGCGCTCTCGACGGCGGGGCCGGTGAAGCTCGTGGCGATGGCGGACGCGTTCGCGGACCGGCTCGAGGGCAGCCTCGCGGAGATCGAGCGCGCGCGGCCGGGTCAGGTCGACGTGCCGAAGGAGCGACGCTTCCTCGGCTTCGACGCCTACAAGAAGGCGATCGACGTCGACTGCGATGTGGTGCTGCTCTGCACGCAGCCGGGCTTCCGGCCGTGGCACTTCGAGTACGCGGTGTCGCGCGGGCGGCACGTGTTCATGGAGAAGCCGGTGGCGGTCGACGCGCCCGGCGTGCGCAAGGTGCTTGCGGCCGCGGAAATCGCGAAGAAGGCCCAACTCAAGGTCGGCGTCGGTCTGCAGCGCCACCACGACGCGCGCTACCTCGAGACGATGCAGCGTCTGTGGGACGGAGCGATCGGCGACGTGAACTTCTCCCGCTGCTACTGGAACTCGTCGGGCGTGTGGGTCAACCCGCGCCAGCCGCAGCAGACCGAAATGGAGTACCAGATGCGCAACTGGTACTACTTCAACTGGCTGTGCGGCGACCACATCGTCGAGCAGCACATCCACAACATCGACGTCATCAACTGGCTCAAGAAGGGCCCGCCGGTGCGCGCGCAGGGCATGGGCGGCCGTCAGGTCCGCACGGGCGTCGAGTTCGGCGAGATCTACGACCACTTCGCGATCGAGTTCACCTACGCCGACGGCTCTGTCTGCCAGTCGCACTGCCGCCATCAGGCCGACACGTGGTCGAGCGTGAGCGAGCACGCGCACGGCTCGAAGGGCAGCGCGAACATCTCCGGCGGGACGATCACGCTGGCCGACGGCACGCGCTGGCGCGCCAAGGCCGAGGGCGGCGATCCCTATCAGGTCGAGCACGACGTCCTGTTCCGCGCCATCCGCGAGAACCGCGAGCACAACGAGGCCGAGTACGGTGCGACCTCGACCATGACCGCGATCCTCGGGCGCATGGCGGCCTACTCGGGCCGCGAGATCACCTACGCCGACGCGCTCGCGTCGCAGCTCGCGCTCTGGCCGGTGGCCCCCGGCGAGCTCACGTGGACGACGGATCCGCCGACCCTGCCCGACGGCGAAGGGCGCTACCCGATCCCGATGCCGGGCGTCACGCGCGCGGTCTGAGGCGACGGGACTTCCTGAGAAGAAAACAGGCCGCAGCGCCTTGCAGCGCTGCGGCCTCCGAAGCTCCGCCGCAACTTGCCCGACCCTGGCTGGGGTCGAGCGGGTCAGCTGTTCAGGTCGCGTCGAGTCCTGCCGATGACGCGCAGCGGCCATCGCGTCGGAGCCACGTTCTCCCGGAGTGCGACGACAGTCCGTGCCGCCGCGCTCTGCGAGAACAACCCACGCGCCGAGAGGCGGTTACCACCCTTGTCGGACTTTCGCGTGCGTCCAGCGCGTCGATACCTATTGCTTACCGGGCGCGGGCGCCTTGTAGCGCACCTCACGCTCGCGTCCGCGGCCGTCGCGCACGCGCAGCACGACCTCGTCACCCGGGTCGTAGCGCAGTCGAAACCACGCCATGAAGTCGCGCACGGCGAGGTCCGGCGACTCACCACCCACCGCGACGATGACGTCGTCCTCACGCAGCCCCGCCGACCACGCGGGCCACGTCTTCGGCTCCTTCCCAAACCACGGCGTCACCGCCATCTTGCCGGCGGGAATCGCGAGCTTGCGACGCAGCTCGGGCTTGGCCGCCATCGGCCACGCGAAGCCAGGCACCGCGCCGATGTTTCCATCGGCGATCGACTTGCGCCAAGCGAGCTCGGTCGCGCGCCAGCCGCTCGCGAGCTCCAGCTGCCCGCGCTGCAACTCGCTGCCTCGCCACCAGCGCAGCTCGATCTTTGCGACGTCCGCAGGCGCGCGGTGCAACACTCCGCGCAGGTCGGCCTGTCCAAAGAGCTTGCGCTCTCCCGCAGCCGCGAGGCGATCGCCGACGCGCAAGCCTGCGCGCTCCGCGGCGCTGCCCGCGCTCACCTTCGTCACACGCAAGCCGTCGTCTCGATCGATGCTGAGCCCGATGTTCTCGGGGAGCGGCCAAGGCTGAAGGTCGCGGCGCTTGTCGAACTTTCCCGCGTCGAGCGCGGGCTGTCGCAGAACCTCATTGACCTGATGGCAGTGCAGACAGCCATCCTTCTTGAGCGACGGGGCGCCCAGCTTCTTCCATGACTCCGCGCCCGGCAAGTCGAGCGGCGTCGGAGACTTGCCACCGAGCTCGGGCGCGGGCCCGTCGACATCCCAGGCGTCGCGGCGCGGGTCGTAGTGGTGCTCGAGCACGCGCCGCAGCGTGTTCGCGAACGCCTCGGGCGAGATGCGCGTCGTGTCGGAAACGTGGTCCTTGCCGCCGAAAATCGAGTAGATGCGGCCCTCGGGCGAGAGGATCCAACCCCACCACGAGAGGTCGAGGTCCTGCCAGCCTTCGACGGGGAAGAGCCGCAAGTCGAGGTCACTCGCGCTCGTGATGCGCACGGTGATGAACTGCGCGAGAACGTCTTCGAGCTCGCCCTCGCCCTCGAGCACCGCGGCGTCGAAACCCGCGCACTGCTTGCATGGAAGACAGCGCAGCGTGACGAGCAGCGGCCGATCGGTTGCGCGCGCCTCTGCCAGCGCCGCGCGAACGTCGTCGCGCCACTTCACCTCCGACGCGGGCGCGGGTGGCTTGGCGCGGGAGGCCCCGAGGATCTCGGCCCACGGCTTTTCGTCCGACGAGAGCCACGGGAGCGCGAGTGCGGCGAGCAGGGATAGTGCGAGCTTCATGGCAGCGGAATCCTCCTTCGCGGGGACGCTCGCCGACTCTATCGGCTCGGGCGGCGACTTTCTCACGTCCTACGTTTGTCCTACGCTCCGCACCATGACCGCGCAGGCCGCCGCGCACGATCTCTCGGTGATCGTGCCCTTCCACGACAAGCCCGAGCAGCTCGAGCGCTGCCTCGCGGCCCTGCGCGCCTCCACGGTTCCGTTCGAGCTGATCGCGGTCGATGACGCCTCCCGCGGGGCTCGCGCGCCCGAGCTCGCGCGAGCGGCTGCGGATCGCGTGCTCACGCTGGAGCGCAACAGCGGCCCCGCTGTCGCGCGCAATGTCGGTGCACGACACGCACGGGGCTCGCTCCTCGTGTTCATCGACGCCGACGTGGTCATCGAGCGGGACACGCTGGCGCGCATGCAGCGCGAACTGGCGACGGATCCGACCGCCGCCGCGCTCTTCGGCTCCTATGACGACGATCCTGCGGAGCGCAGCACGGTCTCGTACTACCGCAACTTGCTGCACCACTGGGTTCATCATCAGGGACCGCGCGAGGCGAGCACGTTTTGGGCGGGCTGTGGTGCGATTCGGCGCGCGGCGTTCGAGCGCGTCGGCGGCTTCGACGAGTCGTACACGCGACCTTCCATCGAGGACATCGAGCTCGGCATGCGCCTGAAGGCCGCGGGCGAGCGGATCCTGCTCGTGCCGCAGGTGCGCTGCAAGCACTTGAAGCGCTGGGGCCTCGTCGACATGGTCACGACCGACGTCACGCGGCGCGCCATTCCGTGGACGAAGCTCCTGCTCGATCGCCCCGGAACCGGCGGCGACCTCAACCTGCAGTGGAAGCAGAAGCTGTGCGTCGCGCTCGTGCTGCTCGCGCTGATCGCGTTGCCGGCGTGCGCGCTCTCACCTGAGCTGCGCGCGCTGTGGGCGCCACTTTGGGGCCCGCTCCTCCTACTCGCACCGGTGCTCGTCATCAACCGCGGCCTCTACGCGCTGTTCCTCGCGCGCCGTGGTCCGCTCTTCGCGCTCGCCGGGATCGCGCTGCACCTTCTCTACTTCGCGTACAGCGGATTTGCCTACGCGTGGGTACGCCTCACGCATCGAAGGAAGCACCCGTGATGCGCTCGGCTCTAGCTGCGGGACTCTTGCTCGCACTCGGCGCCTGCAAGGACGAGCCTGCTCCGACGCCGACGCCGCAGGAAGAGCGCGATCCGCAGGATGTGTCTCGGCGCGATGTGCACGAGGCATTCGTCGCCGCGCGCAACGCGCAGCACGCTCCGAGCGACGGCGGCGGACGCGCGTGGCTGGAGCTCGCGCCGGGCGACGATGGCTCGGTGATCGCTGGCCGAAGTCGCAGCTGGAAGCTCGTGTACGAAGCCGGTCCGCTCGGAATCGCCGAGGGCGGTGCGCTCTACTTCCAAGTGTCGCCGTTCTTCGAGTGGAGCACCCCGCAGACCGAGCGCGAGGGCGCGAGCGGCTTCACGCGCGTCTCGACGCAGGCGTCGGGTGTTTCGCTCTCGGCTCGCACGCTCGACCAACAGCTGCTCGGCATCTCGATCGAGGGCCGCGAGCTGCGCGGGGGCGAGCGCGTCGAGATCGAATACGGCGCCGGCTCCGCGGGTGCGCGCAGCGATCCGTATGCCGAGCAGGGGTCGCGCTTTTGGTTCGCGGTCGACGGCGACGGAGACGGAACACGCAAGGTGCTCGCGGATTCGCCGAGCGTCGACGTGCTGCCCGGCGAGCCCGCGATGATTGTGGCGACACTGACTTCGACGGCGCGCGCGGGCGAGAACGTGCGACTGTGCGTCGCGGTCCTCGACTCGCGCGCCAACGCCGTCACGAGCTGCGATGCGCAAGTCGAAGTGCTCGAGATCCCCGAAGGTCTCGTGCTGCCTGCGAGCTTCGCGCTCGGCGCGGAAGACCACGGCCGTCGTACCCTCGAAGGCACGGCAAGCAAAGATGGCACGTATCGCCTCGACGTCCGCGCGCGCATCGGCGAGCGAACTCTCGAAGCACGCACGAATCCACTGCACGTGAGCAGCGGGCCACGCGTCTGGTGGGGAGATCTCCACGGTCACAGCTCGCTCTCCGACGGCAGCGGCACGCCGCAGGCGTGGTTCGACTACGCGCGCAACGTCGCGGCGCTCGATCTCGCCGCGCTGACGGACCACGACCACTGGGGCATGCTGTTTCTCGACGAGCACCCCGAGCTCTGGGAGGGCCTCGTCGCGGCGGCGCGCTCCGCCGACGAGCCGGGGCGCTTCCTCGCGCTCCCGGGCTTCGAGTGGACCAGCTGGCTCGTCGGGCACCGTCATGTGCTGCACTTCGGCGACCAAGCGCCGCTCCTCTCCTCGATGGACGAGCGCTATGACACGCAGGAGGAGCTGCGCGACGCGCTGCGGCCGCTCGACTCGCTCTCGATCCCCCACCACCCCGCGGGCGGACCCATGGCGACCGACTGGCGCGTCGCGCCCGACCTTCAGGTCGAGCCCGTGGTCGAGATCTGCTCCGCGCACGGCTCGAGCGAGGCGCTCGACAGCCCGCGGGTGCTGCACTCGCCCAAGCCAGGCCACTTTGCGCGCGACGCGCTGCTGCGCGGCTACAGGCTCGGCTTCGTCGGCAGCGGCGATGGGCACGACGGCCACGCGGGACTCGCGTGGAAGGGCCCGCACTATCCGACCGGGGGCCTCGTGGCCGTGATCTCCGACGATCTCTCTCGCGCGAGCGTGCTCGACGCGTTCCGCCGTCGCCGCGTCTACGCCACGAGCGGGCCGCGCATCTTGCTGCGCTTCGCGCTCGGCAAGGCGCGCATGGGCGAAGTGCTGCCCGCAGCCGAAGCGCAGGGCGACACGCCGCTCTTCCTGCAAGTGACCGCCGCTGCGCCGCTGGAGACCATCGAAGTCATCGCCGGCGAGGAGATCGTCTCGCTGCCGTGCCGCAACGAGCTCGACTACAGCGCGAGCGCATCGCTCGGCGCGCTGCGTTCCGGCGAGTTCGTCTACGTCCGCGTGATCCAGCTCGACGGCGGCATGGCTTGGTCGAGCCCGATCTTCGTGGAGTGATTCTCACGCCGAGCGCGCGTGCGAGCGCGGCGGATCTTCCGAGCAGACCTGATCGCGGCCCGCGGCCTTCGCGACGTACACGCGGCGGTCGGCGACGCGCAGGAGATCGTCGACGGTGTCGGCGCCCTCCTCGCGCTGCGCAACGCCCGCGCTGATCGTGACGGCGCGTCCGTACCCGTAGCCGATCACGTGGTGCGCGACGGCGCGACGCATGCGCTCGGCCGTCGCCGCGGCCTGCTCCAGGTTCGCGCCCGGGCAGATCACGAGGAACTCCTCGCCTCCGAGGCGACAGACCGTGTCCTCGCGGCGCACGATGCTGCGCAAGACGTTCGACGTCTCGCGCAGGACGAGGTCGCCCATGCCGTGGCCGTGCTCGTCGTTCACTTGCTTGAAGCAGTCGATGTCGATCATCACCACCGACAGCGCGGTGTTGTTCGCGAGCGCGATGCTGAGATCCTCTTCGAGGCGGCGCATCGCGAAGCGGCGGTTGGGCAGCTTGGTGAGTACGTCGGTCATCGCCGCGGCTTCGAGCTTGCGGTTCAGCACCGACATATCCGCGACCTGCTGCGCCTGAATGCGGCGGTCGGACTCGACTTGCTCGCGAAGCTCGATCGTGCGCTGGCCCGCACGCACGCGCGCGAGCAGGATCTTGGCGTCGTACGGCTTGAGGAAGTACTCGTCGGCGCCGGAGTCGAACGCGTCCACCGCGAGCGTCTCGCGGTCGCGCCCCGTGAGGACGATGAGGTACATGCCGCGGCACTCTTCCGTGCTGCGCAGCGTGCGGCACAGCTCCAGACCGTCCATGTCCGGCATCATCCAGTCCGTGATCACCATCTGCGGCGCGTGCTCCAGCGCGGCGAGCAGCGCCTCGCGCCCCGTCGTCGCCTTGATCACCTCATGGCCCGCGCGGCCGAGGTGCAGCGCGATCAGGCGCAGTGCCACCGGGTCGTCGTCGACGACGAGGACGCGCAGACCGCGCCGAGCCGCGGTGTTCGTGGAAGAAGCCTCGCTGGTCGGAATGGCGAGAGCAAGCTCGCTGCGCGGAAGCGCGCTCGTCTCCGAGGCGCGGAACTTTGAGGGGATTTGGAGCGTGCGCCCCCACTCGAGCCAGTCCGCGCGGCAGCGCTGGCGCAGCGCTGCGAGCCGCAAGCGGTCGAGGTTGAGTTCGTTCGCGCTCGGGAGCTCCGCGTCGCTGTCGAGGATCGATGCCGCAAGTCCGTGCGCCGCACGCAAGATGCGCGCGAGCTTGTCGGTATCTGCCGCGAGCCCTTCCAGCTCGCGCTGCTCCAGCACGGCGACGGCTTGCGCGAACGACTCGGGCAGCCCCCAGTCCCGCAGCAGCGCGCAGCCGAGCTGCACGTGGTCGATGTCGAGCACTTCCTGTTCGAGAAGCAGAAGCGCGCCGGCGCCTTGTCCCTGCGCGCGCTCGAGCACCTCTTCGTAACGCTCGGGGTGGATGCTCGCGAGCGCGAGCGAGCCAATTTCGCACAGGAGACCGCACGTGAACGCATCCGTCGGTGCCGCGCCGCGCACTTCCTCGGCGAGCGCAGCAGCCGCGACCGCCACCGCCAACGAGTGCGCCCAGTAGCGTTCGTAGTCGAAGCGGCGACACTCGCCGCTGCGGTTGCCGGAGACGAGCGAGAAACCGAGAGCCACGTTGCGCACGGAGCGCACGCCGAGGCGCATCGCAGCCTGCGAAACGCTCGTGATCGGCTGCGCCGGCGACGACGCTGCGCTGTTTGCGATGCGGAGGATGCGGCCCGTGAGCGCCGGATCCGTCTGGATGATGCGCGTGACGTCGCCCATCGAGTAATCCTCGCCGCGCGTCAGCTCCAAGATCGCGAGCCCCACGCCCGTAGGCGACGGCAAGTTCCCCGCGAGCTTGAGCTCCTCGATCGGGCGATTCGTGCGTTCGATCCCGCTCATGCCGCCCTCCGGAGCGCGCCGTACGTGTCGCGCACGGCCGCGATCGCGCGTGCGAGCTCGCGCACCTTGAACGCCGCGTCGCGCACTTCCCCATCGCGCGCGAGAAACTCCAGCTCGGCGCAGATGCGCTCGACGCGCCGCGCGCCCACGTTGCTGCTCGAAGAGCGCAGCGTGTGCGCCGCGCGCATCAGAACCTGCCGCTCGCCGCGTGCGAGGGCGTCTTCGAGCGCCACGAGTCGCCGCGCGGCGTCATCGAGAAACAGCGCGAGCAGCTCGTCGGCAAGCCCAGGTTCAGAGACGCCTCCGAGCTCGCGCAGCTCCGCGAGCACGGCGAGGTCGAGGACCGGTTCAGGTTGGGGCGTGTTCATGGGGAGGGCAATTTCCCGCATGAAATCGACAGCTTGCGCCGTCCTGCTTCACAGCGGCCTCGTTTTCCAGCCGCAGTCCCCCACGGAACTTTTTTCGCGCTGCCCCGCGTGCCGCTAGCCGGGATAGATCGGCAGCTCGCCCGGCGGCGGAGGCGGCGGGGGCGGGATCGGCGGAAGCTCGAGCCCGAACACCTCGCACAGGTGCTTCACGAGCAGCACCTCGTACAAGAGGCGCGTCGGCGGCAGCTCCACGAAGTCGCGCACGTTCGCCATCACCGCCGCGTCGAGACCGCACGGGCGGAACTGCGCGAAGTGGCCCAGATCCGCCGCGAGGTTGAGCGCCAGCCCATGCCACGTCACCCAGCGCCGGACGCTGACGCCGATCGAGCAGACCTTGCGTTCGCCGATCCAGACGCCGGTGAGGCCCGGGCGCCGCGTGCCGTGCACGTCGACCTCCGCGAGCACGCGCAGCACGACCTCCTCGAGGTCGCGCAGGTAGCGGTGCAGGTCGCGCCGCCCCTCGGGCAGGAGCAAGATCGGATAGGCCACTAGCTGTCCCGGCCCGTGGTAGGTCGCCTCGCCGCCCCGCTCGACCTCGACGATCGGCAGCTTCGCGCCTGCGACGTCCCTGCGCTCCGTCCCGCGTCCGACGGTGATCACCGGGTCGTGCTCGACCAAGAGGAGCACGTCGCCGATCTGCCCCGCGAGGCGCTGCTCGACGAGCTCGCGCTGCAGCTGGTGGACCTCGGCGAACGGCGCCCGTTGGAGCCTGCGCACCTCCAAGACCCCGTCGGGGTACCGCTTGCCCTGACTCTGCGCGTCCATGGCGAGCCGCGGAGTGTAGCGTCTGCGCCATGCAGTACCGTCGCCTCGGCCGCTCCGGCCTCCAAGTCAGCGCCCTCTCGCTGGGCTCCTGGGTCACGTTCAAGAACCAGCTCGATGTCCGCGCCGCGGGCGAGCTCCTCCGCCAAGCGTTCGACGCGGGCGTGAACTTCTTCGACAACGCCGAGCAATACGCCGGCGGCGAGTCCGAGCGCATCATGGGCGAAGCGCTCGCGCAGCTCGGGCTGAGCCGCGACAGCTACACCGTCTCCTCCAAGGTCTTCTGGGGCGGCAAGCTGCCCACCCAACGTGGCCTCTCGCGCAAGCACATTCGCGACGCCGCCGACGCGGCCCTGCGCCGCCTGCGCGTCGACTACCTCGACCTCTTCTTCTGCCACCGCCCCGACCTCGACACGCCGATCGAGGAGACCGTGCGCGCCATGGGCGACCTCGTGCGCCAAGGCAAGGTCCTCTACTGGGGCACCTCGGAGTGGGACGCCGACCAGATCGCGGAGGCGGCGGGCGTGGCCCGCGCGCTCGGCGTCGATCCGCCGACGATGGAGCAGCCCCAGTACAACCTCTTCGTGCGGCACAAGGTCGAGCGCGAGTACCTGCGCCTGTACGACTCCCTCGGCCTCGGCACGACCGTTTGGTCGCCCCTCGCCTCGGGAATCCTGAGCGGCAAGTACGCGGGCGGGATCCCTGCGGGCTCGCGGATGACCCTTCCGGACTTCCAGTGGCTCCGCGAGCGGCTCGAGAGCGCCGAAGGACGGGATCGAGTCCAGAAGTCGGAACAGATCGCGGCACTGGCCCGCGACATGGGCGTGAGTGCCTCCCATCTCGCCATCGCTTGGTGCCTGCGCAACCCGCACGTGAGCACCGTCATCTTGGGAGCGAGCAGCCCAAGCCAGCTCACCGAGAACTTGGCCGCTTTGGACGCCCTCCCGAAGCTCACTCCCGAGGTCCTTTCCGCGATCGAGGCCGTCGTGGCCAACCGTCCACCGGATCCCGAGCGGTTCTAGGCTCCAGAGTCCCGCCAGAGCCCCCGAAGTCTCGCCACATTTTCCGGAATCCCCCCCACAGCTTCGATCTCCAGTTATGGTTAGGGTGGCCTTTGTAGGCCCCGAATCCGGTCTCTCCTCAGGAAATCGCTTTCCAACCCCTCGTTCACCCCATGCGAAATCTCTCCACCGCTCTGGCCGCCCTCGCGCTCTGCACGACCGCGACCGCGCAGGTCAACCTCCAGTTCAAGCCGCTGGCGACGATCGACCTCGCGTCGACCTCCAACAGCGCGAATGCCGAGTTCATCGGTTCCAACCCCTCCGCGGTCGCGTGGGACGGTGCCGACTTGATCGTCGCTGGCTTCAACGGCGGCGGCGCGACGGCGAACACTGGCATCGTGCGCGTCTCGAACGCGCTGACGGCTCCGACCTTGGGCACGGCGTTCGGCGTGGCGAGCACGCCCTCGACCCGTGGCTACTCGGGCATCGCCGTTCAGGGCGGCCAGATCGCAGCGGCGTTCGACTTCGGAGCCGCGTCGGCAAACGGCCTGTCACTCTACGACGCGGCGGGCAGCCTCCTTTGGAAGATTGACACGTTCAACGTCGCGCCGAACCCGACCACGTACCGCGGCTTCGGCGGCACGGACTTCGACCCCGGCTTCGGCGGCGTCGGCGCCGGCGTCAGCGCGCTCACGACGGGCAGCGGACGTCGCGCCAGCATCGACGCCGCGACCGGTCTGTGGATCGTCACGTCCTCGAACGGCCCGATCATCAACCTCAGTCCCGTGGCGACGAACTGGCGTGACCACGCCTACGACCCCGCGACGGGCGACCTCTACACGCGCGTCAACAACGACGTCTCCAAGCACACCCGCACGGGTGCGCAGACGTTCACGCCGAACGCGCGCATCGTCGATGTCACCGACGCCTCGCTGGTCGCCGGCCAGAACATCGAGTTCATGGACACGGCCTTCGGCAACATCCTCGTCTACAACGACCGTGCAACCACGGGGGCGACGACGCTCGGCGCGGCCCTCAAGTTCGTGGACACCGCCGGCGTTGCGAAGACCTACAACCTCGGTGGACTGAGCACCTCGGGCAGCGTGGGTTACTACGACTTCTCGTGGGACACCGCGAACGACAACCTCGCGATCCTCGACTTCACGAACCGCAAGGTCTACGTGCTCCAGCTCTGCGACGGCACGGACACGGACGGCGACGGCACGCAGGACTGCATCGACGGCTGCCCGAATGACCCGCTCAAGACGGCACCGGGCCAGTGCGGCTGCGGCGTTGCCGACACCGACACCGACGCGGACGGCACGGCCGACTGCTTGGACGGCTGCCCGACCGACCCGCTGAAGATCGCGGCGGGCCAGTGCGGCTGCGGCATCGCCGACACGGACACCGACAGCGATGGCACCGCCGACTGCAACGACGGCTGCCCCTCGGATCCGCTGAAGACCGCTGCCGGCCAATGCGGCTGCGGCGTGGCCGACACCGACTCGGACGGCGACGGCACGGCCAACTGCAACGATCAGTGCCCCAATGACCCCAACGCGACCACCAGCGGTGACGCGGACGGCGACGGTGCGCTCGACTGCAACGACGGTTGCCCGAACGACGCGCTCAAGACGGCTCCGGGCGTCTGCGGCTGCGGCGTGGCGGACACCGACTCGGACTCGGACGGCACGGCGGACTGCAACGACGGCTGCCCGAACGACCCGCTGAAGACGGCCCCGGGCGCCTGCGGCTGCGGCGTCGCCGACACGGACACGGACTCGGACGGTGTGGCGGACTGCAACGACGTCTGCCCGACGATCCCCAACGTCGACAACAACGGCAACGGCACGCCGGACTGCAACGAGGCGATCGTCCGCATCAGCCAGGTCTACGGCGGGGGTGGCAACACCCAATCCCCGATCTTCAGTGACTTCATCGAGATCTACAACGCGGGTGGTCAGCCGCAGAGCCTCTCGGGCTGGTCGGTCCAGTACGCCTCGGCGACGGGCACCACGTGGTCCGTCACGGCGCTGCCGGCGGTGACGCTCGCCGCGAACCAGTACCTGCTGATCCAGCAGGGCACGGGCGCCACGCTGCCTGCGGGTGCGGTCCCGGCCAACCCGACGGCACAGGCCACGGGCACGATCGCGATGTCCGCCACGGACGCCAAGGTCGCGCTCGTCGCCTCGACGACGGCCCTCTCGGGTGGCACGCCGGCCTACGCCACGAGCGCCAACCTGCGTGACTTCGTCGGTCTGGGCACCGCGAACTGGAACGAGTCGGCTGCGTCCGGCGTCCTCCCTTTCGCGGCCGCCAACAACGCTCCTGCGATGGGTACGGTCCTCGCCGTCTACCGTCGCCTCGGTGGCGCCAAGGACTCGAACGTCAACAAGAACGACTTCGCGGTCGGCTACCCCTCGCCGCGCAACAGCGCGTCGACGGTCGGCACGGGTCTCGCCGGTATCGGCATGCCCTTCCC
>CAIYPP010000035.1 GCA_903928115.1 uncultured Planctomycetota bacterium
CGGCGCGGAACCGATCGCGCCGTAGAGCGCGCTGTCGGCCTTCACGGTGCGCGACTTCGCGTCGTCGCCCGCGGTCTTCACGACCACCGAGAGTCCGCCGATCACTTGGCGCTCGAGCGGGTTGATCATCACCGTGGTGACGCCGCTGCGCGCCTCGCGCTTCCAAGCCTCGTCGAACCAGTCGAGCGCGATCGCGATGCGCTTCTCCGGCGTCACCTCGCGCGACTGCTCGATCGACGGGAGGTCGCGCTCGATGCGCACCGACAGGTCGATCAGACCCGGCGTGATCGCGTAGCACTCGAGGTCGCCGCCGCCACCTTTGGAGACCGAGCGGATCTTGCCGTCGGCGACGGTGACCTCACCGCCCTCGATCGTCTTGCCGGTGCCCGTGTACACGCGCTCCGCCGAGATGGTCCAGTCGTTCCGCGCCTTCGAATCGTCTCCGGCGACGAGGATCGTCGCCGCGCACAGTGCAACAAGGCTCAATGGGCACCTCCGGTCTGGCGCACGCCAGCGATGAACACGCTCTCGACCTTGCTCGCGAGCTCGAGCGGGTCCGCACTCCACAGCACGATGTCCGCGTCGCAGCCCGCAGCGAGCTTGCCGACGCGCGATGCGACACCGGCCACCGCGGCCGCCGTCGTGGTCATGCCTTCCCACGCGAGCGCGGGATCGAGCCCGGCGCGCACGCACATCGCCGCGCTCAAGCGCAGCGAAGCCTCGGGCACCGCGGGCGCTTCGAGTCCGAAGGCCACCGGCACGCGCTCCTTGCCGAGCGAGACGACCGACGCGAGCACGCGCTCTTCGGTGCCGATTCCGAACGGACCGACGACCACCGCGAGGCCGGACTTCTTGATCTCGCCCGCGAGCTCACCGGCGAGCGGCGCACGCAGCAGCGCACCTTTCAGCTTGTGCTTCGATGCGAGCTCGACCGCGCGCGAAATCTCGTCGCGAGAGAGCGCGTCGAGGTACACGGGGAGCTCGCCGTCGCCGACGCGCTCCCACACGCCCGTCGGCTTCGCGAGCTCCGTCTCGATCAGCTCGAGCGCGGCCGCGTAGCTCGTCGGGAAGCGGTTGGTGCGCAGCGCCTGCGACGACAGACCGAGCTGCAGGTGCCCGTCGCGCGCGAGCGTCGTGTGGCCGTCGGTCTTGACGACCGTCGTGATGCCGCTCGCGACGTTGGCGGGGCTCAGCGCGACGACCATCGTCGTGATGCCTTCCGCGCGCGCCCGCGCGAAGTCCGCGTGACCGAGCGCGACGACGTCCGCCGCACGCGCTTCCGCGGTGAACGGCCGCTTGGGCTCCAGCCCTTCGCCGCCGAGCCCGCTCCACGTCCGCGCAGCGACGAGGCCGGCGCTCGCCCAGCCCTCGTGCTCGATGACGTCGGAGCCGAGCTCGCCCGCGCCCTTGGCGTCGCCGGCGTAAGTCACCTTGCCGTCTTCGACTTTCACCACGCCGTCGGCGATCACCTTGTTGCCGTACAGGCGCAGGTGCGCGGCCTTCAGCGTGAACGAGGTCGAGCCGTGGGCCGAGGCCGGAGCAGATTCGCCACCCGGCGCGAGCAGCGCGGCGGAGAGCAGCACGGGAGAGAGCAGCGTCGAGAGCATCACTTCTTCACCTCCCCGACGACGAGCTCGCCGGCCGAGAGCACATAGCGGACCG
>CAIYPP010000036.1 GCA_903928115.1 uncultured Planctomycetota bacterium
CAGCCCAGTTGGCGACCATGTTGGGCTGCGCGAGCACAGGGGGAACGGACTGCGCGCCTGCGCGGCTAGCGCAGACTAGTGCGAGAAGAGACGACGAGCAGAAGAGACGACGAGCAGAAGAGACGACGAGCAGAAGAGACGACGAGCAGAAGAGACGACGCGCAGAAGAGACGACGAGCAGTCTCACGGCGGACCTCCGGCGGGATGCGGGGTTGTTCGGGATCGGACCCACACCGTCAAGGCTAGGCGCGCGGGCGAAATGCCGCCAGTTGGAAAACAATTCCGCTCCCGCTGAACTCGAGAATCTGCACATTGCAGCTCGGCAACGGGCCGAAGGGCGCAGCGCAGTTGTCCGCAGAATCAGGTCCACCATCACGATGCCGGCGAGGCGGCAAGTTCTGTTCCCAGACGCGGAGTTTCTCGGAATCCTGAGCGTTGCTTGGTCACCCCGTCCTTGGTGAAACCCCGAGTGAAGCGGCAGGGTAGCGCACGTTCGTGTCCGGACGCCCGCAGGCTGCTTGGTCGCAAAGTGCTGCAGGACGACTGGAGTCGCGGGTGTGGCGAATACCGCAGGCCTGAGCTGCGCCAGCGCGAACCGCTGGCTGAGAAGGTCCGAGGTGGAGGGCGATGCGCGCCTCCACGACCGCAGCATGCGGCCCAAGCACAACCCCGGCCGCACTCTGCGGTCGCCCGAAAGCCGAGTCCGGGCCCTGCGCCGTGCGGGGCTCGTCGCCGTGGCCATCGCCCTGCGTCTGGGTCTGCCGCGCTCGACGGTCGGGGGCATCCTGCGCTGTCAAGAGCCCGGCCGGCTCACGGCGCTTGAGCCGAAGCCAGAGGTCATCCGCTACGAGCGCAAGGCGCCCGGCGAGCTGCTGCGCGTCGACACCAAGTGACGAACGAACATCAGCGGTGTCGGCCGCCGCATCTACGGCGATCGGGCTCGCACACCGCGCGGGGGCGGCTGGGAATTCGCGCACATCGCGATCGACGACTGTACCCGCTTGAGCTACGCGGAGGCGCTGCCGAACGAGACCGGCAAGACCACCGCAGGCTTCCACTCCCGTGCGCTGCACTGTTCGAGCAGAAGAGCATGACCGTCGAACGCCTGCTGACGGACAACGGCTCGTGCCACCGCAGCTCGCTCGTCGAAGCGATCCGTGTCGAGCGCTCGATCCGCATCCGATGGACCAAGACCTAGTGTCCCAAGGCCAACGGCAAGGCTCCGGGCCTCGTGCAAACGCCGCTGCGCGAATGGGCCTACGCGAGGGCCTACCCGTCATCAAGACACGGAAGCGCTCGTCTCAGCCACTACCTCAGGCACTGCAAGTCCTCTTGACCCCATGCCGGCATCGGAGGCAGCGCGCCCGCGTCACGCCTCCGAGCCAAGAGGCAAAGTACCTGAACGCAACAGCTAGTCCGCGCTCGCGGGCGCTTCGGGACTGTCGTCGAGCTCGCCGTAGCGCTGCTGGGCGTCGTTGCGGCGCAGGTCGCGGGGCGGGCCGCCGATGCCGAAGTCGCGCGGCGAGAGCTTCGAGCCGAGCGCGCGCATCATCATGTGCCAGGCGCGCGCGTCGCGGCTCTCGAGCGGCACGCGCGTGAAGATGCGGTCGATCGACTCCTCGATGTCCTGCTTCGCGGCGAGCGAGAGCGCGACCTTCTCGCCGAACACGGCCTTCAGGTGCTCGCGCAGGAAGCTCTGCTGGCGCTCGCTCGCCATGCGCGGTCCGCGCTCGCGCTTGTGCACGGCGTCGCCGGTGTAGAGCGTGAACAGCACGATGCTCACGGCCGTGGCGAGGTTGAGCGACTGGTGCTCGGCGCTCGTCGGCAGGAAGGCGAGCTCCTTGCAGGCGTCCGTCTCCTCGCCCGAGAGCCCATCGGCCTCGGAGCCGAACACCAGCGCGACCATCTGGCCGTCGTCGTCGCACCAGCCGCGGTACTCGGGCACACGCTCGCGCCAGTCGACGCGCTGGCGCCCGTCGCGCGGTCGCCCCGTGAACGCCACGGAGTAGGTCGTGTCGGCGAGCGCCTCTGCCAGCGTCGGCACGACGCGGATGCGCTCGCGGATCTTCTCGACGCCGTGGGCCATCATCGTGAAGTCGGGGTGCACGAGCATCGAGCGCTTCTGGGGCGCCACGAGCACGAACTCGACTGGACCGAAGTTGGCGACGGCGCGCATCACCGAGCCGACGTTGCGCGGGCCTTGGGTGCGGACGAGGACGACGCGCTTCATGCCTTGCCCTCGCGAACGGCCGCGATCTGCGCGGGGTCGGGGTTGCCGCCGGAGACGACGCACGCGACGCGCAGGCGGTCGGAGCGCGAGCGACCGTGGAGCGCGAGGCTCGGCAGCTTGCGCGAGAGCACGACCGCGGTCGCCGCCGCGCCCGCGGGCTCGACGGTCCAGCCGCCGCGCAACACGAGCTCGCGCTGGGCCGCGAAGATCTCTTCGTCGGAGAGCGTGACCACCGAGTCGACCGCGAGGCCGCAGATCTCGGTGTTGAGCTTGCCGGCGTAGGGCGGGCACAGGCCCTGCACCTTGGTCGTGATGCGCTCGAGCGTCACCGCGCGGCCCTGCTCGAGCGAGAGCTTCATCGAGGGCGCGCCCTCGGGCTCGGCGCCGACGATCAGCA
>CAIYPP010000037.1 GCA_903928115.1 uncultured Planctomycetota bacterium
GAGCTCGAGGCCGAGCGCGCAGCGAAGGAGAGCGAGAGGGCCGCGAGGGAGCAGGCCGAAGCGACCGCAGCGGCCGAACGCAGCGCACGCGAGCAGGCCGAAGCCGAGCTCGACCGCCTGCGCGCCGCGCTCGCCGCACTCGAGGACAAGCGCCGCCGCTGAGCCCGCAGCGCGCCGCGCGCGGGCCTCCCCACGGTCCGCGCCGCACGGGAGACACGCGGGTCGTTACGGACCGTAACCTTGTGCGTCCACGTTTTCCCGCCGGGCGCTCCGCCCACTCGCCCCCGTCCACGGTCACCCCATCCCCGCGTCACCGCTTCTCGGCGTGTGGCGTTTCGCCCGCGCTCGGCTCTCCGCTGCGCCGCGCTCCAGCACGCTCCGGACAACGGCCTGCGACGCCCCGCCCCGCGCAACCTTACGGACCTCGGGCCAGGCGGAAGCCCACGTCGGTGCCCAGGTTGGACGGGTCGAACGCAGTGCGAACGGAGGCGCGCGCGAGCTGCGCGACGTCGCTCCACGACCCCCCGCGGTAGACCCGCATCCATGCCTGACCGGCTAAGGCCGTCAGACTGGGTTTTAGTGCGGAAAACCGATGGGAGCTCCGGCGCAGAATGGGCGTGACAAACGGGGGCGGCACCCCGGACAGTCGTGGTCTCTGAACTCCAGTAACCACCAGAGGCCGCCCCACATGAACGGTTCTACGTTGAAGTCGCTCGTCTCCGCAACGCTTCACCCCGCCATCATCGAGAGGATCGCGACGGACCACGGACTCGTTCAGCGGGCGGGGGGCCTCGTGCGAGCCAGCGACCTCGTCCTCAGCCTGTGCGTCGCGAGCTGCATCGGCCCCGATCGATCGATCGCCGAGGCGCGGAGACAGTGGGAGTTCATCACGGGCTGCACCATCGCCCGTAGTTCCTTCGACGCCCACTTCGACAAGTCCGCGCTCGCGGATTCCATTTGGGAATTGCTGCGCTCGATCATGCGGCCGTCCAACCGAGCCCTTCGGCGACAGTGGCCCGGCGCGCTCCGGGATCTGTTCGACGTGTTCATCGATGACGGCTCGCGGATGCGATTGCGACGCGGGGCCGCCGAAGTGTTTCCCGCGACGGACGACCGCGCCGCCGGAGCGAAGCTCATGACTCGCATGGCGCTGGGCGAGTGCAAGTTGACGGGCGCATCCGTCGGCGCGGCGAGGACGCACGACCACGCGCTGCGGCCGAAGGACCACTTCAAGGCCAGGGCCCTGTATTTGCGCGACCTCGGCTTCTACGATCACAGCGAATTTGCTGCGATCCGTGAAGCCGGCGCGTACTTCGTGAGTCGATGGAAAGAGGGCGTGACCGCGGTGGTTCGTGGTCATGCCTTCGGTCTGTTGTGGCCCGATTCCCTCGCGCAGGGGCAGCTCGTCGGGCGGCGCGACGTCGTCGGTCGCACGAGCGATGTCGATGCCGTGCTGAAGTTGGAGAACGGCGAGACGCTCGCGGTTCGCTTGGTGCGCGTACGTCTGGCGCTCGTGAACCGCCGAGGAGAGCAGACCGGCGAGCAAGAGCGGTGGTACGTGACCAACCTCGAGCGCGAACGGTGGGATGCGGACGCGATTTCCAGCGCATATCGGCTGCGCTGGCTGGTCGAGCGAGCGTTTCGTCGATGCAAGCATGCGGCGCGCATGGATCACCTGCAGACCTCGCGCCCAACGGCCGTGATGGCGCTGGTGGGCGCAGCGCTGTGGGTGTCCGCCCTCGCCGAGCGCGTGCACCGGGAACTCGCACGCGAA
>CAIYPP010000038.1 GCA_903928115.1 uncultured Planctomycetota bacterium
CGCTGGATCACCACCCGCGCGTTTCCGCGGCCTCGCACGAGGATCGAACTCGGCGGCGCCGAAGGTTACTCCATCGAGGAGCAGGCGGACATCGTCTTCGGAGTTCTGAACACCTGTGGCCTGACGCGGGGCTTTGCCTCCCTCGTGGCCGTCGTCGGCCATGGCTCGACGAGCTCGAACAACCCCTTCCGGCAGGCGTACGGATGTGGGGCATGCTGCGGTAACAACGGCGCCCCCAACGCCCGCGCATTCGCCGCCATGGCGAACACGCCGCAGGTGCGAGCGTTGCTCGCGCAGCGAGGCCTGCACGTCCCGACGGAGACACTCTTCGTGCCGTGCCTGCACGATACGACGCTCGACACGCTCGACATCCTCGATCGCGAGTCCCTTCCCGTCGAACGTCGAAGCGAGCTCGACGAGCTCGATTCGCGTCTCACACTGGCCGCACGACGCAACGCTCGGGAGCGCTGCGAGCGCTTCGAACTGGCGCCGCGCGTCGAGCCCGACGGGCGCCTCGAGCCTCTCGTGCAGCACGTCGCGGATCGCGGGCACGACTTGGCCCAGCCGCGCCCGGAGTACGGGCACAACCGCGTGGGAGCTTGCATCGTCGGGCGGCGCGATCTGACGCGCTCGGTCTCGCTCGATCGACGGTCCTTCCTCGTCTCCTACGATCCGACTCAGGATGCCGATGGCTCGGTCCTTGCGAGTGCGGTTCTCGGCTCGGTGCCGGTCGCCGTGAACATCGCGATGGACTACTACTTTTCGCGCGTCGATCCCGATGGCTTCGGCGCTGGGTCGAAGCTCCCCTTGAACATCACGTCCCTGCTCGGGGTCATCACAGGCTCGAAGAGCGATCTGCGGATCGGACTCGCGCGCCAGATGGTCGAGCTGCACGAGCCGATGCGCGCGCTGGTGCTCTTGGAAGCGCGGGCAGACCACATCCACAAGCTCGTAGCGAGCCACGCCCGCCTGCAACGCTTGGTGCGCAACGGTTGGATGCAACTTGGCCGAATCGATCCCACGACGCGCGCGATCGAGTTGTGGAACGGTGAGTTCTTCGAGCCGTGGCGCTCGGCGTGGCCTCGTGCACAGGGGCTCCGGGCACCCGACGTCTTCCGTCCGCATGGGGACAGCCTGATCGGAGCGAGTCCATGAGCGTCGTCGGGATCCTCGTGCTGCTTTCGCTCGTCGCGGCGGCGCTCGCGCCTCTGTGGCTCGGCGGGTGCTTGCTCTTTGGACGGGCGTGCAGCGAGCGGCGCAGCGTGCTCGCTGCGGACTTGCAGTCGATCTTGCTGTTCATCCTCGGAGTCAGCCTCGCGATCGCGTACTTCGCCGGCCATCTTCGCGGTCAGGATGTGCGCTTGCCGCCACCGCTGGAGTTCCATGACTACCAGTGGATTCCGGTGTTCGTCGTCGACGGCGTCTCGATCGCCTATTTCTCGCTCGTGTGCGTGGTCTATCCCGCGATCGTGCGCTTCTCGATCCCGGCCTTCCATCGGGAGCCCGGTGCGGCGCGCTACTGGTTCCTCGTCACCCTGCTCGCATTTGCCCTGCTCGTCACCACGCTCGCAGGCAACCTCGACGTCCTGTTCGTCGGCTGGGAGCTCGTAGGTCTGTGCTCGGTCCAGTTGATCGCGTTCTTTCGCACGAATCCCCGCAGCGGAGAGAACAGCCTACGCGCGCTCGTGTACTACCGCATCTGCGATGCGGCCCTCCTCGGCGCGCTGGTGTGGCTCCACAGTTCCTTTCCTACCGCGGAGTTCCAGCGCTTCCACGAGGATGCGGGGCAGTCTTCGGCGCCCATCGTCGGGTTCCTGATCCTATTTGCCTCGCTCGCGAAGTCCGCGCAGCTTCCGATGTCGCCGTGGCTGCATCGGGCCATGGAAGGACCGGCCGCGTCGAGTGCCATTTTCTATGGCGCGCTCAGCATCCACCTCGGTCCCCTGCTCCTGCTGCGCACCTACCCGCTGTGGGCGAACAGCGCGTCGGTGCTGTTCACCTGTGCGGTAATCGGCGGCGCCACGGCGCTCTACGCAACGCTGGTCGGGCGCGCGCGTCCCGATGCGAAGACTTCGCTCGCTTACGCGGCGATGGCGCAGCTCGGGGTGATCTACGTTGAGATCGCAGTGGGCTGGCACACGCTCGCGCTGGTGCACGTCTGGGCGCATGCGGGGATGAGGACGTGGCAGTTCTTGCGATCGTCGTCGCTGATCCAGGATTTCCAATCGAATCCGCTCGTCGGCGCACACGTGCGCGGGCGTCTGCGGCGCGGAGACGGCGCAGCGCCGCTCACGGCTCGTTGGCGACGAGCGCTGCAGCTCGACGCGCTGAGGCTTTTTTGGATCGACGCGCTCCAATGGCACATCGTCGCGCGGCCGTGGCTCGGTCTCTGGCGCGGCTTGGAGACGCTTGAAGAGCGGTGCCTCGCGCGCGGGCGCGGCCGGAGTCAACCGTGATGGCGAGCCCCCGCACACAAGCCATGGGAGTGAAGGGAGCGGGCGGACGGCTCGGGTGGCTGCTCGCCGCTGCGCTGTGGATTCCGCAACCCGCATGGACGACGGCGGCGCTCGGCATCGGATTGTCGGGCTGGCTCTGGCTGCGCGGCCTCCGATCGGAGCACGCGCGCGTGCCGTGGATGGCGGTCGTCGCTTTGTGGGCTGGCAGCGTGCCCATGATCGTCCCCGATTTGAGTCCGCTCACCACGGCGATCTGCTTGGGCGTCGTCGCAGGTGCCTTCCCCGCGTACCTGTGGCTGGAGGATGCGCGGCGCTCGCTGACGCGTGCGGAGTTCGCCGCGCTCGTGGTCCTGCAGCCGGGCGTGGCCATCCTGCATCACTGGCTCGAGCTGCATCCGCGAGGTCTGACCGAGTCGATTGCCGATGGGCTTCAAGCCGTATTCGTCGCGACCGCGCTGGTCCAGTCCGGTCTCGCTCTCATCCGAACCGATCCGCAGCGCATCGTCATCGCTATCGCGCAGTCGCAGGCTGCGCTCGTGCTCGCAGGAGTCCTCGGCGAAGAGCACGGCTGGGCTGCGGCTCGCACCATGCTCACTGGCGTGTCGATCGGCAGCGCCGTCCTGCTCGCAGCCCTGTTCGAGGTGCACCGCAGGTACGGAGTCGAGCGACTCTCCCATCGCCACGCCCTCGCCGACCTTGAACCACGAATTCATGCCGCGACGGTCGCGTGCGGTTGGGCCTTCGTCGGCGTCCCCGGGGGACTGACGTTTTTCGCCGAGGACCTGCTGTTCCACGAGCTGGTCCACCGCTCTCCCCTCGCCACGGTGTTGTTCGTGGTCACGACCGGGTTCAACGCGATCGCCTTCTACCGCATGTACCTCGGGGTGTTCTGTGGATCGCGCCGCGACCATCACGCGAGCAGCTCGACGCAGCAGGACGCGTTACCCAGCCTGGCGCCGCGCGGACTGCACGCGTTCCTGCTCGGAGGAACCGTGCTGCTCTACGTTCTCGGCTTCGCGCCGATGCTGCTGCTCTAGACGAACAAGACGTGAGCGCCGATCGCCACACCGGC
>CAIYPP010000039.1 GCA_903928115.1 uncultured Planctomycetota bacterium
GCGCCGGCGTCCGTGGCGGCCTTGACCGCGCCGACCTCGCCCGAGACGAACATCGTGTTGAGCCCGGCGGTCACGTTGACCTTGCCGAACAGCGCCACCTCGGCCGCCTTGACCATCGCGTCACCGGCCTCGATCGCACCGATCAGGCCCTTGGTCTCGACCATGCCGATCGCGTTGTATTCCATGGAGGGATCCTTCGAATGGGCGCTGGGGGCAGGCCCACGGGGCCCGCGCTTTGAGTGGGGTGGAACGACCCGGCGCGGGCCGAAGTCTAGGGAGCGCGCTGTGCGCCTGCAATCGCTCGGGACGATACGCAGCAGATGGAGCACACTTGGAGGTGCGCTACTGCGAACTCAAGAACGCGCGCCATCAGTCTCGGAAGGCGTCGCCGTCGAGGGCCGCCTCGCGTTGGGCCGAGAGCCCGAGCGCGAGGCCCAAGGCCGCGAAGCAGGCCAGCATCGAGCTGCCCCCCGTCGAGAAGAGCGGCAGCGTGAGTCCGGTCATCGGCACCAGCCCGAGGTTGACCCCGATGTTCACGAAGAAGTGCGCGGCGAAGTAGAGCCCGACGCCCGTGACGACGAGGCGCGAGAAGCGCTCGCGCACGCCGCTCGCACTCCACAGGATCAGCGCGATGAAGAGCGCGTAGAGCGCGAGCAGTCCGACGGTGCCGACGAAGCCCGCCTCCTCGGCGATGACCGCGAAGATCGAGTCGCAGTCGCGCTCGGGGAGAATCGCCGCCTCGTTGGAAACGCCGTGGCCGAGCCCGCGCCCGAACCAGCCGCCGTTCCCGATCGCGACGCGCGCGTGATAGGTGTGAAACGCGGTGCCGTTGCGATCCGCGATCAGGTCCTCGGGACGCATCGACTCCAGCCACGTCTGCACGCGCCGCAGCTGGTAGTCGTGGATCCACTCGAACTGGTAGGCGAGCGCGAAGACGAGCACCGCACCGAGCGCGAGACCGACGATGCGCCGACCTGGCGCTCCGGCCGCGTAGAACATGCCGATCGAGATCGGAACGAGCGTGAGCGCCGTGCCCAAGTCTGGCTGCAGTGCGACGAGCGCCATCGGGAGCGCGACCACGGCGGCCGGGCGCCCCCAGTCGCTCCAGCGCGTGAGTCGGCATGTGTAGAGCACGCGCGCGAGGGCGACGATCAAAGCCAGCTTCGCGAGCTCCGAGGGCTGCAGGTCGAAACCGCCCGGCAGCGGAATCCAGCGCTTCGCGTTGTTGCGCGACTCCCCCACGATCGGAACGAGCACGAGGAATGCGATGCCCGCGCCGTAGACCCACCACGCGTGGCGACGCAGCCAACTCGGCCGCACGAGCAGCGCGAGCGCGAGGACCGGCAGCGTGAGCGCGACCTTCTGTAGCTGGCCCGCGAAGTCGACGTCGTCGCGGCCGAGCTCGCGGTCCGCGCTCTCCATGGTCGCGACGAACACGAGTCCGAGCGCGAGCAGACTCAGCCCGAGCGCCAGCACGTGCCAGTCGACGTGGAGCCACTGCACGTGCCGCCACGAGAACGCGCGCGAGTCGGGGTTGCGACCGATCGGGGCGGGTCCGGCCATCAGCGCGCCCCCTCCCCGACGAGCACCGCGTGAACCTCCGGTCGGCGCAGGAACTGCCGCGCGAGCCAGATCGCGCTGTTGCTCGCAGTCTGCAGCGTGTCCTCGCAGTAGACAACCACCACGTGCCGCGGCGCGTGGCTCGGCAGCCAGCCGACGAGCCACGTGTGCTTGCGCACGCGCTCGCGCCCGTCCGCGGTGAGCACCGTGCGGCTATCGATGTCGCCGCTGCCCGTCTTGGCCGCCATGCGCAGGCCGAGCTCGCCCGCGTTCAGCGCCGCGTATGCCGAGCCGTGCGGCTCGTTCGCGACGGCGTCCATCGCATCGCGCACGAACTCCAGGGAGCTCGCGGGGAGCGCGAGCGCGCGCGAGCGCTGCTCCTGCTCGACGCCGCCGATGCGCCGCGCGATGCGGAGCTCCGGCAGTCGGCCCGTCGCGAGCCCCGCGACCGCACGCGCCACCTGCATGGGAGTCGCTTCCACGACGGAGAGGCCGTTGCCGGCGAGACGCGACTCGCGAGGTCCGATGTCGCCGCGGAAGAGATAGGGGACCGTGTGCTCTACCCAGCCCGAGCGGCGCCCGAGCGCGCGAACGCCCGTCGGCTGGCCGAAGCCGAATTCCTCGGCGAGCGCACGCCAGTCCGATGCGTCGAAGCGCTCTCCCAAGCGAGCGAAGTACGAGTTGCACGACTGTGCGATCGCCGAGCGCAAGCCGACGTTGCCGTGCCCGAGGGACGAAGCGCAGCGCACGTCGACGTAGCCTGCGCCCCGTCCGCTCGGCAGCGGAACGCAAGCGCACGCGGCGAGCGGATCGAGTTGCTTGTGCGCGAGCCCCCACGCCGCGACGAAGGGCTTGAACGACGAGCCGGGCGGCTGGAACGGCGCCTTGCGCCACGCGCGCTCGAGCGGCAGGTCCTTGTGCGAAGGAGTGTCGCTCAAGTCGCGCCGATGATCGGGATACGAGGCGGCAACGAGCACGTCCCCGCGGACGTCGAGCAGCACGATCGCGCCCGTCGGGGCCGCGAGCCACGCCCCGTCGCGCGAGCTCGGATCGGGTGGCCCCTCGGGACGCGCGAGGCACTCGAGCGCCGCGCTCTGCAGGTCGATATCGAGCGAGAGCTCGACATCGAGTCCGTCCTCCGGCGGCAGGTCGAGGTGGTACACACCCTCCAGACGATTCTGGAGACCGCGCACCTCGCGATACCCGTTCTTGCCGGCGAGTTCCTCGTCGAAGTACGCCTCGAGTCCACTGCGACCGCGCTGCTCGTCGCCGCGCACGATGCGCCGCGCGAGGAAGCGCAGCTCGCGCGTGTCTTCCTCACTGCGCTCACTGCGCGCGCGCAGCTCCATGAAGTGTCGCCTCAGCTCGCCCTCGGCGAGGTCCTCCCGGAGCTCGCGTCCGCCGACGCTGCCGACGAGCGCGCGAGCGAGGGGCTGGCCGCGCGCATCGAGCCACGAGATTCGCTCGGTCGACTCGACCACCGACAAGCCCGCGTAGCGATCGCCGTGCCGAGAGACGAGATGCACCGTCGCGTAGCTCGGCGTGCGCACGACGGGCAAGGGGCGACTGCCTCGGTCTTTCAGCACGTAGCGCGCGCGCTCGGCCGCCCGATCGAGTCGTCCTTCCGCCGCAGCGAGCTTTTCTTGCCCCGCCGCTCGAGAAAGGGCGACGCGAGCTCCGAGCTCGCGCTCGAGTGCGAGCTGAAGGTCGTGGTCCCAGCGGCTGAACAGCGCGCGCACCCGCTCCCGCAGGAACGGGGCATCGACGCGCTCGCCGAGCGCGTCGGACCACGCCGACGCGAGCTGCGCGACTTCGCTGGGATCCGCGTCCACGCCGAGCTCGACCTTCGCGAGCGTCTCCCACGACGCGCTCTGCGGCGCGGCTGCGCCGAGGACCTCGGCATCCTGCCAAGGAAAGAGCGCTTCGCGTGCGCTCGAGACCTCGACATCAAACAACTCGTCGAGGCGGTCGAGCA
>CAIYPP010000040.1 GCA_903928115.1 uncultured Planctomycetota bacterium
CCTGCTTCGAGCCGACGATCGACTACACGGTCGTGAAGATCCCCCGCTTCGCCTTCGAGAAGTTCAAGGGCGCGGACGCGACGCTGACGACGCAGATGAAGTCGGTCGGCGAGACGATGGCGATCGGCCGAACGTTCAAGGAAGCGCTGCAGAAGGCGCTGCGCGGCTTGGAGACCGGCCGTCCTGGGCTCGGCCTCGACCCGCGCGACCCGACCGACGCGCTCGTGGCCGACGAGGAGCAGCTCGTGCGCACGCTGCGCGTGCCGAACCAAAACCGCATCCTCGCCGTGCGCGCGGCCTACCGCGCGGGCTGGAGCTTGGAGCGCATCCACGACGCGACGAACATCGACCCCTGGTTCCTCGAAAACATGCGCGAGCTCGTCGAGTTCGAGCGCGAGCTCTCCGGCGCGCTCCTCACGCCCGCGCTGCTGCGGCGCGCGAAGGTGCTCGGCTACACCGACCGCCAGATCGCGCTCGCCGTCGGCGCCACAGCCGAGCACGTCGCTGCCCTGCGCGACGAGTGGAAGATCCAGCGCACCTACAAGCTCGTCGACACCTGCGCGGCCGAGTTCGCGGCGAAGACGCCGTACTACTACTCGACGTGGGAAGACGAGGAGAGCGAAGTGCGCCCGTCGAGCGCGACCAAGATCGCGATCTTGGGCGGAGGCCCCAACCGCATCGGACAGGGCATCGAGTTCGACTACTGCTGCGTGCACGCGGCCTTCGCGGTGCGCGAGCTCGGCCATGAGGCGATCATGGTCAACTCGAACCCCGAGACGGTCTCGACCGACTACGACACGAGCAACCACCTGTTCTTCGAGCCGCTGACGCACGAGGACGTGATGGCGATCACGCGCGCGATCGAGCCCTCGGGCATGATCGTGCAGTTCGGCGGCCAGACGCCGCTCAACCTCGCGAGCGGCCTGCACAAGGCGGGGGCGCCGCTGATCGGCACCTCGGTCGAGTCGATCGACCGCGCCGAGGATCGCAAGCTGTTCGCCGAGATGATCCGCAAGCTCGGGCTCAACCAGCCCGAGAACGGCATCGCGACCACGCCGGCGGAGGCCTTCGAGCACGCGCGGCGGCTCGGATATCCCGTGCTCGTGCGCCCGAGCTACGTCCTCGGCGGACGCGCGATGGAGATCGTCTACGACGACGCCGCGCTCGACTTCTACATGCAGAACGCGGTGCAGGCCTCGCCGGATCGGCCCGTGCTCGTGGACAAGTTCCTCGAAGACGCGCTCGAGGTCGACGTCGACTGCATCAGCGACGGCGAGACGGTCGTGATCGGCGGCGTGATGGAGCACATCGAAGAGGCCGGCATCCACTCCGGCGACTCGACCTGCGTGCTCCCGCCCCACACCCTCGACGCCTCCGTCCAAGAGGAGATCGTCCGCGCCACGAAGGCGATGGCGCGCGAGCTCAAGGTCATCGGCCTGATGAACGTGCAGTTCGCCGTGAAGGGCGACAAGGTGTACGTGCTCGAGGTCAACCCGCGCGCGTCGCGCACGGTGCCGTTCGTGTCGAAGGCGATCGGCGTGCCGCTCGCCAAGCTCGCGGCGAAGGTGATGTGCGGCAAGAAGCTCGCGGAGCTCGGCTTCACGAGCGAGATCGTGCCGCCCTACTACTCGGTCAAGGCGCCGGTCTTCCCGTTCAACAAGTTCCCCGGCACCGACATGCTGCTCGGACCCGAGATGCGCTCGACCGGCGAGGTCATGGGCATCGACGAGAACTTGGGCTTCGCCTTCGCCAAGGCCTTCGAGGCGGCAGGCATGAAGCTGCCCCGCTCGGGCAAGGTGTTCGTCTCGGTCAAGAACGCCGACAAGCGCGCGATCCTCTCTGACGCGCGCCTGCTCTCGCAGATGGGCTACGAGCTGTGCGCCACCGAGGGCACGTACAACGCGCTCAAGAACGCCGGCATCAAGGCGCAGCGGATCAACAAGATCCACGAGGGCCGCCCGCACGTCGTCGACGTCATCAAGAATCGCGAGATCAAGCTCGTCCTCAACACGCCGCTCGGCAAGCAGACGCGCTACGACGACAAGCAGATCCGCTCCGCCGCGATCATGGGCGGCATCCCCTGCATCACCACGCGCGCCGGCATCTCGGCCGTGGTGCAGGCCCTGCTCGCCCTCCACGGCGGCGAGTACCTCGTCCGTCGCATCCAGCACTACCACCGCCGCCCCGCCGCGCGCCCAGCCGCTTCGGTCGCCGGGACGGTCTAGAGGCCTCGCTGGGCTCGGGGGAGCGCAGGTTTTTCCGGTCCCGAGGGGCCGGGAGGCGCCCTCCGTGTCCCCGCGGCGGTGGGACTGGGTCTACAGTGGAATAGGGCGTGCGGGAGAGATCCGGCACCCGGCTCGCCCTGAACGTGATGCGTTTCCTCGGCCCGACCCTCGCGCTCGTGGGGGCTGCCCTCCTCGTCGGCGGGCAGCCTTGGGCCCAGTCGCTGCCGCCGGAAGCGGTCGTGGCGCTCACGTCCGAGCAGGCCACCCTACTCGTGCGCTCGCCGCGCTGGCTCGCGCTGCGCGCTGGCGGCTTCGACACACGCGGCAACGAGCCGGAGATTCCCTCGGACCTGCGGCGGGAGCGGCGCGAGCGCGGCGGTCCGACCTGCTTCTTGGTGCAGTTCTCGCAGGCGCTCACGCCGGAGCTGCGCACGCGCGTGGAGCAGAGCGGCGCGACCCTGCTCGAGTATCTGCCGACGAACGCATTTCTCGTGCGCGGCACACCCGCGCAGCGCGCGGCGCTCGAGCGCGTCGCGGAGGTCGCGTGGAGCGGCGAGCTGCACCCCGCATGGCGAATCGAGTCGCGGCTGCGCGACGCAGCGGCGGAACCCGCGGGCGCCGAGATCGAACACGAGCTGGTGGCGCTGGGCTTCCGCGGCGGCGCGCGCGCGGCGCTGGAGCTGGCGCTGCGTCGCAGCGGCGCGACGGTGCTCGACATCACGGAAGAACAAGACCGCTGGGTCGCGCGCGTTCGCGCGAGCGCGGCCGAGGCGCGGCGTGCAGCGCGCGAAGACGCGCTGCAGTGGATCGAATCCGCGCAGCCCGTGACGCTGCGCAACAACTCGGTCGCGTGGGTCGTGCAGACGAACCAGAACCAGCTCATGAAGGTCTGGGATCGCGGCCTGCGCGGCGAAGGGCAGGTGATCGGGCACATCGACAGCGCGATCTCGGTGCTCAACAACTGCTGGCTGCGCGATCCCAGCGGCGCGCCCGTTGGCCCGACGCACCGCAAGGTCGTCTACCTCTCGAGCTCCGGCGCCGACGTGCATGGCATGCACACCGCGGGCACGATCGCGGGCGATGCACAGCCGGTGACGGGCTCGACGCTCGGACGCGGCATCGCCTACCTCGCGCGGCTCGCGCACACCGATCTGCCGGTCGCGAATTACTCCGCGACGGCGACGGTGCACGCAGGCGTCGGCGCGCGCATCCACTCGAATTCGTGGGGCGTCGACAGCGTCACGTCGTACAGCGCGCTCTGCGCGTCGATCGACGGCTTCCAGTGGGCCAACGAGGACCACCTCGCGGTGTTCTCCGTGTCCAACGGCGCCTTCGTGACGAGCCCCGAGAACGCGAAGAACGTGCTCGCGGTCGGCTCGACGGAAAACGGCGCCAACGCGGATCAGTTCTGCTTCGGCGGGCTCGGCCCGACCTCGGACGGACGCCGGCGACCGGAGGTGATGGCGCCGGGTTGCAACGTGATCTCTGCGGCACCGGGCACGTGCGCGACGGGCACGCTCAACGGCACGAGCATGGCGACCGCCGCCGTCGCGGGCGCTGCGGCACTCGCCCGCGAGTACTTCATGGACGGCTTCTATCCGAGCGGGCGCGCCAACAACGCCGACGCGTTCGTGCCGAGCGGCGCACTGCTCAAGGCCGTGCTCGTGAACTCGGGTCAGGACCTCTCGAGCGCGAGCGGGTATCCGTCGCTGCGCGAGGGCTGGGGACGGATCAACCTCGACCACGCGCTGCACTTCGTCGGCGATGCGTCGAAGCTCTTCGCGACCGAGCTGCGCCATGCCGCAGGGCTCGCCACGGGACAAGTGACGAGCTGGAACGTACACGTGCAATCGAGTGCCGTGCCGTTCGAGGTCACGCTCGCGTTCATGGACGCGCCGGGCTCGGTCAACGCGGCCCTCGCGGTGGTGAACGACCTCGACCTCGAGGTCGTGTCCCCGTCCGGCACGCTGTACCTCGGCAACGCCTTCGTGAACGGCGTTTCGGCCGTCGGCGGCAGCGCGGATCCGCTCAACAACGTCGAGCGCGTGGTCTTCGCGGCCCCCGAGCTTGGAACGTGGACGCTGCGCGTGCGCGGAGCAAACGTGCCGCAGGGTCCGCAGGGCCTCGGGCTGTGCGCGACAGGCGACCTCTCGTTCGGCGGGACGTCGTCGCCGACGCGCTACTGCACGACGAGCCAGACCACGAACTTCTGCGCGCCGCGGCTCGAGTGCTCCGGCGTGGCACGCGCTGGCGCAGCGAGCGGCTTCACGCTCGCCGCGGCGGAGGTCGAAGGCCAGCGTCAGGGGCTCATCTATTACGGCACGCAGGGGCGCACCTCGGTTCGCTGGACCTTCCAGAGCTCGAGCTTCTGGTGCGTGCGGCCGCCGGTGCAGCGCATGAACGCCCAGACGAGCGGCGGCACGCTCGGCGGCTGTGACGGGCTCCTGTTCGTCGATTGGAACGCTTGGGTCGCTTCGCGGCCGGACGCGCTCGGTGCGCCTTTTGGGCCGGGGGCGCTCGTGCAAGCGCAGGCGTGGTTCCGTGATCCGCTCGCGCCCGGGCAGGGGAACCTGACGGACGCGCTCGAGTTCACGGTCCAGCCCTGAGCCCATGGAAGGCATGGGGCGGGCACTGGGCCGAACATCCGGAACCCAAGTCGCGTCGTAGGGGTTAGGGTCTACGGTGCCCGCTCGCACTCGAGACGATTCCCCCATGACGCGTACCCCCCGCCTTGCCGTGATTTTGGCCGCCCTCGGCCTCTCCCCCGCTTTCGCCCAAGAGCTCCCCCCGCTGCCGGAGAACCCGCAGCGCGCGTGGACCTTCGAGGAAGCCAACGGCCTCGCAGCCGAGCCGAGCTGGCTCTCGCTCGCCTATGCCGAGTTCGACACGCGACGGGGCACGCCGGAGCTGCCGCGCGATCTCTCGCTCGAAACGAACGCGGACGCGGGGTACTTCCTCGCCCAGTTCTCGGGGCCGATCACCGAGGAGCTGCGTGCGGAGCTCGCCGCGCTCGGTGCGGAGCTGCTCGACTACGTCCCCAACTACGCATTCCTCGTGCGCGGCGACGCCAAGGTGCGCGCGGCCGTTGGCGCTGTGGCGGCCCATGCGTGGACCGGCGACTTCCATCCCGCCTATCGACTGGAGCCGCGGCTGCGGCTCGCGGCGGATCTGGAGCCGCTCGCCTCACTCGCGCGTCCGCTGCTCGTCAGCGGCTTCCGAGGGGTGGACATTTCCGTGCTGCGGGAGCAGTTGGCCTCCGCGGGTGTCGACGTCGAACAGGCTTGGGAGGAATACGGTCGTTGGTACGTGCAGGTGAGCGCGAGTCCGCTGGTCGCGCGTGCCATCGCGCGTGCGCGCGACGTGCAGTGGGTCGAGCCCGCCCCGGAGATCACGCTGCGCAACGACTCGATCGCGTGGGTCGTACAGACCAACGTGTCGGGCAACACGCGCATCTGGAGCCAAGGCTTGAACGGTCAGGGGCAGGTCATCGGCCACGTCGACGGCTTGCTCTCGACCACCTCGTGCTACTTCTCCGATCCCAGTGGCGCGGCGGTGGGGCCGACGCACCGCAAGATCGTCTATCGCAACGGCAGCGGCAGTTCCGACAGCCACGGCACGCATACCGCGGGCACCGCGGCGGGAGATGCTCAGCCCGTCAATGGCTCGACCGCGACTCGCGGTCTCGCCTACCTTGCAAAGCTCGCGCACACCGAGCTTCCGATCACCGGCTTCAACACGACGGGAGTCGCGCACGCGAACGTCGGCGCGCGCGTGCACACCAACTCGTGGGGCAACGACGCGACCACGACGTATGACTCGCTGTGCAATTCGATCGACACGTTCCAGTGGAACAACGAGGACAACCTCGTGCTCTTCTCGACGACGAACACGTCGACGCTGAAGAACCCTGAGAACGCGAAGAACCTCCTCGCGGTCGGCGCGACGCAGGACACGCCGAGCGTGAACTCGTTCTGCTCGGGCGGAACGGGCCCGACAGCGGATGGTCGGCGCAAGCCCGAGGTCATGACGCCGGGCTGTGGCACGGTCTCGGCGAGCACGGGTGCGTGCGGTACGACCTCGTTCACAGGAACGAGCATGGCGTGCCCGTCGGCGACGGCGGCCGCGGCGCTCGTCCGCGAGTATTTCATGGACGGCTTCTACCCGACCGGTGCCGCCGTCCCCGCCAACGCGTTCACGCCGACCGGCGCGTTGATCAAGGCCGTGCTCGTGAACACGGCGCAGGACATGACCGGGATCACGGGCTACCCCAGCAACCAAGAAGGCTGGGGACGACTCAACCTCGATGAGTCGCTGTCGTTCACGGGCGATGCTGCGAAGATGATCGCGGTCGATGTGCGCAAGGCGCAGGGATTGACCACCGGCGGGACCTACGTGCGCCAGTTCCAAGTGAACGCGAGCACGACTCCGCTGGAGATCACGCTCGCGTGGCATGACGCGCCGGGCTCGACGAACGCCACGAATCCGGTCGTCAACAACCTCGATCTCACCGTGACGAGCCCCACGAGCGTCGTGTATCGCGGCAACGTCTTCACGGGCGGCTGGTCCGCAACGGGGGGCACCGCCGATCTGAAGAACAACGTCGAGCGTGTGGCGATTCAAGCGCCGACGGCGGGCACGTGGAGCTTGACGATCACGGCGACGAACGTGCCGACCCCGAATCAAGGTTTCGGGCTGTGTGTGACGGGCAACGTCACCGACGGCGGCGGCTCGAACCCCACGAGCTACTGCACAGCGGGGCTCACCTCGAGCTTCTGCATCCCGGACCTCACGGCGTCGGGCATCGCTAGCGCGACGGCCAGCTCGGGTTTCCTGCTGACGGCCCTGCAGGTCGAAGGCAACCGCCAAGGGCTCATCTTCTACGGGATCACGGGGCGGCACGCTGCGCTGTGGGCACCCGGAAGCGGCAGCTTCCTGTGCGTGAAGGCACCGGTGCAGCGCACGACAGCGCTCAACACCGGCGGCGCGAATGACACGTGCCAAGGCACACTCTCGATCGACTGGAACGCGTATCGGTTCTCGCGTCCGAGCGCGCTCGGCAACCCGTTCACCTCGGGCCAGCTCGTGCAGGCGCAGGCGTGGTTCCGTGATCCGGCGGCGCCCGGCACCACGAACCTCTCCGACGGACTCGAGTTCACCGTGAGACCCTGAGCAGGTCCTCACGACAAGCCTGCGGGCGCGGTCCTCGACGAGGACCGCGCCCGCTGTGCTTCGTGGAGCTCTGCGTCTCAGCGCGAGTTCGCGACGCGCTCGACCTGCTCCATGTACTCTTGGATGTTCTCGCGCGGCTTGATCGTCTGCGCACGGCGCAGGAGCGGCAGAGCCTCGCTGTAGCGACCGAGGCCGACGAGCAGCTGGGCATGACGCACCTTGGCGTCCGCTTCGTAGGCCTCGATCGCGGCAGCTCGCTCGAAGAGGAAGATGGCGCGGTCCGGGTCGCTCGAGCGCTGGGCGTGCTGGCCGAGGAGGATCAGCGCCTCGCCGTCGAGCGGATCGAGAGCCACGATCTCTTCGAGGATGCGCACCTCGTCGCCGCTCGCGCCTTCGGCGACCGCGAGGCGCGCGCGCAGCTTGAGCAAGTCCTTGCGCTCCGACTCCGAGAGACGCTCGGCGCGGAGACGCTGCACGTCTTCGACGAGTCGGCGCGCGTCGGCGGTGGCGCCGCGGGCCATCAGCACGCGGGCTGCGCGCACGGCTCGATCGCTCGACTGGGCCGGATTGCGCTCGAGCGCGCGCGTGTACGCAGCCACGGCGAGCTCGAACAGCTCTTCGTTGACGTAGATGTCGCCGAGCATGTTCTGACTGTCGGCCGTGCCAGCGCCCATGCGCTCGACGATCTCGTAGTTCTCCGCCGCGCGCATGCGCTGGCCGAGCCCAATGTAGGCGTTCGCCTGCAGGAGCCAGAGGTCCGCGCGATCGGGCTGATCGGCGAGCATGGTGCCGCACAGCGCTGCAGCGTCATCGAAACGGCGCTGCTTGAAGAAGCAGCGGGCGAGCCCCATCTTCCAGTCCTGCGTCGCGGGGTCGAGCAGGTTGGCCATGCGGTAGGCCGACTCAGCGGCGAGGTGGTTCTCGAGGTTCGAGTTCGCGAACCCGAGCAGACCGTAGGTGAGCGCATCGCCGCCACCGAGCTCGATCACTCGCGTGAGCGCCGTCGAGGCGCGACGGTGATCGCTCTGGCGAACATGAATCAACGCAAGGTTGCGCCACGCACGACGGAAGCGCGGAAACTTCTCCACGGCGGCGTCGTAGACCGGAATCGCCTTGTCGAGCTCTTCGCGCTGGAAGTAGATGTTCGCGAGCGTGAAGTCGATCACCGCACTCGCACCAGCGCCGCGCAGCTTCTCGATCTCGACGATCGCGAGGTCGAGCTTCTCGGTCGAGATCAGCTCCAGCACCTTCTGCATCGACTCGCGCTCGAGCTGCGTGACCTTCGGCTCGATGTCCGTCTCGGACGCATAGCTCTCGATCAGGCGGCGACGGAACGTGGCGTCGCTCCAGAGCTCGTCCCCGGGCTTGCGCGCACTGCGCTCTTGCACGACCGGCTCGAAGACCGGCTCGCTCGCCACTGGACCGGACTCCGCGATCGGAGCCGAAGCCTCGACGAGCGCAAGCTCGAGAACGGGAGTCGACGGCGCGGGCGCAACCGCGGCGGTCGACGCGCATGACGCGGCCAGCAGGAGGATCGGGGCGCTGAGGGAGATCTTCATCGGCATCACTTCTCCGGGAAGGTGATCGGCACGCGCATGCGGAAGCGGACGGGCTGTCCCTTGCGCTTGCCGGGCTCGAACTTCCACTGCTTGACGGCGTTGAGCGCCGCCTTCTCGAACACGGGGTCGGTGGACTTCTGAACGATGGGATTTTCGACGCGCCCCTGCTGGTCGACGACGAACAGCACCGAGACGCTGCCGGGCAGCTTCTTGCGCATGTCCGCAGTCACGGTGGGGCCGGGTTGGTAGACGATGCGCGGCTGCTGATCGAGGTCCGCGAGCGAGAAAAGCGAGTCGACTTCCTCACCGCCACCGGAGCTGCCCGTCGCAGCGGCCACGTTGAGCTTGACCACGAAGTCGCCGCCGAGGCCGTCGCCTCCCATGCCAGGATTGAGCGCCAGCTCGAGCTGCGAAAGGTCGAGCGGCGGCGCCTCCTCGGTGAGCTCCGGCGGCTTCGGTTCTTCCTGTTGTTCCTCCTCCTGCTCGGGCTCTTGCTCGGGCGGAGGAGGAGGCGGCGGCACGTCCGCGGTCGCCACGGTGCGCAGCGTGGTGTCCTCGGGCGTCGTCGCGCTGATAGCTTGCAAGAACGGCAGCAGCAGGAACAACACGAGCGCAAACGCGAGCCCCACCAGCAGCACGAGGATGCCGTGGACGAGCTTGCCGAGCAGGGTCGAGGCGCGAGTGCGGCGCACGGTCGTGGTCTCAGCTCTTCGCGCGGCTCGTCGCCACGCTCACCTTCTCGGCGCCACCGAGCTTGCACTCATCGATCACGCGCACGAGCAGGCCCGATTGCGCGTTGGTGTCGGCCTGCACGATCACAGGCACCTTTTCCTTTTGGAGCATGCGGCGCACCAGGGGCTGAACACCTGCGACGCCGATCTGACGACCGCCGTACACGATGTCACCCTTGTCGGTGATCGCGATCAGGATGCTGGTCTTCTCGAGGCGCGCGGCACTGGCAGCCTGCGGCTTGTCGACCTCGATGCCGGTCTCCTCGACGAACGTCGTGGTGACGATGAAGAAGATCAGCAGGATGAAGACGCAGTCGATCATCGGCGACATGTCGATGCCGCCTTCGCTGCCGGAGTCGTCGGAAGAGTTCTTGAAGCGTCCCATGGCTTGGTTTCTCGCGTTCAGGCCGCAGCGCCACGCTGGCGCAGCTCACGGTAGAGCGTCTGGGTGCAGATGGTCTCGAGATGCGAGACGAAGGTGCGGTAGAGGTCGTGCTGGCGCGCGAGCATCCACTGGAAGAACAGGCCCGGAAGCGCGACGACGAGACCCGCTTCGGTCGTGATGAGCGCCTCGGAAATGCCCTTGGCGATCTGCGCCATCGTTTGGTCACCGCCGGAGCCAGAAGCGAGCGCGCCGAACGTAGCGAGCATGCCCGTGACCGTTCCGAACAGGCCAAACAGCGGCGCCGTGCCGACGCAGATCTTCATCACGCGAAGATCGCGCTCGAACGGCGCAACTTCCGTGGCGTTGATGCCGCCGAACGCCGCAGCCATGTCGTCGAGCTTGCGCTCCCCGGTCACGAAGTCGAGTAGCTCGCCAATCGCACCCTTGCGCTGTGCGGGTTCGGCGACCCAAGCGCGGATCTGCTGGTCCTTCATGAACATCGCGCGCAGCAGGCCCTTCTCGAGGAGCCGCAGCTGGATGTGCATGCCGAGCCCGAAGAGCACGAGCGCATTGATGGCGATTGCGGCCATGCCCCAGCCCCCCGCGATCCAGATCGCGTAGGCTTGGTCCCAGATCGCCTGGAGGCTGCCGAGCGCCTCGATTCCGCCGATGTGCTGCATGTCGAGCTCGGCTCAGGCGGCCTCGGCGAGCGGGGTCTTCGCGACTTGGTTCATCATCGCGATCGCGGCCTTCTCCATCTCGTCTTGCACGCCGCGCGCCTTGCGGGCGAGGAATGCGTGCAGGAGCAGCGACGGGATCGCGACGATGAGACCGTATTCGGTTGTGATGAGCGCTTCGGAGATGCCGCTCGAGAGCGTCTTCACATCGCCGGTGCCGAACACCGTCATCAACGAGAAGGTGTTCATGATGCCCGTCACGGTGCCGAGCAGCCCGAGGAGCGGAGCCGCCGACGCGCTGATTGCCACGAACGGCAGCAGGCTGTTCAGCTTGAGCTTCGTCGCGAGCATCTTCTCGTACATCACCTCTTCGACGAGCTCCTTCGGCTCGCGCAGATGGGCGACGCCGACGGCGAGCATCTCGCCGATCGGACCGCGGATCGCTCCGACGCGCTCCTTCGCGAGCTTCTCGTCGCGCGCGGCGAGCGCCTCGACGAGGCCGTCGACTTGCTTGCGCGAAGGCATGCGCAGCACCGTCATCGAGCCCCACTTGTAGAGCGCGACGAGGAAGGCCGCGACGGCCAGAACGAGGATCGGCCACATGATCGGACCGCCCGCGAGGAAGTGCTCGACCACGGTCTCTTCGATGGCCTCGACCTTGAGCGCGTTGCCTTGGCTGGCGTCGAACGGGAGCTTGCCCGCGCCCATGGTCACGAGATCGGCAGCCGCCGCCGCATCTTCGGGCTTGCCGAAGGGGAGCACCGCGGGCTCGAGCGAGCCGAGGCGCTGTTCTGCCACGCCGACAGCGAGCCCGTCCGCCGAACGGAAGAGCGCGACCGGTCCCGCCATCACGAACGTGCCGGGCTTCACCGTGCCGTTCGAGTCGACCGCGGCGCCTTCGAAGCGCGAGCCACCGAGTGCGTCTTCCAGACGACCGATCGAAGTCTCGAGCAGCGCCACCTGCGTCAGGGAGATCTGCTGCTCGGTGAGCGTCGTGTTCTCCGGCGCGAGTTTCGCGGCTTCGAGTTCCTTGGCGTAGCGATCGAGCTCGGCGATATGCAGGCGCGAGTCGAAGTTGCGCGTGTACTCGCCCATCAGGGTCGAGAGGTAGGCGGCCTCGTCGTTGCGCGACTTGATCTCGTTGCGCAGGTTCGAGAGGTCGAGGGTGCGGCTGTCGAGCAGGCGGCTGGTGGTCTGGAACTCCTGTCGCACCTTGACGAGCTCGGCTTCGAGCTCGCGCAGCTGGCGGCTCAACGGCAGCTTCTCCGCGGCCATCTGCTCGCGCAGTGCGCCGAGCTCGGCCACGCTCTCCTGCAGCTGACGCTGCACCGATTGCGCGGCGGTTTCGAACTGGGCCTGCGGCTTCGCCGCGCCATCCTGCGCGAGAGCGGGTGCGGCGACGAAGGCGAGGAGGATCGTCGTGAAGATCTTCATGGTTGCTCCGCTCACTGCACGCGCAGCGGAAGCTGCACGAACTCGGCCACGGTCTCGTTCTTCAGGATCGCGATCGCCTTGTTGACGTCGCCCGCGAGCGCATCCGCGCTCGTCCAGCCCCAACCGTCGGCCGTCGAGGTTCCGATACCCGCCGCCATACCATCGGCGCTGGCGTAGAACGCGCAGCTCATTCCGACGTACAGCACGGTCACTTCCGCACTGCGACCATCGCCCAGCGTGCGCACTTCACTCGTCACCGTGATCTCGCGGTGGAACTTGTTGAGCTCGTTCAGGATGCCCACCACGTTCTGGAAGCGCGCGGAGAGCGACTCCTTGGACGCCTCACCGGCCTTCGGAAGACGCTGGCTCAGCGGCTTGACGCGCTCGCGGATCGGCTCCGGCGCACGGGCGAGAAGTGCGAGCGTGCGCTGCTCGAGCTTCGACGCGGTCTCGACGAGGGCCGACGACGAATTCTTGAGGCGCTCGTTCTCTTGCACGAGCTCGTCGCGCTTGCGATCGGCCTCGGCGATGCTGCCTTCGGCCTCCTTGATCTTGCCGCGCAGGCTCTCGATCTCACGCTGTACGAGCGCGATGCGGTCCTGCAGGAGCTCCTTGCCGAGCTGCCAGTCGCGCCGCTCTTGCGTGATCACCTTGCGGGTCTCGACCCAGCGCTCGAGCGCTCCGCGCGCGTCGTCGAGTCCATCCGGACCCTGCGCGCCGATGGCCACACCCGCGCCGAGGGCCGCCAGCGCGGCGCCCGCGAGCGCAATCCGAGTCTTGCTTGCCAAAAGTTCCTTCATCTGCCGTCTCTTCTCAGAAGCTGTAGGAGAGGTTGAGGGTGAGCGTGACGTCGATGCCGCGCGTGAACGAAGTGCGCCGCACGTCGTCGCCGATGTACTTGGAGCGGTAGACCGTCTCGATCGTCGGATCGGTCAGGTTCTTGGCCTGCAGCTGCAGGCGCATGTACTCGCCGATGCGCTGGAACACGCTCAGGTTCAGCGTGTCGTACTGCACGGCGTACACGTTGGGGATGTAGTTTCCGTTGGACTCGCCCGCGCCCGCGATCAGCGTGTCACCTTGGATGGTGTAGAAGAGTCCCACCTGCGTCCCGCTCTCTTCGTTGTCCCACGTGAGGAACAGATTGAAGAGTTGCTCGGGAGCGTTGGTCATGTCGCGCGTCGACATCGGCGCCGCGATGTTGGGCTGGTTGAACTGGTCGATCTCGGCCTGCGTCAACGAGACCTGCGAGTCGATGAAGGTGGCGTTCGCTCCGAGCGAGAAGCCCGTCAGCGCGTCGTTCCACTTCGACAGATCTTGGCGTAGCTCAATCTCCGCGCCCCCCAGTCGACCTTCGGGATAGTTGACCGCGGTCGTGTAGTTGAAACCCGCGATGCGCTGGACGTACTCGATCGGATCGGTCAGGTCTTTGTGGAACCCCGAGACGGAGACGAGACCGCCGTCGTAGGGCGTGTAGTCGACTCGCAGGTCGTAGTTCTGCAGCTCGCTCATCTGCAAGTCCGGGTTGCCGATGAAGATCGGACCACCGAGGAACTCGGACTGGATGATCGGCGTGAGCTCCTTGAACGTCTGACGCGCAAGCGTCTGGCTCCAAGCCGCGCGCAGCGTCCACTTGTCCGCCGGCTTGTATTCGAGCCCGAGCGACGGGAGCACGTTCGTCTGCGAGAAGTCGACGTCGGCGTCACCGGGATTGAGCTGCGTGGGCGCAGCCGCGCCCGGCGGATACCACAGCGCGAGCGCGTCGGGATCGTTGACGATCCCTATCTCCGTGCTTTCGACACGCGCGCCGCCGACGGCCTTGAATACTGGCGAAAACGGCAGATCGACCATGCCGTACCAAGCCTGAATGTTCTGCTCGCCGTCATAGTCGACGTCTTCGAGCGACTCGAACATCGGGTGGTTCTCGTCCGGGAACTGCGCGCTCCACGGATCGTCGAAGTCGCCCTGATACGTCGAGAAATCGCCGCTGTTCGTGTAGGTGTCCTGCGTGAACTTGCGGTCGACGCTGTCACTGAAGACGCCGAGCTTCGCGTAGCCTTCCTGACCGGACCACTGCTCGAAGGGCAGCTTCATGTTGAGCGCCAGCTGCGAGTTCTCCTCCTCGATCGTCTTCCAGATGCGCTGGACGTTGCCGAGGTTGAAGTTGGCGGCCGGCTTGTAGGGCAGCCAAGTCGCCGGCGTGGTGAAGGGCGGGATGAACGGCGGGAAGCCAGGGTTGAACGACGAAGGCTGCCAGAGCGCGCCAAACTGGCGCTTGTCCGGCTGGTCCATGGATGCGGAGCTTGCGGAGAGCGTCCAATCGAGCTTGGGCTCCTTGAAGAAGCCCGCTGCGTCGCCGGGTGCGGGCAGTTCGTGCTCGCCGCGCAGCTGCAGCGTGCTCGTCGTGCGCTCGGTGTACTCGAGCGTCTCCGTGCGCAAGTACGGCGCTGCGTTCAGGCTCGCGGCATCCGTGCCCGGGCTCGACGTGTCGTTCGGATCATGGCCGGGGAAGAAGTACTCCTTGCCTCGCGTATCGATCGCGAGCGTCGCGGTGTCCTCGGCGGCGTGCGTGTAGAGGTACGTGAGGCTGAGCTTGTTCTTCTCGTTCTCGACGCCGAAGACTCCGAGCGCGCCCCAGCGCACGTTGAGCGAGCTCTGGTCGATGTCGAACAAGCCCGTCTTGAAGTCGCCGTCCGTCGGCGTGCCCTGATAGGTCTGCGGCGTCATCCCCGTGCCGGGAGTGGTCACCCACCACGAGTCGTCGGTCCCATCGTCGATGTACTGGCTGTCGCGCTCGTAGAAGAAGCTGCCGAAGCTGCCCATGCGCCATCCGTTGGCGAGCTCGCGCATGCCGCCGCCGGAGATCGACCACTTCGAGTCGATGGGAGCATCTTCCTCGCGCACGCCGACCGCGCCCTTCCAGCTCTGCCCAAGCAAGCTGTCTTGCGGGTCTCGGCCGCCGTCGTCGAAGCCGAAGAACTCGATTCCGCCGCCGTCGTAGGACAGGAAGTCACCGCGGCCGGTGACGTTCGAGTTGTAGCCGAGCTGACCGCTGATGTTCAGCGTCGTCTCTTCGGGAATACCGCGCAGGCGCACATCGACCGCACCACCGGAGGCGTCACCCTGCTGGTCGGGCGTAAAGGTCTTGCTGACCTGAATGCTCTCGATGACCGACGTGGGGAACTGATCGAGCTCGACCGCGCGCTTGTCCTCGTCCGCGGACGGCAGGCGCACGCCGTTCATCTGCGAGCTGACGTAGCGATCGGGCAGGCCGCGAATGACCGCGAACTTGCCGTCTTGCACGGTCGCGCCCGAGACGAGGCGCAGCGCACTCGCCGCATCACTCGCACCAGCGCGGCTCATCAGGCCCGCGCTGATCGAGTCCATCAGAGCCGGCGTCTCGAAGCGCAGCTCGAGCAGACCGGCCTCCGTGCCGGTATCCATCTCGAGCACGTCCTCGACGACGAACTCCTCCATCTCGGTGAACTCGCCCGAGAGGTAGGCGTCGACGTCGGCGAGCTGACCCGGAAGGACGAGCACGTCGGCCTTCACTTGCCTCACGTAACCGTCCTTCGAGAAGACCAGCGTGTACTTGCCGGGCGCGACCTCGGGGAACACGTAGTTGCCCTGCTCGGACGCCACGAGCTTCTGGCCTGTCTCGACGATCAGGACCTGCGCTCCGCCGAGCGGCGCGTCGAAGTCCTTGTCGAACACCACCCCGCGCACGGAGCCCGCACGGTCTTGCGCATACGCCGCGCTGGCCGCGATCACGACCGCCGCGGCGGTGCACAGGAGCTGGGGGGAGAGGTTCTTCACGCGGGGCGGGAGGTTCGTGCGTCTTTATGAAGCCCCGGTGAACGCTTCGTGGCCTCTATGTGAAGCAAGCGAGGAGTCCGTGAGGGATCGGGAGACTGCCCATGAGTCCGCAGACGCCCGCCGCAGCGTGGATCAAGCTTCCATAAATGCCGAACGCCTGCGGCGAGACGGATCTCGCGGCAGGCGCCCGGGCGCGCTCACTCACAGGCCTACCAAGGTTCGCCGAGCGAGGCGCGAGCAAGCTGCATGCGCTGGAACAGGGCCGCGTCAGGCCGTGCGCCACAGCGAGCCATGGCGCAGGCCGTTGCGGCGAGATCATCGGCGCGGGGCCGTGAGTTCGGGTTTACGAGTCCTTCATCGAGTGCGCGACCGAAGGTGGCGAGGGCCGCGGAGCTCTCACCCATCGACTGCTGCGCCTCGGCCACGGCACGCAGCGCGCCGGCGCGGTAGATGTCGACGATGCGCTCGCGCTCGCGCTCGAAGAGGCCGAGCACGCCCGCGATGTCGCGCTGAGCGCGATCCGACTGACCCGCGGCATGGCGCAGGCGCGCGATCGCGGCGATCTGCACGATGTGGTCCTCCGCGACCCAGTGATTGTTGTCGACGAGTGCCTGCGCTTCGTCGAGCTGACGCTCCGCACCGGAGCGGTCGTCGATCGCGATCAGGTTCTCGGCAAGTCGCCGCAGGAGCCCGGTGCGGACGTCGAGGGGTAGCTTCTCCCAGCTCGACTTCACCAAGAACTCGATCTTCTCGCGGCGCTCCGAGTCCGCACCGGCGACGCGGTGCAGCTCGACCGCGGTCTCGAGCGAGCACTTGAGCGCATCGAAGCCGCCGTTTTTCGCCGTTGCGCGCAGGAGCTCGAGCCGCCCATCGAACTGCTCGATCGAAGACTGCGAGGCGACCACCACCTGCACGGCGCCGATCTCGGCTTCGCCAACGCCCTGCGTGAGACGCGCCACTGCGTCGGCATTGCCGAGCCAGTGGTGAGCAGCCGCGAGGTGCGCGCGCACGCGCTCGTCGTGCCATTCCTGAGTGCCCGGAACGAGCGACGCTTCAGCGAGCGCGAGCACACGGCGCGCATCGTCCGTCCGCGCCAGACGAGCTTGATGCAAGGCGACATCAGCGAGCGCCTGCGCTCGTCTCCAATCGGTGATCGCAAGCGCCATGCGCTCCGCTTGGCTCGGCAGATCGAGCTCCAAGGCGGCCTGCACCACCGACTCCTGTGCGCGACAGCGATTGCGCGCGTGCGGAACGTCCGGCATCGCGCTGACGGCCGCGAACCCTAGCTCGACGAGAGCCTCGCGTGTCGGAGCCGTTGCGACCTGCGCTGAGGACTGCGAAGGAATCGGTGTCGACGCGGACGGGGCGTCGTGGGTGAAAAGAACGAGCGTCAGGCAGGCGAGGTGCATGGGTGTCGGCTCAAGGAAGCGCGCTCCGCACCCGCCGTAAGGCAGGTGCGGAGCGCTCGTCACATCAGCTCAGGAGTCTCTCGATCACGGCAGGAGCGTGAACTCGAGCGCGTTGGAGAGGTGCGTCGTCTTCGGCGCCGGCGGGTCGCGGAACCAGCCCTGGGCCTGGTAGACCTGACCCGCGACGCGCGGGTTACCGACGGCCGTCGGAGCAGCAGTCGCCATGTAGGCGTTCCAATCGACCGAGAGCTCGCCGTTGCAGGAACCAGCGGCGCCGCCGGTGTTCTGGGCCGGGATGCGCTGGGTCGGAGCCTTGACGCACAGGAAGCTCGAGCCCGTGCCCCAAGCGGCGGCCGAACGACCGCTGATGCTGTAGAAGAGCAGACCCTGCTTCTGACCTTCGACGTTGCTGACGAGCAGCGTGTAGCCCGAGGTCGCCGAGGCGCTCGGCGTGCCGATCGCGGTCATCGTCGCGTTGCAGCCGTTGCTCGTCGTGCCCGCGGTGCAGTAGGCGACGGTGCTCGTGACCGGCGTCAGACCGAAGGCCGAGGTGGCGGTCCAGCCGTCGAGCCAGTTCTCGCCGGGCGCGAACGCGCCGCGGTAGCTGGCCGAGGTGAAGAAGCCGTCGTTGGGGGCGGAGGCGACGCTCGCGAGGGCATCGGCCGCCGGACGAGGATCGAGGCTCAGGACGGGGAGCATCGTCTTGCCGCCCTTGACCACCGGGCTACCGCGCGTGATCGACACGATCGGCTGCACGGTCGCCGTGACATTGTTGTTGCTCGCGCCGAAGACGCCGCGCGCGGTCGCCTCGGTGTACGCACTCGCGAACAAGTTGCGGAAGAACACGCTGTCCTTGAGCTCGCACAGGTTGCCCGAGGTCTGGACCGTGTAGAACGCGGCCGGGTTCGCCGGAGCGTTGACCGTCGACGTCGTGGTGTACGCCGTCGTCCAGAGGTTGGCCCACGTGGTCGTGCCATTGAAGCCGTAGCCGCTGCCGCCGTCCCCGTCGATGTTGTCGTTCTGGACGAGGCGCTCGCCGAGGTCCATGAACACGCTGTTGCGGATCTGGACGCGGGCACCGTCGCGCCACGCCGTGCCGTGGTCGCCGTCGATCGGCTGGCCGATCACGGTCATGTTGTAGAGGGTCGAGGTCGTGACCGGCTGCCAGTCCGAGTTCTCGGCGCCGTCCATCTCGATGGCGTTGTCGCCGACGCCCGAGCCCTGCGCCGCGTTGGCGCTGTGGCCCTGAACGATCAGGCCGAACTGGGCCTTGCCGCGCCAGCCCTGGTCGATGTCGAGGCTGTCGTCACCGACGTTCCAGATCGAGAAGTGCTTGAGGTTGACCGTGCCGCCCCAGATCTCGATGCCGTCGTCGACGTTGTTGAGGATCTCGACGTGGTGGATTTCCGTGTTGCGACCGATGCCGCCGAGCGAGAGGCCGTTGAGCTCGTTGTTGAGGCCGACCACCTTGCCCGCGTAGCGGATCGAGACGTAGCTGATCGAGCCCGAGTCGTCGTCGTCGTTGCCGCCGCCGTAGAGCACCTTGGTGTCACCGGGGAACTGGGCGACGAGACCTTCCATCGGCGCGAAGTTCGCGGCGTTCGGCGTCGCGGTGTTCGGCGTCGTCGTGCCGTTGACGTTCTCCGAGATGTAGCCCGCGCCCATGATCGTGAGGTTGCCCCACTCGTTGGCGCCTTCGCGGTACGTGCCGGTGTGCGGGTTGCCGGCGACCCACGTGGCGGTGTCAGCCTTCGAGGTCATGATGACCGGGTTCGCGGCGGTGCCGTTGACGAAGATCTGGGCGCCCTTGCAGACGGCGAGGCTGCCGCCAAGGTTCGTGGTGCTCGCGATGACCGTGCCCGCTTCGATCGTCAGCGTGGCGCCGGGGAGCACGTAGATCTGCTGCTGGAGGTTGTAGACGTTGTTGGCGGTCCACGTCGTGGAGGTGGAGATGTTGCTGGTGACCAGCACTTCGCCGGCCTGCGCGGTGGCTGCCAACGCGAACGAGGCGAGGAGGATGGATGCGTTTCTCATGGGTGTGTTCCTTGGGGAGTGAGGCGTTTTCCGTCGGTGCGCGAGCACAGCTCCCGCACGGTGGTTCGATGGAAAGGAAGGTAGGTGCCCGCCCCCGCGGACCCGTGAAGACCCTGTGAAGCCTTGTCGAAGCTTCGAGCAGGCCCGGCTCTGGGCGCTGAGTAGCTCGTAAGTCCCTGCTGCGAAACGGGCTGCGCGCGCCCATCGGCCTCGAACGGCCCCGGCCCGGAGCTTGCGCGAGGCCACCCCTCACGTTGCGATAGCGCCCCATGTCGCGCGTTCATCGCCTCGGCGTCTGCTCGTGGTCGCTTCAACCGACTTCTCCCACAGACCTTGCTCACAAGCTGTCCAAGGTCGGGGTCCGCGCCTGCCAGCTGCACCTCGACCCGCTGCGCGAGGGCGCGTGGGATCCCGCGGAGACCGTCGAGGCCCTGTGGGGCGCGGGTGTCTCCGTCTTGAGCGGCATGATGACGCCGCACGGCGAGGACTACTCGACCCTCGACTCGATCCGCACGAGCGGTGGACTGCGCCCGACAGAGCACTGGTCGCGCAACCTCGAGATCGCGAAGGGCGACGCACGCATCGCGCGCTCGCTCGGCCTCCCGCTCGTCACCTTTCACGCCGGCTTCCTCCCCCACGACGCGCGCGACCCCGAGCGTGCGGTGCTACTCGGGCGACTGCGGCAGGTCGTCGACGTGTTCGCCGATCAGGGCGTGCGCCTCGCGTTCGAGACCGGTCAGGAGACCGCGGACACGCTGCTGCACGCGCTGGCCGAGCTCGAACGGCCGCGGGCAGGCGTCAACTTCGATCCCGCGAACATGCTGCTCTACGGCATGGGCGATCCGATCGCTGCTCTCGGGTTGCTCGCACCGCACGTGCGCCAAATCCACATCAAGGATGCGCGTCGCACCAAGACGCCCGGCACGTGGGGTGAAGAGGTCCCCGCAGGCACGGGCGAAGTGAATTGGAAGCAGTTCTTCGCCGTCGTCGCGGAGCGCGAGCTGTCTGTCGACTTGATGATCGAGCGCGAGGCGGGCAACGACCGCGTCGGAGACATCGTCACAGCCCGCAAGCTCGTCGAGCAGGAGATCGCCAAGTGAGCACGCACAAGATCGGTGTCGGGATCGTCGGCCTCGGATTCATGGGCCGAACGCACCTCGCCGCGTTCAACGCAGCCGATGCGGCCGGCTTCGGGAACCAGCTCGTCGCCGTCTGCGACTCGGACCCGGCGCGGCGCGCAGGAATCGTCGGCGCGGGCGGGAACATCGATACGGGCGCTGCCTCCGAGCGCATGTTCGATCCCGCCAAGGTGCGCGGGTACGCCGAACCCGCTCAGCTCTTCGCAGATCCGTCCGTCGAGCTGGTCAGCATCTGCACGCACACGACGTCGCACGTCGACCTCGCGCTCGCAGCGCTGGCAGCGGGGAAGCACGTCCTACTAGAGAAGCCCGTCGCGCTCGACAGTGCTTCCGCACAGCGCCTCGCGGACGCCGCAGCGAAGTCCAAGGGCCTCTGCATGCCGGCGATGTGCATCCGCTTCTGGCCTGCGTGGGAACGCGCGCTCCGCGCCGTGCGCAGCGGCGAGTTCGGTGCCGCTCGCAGCGCGGTGTTCCGCCGCTTGGGCAACCGACCCGGCTGGAACGGCTTCTACTCGGACTACGAGCAGAGCGGCGGCGCGCTGTTCGACTTGCACGTGCACGACGTCGACTTCGTGCGCGCCTGCTTCGGCGACCCCGCTTCGGTCGCGAGTACGGGTTCGCTCGACCACGTCACGACGCTCTACCACTACCCGAGCGGCCCGTCGCACGTCGTCGCCGAGGGCGGCTGGGATCACGGCGACGGTTGGGCCTTCAAGATGTCGTTCACGATCATCTTCGAGCGCGCCACGCTCGACTACGAGTTCGCGCGCAGTCCAGAGCTCGTTCTCGTGAAAGACGGCCAGCGCACGGCGCTCGACGTAGGACCGCTCCATGGCTACGACGGCGAGGTGCGACACCTGCTCGCGGCGATCGCGGCGGGCTCGCGCACACTGGGCGCGACCATGGCAGATGCCGTGGCACACACCCGGCTGATCGAAGCCGAGCGTAAGAGCCTCGGTTCGCGCTCTACCGTCGCGCTCTAGGTCCGACTCACTCCAATCTTCGCGCGGTCGTTTGCAGCCCGCGCTGCGTGAGCACGAACGAGACGGCTCGTCCGTGTTCGATCGTGAACTCCAGCGTGAACTCGGGGTCCTCGGCCGAGACGAAGCGCTCGTGGCCCTGATAGCGCAAGCGGTGCCGATCGCCGTAGGGCGTCTGGTACTCCAGCGCGTCCCCGCGCTCGTCGATCGTCACGCGCGTGCAGCCGATGTAGTAGCCGCCGATGTAGATCTCGCGCTGGTCGCGCCCGAGCGGAAGATCGACGATTCCAGGCTCCGGCAGGTCGAGGATCGTGCGCACCAAGCGTCGCTCGAGTACCGGAAGCCGCTCCGTGTCTCCTGACGTGGCTAGCACGATCGAGAGCTCCAAGTCTGGATACCACGCCGCGTAGAGCGAGCCCGTGGCGCCGTTGGAGCTGAAGGAGAGCGCCTCGTTGCGAGCCAAGCTCGCGCGCTGGAACCCGCAGGCTCGGGACCCGTTGCGCGGCAACGCCAACGTCCCCGTCTGCAACACGCGAACCCCCGCAGCTCCGATGACCTTGCCCGAACCGATGCCGCGCAGGAATTTCTCGACATCCGCGAGCTGAGTCGTGATCGGCGGAAGGTTCAGAAGCTCGCGCGGCGACTCCTGCAAGACACTCGCGCGCGCTGAGGCCTCACGCAACTCCACACGCGTCGCGATCGACGTCTCCTCGAGCCCGAGCGGATCGAGAACCTTGGATTGAAGGATCTCCGCCAAAGGCCTCTCGCCGAGACGCTCCAGCAGAACGCCGACCAAGACCACGTTGCTCGCGCTGTACGCCGTACACGTACCGGGGTCCGAATCCAGCGGGCGCGTCTCGAGCCAAGCGACGACATCCGCCGCCGTCGCGGGCTCTGCGCGAACCACGAGCCAGTCGCTGCAATCGGGAATGCCGGAGGCCTGCTCGAGCAAGTGGCCGACGAGCACGCGCTTGCCGCCGAACGTCAACTTGGGGAAGAACTCCGTCAGCGGCGCATCCAGCGCGAGCTTCCCAGCCTCAACCTGCGCGAGCAGGCCCGTGCAGAGGAACGGTTCCATCAGGGCCTCGCCATCGCGTGAGGCAAGCGGCGTCTCGATCGTCTTCCGCTCGCTGTCGATGTAGCCCAAGCCACGCGAAAGCAGCACTCCGTCGTGGGTGGCGATGCGAACGCTCAACCCTGGAATTTCAAACTCCGCGACCGCCGCGCGCGCGACGCTCTGCAAGCGACCGCCGAGGTCTGCCTCCTGCTGCTGAAGCCCGAGACAACCGATCCCCAATGCGAGAGAAAGCCAACTTGCTGCCACGACGCACCTCCTCCGTGAGAGACGGAACGAGGGATCGTGGTGCAGCGACGGAGTCCGTTCCCCTGCGAAAACGTGCGCAGCCGAGCTAGTTCGAAGCCGGCGCGATCCCAACCTGAGTGAGCGCCGGAACTTCGGCTTCGATTTCCCACCCTCCCCCCAGCGCCTTGTAGAGCGCGACAGAGGCGACCACGCGGTCGGTTCGCCCGCGCGCGAGCTCACTCTCGGCCGCGAGGACGGAGCGCTGGACGTCGAGCACCGTCAGGTAGTCGCTCAAGCCCGCTTCATAGAGCTCCGTTGCGAGCTCGTGCGCTCGACGCTCGGCACGGAGGGCCTCCTCCAGCGCAACGACGCGCTGCGCCGTGCGCCCGACTGCGACAAGCGCGTCCTCCACGTCGCGCATGGCTCCGACGAACGCCTGCTCGTGCGCAAGCAGCGCCTGCTCCTGCTGCGAGGTCCGCACCTCGATTCCGGCCTCGATGATGCGTCGACGGAAGATCGGACCCGTCATCGACGGACCGACCGAGAACGAGCGCGAAGGGTTGGAGAACATGTCGTCGATGTACTGGCTCTCCCAGCCGAACAGCGCGCCGATCGAGAGCCGTGGGTAGAGCTCCGCCGTAGCACCGGCTGTCATCGCAGCCGCACGAGCTAGCTCGCGCTCCGTGCGCCGCACGTCGGGACGCCTCCGCAGCAGATCGACGGGCGAGCCGATGGGAACGCCCACTGGCGCCACGGGCAGCTTGCCGTCGAACGAGATGCGCGTGTTGCATTCAGCAGGGAACTCTCCGAGCAAGACAGCGAGGGCGTGGACCCGGGCTGCCCGCGTACGCTCCAGCGCAGGAACTTGCGAGCGTGTCGTCGCGAGCATGCCTGCGATGCGCGCTGCGTCCAGCTCCGTAGCGATTCCGGCGTCCACCCGAGTCCCCACGAGCTCCGCTGCGTCTTCTTGAGCTGCGAGGCTCTCTCTCAGGACGACGAGCTCGCGCTCGACGCCGCGCAGCTCGACGTAGTTGCGTGCGACCTCTGCGACTAGGCGCTGCAGCACGCCGCGCGCGTCTTCCAGAGCAGATCCATAGCCCGCCTCGACGGCCTCGATCGCTCGCGCGTTGTGGCCAAAGAGGTCGATCTCCCAACGGGCGTCGAAACCCACGGTGTGAACGCTCGCCGGATCCGGCGGAAGAAATTGGCCGCCCGCCACTGCCGTGCTCGGCTTGCGCCGCACGTATCCTGCGCGGCCATCGACTGTCGGGTAGTTCTTGTCGCCTTCGATGTCGATCACCGCGCGAGCTTCGCGCACGCGCTGCGCCGCCGCGAGCAAGTCGCGATTGCGCGTCAGAGCGGCTTCGACCAGCTCGTCGAGGACCGGGTCCGAGAAGCTCTTCCACCAGCGGGCGTCGGCCTCGGCGAGATCGGCGCCAGCGGACTGCGAGAACGACTGCGGTGCTTCGACCTGCGGCGGTACATAGTCGGGTCCCACCTTGCAGGCCGATAGAAACAGCAAGAGTCCGGCGACGCGCTTCACTGCTTCCCCCGGCCGCTCGGCGAGTCGACGAACACGTCCATCTGCTGCCCGACGTACACGGGGATGGCATCCGCGGAGAAGCTGTAGATCACCTGAAGCACGCGAGTATCGATGCGCTCCAAGGTGTCGCCCGTGAGCGAGCGCTTGGGCATGACATAGGGATCGACGCGCACGAACTCGAGCTCCGTGGCAAGCTCCGAGTTGCCGCGCAGAAAGCCACGCGCCGCGCTACCGGGCCGGAAGCGCCATGCATCGCTCTCGTCGATGTCGATGCGCACGTGCAACCGCGAGAGGTCGCCCAAGAGAACCAGCGGCGTCGTGCTGCCGCTCATCGCAAACTCACCGACGCGCGCCGAGACCTGCAAGCACGTCCCGTCGATCGGAGCCTTGACCGACAGCCGGTCGATCTCGATCTCGATGCGCTCGCACGCTGCCTTCGATACCGCGATGCGAGCCTCTGCGACCGCGAGATCCGAGGCCCAGGCTCCGGCGCGCAGCTTGGCGAGTTCCGCCTCGGCCGTCGCGAGCTCGGCCTGCGCACTCTTCACGGCAAACGTGCGACGTGAGAGCTCCTCCGTGCTGATCGCGCGACGATCGGTCACGGCCTCCGCGAGCGCCAGTCGTGCCTGCGCGTCCTCCACCGCCACGCGCGACGCATCGACACGCGCCTGCGCGGGAGGAAGATCCTCGGCCCGCGGCTGCGCGCGCAGGCGCGCGAGCTCCGAGCGAGCCGACTCGAGCTCCGCGCGTCGCTGAAGCAACTCCGCCTCGAGCGATCGGCTGTCGAGGCGCAGCAAGAGGTCCCCGCGCTGCACCTTCTGGCCTTCGGTCACCGAAACCCCGACGATCACGCCCGAGCTCGGCGCCGCGACCGCCACGTTCTCGCTCCGCGCTTCGACGATGCCCGCCCCCGCGATTTGGCGCTCGAAAGGAGACGGCGAAGGCGGCGCGATCGGCGGCGCGGCCGCGAGGTGACGATCCGACGTTCGCACCGTGTGAACGGCGGCGACCATTCCGAGGAGCGCGACAGCGGGCAGGGCGTAGGTGCGGAGCTTCATGGAGTTCGTCTCAGGCTCGCGACGGTGTCTCGATGCGCTCCACATGGCCGTCGTCCATGTGCGCGATGCGATCTGCGAATGAAAAAATGCGGGAGTCGTGCGTCACGACGATGAGAGCGCGGTCCTCGCGCGAGGCGACCTCGCGCAGAAGCTGCATGACTTTGTGACCTGTCTCGTGGTCGAGCGCGCTGGTGGGCTCGTCGCACACCAGGAGCCGTGGCTCGTGCACGAGCGCGCGAGCGATCGCAATGCGTTGCTGCTGGCCACCGGAGAGCTGGGCGGGCAGCGACTTGATGCGTCCGCCGAGCCCCACACGCTCCAGCATCACCGCCGCGCGCTGCAGCGCACTCTTGTAGTCGACGCCGAGGATCAGGAGCGGAATCGCGACGTTCTCCGCAGCAGTCAGCGTCGGAACGAGGTTGAGCGCCTGAAACACGAAGCCGACATTTCGGCCGCGCCACGCTGCCCGCTGGCGATCGGGCAACGAGCTCGTGTCCTCCCCGAGCACGGTGCACTCGCCCGCGCTGCGGTTGAGGATTCCGGCGATCACGGAGATCAGCGTCGTCTTCCCGCAGCCCGAAGGCCCGACGAGCATCGTCATTTGACCGAGCAGCACTTCGAGATCCACGCCGCGCAGTGCATGCACCGCGTTCTCGCCTTCGCCGAAGGTCTTCGTCACCCCGCGGCAAGACACCGCGATGCGTTGAGCCGTCGTCGTCATCTCGTCAGCCCTTGAACACCACGGCCGGCTCGAGCCGCATCACGCGTCGAATCGAGATCGCAGCGGCGATGAGGCAACACACAAGGATTGCGATGCCACCGAACACGGGAACCTGCCATGCCATGTGGAACGCGAGCTTGGAGTCGTGCAACAGGAGGCCCACCACCGCCGTGACTCCCACGCCGATCCCAAAGCCGATGAACGCGGCGAAGAGCACCTGCGCGAAGACCATGCGCAAGAGCAGCATGTTGCTCGCCCCCATCGCCTTCATCGCGGCGAAGGCGCGCTGGTTCTCCAGAATGAAGTTGTAGAGCAGCTGGCCTGAGATCAGGACACCGATCACGAAGCCGAGAGCAATGGTGATGCCGAAGTTGGGCAGGATGCCCGTCTTGGCCAAGATGAAGTCCATCGAGCGGTTCTCGTAGTCCTCGCTCGTGTCGGCCCGCAGGCGCGTGGTCTCCTCCACGCGCCGCGCCACCTCGCGCGGATCGTGCCCCGACTTCACGCGTGCGAGCACATATCCGAGCGACTTCCGCTCCGGCGGCGCCATGCGCAGCGCGCGGGTGTAGGTGGTGTAGACCACCGGGTCCCAGAAGAACTCGCGCGTGCGGCGAAACGTGCCGACGACGACTGTCTCGTGCTCGTTCAGGTCGATGCGGTCTCCGACGCGCAGCTCGCGCGGGCCTTCGTCGTCCATGCCGCGCCGCAGCCGCAACCCGTCGTCGACATCGCGCGCGTCGACGAGGATCGCGCGGTCCTGCTTGAGCAGCTCGAGCGAGCCTTCTTCCATGATCGGCGGCCCGCCCGTCAGCGTTGCGTCGTCGAGTCCGATCATGCGCACGACCACGCGCGTGCCGTCCTGCAGCCGCGCTTGAACGTAGGACTTGTAGAGCGGCACGGCCCATTCGATGCCTTCGACCCCGCGCACCTTCAGGAGCGCGCTGTCGAGCATCGCCTTGCGGTCCTCGGTGAACTCGACCTGCGGGTCCATGATCCACAGGTCCGCCTGGGCGGTGTCGCGAATCCACGAGCCCGAGCGACGTGTGAAGCCTGCGAAGATCGAGCCCTGTTGCGTGATGAGCAGGGTCGCGAACGCTAAACCCGCGACGAGGCCGAGGTACTTCAGGCGATCGCCCACCAACATGCGCAGCGCAATACGGATCACTTGCTTCGCCCTCTCTTGGCAGGTTCGACGCACATGCCCGCCAAGAGCGCGTCGAGCATCGCCTCCGTGCGGCGGCGGATCGGTCGCCACGCGACCCATGCATCGCCGCTGAAGTTGATTTCGATCGAGGCGACGCCGTGCACTGCGGCCCAGAACGTCTCGGCTACGAGCTCCGCATCGGCGAACTCGCGGCGCATGCGGCCCTGCTCGATCGCCTGCTGCGCAGCGAGCTTCAGGAAGGCGTAACCGTCACGCCGAGGGTCGCCGCGCCGCTCGAGCGCGCGCGCGTCATGGTCGTACGGAGAAGCCTGCATGAAGAGCAGCCTGTAGCTGTTGGGATGCTCGAGCGCGAAGGACACGTACGCCCGCCCCATGCGCCGCATGCGCTCGATGGGATCCGCGATCTTCGCCATCGGCGCGACCGTCTTCGTGACGGAATCGAAGTCCGCGAGGCACAGCGTGCGGATCAGCTCTTCCTTGTCGCGGAAGTGCACGTAGATGGCGCCGGCGACGTAGTCGATCTCGGCAGCGATCTTGCGAAGGGTCACGGCCTCGAAGCCATGGCGAGCGAACAGGCCGCGCGCGGCCGAGAGGATGCGGTCGCGGACTTGCTCGCGCTGACGCGCGCGTCGATCGGAAGAGGGCATGGCGAGTGATCCGTGTTCAGTCAGTGAACACTGTTCATTATCCGAGCCGGAGCGAACCCGCAAGTAGCCCGAGAGCCCGTGAGGCGGCCGCCGAGCCGCTTGCCGTCGCGCTCGGCGCCTCGAACCGACCGAAACCGTCCGCGCTCAGCGCCGAGCGAGGCCTGCGAGCACCGTCTCGATACGCCCGAACGTCTGTTCGCGGTCGAAGCGCTGCATCCGCTCCTGCCCCACGGCGACGAAGCGCCGCGCGAGCTCGGGGTCGTCGAGCAGTCGAGCGATCGCGGCGCGGAGCGCTTCATCGTCCCGCAGCGGCACGAGCAAGCCGTTGCGCTCGTGCTCCACGACCTCCGGATTGCCGCCGATTCGGCTCGCCACGATCGGCGTGCCGAGTGCGCTCACTTCGAGCAGGGTGTGCGAGAGCCCTTCGTACTCGCTGTTCAACACGAAGACGTCGGCGGCACAGATCAGGTCCGGGATGCGCTCGTAGGGCACGTTTCCGAGAAAGTGCGCGCGCTCCGCGACCCCGAGCTCGCGGGCCAGCTGCTGCCAGCCCTCGAGCATGTCTCCATCGCCCGCGACGAGCAGCTCGACGTCTCCCGGCAGCTTCGCAAGCGCTCGCAGGATGCCGTCGACGCGCTTCCACACCATGAGGCGGCAGATGGTGAGCAGGTAGCGCTTCTTCGGCTCGAGCCGCAGTCGCTCGCGCGCGCCCGCGCGGCCGCCGGAGACGTCCGCGGCCTTCGGGCCGTGGTACGCGTTGTAGACGAGCTCGACCTTCGACGAGGGCACGCCGTAGCGCTCGATCGGGATGCGGCGCAGGAAGTCGCTGCAGGCGATCAGCTGGTGGCACCAACCCCACCATGTTCGTTGCAAGCGCCGCGTGAGCGCGACCTTCCACCCGTAGCGCTTGCCCTCGAAGGTCTCGATGTCGTCACCGCCGATCCAGCCCTTGCGGTGGCTGATCTCCCACGCGCCGTCGACCATCAGCCGGATCATCACCTTGCGTCCGGCGAGCCGCGCGGCAGCGACATGCAGCAGCGCAAGGTGCTCATTCACATACACGACGTCGGCCTTGCGCGCCTCGACGAAGGTGCGCCATGCCGCCTTGAGATACCGAACCGCCAGCGGCCCACGCTCGATCGCGACGACGCGAAACGGATAGCCGCTCGGCTTCGGGTCCGCGCAGAACGCCACGACCGTCACGTCGTGCCCGCGCTCCGAGAGGAAGCGCCCGAGGCTCGGCACGTACACGGCCGGACCGCCGAGATCCGGCGGAAAGACGGGCGAAGTGATCAGGACGCGCATGACTGCAGCCTCGGGGAGCATACCCCTTCGGAGTGCGTGGATCCCGCGCTTGCGCAGCGCCGACGCGCGTCGCTCCCCGGCGGGAAGAAGTTGCCGCGAGCACGTAGAGTGTCACGGTCATGCCCCCCACCGTTCCGCCCGAGTGGCCCGAGCTTCCTCGAGGTCTGGCCGCGCTGCGCGAGCGCTATGACGCCGTGCTGTGTGACCTGTGGGGAGTGGTCCACAACGGCAAGCGGCCGTTCGAGCGTGCGGTGCGTGCCCTGTGCGAGTTCCGTGCGAACGGCGGACGCGTCATCCTGCTCACGAACGTCCCCAAGCCGCGCGATCCGATTCCGCGCCAGCTCGACCGGATCGGCGTCGCGCGCGACGCGTGGGACGTGATCGTGACCAGCGGCGATGCGATCCGCAGCGAGCTCGCAGCGCGCGCGCCGGGACCGATGCACCTGATCGGGCCCTTGTCGGACAGTGTCCTGTGGGACGGGCTTGGCATGGAACTCGCGTCGCTCGAGCACGCGAGCTTCGTCTGTGCCACGGGCCTCGATGACTTTGACGACGAGCACCCGGAGCACTACGCGCCCCGCCTCGCGCTGGCACGTTCGCGGAAGCTCGACTTCGTGTGCGCGAACCCCGACATCGTCGTGCGGCTCGGCGATCGGCTGCACTGGTGCGCCGGCGTGCTTGCGCGCGACTACGAAGCACTCGGGGGACGCGTGATCATGGCCGGCAAGCCGCACGCGCCGATCTACGCGCTGGCGCTGCGCGAGCTCGCTGCGCTCCTCCAACGCCCCGTCGACCGTTCCCGCGTTCTCGCCATCGGCGATGGGCCGGGCACCGACATCCTCGGGGCCAACCGCGAAGGGCTCGATGCGCTGTTCGTGTCGTCGGGCGTCCACGATGGCGAGCTGCATCACGAGGGCGCCCTCGACCTCGCGAAAGTGCACGCCACGTTGCGCGCCGCCAACGTCTCGGCGCGCTACGCGTTGCCCGAGTTGTGCTGAACTTGACAGCACGCGCCCCGCACCGCTCGACTACGGTCATGTCGCTCAACGCAGTCTTCGAAGGTGTGGGTTCCGCCGTCGCCGCGGATGTTCGCAACGCTCAAGCCACGTTCACGGCCTCGCTGGAGCTCACCGGCACCACCGAGTGCCGCGGAGCCACGGGCACGTCCCATCGCGTGGTCGTCGACGAGCCGACGTCGCTCGGTGGCACGAACACCGCCGCCAACCCGCTGGAGTACGCGCTCGCCGCGCTCGGCTCCTGCCAACTCATCACGTATCGCTTCTGGGCCGACCGCCTCGGCATTCGCTTCGACAAGCTGTCCGTCGAAGTCGAAGGCGACCTCGATGTGCGCGGCTTCTTCGGCATCGACCCGAACGTGCGTCCCGGCTTCGGCGCCGTGCGCGTGAAGCTCCACATCCGCGGCCCCGAGCCGCGCACCCGCTACGAAGAGCTGCAGCGCGCCGTCGACGCGCACTGCCCCGTCTTCGACGCGCTCAGCCGAGCGACGCCCCTTCAAACGTCCCTGCAGGTGGACTGACGGCTCGGCGTACGCGGAGCTCAGGGCATCAGCCAGGCTTGAAATGCGAGCGCGCTAGCCTGACGGCGGTGTGCGTCGAAGAGATAGCGTGCGAGCGCTCGAGGATCGTCTTCAAGCTGCAGCCGTTGGATGTCTGCATAGCTCGCCCCGTAGCGCTCGCGCAAGACGCGTAGGATCTCCGCTTTGCCGAACCCCTCGACGCGCCGCAGCTCCGCGTAGTCCATCGGTTGTGCGCCAAGCAGCCTGCGCGCCTCCGCGAGGAATTCGCGGCCAAATGGATCGGAGTGACGAGGTTCGCGGGTGTCCATGGAATCCAAGTTATTCCGTCGGGGCTCGGCAGTCTACGCAACCGAGGCTCGAACGCGGGCGCGCAGGAGTACGAGGCCGACGGCGATCGAGGCACCGAGAGCGGCGAGCCAGAGACCGTCGCGCAGGGATGTGGGGTCGTAGCGGAGCTCGACCTCGTGGCGGCCGGCGGGAAGATCGAGGCCCATGAACGCGGTGTTGGCGTCGAGGAGGGGCGCGGGCGCGCCGTCGAGCGTGGCGAGCCAGCCGGGATAGCGTGTGAGCACGGCGATGAGATAGCTCGGAGCGTCGGACTCGATCGTCAGGCGCACGAGCGTCGGCGTCTCGAGGTCGAGCGAGAGCTTGGCGGCCGAGAGATCGATCGGAGCATCCGCTCGACGCGCGACGAACCCCTCAGGGACGACGGGGCCGATGATCGCGGTCGTGTAGGGATCGACATCGAGCTCCGCGGTGCGGAAGAGCGCCTTGCGCGGGCCGGGGCGAGCCTCCGCATGCGGCGCCAGCCAAAAGCGCCCGCGCGAAGCAGTGAAGCGATACAGGACGCAGCCCGGGAAGTCGGCGACGCGCTCCAGCGAATCCGAGGGGCCTTCCCAGCAAGGCGGGAGAGTTCCCGACGCGGATGGGGGCAAGACAACGTGGGTGATGCCGAGCACGGCAAGCGCGTGCGCACTGGCCTTGGTCGCCGTCTGCCAGGCGGTCTTCGGCTCGACGAGCAGGCCGAGCAAGCGGTTGTATTCCGATAGCCCGAGAGCGTCGTACGAGGTCGGCACCGCGAGGCCGTACATCACGTTGGCGTGCGGCGGAATCCCGAGCGGATCGACGAAGAGCACCCGACCCGCTCCGACTTCGCGTCTCAACGTCTCGACCGCCTCGGATCGCGGATAGACGAGCCGCTCGTCCACGGCGATCTGGTAGTGGGCGAAGAGCTGCACGTTTTGGTGGAACAGCCCAACGAACAACGCGGCCGAAGCCAGCAGTCGTACGAAACGAGCTCGAAGCCAGAGCGCGCCGAGCCATACAGCCGCGGTGAGCAGCGAGCTCAGCGTGATCCACAGGACATGCTCGGCACCGGCGTAGGCGGCTTGGCTCGAAGCATCGAGGAAGGGCGCCAGCTCCTCGAGTGCGCGCGTGCGTGCGACGAGCAGAAGGAAGACAGCGCCCGCGATGGCGAAGCTCGCCCACACGCGGTTGCCCCGCCCGTCGAGCAGCGACTGCAGCGCGTGCGCCGCGAGCACCGCCGTGGCGATCGCCCATGCACCTTGACTCACGTAGCTCGGAATGAAGCCGAGACCCAGCCACGCGGAAGCGCCGCTCGCGACACCGAGCGCATCGTGCGCCCACAAGGGCCACAACAACGCGACGAGCGCGAACGAGACTGTGCGACTCGAACGCAGCGCAGCCGGAATCGAAACGAGAGCGAGCGCAAGGACCAGCCAGCCGACGTAGCCGAGATTCGCAATCTCGTAGTTCGGCGGCGGACGGCGCACGTCGACGAGCCGTGCGTCGACCGGCGAGCCGAGGTAGTTCGGGAACACGTAGCGCGGCCAGTGCGTGACATCGAGCGCGACATGCGTCGTCGACTCCAGTCCGAACGCGCGCGGACTCTGCTGCACGTACTCGAGGAAGGGAAGCACGAGCGGCATCGACATCAAGACCGCGGCGAAGCCGAGAGCGCCGATCCGAGCGGCGAGCTTCAACGTGCAGCCGCACTTGTCTCGCAGCTGAGGGAGCAGCCGTGTCAACGTGTAGGCCGCGATGGTGAGCGCTCCGAAGAACAGCGTCTCGGGATGCCCCGCGTAGGCCATCGAGACGAGCGAGACGACGAGTCCCGCCGACCACTTGCGCAGCCCGCCGCCCGAGACGAGCTTCTCCACGCACAAGAGCGCTGCAGGGACGCACGCGATCACGCCGCTGTGCGGATAGGACAGCAGGAGCGCATTGTGCCCGCTCGCCTGAAACGCGATCGCGCCGAAGGCACTCGCTGTCTTCGAGAGACCGAGCGTGCGCAGGAACAGAAGCAGCGCGGCGCCTGCGACGAAGCTCTTGAGAAACGCGCTCGAGAGCAGGGCCCACTTCAGCGGCAGCACGTAGAACGGCAGGCTGAACGGGGAGAGCACGGCGGACTGGAAGTTGGCCCAGTGCGGGACGCCGCAGCCGTTGTAGGGGTTCCAGAGCGGAAAGCGGCCCTCCGCGAGCTCGGCGCGAGAGAACTCCAGCCACGGCACGAACTCGACGACGGGGTCGGAGAGCAGCTGGTTGCGCGGCGCGGACGCGCCGTCCACCGCGAGCAGCGGATGCGCCTGAAGCAGATCCGCCGTCGTGAAGGCTTGATCAGGGAAGCGTGAAAACGGCTCCCACAGCAGCACGAGCGCCGTGAGCGCGGCCGCGCACAGTGCAAAGAGCAGGTCTCGCTTCGCTTCTCGGTTCACGCAGACCCATCGTAGTGTCCGCGCGCCGGAAAACGGCTCATTCGCCGCTCGAAACACGCCCTCGCGTCGCCCCTGCCCACCGCGCGGACCGGCGGACCTGCGCGCAAACCCTCACTCAGGCTTGACGCACGCTTCTCGATTCGAGGGTTCCATCCGCAAACCACGGGCTCGCGCACTGCGCGCCCCACCCGGATTCCAATTCCAATCCACGAGATTCCCCCACCATGACGAAGTTCTCCCTCGCACTCGGCGCATTCGCGTTCTGCGCTGCGCCTGCGCTCGCACAGAACGAGCAACTGCACTTCCTCTCGCGCTACACCACGGGCCTCGGCACCGCGAACGCCGAGATCGCCGCGTTCGATGCCTCGAGCAACCGCATGTTCTGCGTGAACGGCGGCAATTCCTCCGTCGACATCGTCGACCTCTCCAACGCCGCGAGCCCAGCACTGGTCACGCGCCTCAGCATCGCCCAGCTCTTCGGCGATGCCGAAGCCTCTGCTGCTCCCAATAGCGTCGCCGCATCCAACGGCCTCATCGCCGTCGCGATCGAGCGCAAGGAGCCCTCTGGCCGCCACAAGCCCGGCCGCATCGCCTTCTTCAACCCGGCGGGCGCGCTGATCGACGTCGCCACCACGGGCTACCTCCCCGATATGGTCACGTTCTCGCCGGATGGGCGCTTTGCGCTGACGGCAAACGAGGGCGAGCCGACCGGCGACTACAGCTTCGACGCCGAAGGCTCGGTCTCGATCGTCGATTGCACGAAGGTTCGGCTTGCGCTGGCGAATCCGTCTCAGGCCGCGTCCTACGCGCTGACCGCCGCGGACGTGAAGCTCGCCACCTTCGGCCGCTTCAACTCGATGGTGACGAGCCTGCGGGCCGCTGGAGTCCGCATCTATGGACCCAACGCCACCGTCGCTCAGGACTTGGAGCCCGAGTACATCACGGTCCCGCAGGGTTCCATCTACGCCTACGTGACGCTGCAAGAGAACAACGCCGTCGCGATGGTGAACATGCTCACCGGCGTCGTCGCGCGCATCATGCCGCTCGGCTACAAGGACTGGTCGCTGTCCGCGTTCGACGCAAGCGATCGCGACTTCGCGATCAAGATCCAATCGTGGCCGGTGTACGGCATGTACCAGCCCGATGCGATCGTCTCGTTCCGCATCGGCACGAGCACGTACTTCCTCACCGCCAATGAAGGCGATGCGCGCGACTACAGCGCCTTCAAGGAGGAGAAGCGCGTCAAGGACCTCACCCTCGACCCGACGGCGTTCCCCAATGCTGCCACGCTGCGCCTCGACCAGAACCTCGGCCGTCTGACGGTGACCGACAAGCTGGGCAACCCCGACAACGACGGCGACTTCGACCAGCTCTATACGCTCGGCGGGCGATCCTTCACGATCTACCGTGCGGGCAACTCGGGCACGCTGACGCGCATCTACGACAGCGGTGACCAGCTCGAGCAGATCACCGCGCAGCTCGTGCCGAGCCGCTTCAATGGCGATCCCGTGTTCGATACGCGCAGCGACAACAAGGGCCCCGAGCCCGAGGGTGCTGCGGTCGGCGTCGTGAACGGTCGCACCTACGCCTTCGTGTGTCTCGAGCGCACGAACGGCGTGATGATGTTCGACGTCAGCAACCCGAACACGCCTGTGTTCCGCAGCTACCTCAACACGAGCACCGTTTCGGGATCGTCACAGAGCGGTGACGTCTCGCCCGAAGGCCTCGTGTTCGTTCCGGCGGCGCAAAGCCCGAGCGGCAACGCGCTCGTCCTGAGCTCGAACGAGCTCAGCGGCACGGTTGCGATCTACGAAGTGCGCTGAACGCAAAGGCGGAACTTCTTTCCAGCGGGCGTCGGTGCCACAGCACCGGCGCCCGCTGTTCTTCACGATCGCTTCACGATCGCACGCGGCAGCGCGCGAGGCGAATCAAGGCGCAGCTAGCTCGCTCCCGATGTACGCAACGAGGGGCTCAGGTGAGCGCGCGCGGCCTCCGATAGCGGGGACATGAAGCTCCTCCACCTCGCCGCCGCATCGCTCACACTTCCGCTGCTCCTCGTCGCCTGCGCGTCGCCGCGCAATGCCGCTTGGCGTGCCTACGAGACCGGAAATTACGGACAAGCCGCCGAGCGATGGGAGGAGCTGGCTCGAGCTGGCGACAGCGACGCGCAGTTCTTGCTCGGACTCGTGTACGACGAAGGCCAGCTCGGGGAAGCCGATGCGAATGAAGCCGTGCGTTGGTACACGCTCTCGGCCGAGCAGGGCCACCCCGCCGCACAGTGCAACCTCGGACTGTGCTACTACGAGGGACGCGGCGCACTGCGCTCCCATGAGCGCGCGGCGCTGTGGTTCGAACGCGCGGCGGCGCAGGGCTTCGCCAAGGCGCAAAACAACCTCGCCGTGATGCACCTCCTCGGGCAAGTCCCGAGCTCCGACCCCGAGCGGGCACGCGCGCTGCTCGCACAGGCGGCAGAGGGTGGCGATCCCAAGGCTGCTGCCTTGCTGCCCAAGCTCGCCCAGCTCGCGCCCGGAGCGACGCGGGATCAGGTGCTGACGGCGCTCGCGCGCTGAAGCTCTGCCTGAACGCTGGTACGCTCCGGGGATGTTGCAGCGCATCGTGCACCGAACGGGGCTGGTCGGATATCGCTCGCCGGGGCTGGCGCAGCTCGGCGTTCCGCACTTGTTCACGACCCGCGTGGGCCTCGGGGGAGCGCCGTGGGACCTGCGCGAGTCGGACGAGCGGGTGCTCGCAGTGCTGCGCGAGTGTGCCGGTGCGCGGGAGGATGCGCCGCTCGTCTCGATGAAGCAGGTGCACGGTGCCGCGGTGCACGAGCTCGGCGCGAGCGCCGGGCCGCTGGAAGGCGACGCGTGGACCAGCGGTCGCGGTGACGCGCTCGCCCTCGTCTACACCGCCGACTGCGTGCCGGTGCTCGTCGCCAGCGCGGACGGAGCGCGCGTCGCAGCGATCCATGCCGGTTGGCGCGGAATCATCGCAGGCGTGATCCCGGCGGCGCTTGCGAGGCTTGGAGTACCTGCGGCCTGCGCTGCGATCGGTCCGTGCCTCTCGCTGGAGAGCTGTGAGATGGGGCCCGAGGTCGCGCAGCAGTTCGTACAAGCGGGGTTGCGGGATGCGGTGCACGAGCGAGCCGGCGCACGGCCTCGCGTGGATCTTCGCGCCGCCGCGCGCATGCAGCTCGAGCGCGCTGGCTGCACGAGCGTCGACGTCTCGGACCGCTGCACGTACCTGCATGCCGACGAGCTGCCGTCCCATCGAAGAGAGGTGACCCACGGCGGCGCCGTGCGCGCGGGTCGCATTGGCGCCTTCATCGCGGCGCGCACGCGCTGAGCTGCCCTGCGACGAGCGGCGCAGGCTCGCCTACGCTCTGCGGTCACTGCGGACTGCGGCGTCCGCGTGCGAAGAGATGCCGAGCGAGCGCGACGTCGAGATCCGCGCGAGGAGGCGTCCATGACCGCGAAGCAAGTGCTGTTCGAGAGTGAAGCCCGCGAGAAGATCCTTCACGGAGCGGAGCGGCTGGCGGACGCTGTTCGCATCACCCTTGGGCCGAAGTCGAAATCGGTCGTGATTCAGAAGCGCGTGGGCGCGCCCGTGGTGTGCAACGACGGCGTGACCATCGCGAAGGAAATGGAGTTCGAAGATCCCGAAGAGAAGCTCGGTGCGCAGATACTGCGTCAGGCGGCGGAGCTCACGGGAGACGCCATCGGCGACGGCACGAGCACGTCGACGGTACTGGCTCACGCGATTCTCACCGAGGGTGTGCGCAGAATCTCGGCAGGTGCGAGCGCGGTCGACCTCAAGCGCGGCCTCGAACGCGGGCTGGGCGTGGCAAAAGAAGCGCTGAAATCGCTCGCTCGGCCCGTTCGTACGCGGCAGGAGAAAGCGCAGGTGGCGACGATCTCCGCGCACAACGATCCGGCGATCGGCGAGCTCGTGGCGGACGCGCTGGAGAGGCTCGGCAGCGACGGCGCAATCACGGTCGAGGAGTCGAAGGCTAGCGAGGCCTCGCTGGAAATCGTCGAAGGAATGCGGTTCAACCGCGGCTACATCTCGCCGCACTTCGTGGCGGACACGGCGCGCGTGGAGATGGTGCTCGAGGACACGCTGGTGTTCGTGACCGAGCGCAAGCTCAACCTGATCAAGGACCTGACACCACTGCTGGATGTCGTGGCCAAGTCGGGTCGACCGATCTTGTTCATTGCGGACGAGATCCAGGGCGAGGCACTCGCGACGCTCACGGGGAATCACAACCGTGGAATGCTGACAACCTGCGCAGTGCGCGCTCCAGACATGGGCGATCAGCGCAAAGCGATGTTGCAGGACATTGCAATCTTCACGGGCGCACAGCTCTTCTCCGAAGATGCGGGTGCTGCGCTGGAGCACGTGCGGCTCGGGCAGTTGGGGCGCGCACGGCGTGCGATTGTTGACGAGAACTCGACTACGTTGATCGGCGGTGGTGGCGATCCCGCGAGCATCGCTGGTCGCGTGGTGCAACTGCGCACCGAAATTCAGCGGGCCACGAGCGATTTCGAGCGAGAGAAGCTGCAGAAACGGCTCACCCAACTGTCCGGCAACGTCGCAGTCCTACGCGCCGGCGCTACGTTCGAGGGCGAGATGAAGGCGCGCAGGGAGGCCTTGAACGATGCGATCGGCTCGACCAAGGCGGCAATCGCCGAGGGCATTGTTCCCGGTGGCGGGCTCGCTCTGATCAAGCTCGCGGACGCGCTTGCCGCGGAAGAGCGCGCGACTGGGGGCGACGAACGAATGGGATTCTCGATCTTGCGTCGCGCGCTTGAGGCGCCGGCCCGACAGATCGCAGAGAACTCGGCGGCCGACGGCGGCGTAGCCATCGACCGCGTGCGAGCAGCGGGTGGCAACATCGGCTTCGATGCGGCAACGCAGCGTTACGTCGACCTGTTCGAAGCGGGCATCGTCGACCCGGCGAAGGTCGTGCGTATCGCACTCGAAAACGCGGTGGCCGCAGCCGGCATCTTGCTGCTCACCGACGCGGCGATGACAGAGAAAGCGCGCAAGGTAGACAACACCGAGAAGCGTGACCCGGAGCTGTGAGCCGCTTGCGTGGCGCCGCGCTCAGGGCTCGAGCTTCGTGTCCCAGTACGCGTCGCTGACGAAGCGCGCCCAACTTTGGCGCACGCGCCCCACCGGCACTTCGAGGATCGGAGACCAGCGCGGCTTCACGGGCTGCTTCAAGAGCCGCATTCCGGCTTCCTCGGGCGTGCGGTCGCGCTTCTTGTGGTTGCACTCCGTGCACGCGAGCACGCAATTTTCCCACGAGCTCCGGCCGCCGCGCGCGCGCGGAAAGACGTGGTCGATCGAGAGCTCCGGCGTGCCGGGACGGCGACCGCAGTACTGGCAGCGGTTCTCGTCGCGGCGGAACAAGTTGCGGCGACTGAACGACGCCGCGGGGTTGGGCTGACCACCGAAGTGCGTGAGCACCACGATCTCCGGCACGCGGATGCGCAGCTTCACCGTGCGGATCGACGGCTCGTCCGGAGGGATCGCGAGGCTGACCCAGCTGTCGAAGCCGTGCAGCTCGTAGCTCTCCGGCACGACCGCCTTCGCGGTGCCGTTGAACATCAGGCGCAGCGCGTCGTAGGCCGTCGTCGTGTGGATCGCGAGCCACGACGAGTTGAGCACCAGTGCAGGCTGCGAAAGTGCGCTCGACGTGCTCATGACCCCTTGGAGGCTAGTTTCTAGCCCGGAGAAAGCAAGTTCGTGCCCCGCCGCGCTACGGCGGGGCCGGACCTAGCCAGCGCGTGCAGCGGTCCCGCTCAGGTCTGAGCCGGCTCGGCGGTGATGGCGCGCTGGGCGTCGCAGCGCTCGCCCTCGATCGCCATCAGCATCTCGCGAGTGACGTCGCCGGTCGGGTAGTCGCCGGTGAAGCACGCGTTGCAAAACTTCTCGATCTTCGGGTTGCCCGCACGAGCGGCCTCGTTCATCGCGTCGCGATCGAGGTAGAGCACGTAGTCCGCCCCGATCTCGCGCGCGACCTCGGCCGGAGTGCGGTTCGTCGCGATGAACTCCGTCTTGGTCGCCATGTCGATGCCGTAGGGGCACGGGCTGACGAGCGGCGGGCTCGTGATCGCCATGTAGACCCGGCGAGCGCCCGCGTCGCGGGCCATCTGCACGATGCGCTTCGAGGTGTTGCCGCGCACGATCGAGTCGTCGACGAGCAAGACATCCTTGCCCGCGAACTCCAGCGGGATGGTGTTCAGCTTGCGGCGCACCGAGCTCGTGCGTGCGCCGTGGCTCGGCATGATGAACGTGCGGCCGATGTAGCGGTTCTTGACCAGACCTTCGCGGTAGGGAATCGCGATCGCCTCGGCCATCGCCATGGCGGCCTCGCGCGAGCTGTCGGGGATCGGCACGACCACGTCCGGCGTCGGAGCGCCTTCGCGCTTCCACTGCTCGCCGAGCTCTTTACCGAAGCGGCGGCGCGTGCGGTACACCGAGATATCGTCGAGCATCGAGTCGGGGCGCGCGAAGTAGACCCACTCGAAGATGCAGGGACGGTGCGGCTTGTCGCCGAGCTTGCGCTGATGGATCACGCGCGCGGCATCGACGTACACGCACTCGCCGGGGCCGATGTCGAGCGTGCGGTCGTAGCCGTTGACGTCGAGCACCACGGACTCGCTCGCGCACGCGAAGCTCGTGCCTTGCTCGGTCTGCTTCTGGCCGAACACGATCGGCTTGATGCCGAACGGGTCGCGGAAGCACACCATGCCGCCGTCTGCGAGGATCGCAACGACGGAGTACGCGCCCTTGACCTTCTCGTGTACGACCTTGACCGACGCGAACACGTCTTCCGGAGTCGGCTTCTGCGTCGGCTTCACGCGATCGGCGAGCGCGCGCGCGAAGACGTACAGGATCACCTCGACGTCACAGGACGATCCAAGGCGCACGCCCTTGAGCGCGAGCCGCTCCTTGAGCTCGAGGAAGTTCGTCACGTTGCCGTTGTGCGCCATGGCGATGCCCATGGGGAACACCATGTGGAACGGCTGAACGTCCTCGTCCGAGCCGACGCCGACCGTCGGGTAGCGCACGTGTCCGACGCCGATCGGTCCGCGCAAGCGTGCCATGTTGCGCTCGTTGAACACGTCGCGGACGAGGCCGAGGCCCTTCTTGACGTGGAACTTGTCCGTGAAGGTCGTGATGCCCGCTGCGTCTTGGCCGCGGTGCTGCACGGCGAGCAGGCCCTCGTAGATCTCCAGAGCCACGTCGCTGCCGTTGGGTCCGTAGATGCCGATGAAGCCGCACATTCGAGCGCTCGATCTCCTGAGGGGTGGCGCGCGACGGAGGAGAGCCGCGCGGGGAGTGTGGAGTCTAGCGAGCCGCCACGCGGAACCCACGCCGCAATCGGTCGTACGGCCCATCGCCGCAACCTCACGCCCTGCTTGGGGATGGAGCCTCAGCGCCGCCGGAGGAACTCGATGTAGCGGGTGCGGGCCGCACCATAGCCCGCACCAGAATCGATGTCCGCGACGAAGTCGAGCGCACCGCGCTGCAGCCGCGCGCGCTCGGCGAGCACCGCCTCGCGTTGGAAGCGGTCGGATCCTGCGAGCGGCGGCTCGCCCGTCGCGCTCGCGAGCCAGCGGTAGACCTCGAGCGGATAGGTGCCGTAGGCGGCGAGCGGCGCGTGGAACTCGATCCACGGGTCGTCGTCCGTGTTCGGACGGTCGGAGCGCTCCTCGATCCACGCGAGGGCCTCCGGGCCTGCGAAGCAGCAGCCCAAGAGCTCCTCGGCGGACTCGATCCCCACCGCCTCGAGCAGCTCGCGCACGGAAGGCTCGTCCATGCGCTCAGCGACGCGTGCGAGCTCGAGCTGCAACGGCTCGGCACTCCCGAGCAGCAGCATGTCGTAGCCGGTGACCCACGCCGTCGCGTGAGGGAATACGCGGCGGAACGTGCGCACGATGCCCGCGATGTCGCTCGGGGCGAGGTCGTACAGCGGAATCCACTGCGACATCACGCCGCCTTCGGCGAGCCGCGCACGCCCGAGCTGGTAGTACTCCTCGGTGTAAAGATAGGCCGAGCCGCTGACACACGGATCGATCGGATCCGCGGAGATCACGTCGAAGCGCTCGCTCGTACGCGCCAGCCACGCGCGGCCGTCGTCCGCGACGATGCGCACGTCGTCGCGCGCGTGCAGCGCCGCGTTCCACGCCTCGAAGCGCCGCGCAGCCTCGATGACAGCCGGACTGAGCTCGACCACCGTCAGCTCGCCTCCGCAGACGGCCATCGCCGCCGAGGTCATGCCCGTACCAAGGCCGATGCAGAGCAGCTTGTCGGGCTTGGGGTGCGCGAGCGTCGAGATGCACCCGAGCAAGTACTGCAGCCGTCGGTCGATGAAGATCGACGACGCGACGGTCTTGCCGTTGACGCGCAGGTTGCGGATCGGCTCGGAGTCGGTGGAGTCCGTGAACTCCTGCACCTTGGCGCTCGACGCCGCAGCATCGGCGACGAACACCGTGCGCAGCTCTTCGCGAGTGCCCGGCGGCGCGCCAGGGAGCAGCGCAAAGAACCCACACCCGCTCGCGGCCAGCGCTGCCCAACGCAGCGCCCCACGCGCGCCTTCGACCTTCGCAGCTTCGCTCCACAGCAGCGCGACCCCGCACGGAATCGGCAGGACGCACAGCGCGACGAAGCCTCCGCGCAGTCCGAGCTCCGGCAGCAGCACGAACGACGCGAGCAACGAACCTGCGATCGAGCCGAGCGTGTTCCACAGGTACACGCGGCCGAGCGACGCGCCCAACTGCGCGCCGGTGCCGCGAGCCCACGCGAGCGCGATCGGGAAGAACGCGCCAGAGATCAGCGTCGGACCGAGCAACGCGAGCGCCGAGAGCGAGACCGTCAAAGCGAGATACCGCGAGGGCGGATACTCACTCACCCACTCGCCGGGCTCGAGCAGTGCGATGTTGTCGGGGCCGAGCAGGAGGTCCTCCCCGCCCGCGCGCGAACGCAGCAAGGCGAGTCCGATGCCCACGGAAAGCGTAAATGCGAGCGCTAGTACGCCGAGCAGCGTGGCCGGCCGCCGCGTGCGCTGGCCGAGGTGTCCCCCGAGCGCCCCGCCGAGCGCGATGCCGAGCAAGAACACCGCGACGATCGCGGCGAAGACGTACACCGTGCCGCCGAGCAGCGAGAGGATCACGCGATGGGCGAGTACCTGCAGCGCGAGCGACGCAGCGCCGAGCGTGGCGACCGCGAAGGCGAGCAGGCTCGCAGGAGCCGGTGCTTGCGAGCTTTCGGGACCCGCCTCGGACAAGAGCTGTCCATGGTCCTGCTCGTTGCGCGCCAGCCCAAGCGCGACGAGCGCGATCGCGACGTTGGCGGCGACCGCGACGTGCGTGGTTCCCGTGAGGCCAAAGCGCGGAAGCAGGGCGTAGGCCGCGAGCAGCGCACCGAGGCACGCGCCGAGCGTGTTGATCGCGTACAGCCACCCGACGCTCGCCCACGTGTTGCGTCCGTCGCGCGCCACCGCACGGCCGAGCAGCGGGAACGTCGCTCCCATGCAGATCGTAGGCCACGCGAGGAGGACGAACGCCGCGAGCAGCGCGACGAGCGGCGAGTCGAGGCCGAGCTCGCCCCGCTCGACCGAGCCGCGCGCGAAGCGCATCAAGTCGGGCGCGAACCACCCGTAGAGCGCAATCGCGAGCTCCACGCACGCGTACGCCGTCAGCGGCTTCGCACGCGCGAGCCAGCGGCCGCCCAGCCATGCTCCCAGCCCGAGACCGAAGAGAAACGCGCCGACGACCGCAGCGACAGCGTGGCTCGCGACTCCGAAAGCCAAGCCGAAGCCACGGAAAAAGACCACCTCGTAGACGAGCGCGGCCGCGCCGGACGCGAGCGCGAGGGCGAGCACGAGCGCGGCGTGCAGTCGGTTCCGCATGGGGCGCGCAGAGGGTAGCAGCGCCGAGGGCTGCAGCCACACGGAGCAGGGCTATACTCGACCGCGTGGGAGCGAGCATCTCGATGAAGGCCCTGCAGAGGGCGGATCAGGCGCTCGGCTTGGCCGCCTGCGCGCTGCTCCAGCCCGCGAAGCTCTTCCGCGAGCGCGAGGCCGAGTACCCGCCCAAGCGCGTGCTCGTGATCAAGTTCTGGGGAATCGGCAGTCTGCAGCTCCTGACTCCCGCGATCGCCACGCTGCGCAAGCGCCATCCGTTCGCGGAGATCACCCTGCTCACTCTGGCCGGCAACGCAGAGTTTGCGCGCGGACTCAACGTCTTCGATCGCGTGATCACTCTCGAGGTCGCTCGAGCTGGCTGGCTGCACGTCCTCACGCGCGTCGCGCGGCTCGCGGGCGAGCTGCGACGCACCCGCTACGACGTGGTCTACGACTTCGAGTTCTTCACGCGTTTCTCGGCGCTGATCTCGACGCTCTCCGGCGCGCCCAAGCGCCATGGATTCGCGAGCCCGAGCGTTTGGCGCGGCGGTTTTCACACCGACACCGTGATGTTCAATCGCTACTGGCACGTGGCGCGCAACTTCCGTGCGCTCGCCGGCGGCGAGGACGGCCGCAATCTGACCGGCGATGAGGTGAAACCGCGCTTCTTCGACGAGCACGAGGAAGCGCGCGCCGTGGCGGCGCTCGAGCGGCACGGCATCGGCGACGACGACATCTTCGTCGTGCTCAACCCCAATGCGGGCGAACTCTCGCTCGAGCGGCGCTGGCCCGCGGCCAACTTCATCGAGCTTGCGCGCCGCTGGATCGAGCGCGAGCGCTGGCCCGTCGTGCTCATCGGCTCCGCCTCCGAGCGCGCCTACACGCAGGGCATCTGCGACCGCGTCGCGAGCCCGCGCTGTGTCAATCTCGCGGGAGAGCTCTCGACCGGCGAGCTCGTCGCGCTCTTCGCGCGCTCCACCATCGTCGTGAGCAACGACTCCGGTCCCATGCACCTCGCCGCAGCGATCGGGGCGCCGACCTTGGGCCTCTTCGGGCCGGAGACGCCGGTCATGTACGGTCCGCTCGGGCTCCGCGCTCGTGCGCTCTACCGTCCGCCCGCGTGCAGCCCGTGCATCAACGTGCACGAAAACAAGGTGTCGTCGTGCATCTACGGCGAACCGCAGTGCCTCGTGTCGATCTCGGTCGACGAAGTGCACGCATCCGCACGCGCCCTCGCGCTCGGCACGGACTTCGAAGCGGGGCTCGCGCCGCAGCCCGAGCGACGCCCCGACGGAATCGACCCGCGGAGGGAGTGATGCGCGTCCTGTTGCTGAACCCTCCGGGTCAGCGCACGTACATTCGCGACTACTTCTGCTCGAAGACCACGAAGTCGAACTATCTGTTCCACCCGATCGATCTCGTCATGCTCTCGGGGCGGGTGGCGAGCGCGCACGACACGGCGGTGCTCGACTGCATCGCGGAGGAGCTCTCGCCCGAAGCCGCCGACGCGCGCATCGACACCTTCGCGCCGGATGCGATCGTGAGCCTCGTCGGTTCGGTCTCGTGGCCGGAAGACCGCGAGTTCCTTCGCGCGCAGGCGGCCCGCGGTCGGCGCGTGATCGCCATCGGCGACGTGCTCCACGAGAAGGCCGAGGAACGGTTGCGCGACGAGCCGTGGCTCGAAGCGGTGCTGGGAGACTTCGTGAGCGCCGACGTTCTCGCGCTACTCGAGCGAGACTTCGGGAGAGCTCGCGGGTCGACCGTGCGCCATTCCGACGGGCGCGTCGAGACGCTCGGCACGCCGGGGAAGCTGCGCGGCGAATACGACCTGCCGCGGCCGCGCCACGAGCTCTTTTCGCAGCGCGGCTATCGCTTCTCCTTCGCACGCTCCGCGCGCTTCGCCACGATCCTCACCGACTGGGGTTGCCCGTATCCCTGCACGTTCTGCGTGATGTCGACGCTCGGCCACGCGTCGCGCCCCATCGCGAGCGTCCTCGACGAGATCGATCATCTGCGCGCACGCGGAATCCACGAGCTTTTCGTGATGGATCAGACGTTCGGCGTGAATCGCAAGCGCGGCCTCGAGCTGTGCGCCGAGCTCGAGCGCCGCGGCGATCTCTCGTGGACGACGTACGTTCGACCGGATCGCAGCGACGACGAGCTGCTCGCAGCGATGCGGCGGGCAGGCTGCCACACCGTGATGATGGGCGTGGAGAGCGCGAGCCCCGAGGTACTCGCGAGCTACGAGAAGCGCTACGAGCTGCGCGACGTACGCGAGGGGTTCGCGCGCGCGCGGCGCCACGGTCTGCGCACGGTCGGGACGTTCATCATCGGCCTGCCCGAAGAGACCGAGGCATCCCTGCGGGCTTCGCTGGAGCTCGCACTGGAGCTGGAACTCGACTTCATGAGCCTCAACATGGCCGTCCCGCGCTTCGGTACGCCTTTCCGTCGCCGCGCGATCGAGCTCGGACTCGTCGACGAGCAGGACCTCGTGATGGACCAAGGCGGCGCCGAAGCCAAGCTGCCGACGCAGTCGCTCGACCGCGCCACGATGCTCGCCCTCAAGCAACGCATGATCCGCCGGTTTTATCTGCGTCCGACCTATCTGTGGCGCCGCGCGCGCTCTGCGCAGAGCCTTGGAGAATTCCTCCGCCAAGTCCGCGAAGGCGCGGCGCTTCTCACCCGCAATGCGAAGAGCGGAGGCTGAGGCAATTCTCAGCAAATTGCTGGGAATGCCCCCCTTTTTGCCGGTCCTAGGTACCCTCAGGGCGCTTTGGAAGTTCCCTTCCGGCGCCCCCCCTCCGACCGAAGCAACTGCAACGCGCCCACACTCGCGCGTACATCGCCATGGCTCGTCTCGCTCGTGTAGTTCCGACCGCCCTCGCGCTCGCCTGCCTCCTGAGCCCCTCGTGGGCTGCAAGTCAAGACGGAGCGAATGATCCGACGTTCAATCTCGCGGACCAGGAGGGCCTCGGCGAGGGCGCGAACGACACGGTCTTCGCCGTTGCTGTGGACGCTGCCGGTGGCGTGCTGATCGGCGGACAGTTCCAGCGCTACAACGCGGATTCGCGCCTGTACCTCGAACGCCTCCTTCCCGACGGAAGACGCGACCTCAACTTTCAGGGCGGATCGCTCTTCGACGGCCCCGTCCATGCGCTCACCCTTCAGGCGGACGGAAAGATCTTGGTCGGCGGCGCCTTCACGCAGGCCGGCGGTCAGCTGCGACGTGGACTCGCGCGCTTGAACTCCGACGGAACCCTCGATTCGAGCTTCAATCCCCTCGCGACGTTCGACGCTCCGGTGACGTCGATCCGCGTGCAACCGGACGGAAAGTTGCTCGTGGGCGGCTCGTTCCAATTCGTGGCCGGAGCCCTGCAGCCAGGCCTCACGCGACTGAACTCCAACGGAACGCCAGAGTTTGGTTTCGCTCCGAGCAACGGGCCAGCCGGTTCGATTCAAGACATCGCACTGCTTCCCTCCGGCGCCATGTGGGTCGGCGGCCTTTTCGCGAGCTACGACGGCTTCGGCTCAGCCAACCTCGCGCGGGTTCAATCCACGGGCGAGTTCAGCACCCTCGTGATTCCGGCGGAGCCCAATGGCGAGGTCCGCGCCTTGGTCGCGCTCGCCGACGGTTCGCTGCTCATCGGCGGCGCCTTCACCGCCGTTGGCGGGACCGCAAGATCGTTCCTAGCGCGCCTGCTCCCGAACGGGCAGTTGGATACTGCGTTCAGTCCGATTCTCGACGGCGCCGTCGATGCGATCTCCGTCGGATCCGACGGGAAGCTCGTGATTTCAGGCGAGTTCCGCTTCATCAACTTCAACTCTCGCCCGCGTATTGCGCGACTGCTGCCCACCGGAGCGCTCGATGGTTCGTTTGCACCTGGCAGCGGTGCCAATGCACGCGTGCACGACTTCGCGGTGCTCGCGAACGGACAGGTCATGGTGGCGGGCGCATTCGACCACTACGGGGGCAAGAGCCGTCGGGGAATCGCGCGCGCCAGCTCGAGCGGCGTCATCGACGCGAGCTTCAACAACAGCGGAGGCGCAGACGACAGCGTGCGGAGCGTCGTGGCCCAGCCCGACGGCAAGCTGCTGCTCGGAGGCGCCTTCAATTCCTTCAACGACACCCCGTTCAATGGACTCGTTCGAATCGCGTCGGATGGGACGATCGACACCAGCTTTTCGATCGGAGCTGGATTTGGCCCGCTCTCCGGCAACAGCGTCGGTGTCGTGGAGAGCATCGCTCTCGACCCCGACGGCAAGATCGTCGTCGTTGGAGCGTTTGCAAGCTTCAACGGCACTCCCCGCGCATCGGTCGCGCGCATTCTTCCCAATGGCTCCCTCGACACCTCGTTCAACTCAGGTACCGGCCCAGACTCCGACGTGCTGCGCGTGGTTCGCACGCCCGATGGCAAGTACCTGCTCGGCGGCGACTTCACGAGCTTCAACGGCTTCAGCGCTTCTCGCATCGTCCGGCTGAACTCCAACGGCTCGCTGGACCTGACCTTTGCGGGCTCTCTGGGCCCCAATCGAGTCGTGCGCGCGATCGCCATCGATGCGACCGGCAAGATCGTCGTCGGCGGAGACTTCAGCCTTGTGGGCGGCGTCGCATGCACCCGCATCGCGCGCCTGCTTCCCACGGGCGCCCTCGACACCACCTTCGCCCCGACCGGCGGCATCGGCGGCGGCAAGGTGCTCGACCTCGCGATCCAGAGCGACGGCCGCATCGTGGCCGCCGGCATCTTCTCGAGCTTCAACAACTTCTCGCGCCGAGGAATTACCCGCATCAACTCCAATGGCAGCGTGGACATCTCGTTCTCGCCCCAGAACGGGACGTTGGAGGAGGTGCGGAGCGTGGCGATCCTGCCCAACGGAAAGCTGATGATCGCTGGAGACTTCGACAGCTTTGCCGGAGTGTCCACCGATGGGGTCGCGCGGCTCCTCTCCAACGGTGCACTCGATCCGAGCTTCACGCTTCGATCGAGCGAGGGGGGCGGCGCTCGCGCGGTCGCCGTGCTGCCGAACGGCCGCTGCGCGATCGGGGGCGACTTCGATCGCTTCCACGGTCCCACACGCCATGGCATCGCGCTCTTGTTGCAGGGCACAACGAGCAGCTACTGCGTGGGCAAGCTGAACTCGGCGGGCTGCGTCCCGTCCATCGGCACCAACGGACTTCCGCCATCGATCTCTTCGGCCGATTTCCGCGTGTCGTGCATCTTGGCCCTCAACCAGAAGAGCGGGCTCATGTTCTTCGGGCGTCGGCCGCTCGCCACGCCCTTCCAAGGCGGGACCCTTTGCGTGGGCCTGCCCACGACGCGCACGACCCTGAGCAATTCGGGTGGGTCGCTCAGCGGCTCCAACTGTACGGGCACCTACGACTTCGCCTTCGACAGCGCGACGCTCGCCGCGCTCTCGCTCTCGGCAGGCGACCAGATCTTCTGTCAGTGGTGGATGCGCGATCCGGCCAGCCCTTCGACCACGGGTCTCTCGAACGCGCTGGTCGTGACGTTCGAGCCATGATTGAGGCAGCTAGAGCTGCTGCACTGTCCTGCCCCAAAATCCCCCGAAATCCAGAAATGTCGGTAGCTTCTCGAGCGACGGAGCAGAGACGTCCGCTCTCGATTCCCAAGCACCTGAGTCGATCCTCATGTCCCGAAACATCACCTCCCACCTCGTCCTCGCGCTCTTCCTGAGTCTGTTCGCAACGATCGCTCGCGCGCAGCAGGAGGGGCTCAACGACCCGACCTTCAACCTTGCGGACACGGAATTTGGCTTCGGCGCCGACGGGACCGTGCACGCTGTGGCGATCCAAGCCGACAGCAAGATCCTGATCGGTGGTGAGTTCACCCGCTACAACGAGGAGCCGCGCAGCTTCTTGGAGCGCGTCGACACCGAGGGTCGTCGGGACATCCTTTACGGAGGCGGGCAGTCACTGAATGGCGCCGTTCATGCCATCGCGCTGCAGAGCGATGGGAAAGCCATCGTCGGCGGTGACTTCACCATCGCCAACAATCTTCAACGCAGTCGCATCGCCCGCTTGCGAGCCGATGGTTTCGTCGATTCGAGCTTTGATCCGGGTACGGGCGCCAACGGGCTCGTGAGCGCCATCGCGGTGCAGGCCAACGGCAAGATCGTCGTCGCAGGCACCTTCACTACGTTCAATGGCTTGGCTCGCAACAACATCGTGCGGCTCAACGCGGATGGATCCGTCGACACGTTCTTCCAGCCCGGCATCGGCCCCAACGGCATCCTCCAGTGCCTCGCGATTCAGCCCAACGGCAGCATCCTCGTCGGAGGCAACTTCACGAGCTGGAACAACCTGAACTTCCGGCGCGTGATTCGACTCAACGCGCTCGGCGGGCTCGATACCACGTTCACGCCGGCCTCGCTCAACGGTCCCGTGCTCGCGGTGGCGCTGCAGAGCGACGGCAAGGTCCTCGCGGGCGGCTCCTTCACGACGGTCGATGGAGTGTCGCAGGCGGGCTTCGTGCGCCTGCTCTCCACGGGTCAGCGTGACACGAGCGTGCTGAACAGCCCCAACGGACCGGTTCACTCCATCGCGATCTCCAGCACCGGCACCATCGCGGTCGGCGGTGACTTCTCGAGCTACGGCATTCTCCCGCGCCAACGGCTGGCGATCCTCACGGCGGGCGGCGCTCCCAGCGTGACCTTCAATTCGAGCCTCGGGGCCAATGCACCAGTCAACAGCATCGCCTTCGATGCGGCCGAGCGGTTGGTGATCGGCGGCGAATTCACGGTGTACAACAACGGCGCGCGCGGTCGCCTCGCGAGAGTGCAGGTGGATGGGACGGTCGATGGCACCTTCAACCCGCTCGGTGGCGCGAACGGACCGATCAATGCGGTCAAGGCTCAGAGCGACGGCAAGCTCGTGATCGGCGGAGAGTTCAGCTTCTTCAACGACCTGCCGCGGAGCTGCATCGCGCGCCTCAACAGCGATGGCAGTGTCGACACGACGTTCACCACGGGCAGCGGCTTCGCGCCGAATCTGCCGTTCACCAATCTGGGAGTCCTCGACCTCGAGATTGAGCCCAGTGGCAAGATCCTCGTGGTTGGAGCTTTCGGAAGCTACAGAGGCACGGCCCGCGCCAACGTGTTGAGGCTCAACGCGGATGGTTCGCTCGATACGACCTTCGTTGTGGGCTCCGGAGCCAACGATGTGACCAACTCCGTCCAACGCTTCTCGGACGGGAAGGTCCTGATCGGCGGCCTCTTTTCTACCTACGACGGCGTCTCGGCCGGGGCGGTCGCGCGCTTGTTGCCTTCGGGGGCCATCGATCCGGGTTTCAACACCTCGACCGCCGGCGGCAGGGTCGAGTGCACGGCCATTCAGTCGGACGGCTCGGTCTGGATCGGAGGCACCTTCGACAGCGTCAACGGAGTGAACTGCAAGTCGGTCGCGCATCTCACCACAACGGGAGCTCTAGACCCGACGTTCACGGTCAAGACCGCCTTTGGATTGACGAGCACTGCGGCGGTGGAAGACATCATCGTCCAGCCCAATGGGCGCGTCTTGCTGGCCGGATTGTTCAGTACGTACAACACGTTTTCGAGGCGCGGCATCGTGCGCATCCTCGCCAGTGGCAGCCTCGACACCAGCTTCTTCCCCGGAACGGGCACGCTCGCAGACGTAAGCGACATCGAACTCCTCTCCGATGGCCGTATCTTGGCGGTGGGCAACTTCGAGAGCTTCGATTCCGTAGCTACCGAAGGCGTCATCCGCCTGAACTCGAGCGGTGTCGTGGATTCGACCTTCGCCACGCTGTTGACGACGACCACGGCGGGCTGTCGAACGGTCGAATTGCTGGCGGATGGTCGCGCCTTGGTCGGCGGCCAGTTCGATCAATTCCACGGAGTGCGGCGGCATGGGCTGGCTCGCTTGCGCGTCAATCAAGCCGTGACCTATTGCGTTGGCAAGCTCAACTCCGCAGGTTGCATACCCGCGATTGGAACGAACGGAGCAGCGCCTTCCTTCGGAGCGGGCAACTTCCAGGTGACCTGCTCGAACGCTCTCAATCAGCGCACGGGCCTCCTCTTCTTCGGCAGCTCGGCGATTGCGGTTCCGTTCCAAGGCGGGACCCTGTGCGTGGGATCTCCGACGCGGCGCACGCCCGCACAAAACTCCAATGGTTCCCTGACCGGCGTCGATTGCTCCGGCACGCATGCCTTCCAGTTCACGACTGGGGAGCTCAGCGCTGCAGGAATCGAGCCCGGAGACCTCGTCTTCTGTCAGTGGTGGATGCGCGACCCCGGGAGCGCATCCACAACCTCCCTCTCCAACGCACTGCGTTTCACAGTCATGCTGTGAAGCGCGGGCCCGTGCGTCTTCGCAGCGGCTAGAAGGAGTCCTCGCTGTCGTCGGCGGCCGCGCGGACTCCCGCGGGGCCCGCGCACACGCCGCGCTTGGACTCGAGCACGAAGCGCGCGATCTCCGCGACTTCGGGCACGGGGCTCTTGGAGAGCTCGTGTGCGACCTTCGCGGGGCTCTGGCCCGAGCGGAAGATGCGTGAGAGAGCGTGGCGCACCGACGTGCGCTGCTCCGTGGTGAAGCCCGCGCGGCGCAGGCCGATCGTGTTCGGAGAACGCCAGCGGATCGGATAGGAGCCCGCGACGATCGAGAAGGGCGGCGCGTCCTTCGTCACCATCGCGACGCCGCCGACGAGCGTGAGGCGACCGACGCGGCAAAACTGGTGCACGGCCGCGCCACCGGAGATGAACGCGCGCTCGCCCACGTGGACATGGCCGCCGAGCATCGCGCTGTTCACCAAGATCGCGCCGGATTCGATGCGGCAGTTGTGGCCGACGTGAGAGCTCGCCATGAGCATCACGCCGTCGCCCACCCAAGTCTCCGTGTCCGCGCCGGTGCCACGGTGAACGGTCACATGCTCGTGAATGCGACAGTTGGCGCCGATCACGACGCGTGAAGGATCGTCCTTGTACTTGACGTCCTGCGGCTCGCCGCCGATCACGCTGTGGTCACGGATCGAAGTCCCGGCTCCGATCTTCGCGCAGCCGTGGACACGGACGTAGGCGCCGAGCTTGCAGCCCTCGCCGAGCACCGCTCCGGCGTCGATCACGCAGTAGGGTCCGACTTCGACTCCCGCGCCAAGATGGGCGGCGCTGTCGACGATCGCTGTGGAGTGGATGCGAGGGAACGCAGCGGTGCTCATGGTTGCGCGGAGTCTAGCGAGCGACCCGCGGCATCGCGCACGATCCACTCGGCGAGCTCGTGCGCGCAGCGGTCGGGGTCGGTCGAGTCAAAGCTCGCTTCGAAGCGGCGGCCCTGCTGCGAGTGGCGATAGCGGGGGTCGTACCAGCGCTCGAGCAGCAGAGCGACGAGCTCGCGCTCCCGTCCGGTGTCGAGCAACGGCACGAGCGGGGCGGCCCACTCGTCCGCAATGCGCTCGGTGAGCGCGCGCAGGCTCTCACGCAGCTGGAGTCGACTCTCCTGCGTCGCGAGGTAGTCCTCGATCAGGACGTCGATGCGGCGCTCTTGCCCGGTGACGAGGTCGAGGTGCACGCCCGCATCGAGCGCGCGCCAAACCGCGCTCGGCACGATCACGTCCCCCACCTTGCGGCTCTCGCCCTCGACCACCATCACGCCGCGGGGAAAGCCGCGCGCGATGCGCTGGGCGACGCGGTTCTCGAACTGCTTTTGCGACGCGGGCCGCAGGCCGGCGCTGCCGAGGAGCGAACTGCGATGACCCGCTTCGAGCTCGAGGTCGAGCGTCCAATGGGGTCGGATGCGCTCGAGGGCGCGCAGCACGAGCGTCTTGCCGACTCCCGTGAGTCCGTGGAGCACATAGGTCTGCGGCGGAGTGAAGCCCGACAATCGAGCGAGGAGCTCGGTGCGACAGCGCTTGTATCCACCTTCGACCGCGACGGCGCGCTCGAGCCCGAGCGCGCGCACCAACGCGGTCACGCTGCGCGAGCGTAGGCCGCCGCGCCAACAGCAGAGCACCACGGGACGCTCTGGAACCGCGGCGCACGAGCGGCCCGCAACCCTGCGATCCATCGCGGCGATCCCGTCGCGGCTGAGTGCCTCCACGAGCGCGGCGACATCGACCTGAGGCACTTCCCAACGCGCGAGCGCGGCGATCGCACCAACGATGCGTTCCGCGGACGCACGCACGCGATCGCGCGCGACGGCGAACGCCGCTTCGGGCGACTCGCGGCGATACAGGAGCCCCACCAGCGCACGCTCTTCGTCGTCGAGGAGTGGCACGTTGTGCGCACCGGGAACATGGTCGGCCGCGAACTCGCCGGGCGAGCGCAGATCGATCCACAGCGTGTCGCGAAGCGCGAGCGCTGCACTCGCGGACAGCGTCGGGACTCCCTCGTCCGCGCTCACTTCGACGCCGGCGGGCGCACCGCCCCCACCTTGGCATCGAGCAAGCACTTCTCGACGCGCGGCCGCAGCCACTCGACGTTGTCCTTGGCGATCGACATGGTGACCAACACGGGACGTCCGTCGAGGAGATAGGCGAGCATCGTGCAGTCGAGCTCGTTCTCCTCGATCTTGCCGTGGTAGCGCACGTAAGCGAAGTCGCGCGTGCCGAGCGTGCGGCGCTCCGCCGCATCGAGCGTGAGACCGGGCGAGTTCGCGAGGATGTTCTTCTGCTTCTCGATCCACTGATCGAGCGACATCCCGCGCTCGGCCTCGAGGGCGACCACGCTGAGGTTGTCCTTGAAGCGCCCGATCTGCGGTCCGACGAGGAACGGCTGGCCGCCGAGCGTGTCGGTGATCCAGCCCTCGGGAACAGGGATCGACAGCTCGAAGCGCGGCAGCACCCAGCGACCGCCCTCGACGCGCGGGCGCATATCGACCAGCGATTCCAGCGCTTTTTCGATCAGGATCGTGGAGTCCTGATCCTCGCGGTTGGCCTTGAGGCCCGGCTTTTGCCCGTTGAGCGTCGCGACGAGTCCGTCGACCGTCGCAACGTTCTCCGAACGAATCCAGTCGAGGACGAACCCGCGCGGAATCACGGTACCGAGCGCGCGCTCTCGCAGCTCGAGCGTGAACTGCGCGGTGTCGTCGATGCGATCGAAGGAGATGCGCGCGACGAAGGCCAAGCGCCCCGCGGAGTCGCGCAGGAATTGCGCGCGATCGCCGTCCCATCCCACCGTCGCGACTCGCGCGACCGCGGGCGTGACGCCGCTCTCGACGAGCAGCGCGTAGAGCCCGAGCTCGCCGAACGACTCTTCGCGCACAAGAGTGAGCCCGAGCTCGGCAGGCCACTGCGGGAGGTCGAGCGCGCGCGGGCGATCCTTGTAGAGCTTGGTCGGATGCAAGAGCTGCTCCGTCGACGCGGGCGCCTCGCTGAGCAATCCCGTGATCCCAGCCGAGCCAAAGTCGCGCCAGCGCCGCAGCACGTGATCGCGCCCCGAGCGCACGAGCTCGCGGCTGAGCGTGTCGCCGACGCCCGCGGCGAGCGGCTCGTCGAGGCTCTCCCACTTGAGCTGTGCGGGATCGCGCCCCGCGCGCGTCTCGGCGAGCACGAGAGTGGCCCACTCTCCCTGACCCGCGACGAGCGCGCGGACGAGCTGCACCTTCTCGCTGGTGCGGGGCGCAGCGAGGAGCTCTGCGAGCGCGGGCTCCTGTGCCCGCGATGCGAATGCGAGCGCGCGAGCGAGCTCCGCATCGCGCAGCTCGTCGCGCCGAGAGTCGTCGATCACGAGCGTGCGCGTGTCGGTGCGGTAGAAGACGGCGAAGCAACCGAGCTGCGAGCGCCCGAGCGCCGTGCGCACGGCCGCGCGGTTCGAGCTGCGGTCGATGCCAAGCGCTTCGCGGACGAAGGACTGCGTCTCGAGCCAGCCCTCGCCGTACAGGCGCTCGAGCTCCGCCTGCGCCTGCTCCTGAAACTCGCCGGCGCCGACCTGCTGCACCGCCGTCGGCGTCTCGAAGCGCATGCCGCCGCGCGCGAGCTCGGCCTCCAGCGCACGCACGCGCGCCGTCGGGTCTTCGCTCGGAGCGGGGGCCATGCCGGTGACGAACGGGAGCGTGGCGAGGAACGCGAGCAACTTCATGGCGGTGCAGAATCTAACCCAGCGAGGGCCCCGGAAATCGACCCCGATGTCCGCGCGACCCAAGCCTTGCAAGTCCGCCGGGCCGGTCTCGGGAACTTCCTTCCCTCACTCGGCCTTGCGAGCGCCGCGCCCCAGCATCAGGTTGCGGATCTGGACCAGCGGGCCGGGCACGTAGCCCCACGCGAGCACCGCGTCGCCGAGATGGACGGTGTAGGCGAGCAGGAGCAGGTTGCCCAGTAGCGAGAGCCACCAGAAGAGGCGCGGGAAGTGGCTCTCCGAGGCGCGCTCGCTCGCCCACCACTGGACGACGAAACGTGAGGACCAGAGGCTCTGACCGAAGAGCGCGACGGCCACCCACGCGGGCTCGGCTTCCGCGCGCCGCTGGACCTCGTACACGGCCGCACCGACGAGCAGGCTGAACGCGAGTAGGGCGAAGAGCGCGAGAAGCGCCGCACGAGGGGCCGCGGAGCCGGGTCGATGCAGCTTGAGGTTGCGAGCGTAGATCAGGCCGTTGATCACGTAGCCCAACACGAGCACGTAGCTCTCGCGCGAGTACGAGTACGCGCCTAGCAGCACGGTACCGACCAGCGAAAGCCACCAGAAACTAGGCGGCGCGACGCTCTTGCCCGCGCGCTCGCTCTTGTACCACTGCACGAAGAAGCGCGAAAAAAAGCAGGCGTTGCCAGCCCAGCCGGCGACCTCCAGCGGCAGCGTGGGCGCGGACATCAGCAGTGGCTCAAGTCGGCTTCCCCGACCACGATCGGGAGTCGACGGATGCGAGTCCGCATCCAACGAGCAGCAAGAAGATCGCGCAGCGCCCGCAACGCGCGGTTTGCCACGGCGTACTTGCTCACGCCCGCACGGCGCAGGTGATGGGAAACGGGGTGCTCGAGCACCTTGAAGCCGAGGTAGCGCATCAAAGTCGGCATGAAGCGGTGCATGCCCTCGACGTGCAGCGGAACCTGACGGATCGCGGCGGTGCGGAACAGCTCGAGCGAGCAGCCGGTGTCGCGGATCTGGTCGTGCGAGAGTTTGTTGTGGATCGCATTCGCGATCTTCGAGCTCGCCCGGCGCCCGAAGTCATCGTTGCGCTTCATGCGCCAGCCGACCACGGCGTCCGCGTCGCCGAATAGCCTCAGCATCTTCGGCAGGTCCGCGGGGTCGTTCTGCATGTCGGCATGAGCGGCGCCATGAACGGCGCGCCCTCTCTCGATCCCCGCTCGCATCGAGCTGGTCTGACCGCAGCTGCGCGCGAAGAACACGCAGCGCACGCGCGGGTCGTCGCGGTACAGCCCCTTCGTCACGCCCGTCGAGCCGTCGGGGCTGCCTTCGTCGACCAGAACGAGCCCCCAGCGCGTCCATTCGTCCAATACTTCGCATCCGTGCTGATACACAGCAGGCCGGCGCTGTCTGTCTCGTTGTAGACAAGGGCGAGGAGGCTGAACTCGACCTGCTCGGCTCGCAAGAACTCGGCCACTGGATCGACCGTGGCTCGGGGCTGCGTTCAGGTGGGAATCGCTCAATTTTGCACGCGTCAGACGCTACTCAGAGGGTAGCAACGGCCGCTCCCGCGTGACTACGCCGCCCCGATTCCCGAGCTGGACACCGCGCTGGTAGTGGTTCCTCGTGCCCATGCTCGCGTGCGCCGCCGTGCGCGACCTGTGGGCGCCCCACGAGCCGCGCTACGCGATTATCGCGACGTGGATCTACCTCCACGACGAGTTCCTCGTGCTGCGGCGCTGCGGGATGCTCTGTCCCGACAGGCCGCCGCAGGTGTAGTGGCTCGCGAGATCTGCGGGCCCGCCGACCGACTGGAGCGACCTCGCGACTCGCCGCGTATCCGTCGCTTCGATCGCGGCGGCCGCGTGGAGGACCGCGCGGCTTGCGCGGCAGTGATTCGGGAAGCTCGAAGAGCGCTCGGTCCCGTCTTCTTCCCCGGCTTCGCACGGATCTTCTGGAACGGTGCGCGCATGGCGCTCGACGCGCTTCTGACCTTGGGTCAGGTGGGCGCGCTCTACTGCAACGCGCAGGTCGCTGGGAACATTCGATCCGCTCGGAATCGGACCCTGCTCGTAGGTCTCTTGGGGGGCAGCGGCATGCTCGCCAAGGGCCCGCCCGCTTTGGTGAACAAGTCTGCCGCTGCTCGCGTGGGCGTGGCAACGCCAGCGCGTCGGCGGCGCGCGCGGCTCGCGTTGCGCGGGAGCGTGCTCGCCGGCTCGCGGCGCGTGTTCGTCGTCGCGCTCGCGCGTTGACAGGCGCTCAGGCGCGCTCGCGCGGCAGCTCGACGGTGAAGCGCGCCCCACCCAAGTGCGAGGTGTCGATGCGCACCGTGCCGCCTTGGGCTTCGACGGCGGAGCGCACGATCGAGAGCCCGAGTCCGTACCCCGCGCGTCGGCCTTCGCGCGTCGCACCGCGGCGGAAAGGCTCGAAAACGAGCTCGCGCTCCTCCGGCGGGATACCGGGGCCCGAGTCGTCGACGACGATGCGCACCCGCTCGCCTTGGTCACACAGCTCCAGCCGCACTTGACCGCCGCGCGGCGTGTAGTCGATCGCGTTGGCGACGAGGTTCGAGACGACGAGCCACAGGGCTTCTCGGTCACCCGAGATCGAGAGGTCGCCGGAGATGCGCACGTCGAGCGCGATCCCGTTGCGCAGCGCGTGCGCACGCTCGCGGGCGAGGCGCAGCTCGATCTCCACTCCGAGGTCGAAGCGCTCGCTCGCGGTGCCGCCCTCGCCTCGGCGCTGAGAGACGAGCGTCATCAGGTTGCCAATGGCATGGCCAATGTCGCGCAGCTCTTCGAGATGGCTCTCGAGCACGCGCCGATACTCCGCCGGATCCTGCTTGGCCATCAGCGCGACCTCGGTCTCGCCGATCAGGTTCTGCAGCGGCGAGCCGAGCTCGTGAGCCAGACCGCGCGCGAGCAAGCGGGTACGCTCCTCCTCGACGCGAATGTTGGAGAGCATGTGCTCGAGCGCGCGCACGAGCTCGGCGATCTCCTCGGGCACCGAGCCGGGTTCGATGCGGACCTGCTCCGTCGAATAGCGGACCTCGCGCGTGCGCTTGGCGAGCGCGCTCATGTACTCGCAGGCGCGTTGAATGAAGAATCGTCCGGAGAAATAGGCGCCGAAGCCCGCGACGATCGCCAGCGCGAAGGCCGTGAGCGCGAAGCGGCGCCACTCGTCGTACTGGTGGCGGCCGTCGATCACCATGACGACGTGGATGTCGCTCACGAGGCGGTCGCTGTGCGCGAAGCGATCACCGGGCAGACGCTGCGGCTCCTCTCGCACCGGAAGTTCCGTCGGAATGAGCCGCACTTGCCCGAAGTCGCCGAGCGACTCGCCGGTGGTCGCATCGATCACCCGCACGCCGAGCGGGTTGTCGCCGCTCTGCCGACTGATCGCATCCACGAGCCGAGTGAACTCCGCGCGCCGCTGCCGAAACACTTCGCCGGCGTGCGACGCGGACTCGAGCTCCTCGGCGGGATCGAAGCGGGTGCGAAGCTCCGCCATGCGTTCCGTCGCGAGTGCGTCGATCTCGTTGTCCTTGGAGTGACGCACCTCCCACGTCGCGTAGCCCGCGATGCCGAGCACGACGGTCCCCGTCGTCGCCGCAAACCAGACCGTGGCGCGCTCGGCGATCGACCAGGAGCGTCGCGCCTGCGGGTTCACCGCGCGTCCTTGGGCGTCGCGATGCGATAGCCCTCGCCGACGACCGTCTCGATCAGGGGCGCTCCACCGCGCTCGATGCGTCGGCGCAAGCGCGCGACGAGGGCGTCGACCACGTTCGTCTGCGGATCGAAGTGAATGCCCCAGACCTGCTGGAGCAGCTCCATGCGAGAAAGCGTGCGACCGCGGGCCTCCGCGAGCGTGCGCAGCAAGTCGAACTCCTTGGGACTCAAGTCGATGCGCGCGCCGCCACGCTCGACGATGCGGCGCAAAGGATCGATGCGCAGATCGCCGACCTCGTACACCGTCGGCCGCGAGCGCCGACGCGCCACCGCTTCGATACGCGCGAGCAGCTCTTCGAACTGAAACGGCTTGACGAGGAAATCGTCGGCGCCGAGCCGCAGACCGCGCACGCGATCTTCGACGCTGCGTGCCGCGGAGACGAAGATCACCGGCGTCTCGATGCCGCGCCGACGCAGCTCCTCGAGGAACGACATGCCGTCGCCCGCGGGCATCATCACGTCGAGCAAGATCACATCCGGCAACGGGCCCATCGTGGCGAGCACCGAGCGCGCTTCATTCCCGCCGCCCGCCGCCACGGTGGAGTAGCCCTGAGTCTCGAGTCCCTTGGCGACGAAGGCGCGCAGCTTCGGATCGTCATCGACAATCAGGATCTTCATGCGGCGCGCCTCGCTCACTGGAGTCTAGCGCTCTCGATGGGGGCTTCTCGATGGCTCCGGCTCCAGTGCTCGCTCGGGTTCACAAGTTCGTCATGCGGACGGAGCGCGCGTCACCTGCTCGGCGGAAGCGCGTAGACCTCGAGCTGGGGTCCGAACCAGCGCCGCGTGGAGACGTACCACGTGAAATGCGGGGTATCGAGGCCTTCCAAACCCGAGACCGGCGGACGGGACTCCGCAGGCAGCTCCAACGCGCGCGTTGCCCCGCGCCTCACGAGCTCCTCTCGAATGGCGCGTGTGAGCGGCGTAACACCCACCCCTTCGCCCGCGGGCAGCACCACGTAGTCCGCGTCGACCTCGTCGAGGTGCGCTGCGGGATCTTTGACGACCTGCGGCCAACGCTCGCGCTGCGGGTAGAGCGGCTCGACGTCCCAGCGCTCTCCCGCCCAGAACGCGTCCATGCGCTCCGTCTGATGGATCAGCCATGGACTGAACGCGAGCTTGCGGGGCGCACCCTGCGCATCGACGAAGTTGCGGTGCTCGCGCGCGAGCGGCACGTCCCACAGAAGGTGAATCGCGACGCGTTCTTCGCCGCGGCGGACGTGCGCGCGAACCCACTCGGCAACCTGCTCCAGCGTGTGGGGCCGCAGCCGCATCGCCGTGTAGCCAAGGCAGGCCCAAAGCGGGATCACACACAGCGCGCTCACAGACCACGCAAGCGTGCGCAGACGCGCCGTGCGCCACAACGCTGCAAGTCCGTAGGCAGCGCCCGCGAAAACGAACGGGACGAGCGGGAGGACGAAGCGCTGCTGGTTGCGGCGCTGCAGCCCGATCACGAGCGCGTAGGCCAGCGCGAACGACAACGCCACGATCAAGTCTTTGCGACGCTCGCGTGCTTCCGCCGTTCCATCGAAGCGACGCAGGATCCACGCCGACGCGCCGACGAGCGCGAGCAGCGAAGCTACCGGCTCGTAGTACCACAGAGTCATGAACAAGGTCGGGAAGCCCGCGCCTTGGAACTCGCTCCAATTGAAGGTCTGCCAGCCAAAGCTGACCGTGCCCTCTTCCGTCGGCATCACCGCATCGGGCGGCGTCGGCACGAAAAAGAACGGATAGAAGACGCGCACGGCGAGGGCGAGGAGCGCGAGCGGCAGCAGCAGCTTGGCATCGAAGATGCGGTGCCGCGCGTTGTTGCGCAGCAAGTACGCGAGCCCCGCGGGGATCAACACCGCGAACGCGTTGGTGAGCGTCGCTAGCGCGAGCGCGCAGAGCCCGCCCGCGAGTGCGAACGACCCCCAGTCGCCGCGCCGCCGCAGGTTCACGCAGCTCGCCACCGCGAGCACGATCAACGGAGCGACCGCCGCATGCGGGCGCGCCTGTTGACCAAACTGCAGCGAGAGCGTGCTCACCGCCGCCAGTCCCGCCGCAGCGAGCGCGAAGCGCCGCGTCATGAAGAAACTGGCGAGCCAAAACGTCGCCGGCACGATCAAGATCGAGAGCCACGCGATCAGGAGCCGCACGTGGTGATGCATGCGCGCAGCGACGGCGAGCTGGCCCTCGAAGTCGAGGCGTTCGAAACCGTCGGGCACCTGCACGGGCGCCCCGGTCGCGATCGCAAGCCGCGCGAGCAGATGCGGATAGATCGAGCTGTAGAAGATGTCGCGCTCGTCGCAGTCGGGCTTCGAGAGCAGCGCGATCTGGTCGAGGATGTGCGGGTCGGGCTCCTGCGTGTAGGGCAGGCCGAAGTCGAGCGTCCAAAGCCGCAGCACAAGCGCGAACGCCATCAGCGCGCCGACCACGAGCGCGCACGTACCGCCCTTCGGTTCCCGCTCTTCCATCGCCGACTCGATCATGGCCTTCCGTCCGTGCCCCGCCAAGCTCGCACCCGCGCGTCCTTCGTGAGTGCGCGCCGCCGCACTGCTATCCTCGCCCGAGGTGCGTACCTCCCTCGCTCTGATCGTGCTCACGCTCGCCGCGCTGGCGCTGCATCTCGTGGGCATCGACCACTGCGTGCCGCACCACAAGGAAGCCGACGCGCACATGGCTCTGCACGTCGAGCTCCTGCGCGCCGGCTCCACCGAGCCCGACCCCCACCACAACGACGCGCAGTACCCGATCCTCTTCCCCGGCCTGCTCTCGCTGCTGCCGGACTCGACGCCCACCCCGTCGCCGAACGACCCGCTCGAGGAACACCTCGCCGCCGCCGCCCACGCCTATGTCGAGCTGCGCATCGCGATGGCCGTGCTCGCCGCGCTCGCAGTCCCGCTCGTCTACGCGCTCGCCCGCCGCTTCCTCCCGCCCGCTGGCTCGCTGCTGGCCGCGGCGCTCTTTGCCGCGAGCTTTCTGATGCAGTTCTTCGCGCAGCAGGCACGACCGCACGCCGGTGCGTCGACCGTGTTCCTGCTCTCCGTGCTCGCTTCGATGCACTTCGCGCGCTCACCCAGCTGGCGCAGCGGCGCGCTCGCCGCCGCGAGCGTCGCCATCGGCATCGGCACGCTGCAGAGCGGACTCGCGCTCCTCGCGCCGTTCTCCGTCGCGTGGCTCTTCGCGACGCTGCGACACGTTCACCTGAGCGCGCGCTTGCTCTCGTGGCGGGTGTGGGGCCTGCCGCTCGTGCTCGCGGCGCTTGCCGCCGCGTCCTTCGCCGTCTTCTATCCGTACCTCTACTTCGAGGGGAAAGAGGCGGCGTACGGCGACCCGCAGCTCGTCGGAACACGACTCATCTGGGGCGACCACACGCTCGACCTGCACGACTGGAAAGGCCTTGGGTTCCTCACGCTCGGCCGCACGCTCGTCTACTACGAGCCGGGCCTGCTCGCGCTGCTCGTCCTCGCGCTCGGCGCGTGGATCGCGCGCAAGCTCGACATCTATCGGCCGTGGGAGCGCTGGAGCGACTTCTGGGTCGCCGCCGGTTTCGCGCTGCCCTACCTCGTGGTGACGGGCCTCTTCCGCAACACGTTCGAGCGCTTCCTCATCCCGCTCCTGCCGTACCTCGCCGTCCTCGGCGCGTGGGGCGTGTGCTTCTGGTGGGAGCGCGGCGGCAAGCTCGCACGCGGCGCGCTCGCAACCCTCGCGTTCTCGGCGCTCGCGCTGCCGAGCGTTGCGTCGCTGCGCCTCGCGCGGCTCCGCTCGCAAGACGACACGGTGGAGCGCACTGCGCACTGGCTCGCCGCTCAGCCCGACGGCGCGAGCACGCCGATCTACATCACGCCGTTCTTCGATCTCCCGCTCGCGCGCACGCAAGACAGCCTGCAACCCGCCGACAAGCGCCCCGCCGCGATCCTCTCGCGTTGGTCGATCTGGCAAAAGCGCGTCGGTGCGGCGTCGCTCCCCGAGCCGAAGTTCGACCTGCGCTACTTGGTGCCGCGACCCGACCTCGGCTTCGGCGTCGCGAGGATGAAGAGCGAGGCCGCGAGCTACGTGCAGGCGCTCGGCCCCGGGTACTTCGTGCTCGACATGTCGCGCCAGCCTGCGCAGCCCGTGCTCGATCGCCTTCGCCACGAGGTGCGCGCACGCGGAGAGCTCGTCTTCCGCAGCGCGCCCGACGCCTCGGATCCGCAGTCGGAGTGGGGCTTCCCCTTCGAAGACGAGCTGCTCCCGGGCTGGCCCAACGTGCTCGCGCGCACGTTGCGCGTCGACGCTGTCGGGCCTGTGATCGAGGTCTACCGCTTGCGCTGAACGCAGCGGATCGCGTACTCGACCACCTCGGGATGCTCGAGCTCGCGCGTGATCACGTCCCCGCGCTGAACTTCGTCGAGGTACTCCTGCATGCTGCCCAAGAGCGGCAGCTTGAAGGGCCGCGACAGCCGCGCGGGGTAGTGGCCGAAGATCGACTTGTAGAGGAACGAGAGCAGCGCGGGCGGGAGCCACAGCTCGGCCAGCCGATTTCCCCGCGCCGAACCGAGCGCGGAGATCTCGCACTCGAAGCCCTGCGCTTCGAGGAGGTGCTGCCAGACCCACGCGGGGTAGAGGTGGTGATGTTGGTAGAAGCCGTCCCACATGCCGCCGTAGGTACCCGACACGCGGTGGCCGAGCTTGCCCAGCAGGCGTTTCACCACGAACGTGTCGCTCCAGCGTGGCGCGGGCACGAAGAGCCACAGCTCGCCGTCCGGCGCCATGTAGCGGCGAATGTTGGAGAGCGCGTCCTCGAGGCGCGGCACGTGCTCGAGCGAGCAGTTCGCGATCACCGTGCGGAAGGCGCCGATGCGCTCGTCGAGCGCGCGCGCGCGGCCGCTGCCGGAGATGTCGAAGTTGAGCACCTCGCCGCCGAGCGACGAGAGCCGCAGCGACGCAAGCCGCAGCTCCGAGTCGCTGATGTCGACACCGACGAGGCCCTGCACGCCGCTCGAGCGGCCCGAGGCGAGGTCGCGCGTCAGCACTTCCCAGAACAGGCCATCGCCGCAGCCGACGTCGAGCAGCGGCGTACGCAGCGTGCCTCGTTCGGCGAGGACGCGCATGCGCAGGATCTCGCGCACCGCGAGCGACACGGGCAGATAGTGCAGCAACGCACGGAACGTCTCGCGCGCGTCCTGCTTGCAGAACGCGACGTTGAGGCTGCCCGGGCTGCTCGAGGGGGCTTGGGAGGTGCTCACGGCGCGCCGAAGACTAGCACGCTGCGGCGGCAAGCCGCGCCATCCCTCCTCGCCCGCGCGCGCGGTGCGAAAGAAGTTCCCTGAAACTAGCGGTTTCCAAATGCGCGCGGCCGTCCGCCCTCGCGCTCGATCGGTGGCCTTCCGCTGGGCCCACGCCGCACCTTGGGCAGCTCGAGCTGCGGCAGCGCGACGTGCAGCGCCTCGAAGAACTCGCGTCCTTGGAGAGCACGAAGCTCCGCGAGCCGCTCCTGCGCGACGAGCGAAGGCTCCGCCTCCAACACACCGAGCACCCGCGCGCGCAGTCGCGAGCCGATGATCTCCATCCGAGTCTCCACTTCGGCGTTGACGAGCTCGACGAACCACTCGGGCTCAGGCTTCAGAGCGCCGAGCACGCGGCGCTCCGCATCGCTCAGCAGCTTGCGCTCGCCCTCGCGCCGCTCGTCGCCGCGCGCGTCACGGCGTCCGTCGTCGCCCTTCTCGCCCCGCTCGCCCTTCTCGCGACCATGGTGCTCGTGCTGATGACGCGCTCGATGGAACCGCTCCCACAGCTCGGACTGCGGTAGCGACTTCCACTGCTCCCATTCGTTCGCGCTCATGTACGAGGGCAGTCCCTCGCGCTCGACGCGCTCGCGGAAGCGCCGCACTTCGAACTCCACCAACGTGCGGGCGAGCTCCTCGGGTGTGGCGCTGCGCAGGCTCGCCGCAGCTTCCGCCGTGAGCGCATCCTCACCCACGAGTCGCTCCACGCGCTCCAGCGCCTTGGCGTGGACGCGCGCGCGGAACTCCTCGACGAGCCGCGCGCGCTCCGCGGGCTCGGCGCTCTCCAAGCGCTCGCGCCAGTGCGAAGGCAAGCGCTCCAGAAGCTCGCGCCCGCGCTCCTGAATCTGCTGCGAGGCCACGCCCACGCGCACCTCCGCCTGCTGCTCGGGACGCAGGCGCGCGAATTCGCTGCGTGCCTTGTCGCTCAGGCACTCGTGCGCCGAGCGGCGCATCGGCTCCAGCTTGTCGAAGCGCTCGCGCAGTCGCGCGCGCTCCGCCTCCGGGAGCGACTTCCAGCGCTCGAAGCGCTCGGTGAGCTCAGCTCGCCGCTGCGGCGAGAGTTCATTCCAGCGCGCACGCGCGCGCTCGAGCTCGCGCTGCGACTCGCCTTGGGCAGCGACAACGCCGAGTGCGCCCAGCATGAGGCACGCGAGCACGAGCACGACGCGGTAGTGGGCGCGCATGGCTAGCCGTTCCTCCGCTCAGGGGCCGTGTCCGTGCGCGGCTCGTCGCCGAGCTCGTCCGCGACGTCGAGGAGTAGCGCGTCGAAGGCGTCGAGCGCGAGCACGTCCGCCTCGACCGAGTCTTCGACGACGAGATCCCAGGACTCGAGTAGGTCGAGCGACGCGAGTAGATCCGCCGGCGGCTCGTCGAGCACGCGCTCGCGCGGCGCCACGGCGGGAGCGCGCGGCGTCGGACCCGAGGCCAGTTCCGGCGCGACGTTCTCGTCCACGGCAACTCCGCGCGTCAGCAGCCACGCGCCGACGCCGAGGGCAAGCAGCGCGGCCGCCGCCAGCGCGAGGCGCGGCTGCGAGGCGCGCCGCGGACGACGCGCGAACGCCAGCCGCTCGAGCGTTCGCCGCGGGAGTTCCTCGGGCACTTCCGGCTCGGGCAAGCGCGCAAGCACGCGGTCGAGCTCCGCTTCGCCGCGCTGGGCCGTGCGCGCACCGTCGAGGCGCGAGAGCATCCGCGCCGCGAGCGCCTTGGGCACCGCAACTTCGTCGCCACGCTCCAACACGGAGTCGAGCGTCGACTCGCCACGCACGGGCTCGAGCCGCGCGAGCAGCCGTCCCGCGAGCTCCGCCGGCAGCTGCGGCTCGGGCAACGACGCGAGCAAGTGCTCCAGCGCCTCTTCGGCCTCGATCAGCGCGCGACAGTCGGCGCACGCGGTGAGGTGTTCGTGCCACGCGAGCTCGCCGAACGATGCGCTCGAGGCGCGGCCGGCGAGCAGGCTCGCGAGGCGTGTGCGGAATTGGCGGCAGGCGTTCACGGAAGCTCCTGCTGCAGGAACGGCGCCAAGCGGACGCGCAGGTTCTCTCGCGCGCGGTGGACGAGCGACTTGATCGCCTTCTCGCTCGAGCGCAGCACCACCGCGATCTCCGCGTAGGGGAGCTCGTCGTACTTCGCGAGCACGAGCGCCATGCGCTGCGCCTCGGGCAGCGACGCGATCGCCGCGCGCACCGCGCTCACGACGTCACCGCGCTCCAACGTCTCCGACGGCAACTCGACCCGCGTGTCCCCCACCTCGCTCCAAAGCGGTTCGCCGTCGTCGCTCGTGCCGTCGTCGAGCGATGCCTCGTCCGCCCCGCGCTGCGTGCGGTTGACCGCGATGTTGAACGCGATGCGATACAGCCACGTCGAGTAGCGCGCCGTCGGTTGGTACCGCTCCCGCGCGCGGATCACGCGCAAGAACACGTCCTGCACCAAGTCCTCGCGCTCGGGGACCGGCCCGAGGAAGCGCGTGAAGAGCGCATACAGCTGCCCCGAGTACGCCTCGACGATGCGGTCGAACGCCGCCTCGTCGCCACGCTGGTACTCCAGCATCCAGCGCACACCCGGATCGTCTCGGAAGGCTTGGCTCACGGTTCCCAACGATCCTCCAACCCCGCCCTTCCGTCGAGGTGACGCTCGCTTCCAAAGCCGCATGGGGCGTCCGGTCGGGTCACCTAGGTGCCCGCTCACGCCGAGCGGATGGGGCGATATAAGTTGATCTTTGACAGATATTTAGGCCTGATGTTGGAAATCGCCCGTGCAATGGGCGATAATGGACCGCACAATGGGCGACCCGCAGGCACTGCATCGGCAGCTCTCGCTGCGAATGAACGAGGCCCTCGGCCGGGCTCCGGTGGTGATCGTCTGCGGGGCTCGTCAGGTCGGCAAATCCACGCTCGTGCAGGGGTTCGAGGGCGCCGCTGGGCGCCACTACCTCACGCTCGACCACCTGCCGACGCTCGCGCGGGCTCGAGGGGCGCCAGAAACGCTCGTGCTCGAAGAGCCGCGGCTGACGATCGACGAAGTTCAGCGAGCGCCGGATCTGCTGCTCGCCGTCAAGTACGTCGTCGACCGCGAGAAGCGGCCCGGGCAGTTTCTCCTCACGGGGTCCGCGAACCTGCTGCTCACGCGCACGAGTGGCGAGTCGCTCGCGGGGAGAGCGCAGTACCTCACGTTGCGGCCGATGACGGCGCGCGAGGCGGATCGGCGCCCGCTCACGAATGTGTGGAGCGCGTTGCTCGATGCGACGGACGCCGAGGACGCGCTTGCGCGGCTCGAGCCCGCGCTCGAACTCGACTGGCGCGAACGCGCCCTTCGCGGCGGGTTTCCACCTGCGGCACTGGCCTCGTCGACGACGGAACGCACGCAATGGCTCGAGGACTACGCGGCGACCTACCTGCGCCGCGACCTCCGCGAACTCGCGCGCATCGACGACCTTCCGGGTTTCGGTCGGTTGATGCAACTCGCAGCGCTGCGAACGGGCGGGCTACTGAACCAAACGGACCTCGCCCGCGACGCCGCCCTCGCACGTTCGACGACGCAACGCTGGCTGAGCCTGCTCGAGGCCACCTATCTCGCCACGTTGGTCCCCGCGTTCTTCGAGTCGCGCTCGCGCCGGCTGATCGCGTCCCCCAAGCTCTATCCCGGCGATACCGGACTCGCGCTGCATCTGTGTGGCGTGTCGACAGTCGAGGAGCTCGATCGCCTCCCGCGGCCCGGTGCATGGCTCGAGGCTTGGCTCTTGAACGAGCTGCTCGTCTCGCTCGAGAACCGCACGCCCCGACCCGTGCTCCACCACTTCCGCACCGAGACGGGCCTCGAGATCGACTTCGTGCTCGAGGCGGGACGGCGCCGCCTGCCGATCGAGGTCAAGTCCTCGCCTTCCGCGCGCCCCGAGGACGCCAAGGTGCTCGAGCAGTTCTGCGCGGAACACGGCGAACGAGCCCCCTTCGGCCTCGTGATCCACACCGGCAAGGACGCCCACCGGCTCACGGCCCACACCCTCGCGGTTCCGCTCGGCGCCGTGGTCTGACCCCGAAAGGGTGCCGCTTCGGAGGGTCGGACGCCCCATCGCGGCCGCCTTGCCCTATCCTCCGACGCCCCATGGGCCTCGGCGCCACCCTCTACCGCTTCGAGATCTCCCTCTCCGACGCCGACCGCGGCGTGTACGAGAACCTCGAGCTGCGTGTCGCCCGCCACCCCTCCGAGAGCGCCGCCTTCCTGCTCGTCCGCGTGCTGGCCTACTGCCTCGAGTACGCCGAAGGCATCTCCTTCTCCAAGGGCGGCATCAGCGACACCGACGAGCCCGCCCTGTCGATCCACGACCTGACCGGTCGCCGCACGGCCTGGATCGAAGTCGGCGCCCCCTCCGCCGACCGCCTGCACAAGGCCTCCAAGTCCTGCCCCCGCGTCGCCCTCTACACCGACCGCACCCTCGACCTCCTCCGCACCCCCCTCGCCGGCGAGCGCATCCACCGCGCCACCGAGCTTCTCGTCACCCCCTTCCCCCAGCCCTTCCTGCGCGCCCTCGAGTCCAAGCTCGACCGCACCACCCGCTGGGACCTCTCCATCTCCGACGCCCACCTCTACGTCACCTCCGCCAACGAGTCCTTCGACACCCCCATCACCCGCACGCCGCTCTTCGACGCCTGACCGCTCAGAGGTCGCGGGCGCGGGAGCGGGGCCAGAGGATGGAGCGAGGGGTGCCGATGAGGGAGTCGAGGGGGATGGGGCCCCACTCGCGGCTGTCGCGGGATTCGGCGGAGTTGTCGCCGAGGACGAAGAGCTCGTCGGGGCCGAGGACTTCGGGTTCGGAGGTGGCGAAGCGGCCGAGGTTGAACCAAGTGGTGTCGCGTTCGACCTGCACGCGGCGGAGCTCGAGGTCGAGGTCATCGCCGCCGAACTCGATGCGGGGCAGGGCGTGGATCATGCCGCCGTCGGGCGTGCGCTGAGTGGGCGAGTTGCGCGTGTAGCGGTGGCGCAGGGCGCCGGTGCGCGGGCCGAGGTCGAGATCGAGGGCGAGGTCGTTGTCGCGATTGGAGAAGCGCACGCGCAGCCAGTCGCGCGGGTCGTACTCGAACTCGCTGACGCCGAGCACCTCGGGTGCGGTGTCGCCGCCGGACGAGCGCGTCGCGCGCAGGAGCCGCGCGCGCAGGCGACCTTCCGAGCCCCGCGAGAGCTCGGCCCAAAAGAGATCGCCTTCCTCGGAGAGGCGCAGGATCAGCGTGCCGAACGACTCGGCGAGGCGCACGTCGAGCTCGAGCGCCGCGTCGTTGACGGGGTTGCGGCCCTCGACGCGGCGGCCGTCGGGGAGCAGGTGGTCATCCTGAAGGCGGGGACGCAGGCGCGCGAACACGCCGCGCGCGCCGCGGCCGTCGACGCGCCACACGCCGTCGCGCTCGCTCCAGCGTGGACGGTCGAAGTGGAACAGATCCCCGAGCGCGTGCAGCTCGGTGTCGAAGATCGGCACCCACGGCGCGCGACGTGCGTCCTCGTCGAGCAGGCTTCCACCGACGTACAGATCGCCGCCGGAGAGCTGGATCGACTCGCCGGGAAGTCCGATGACACGCTTCACCAGCGGTGCGCGCTCGCCGGGGCGCTCGAGCACGACGAGGTCGAAGCGCCTGAGCGCGGGGCGGCGCTCGTAGCGCACGAAGACGCGATCGCCGCCCTCGGGGTCGCCGTGCAGCACGGGCTCCATCGAGCCGCTGTCGACGAGGAAGAGGTCGCCGACGAAGGCGCGCAGGCCGAGAACGACGAGCGCGGGGAGTCCGAGCAGGGCCACGAGCGCCCAGCGCCAGCGCGTCGACCTCAGCACGGTCGACTCACGGGGCCGGAGGGGGCGAGGGGGCACGGCGGCATGGCGGCGGAGGATACGGAGCGGGCGCGGATGGGGTGAGCGGCAGGTCCGCGGGGGCGGACGGCTTGGTAGCCTCGGGCGGCGAGGACGCCATGGGCCACCGCAAGCTGCTCGTCGTCGATCTGGAGGCCACCTGCTGGGCCCGGGACCGCCATGTGCAGGAGGACATGGAGACGATCGAGATCGGGGCGATCCTGTTCGATCCGCTCGGGGGCGAGCCCGAGCGCGAGTATCAGGCCTTCGTCCGACCGACCCTGTTTCCGACCCTGTCGGACTTTTGCACCCAATTGACTACCATTCAGCAGTCCGATGTGAACTCGGCGCCGCACTTCGCAGAGGCCCTGCGGCGCTTCGTGGAGTGGCTCGGCGACCCGCGGCAGGTGCGCTTTGCCTCGTGGGGTGATTACGATCGGCGCCAGATTGCGCGGGACTGCCAGCGGGCGGGGGTCGGGGTCCCTTTCGAGCCAGATACACTCAATTTGAAACACCTTTGCTGCCCAAGGCTCCACATGAAGCCCGGCGGCATGGCACAGGCGCTGGCGCGGGCGGGGCTGGAGCTCGGGGGCACCCACCACCGAGCGCTCGACGACGCCCGCAACATCCTGCGCCTCGCCCAGCGGACCCTCGGGGCGGACTGGGCGGGGGTCATGGCGAGCCCCCCAGCGCTCCCGCCCGAGCTGCGACCACGGCCGCCGAGCGGCGGCGCAGCGCGCTAACCCCCCATGCCGGCCTCCCGAACTTGCCCGAAATCCGCAAGAAAACCGCGCGAAGTGCGGGGGTAGGGGGAGCAGTTGATCGCTTGATCCGCGGGGGCGCGGGCCTCAGACTCGTTCCCGTTCAGACCGCGGCGGGCGCTCCCCCCACGCAACGCTTCGCACCCCCACACGGTCCCCTCCCCCACGGAGCTGTCCCTCGATGTCCCACGGTTTGATCCGACGCGCCTCGCGCGCCCTAGCCCGGCCTGGCCTGCTGCGGGCGCCCGCGGCCCTCGCCCTGCTGGCCTCGCCGGCCCTCGCCGACGAAGGCGGCAAGGGCATGGGTGCGGCCATGCCGCTTTGGACCCTGATCCCGTTCGTGGCGATCCTGCTCGCCATCGCGATCCTGCCGCTCTTCGCCGGACACTGGTGGGAGCACAACAAGAACAAGGGCATCGTCGCGGCGCTCTGCGGCGTCCCCGTGGCGGCCTACATGGTGATGTCCCACGGCTCGGCGGGCACCCACGTGCTGCTGGAGAAGGCCCACGAGTACGTGAGCTTCATCTGCCTGCTGGGCTCGCTCTTCATCATCACAGGTGGCATCTACATCCGCGGGTCGCTGTCGGGCACGCCGCTGCTCAACACCGCGATCCTCGGCATCGGCGCGGTGATCGCGAGCTTCATCGGCACCACGGGCGCCTCGGTGCTCCTGATCCGGCCGCTGCTGCGCGCGAACGCGCCGCGCGTGCGCAAGGTGCACATCGTCGTCTTCTTCATCTTCATCGTGTCGAACTGCGGCGGACTTCTAACGCCGCTCGGCGACCCGCCGCTGTTCTTGGGCTTCTTGAAGGGCGTGCCGTTCGGCTGGACCCTGAACCTGTGGAAGGAGTGGCTGCTCGTGAACGGCGCGCTGCTCGTCGCCTTCAACGTCTGGGACCAGCAAGTGTTCGCCAAGGAAGAGCGCGAGCGTCCGGGTTCGCAGCTCGAAGAGGTGCAACAGCACGAGCCGCTCAAGATCGAGGGCGGGCTCAACTTCCTGTTCCTGCTCGGCGTCGTGTTCGCGATCTACGGCTCGGGCAGCGGCCTCTTCACCGGCGGCAAGCCGTGGCCGATCGGCGCGCAAGAAGGCCTGATGGTCCTGTGCGCGCTCGGCGCGTGGTTCACGACGAACGCGCAGAACCGCGCTCTCAACAAGTTCTCGTGGACGCCGATCATCGAGGTGGCGGTGCTGTTCGCGGGCATCTTTGTCTGCATGGCCCCGGCGCTCGAGATCCTCAACGCGTGGGGCAAGGGCGACCGCATGATCGCGGGCCAAGGCTTCGGCATGACGGAGCCTTGGCAGTACTTCTGGGGCGCGGGGATGCTGTCGAGCTTCCTCGACAACGCTCCGACGTACCTGACCTTCGCCGCAACGGCCGCTGGACAGGCGGGAATCCCCGTCGAGGGCGCCACATACCTCGGCGACCTCCTCAACAAGGGCGACGCGGCGCAGGCGCTGATGATGGCGATCTCCTGCGGCGCCGTGTTCATGGGCGCCAACACCTACATCGGCAACGGCCCGAACTTCATGGTCAAGGCCATCGCCGAGGAGAACGGCGTCAAGATGCCCGGCTTCTTTGGCTACATGGCCTACAGCCTCGGGATCCTCATTCCGCTGTTCGTGATCGTCACCTTGGCCTTCTTCCGCTGAGAGCCACCGGAGCCGACTGCGCGCGCCCTGCCGCGCGCGTGGTCGGCAACCATGCAAACGGGTCCCGCCTCGACTCAGGAACTCGCGCGCTCCCAAGGAGCGTCGCTGCGACAGCTCTCGCCGCTGCTCGTGTGGGCGGTCGTGTTCTCGGACATCGGCACGTCGATCTACTACGTGCCGGGGATCCTGTACCAGCAGGTCGGTGACGCGGCGCCATTGTTCGTCGCGGTCGCGCTCATCGGCTTCGTGCTGCTCGCACAGAAATACATCGAGATCTGCTGGCGTCACCCCGAGGGCGGCGGCGTCGTGACGGTCGCGAGCGAGGCTTTCAGCCCGCGCATGGGCCTGATCGGCGGACTGCTGATCTCGGTCAGCTACTTCGTCACGAGCGCGATCTCGTCGCTCTCGGGCGTCGTGTACCTCGGCAGTGTGTTCCCGTGGTTGGAGGAGCACGTAGTCTCTGTCGCCATCGCGGCGCTGCTCCTGCTCGCGCTCATCAACACGATCGGCATCCGAGAGAGCGCGGTGCTCGCGCTGGTGATGGCCGCCGCCGCATTCGTCGTGAACATCGGCGTCATCGGCGCGACGCTGCTCAAGCTCGGCCCCGACGGCTGGAGCGCGATGCTCGACACCGTGTTCCACGGACCCGAGCTCACCGCGCCGACCTTGCTCGTCGGCTACTCCAGCGCGTGGCTCGCCTTCTCGGGCCTCGAGAGCATCAGCCAGCTCAGCCCGGCGATGAAGCTGCCGCTCAAGGTCACCGCAACGAAGGGCATGCGCTTCGTGGTCGGCTCGATCCTACTGACGTCGCCTCTTCTGACGTTGTTCACGGTCGGTCTGCTCGGTGCGGACATCAAGGGCGACGAGCTGAAGCAGGAGCGCTTCATCAGCGAGCTCGCGCAGGTCTATGGCGGCTTCCCCGTGCGCATCGCGGTGGTTGCGACGGCCAGCTCGCTGCTCTTGTTTGCCGCGAATACCGCGATCATCGGCGCGTACCACGTGTTCCTGGCACTCGCCGACGCGCACTTCATGCCCGAGCTCGTGACATGGCGCAACCGCCGCTTCGGTACGCCGCACGTGGCGATCGCGATCGCGACGCTCGTGCCGATTCTGATGGTCCTCATCACCGGCCGCGACTTGGTGATGCTCGGCAACCTCTATGCGTTCGGGTTGCTGGGCGCGTTCGTGCTGACGTCGCTCGGTCTCGACCTCACGCGCTGGCGCGAGAACGACCGCAGCCTGCGCTTCTGGCTCGGCGTGGCGACCACGATCATGGTCGTGGTCGCTTGGTTCACGGCGCTGATGGTCAAGAAGGACGCGACGATCTTCGGCGGACTGCTCGTGATCGCGGGCCTGCTCTTCGCGATCGGCACGCAGCAGAAGTGGTTCACGGACTGGTTCTACGGCACGCCGCTCTTCAAGCGCATCGCCCAAGAGACGATCGAGCACTCCGAGCACGAGCTGGAGAAGGGCGAGACCGAGATCTTCAGCCTCGCGCAAGCCGAGAACATCGTGGCGCTGTATCCGTCGCACACGCTCGTCGGCATCCGCACGATGAACGACTCCCTCTTGCAGGAGGCGATCCTGCGCGAGAAGGGGCTCGGAGGAACGACGATCTACGCGCTCTTCATCGAAGAGCGCACGGGCCTCTTCGTGCGCAACTCGGAGATCGACTCGCCCAAGCGCTCCGGCGCCGAAGGGCCGCTGCTCGACGCGGCGCGCAAGGCGGAGCGCCAAGGCATGAACCTCATTCCGATCTGGACCGTGTCGTACAACGCGGTCGAAGGCATGGTGCGCGCAGCGGAGACGCTGGGCGTCGATGCCGTGATGGTCGGCGCCACGCAGCGCAGTGCGGTCTACAACCTGATCCGCGGACACGTCGTCAACGGACTCGCGAAGCGGCTGCCGCCGCACATCAAGATGGTGCTCTGTGGGTGATACGGTCCTCTGGTTGATCTTCGGCGCCATCGTGGTGATCTCGATGGCGCTCGACCTCGGCGTCTTCCACCGCCAAGCGCACGTGATCGGGTTCAAGGAGTCGCTGGGCTGGACGATCGTGTGGATCGCGCTCGCCGCGGCGCTCGGCGGCGTCGTCTGGTACGAGAAGGGCGCCGACTCCGCGGCGGCGTACGCGACCTGCTACCTGACCGAGAAAGCGCTCAGCGTCGACAACCTGTTCGTGTTCGTGGTGCTCTTCAAGTTCTTCCGCATCGCGCCGGAGAACCAGCACCGCGTGCTCACTTGGGGCATCGTAGGTGCGCTCGTCATGCGCGCCGTGTTCATCTTCCTCGGCGTGGAGCTGGTCGAGCGCTTCCACTGGACGACCTACATCCTCGGTGCGTTCTTGCTCATCACCGGCGTGAAGCTCGCCTTCGCGGAGGACAAGGAGATCGAGCCCGAGAAGAACATCGTGCTGCGCTTCTCGCGACGCTTCCTGCGCGTGACGAGTGACTTCGACGGCGCCAAGTTCTTCGTGAAGCGCGACGGGCTTTCGTTCGCGACGCCGATGTTCCTGTGCCTGCTCGTGGTCGAGGCCACCGACGTCCTGTTCGCCGTCGACTCGGTCCCCGCGGCGCTCGGCATCACGCACGACCGTTTCGTGCTCTACAGCTCGAACGTCATGGCGATCTGCGGCCTGCGCGCCCTGTACTTCGCCGTCGCGGGTTTGATCGGGCTGTTCCACTTCCTCAAGCACGGCCTCGCGCTGATCCTCGTGTTCGTCGGCGTGAAGATGCTGGTCGCACACTGGTACAAGATTCCGATTCCCTGGGCCCTCGGGACGGTGCTCGGAATCCTCGCCGCATCGGTGTTGTTGAGTGTCGTGTTCAAGAAGCCTGAGGACGGCGCGAGCGCGGCATGAGCGCGGGCGGCGGGCACAACCGGATCCTCGCGGGCCTCGGGCTGGGCGCTCTGTGTGGCGTCGTCGCCAACACGCTCGTCGCGGATTCGCCGGAGGCACGTCGCGTGCTCGACGTGGCGATCGACACGGTCGCGCATCCGATCGGTCAAGTCTTCCTGCGGCTTCTCTTCGTCGTCGTTCTGCCGCTCGTCTTCGCGTCGATCGCGGTCGGCGTCGCGAGCCTCGGAGACATCCGCAAGCTCGGCTCGCTTGGCGCGCGTACGCTTGCGTTCTTCATTGTGACTTCGGCTGCGTCGGCGGCGCTCGGCATCACGGCTCTGTACTTCCTGCAGCCGGGCGCGGGCTTCGACGCGGCCACCGTCGCGGAGCTGCAGGCGAAGTACGCCGGCGACGTGAAGTCGCTCGCGGACAAGGCTGCTGCGGGCGCGCCGACCGACCTGCTCGGGCGAGTGAACCAGATCCTCGACATGTTCCTGCCGCGGAACATGCTCAAGGCCGCGGTCGAGATGCAGATGATCCCCGTGATCCTCTTCGCGCTCCTCCTCGGCGCCGCGCTGACGTTCGTCGAGACGCGCAAGCGCGAGCTCGTGACGAGCGGACTCGAAGGCGTCGCGGACGCGATGGTCACGATCGTGGGCTTCGCGATGAAGCTCGCGCCCTACGCGGTCTTCTGCCTGATCTTCGGCGTCACTGCGCGCTTCGGCTTGGGGCTGCTGCAGAAGCTCGGGCTGTACGTGGGGATCATCCTCGTCTGCTACGTGATCCAGCTCGTCGTGCTCTATCCGGTGTTGCTCACGCTGCTCGCGCGCCGCAACCCGTGGGAGTTCCTGCGCAACGCGATGCCCGTCATGGTGACGGCGTTCTCGACCTCGTCGAGCAGCGCAACGCTGCCCACGTCGATCCGCGTCGCACAGGAATCGCTCGGCATTCGGCCGCAGATCGCTGGCTTCGTGCTGCCACTCGGCGCGACGATGAACATGAACGGCACCGCGCTCTTCGAGGGCGCGGTCGTGCTGTTCGTCGCGCAAGTGTTCGGCATCGAGCTTTCGCTCGGCACGCAGGCGATGGTGGTCGGCATGTGTGTGCTGACCGCGATCGGCGCAGCAGGCGTTCCCGGCGGCTCGCTGCCGCTGCTCATGGGCGTCATGGCGCAGGCTGGGGTGCCGCCGGATGGCATCGCCATCGTGCTCGGCGTCGACCGCATCCTCGACATGGGCCGCACCGTGACGAACGTCATGGGCGATCAGGTCTGCGCGGCCTACATCGAGCGCGTCGACGCACAACGAACCTGACCTAGCTCTTTCAACGGGCCGCGGCGCGTCGCGCTAGGCTCGCTCTCGACCACCTCTAGAAGAAAGCCCACCTTGAAGATCCTCTCCACATTCCTCGCACCGTTGCTCGCGCTCGTCGCGCTCGCGCCGCGGTCCACCGCCTTCCAGCAGATGCCGGCCGACACCGAGATCGTGTCCCTGCCCTCGGGTCTCAAGTACTCGGTCCTCAAGAAGGGCGATGGCTCGGTCAAGGCGACGAAGGGTGACGTGGTGCGCATGCACTACACCGGCTGGCTCACGGACGGCACCGTGTTCGACTCGTCGGTGACGCGCGGCGAGCCGTTCGTGTTCGAGCTCGGGCGCGGCGAAGTGATCAAGGGTTGGGACGAGGGCGTGGCGCTGATGGGCAAGGGCGACAAGCTCAAGCTCACGATCCCGTCCGAGCTCGGCTACGGGGCGCGGGCGACGGGCAAGATCCCCGCGAACGCGACGCTGGTGTTCGAGGTCGAGCTGCTCGACGTCGTGTGGCGCTTCGCGCAGGTCGATCCTGCAACGAAGAAAACGACGGCGAGCGGCGCTGGTTATCAGGTGCTCGCGACCGGCAGCGGCACGCTGCCGAAGGCGGGCGACTTCGTGCGCTTCCACTTCGCGGTGTGGCGCTCGAGCGGCGAGATGCTCTCGTGCGACGACAAGGAGGGCCGCGGTCGCCGCCGTGAAAAGCCCGGCATCACGGGCACGATCGGCGAGATGCCTGCGATGGGCCTGAGCGAAGCGCTCAAGCTTTGCCCGCTCGGGGGCTCGGTGCGCGTCGAGCTTCCCGCGTCGACGTCGTTCCAGCGCCTGCCGCCGAACCTGAAGCCCGAGTCGACGATCGTGTGGGAGGTGCGCCTTCTGGAGATCGTCGAAATCCCCGCGTTTTCGATGCCGGCGGCCGACAAGCTCACCAAGACCGCCAGCGGCTTGCAGTACGAAGTCGTGAAGCCCGGCACGGGCAAGCGTCCGAGCGCGAACGACTCGGTCAAGGTTCACTACGTCGGCTGGCTCACCAACGGCAACCGCTTCGACACCAGCTACTCGACCGGCCAGCCGGCGAGCTTCTCGCTCAACGGCGTGATCAAGGGCTGGATCGAGGGCCTGCAGCTCATGCAGGAAGGCGCGATCTACAAGTTCGTGATCCCCGCCAACCTTGCCTACGGCGAGCAGGGCGCCGGCAGCGACATCCCGCCGAACTCGACGCTGGTGTTCCAGATCGAGCTGCTCTCGGTGCCCTGAGACCAACATCTCCAAGACAACGCGAGCCCGCGCCGGATCGAGACCGGGGCGGGCTCGCGCGCTTGTGGAGCAACGTTCAGCGCAGCGTCTCGACCTGTGGGCGAGCGAAGCTCGTGCTGGCGTCGGCCTTGGTCCACAGGCCGACGAAACCGGCGCCGGAGTACGTCGAGTCTTCGACGCCGAGGGAGAGCGTGCCGCAGCGAACGACGATCTCGGAGCCGCGCATGGTCACTTCGAAGTCGAGCCAGCCGGTGGCGAGCTCACCGGAGATCGAAGCGAGCTGCGTGCGCTTGGAGTCGACGACCTTGTAGATGCGCAGGTTGTTCTCGAGCGGGTTCCAGCGCGAGACGTAGTAGTTCGCGGCGTCCTTCGCGCGCCACACGACTCCGCCCCCCTGATCTTCCGTTCCGCTGTCGGCGCGCAGGCGCGTGCTCACATGCACGTCGGGACCGTAGCTCTGCGTCGAGAGGAGCAGGTTGTAGACGTGCCCCGTCCCGTCGCTGACAACGGAGAGCGTTTCAGTGCCGTCGAGGCCCTTCCACTGCGCAGGCGTGCCCACGCCGTTGGTCTCGGCACTCGACCATGACATCCGAGACGCGCTCGAGGTTGCGTCCGGACCAGCGCAAGCGGAGAACAGCGCGGAGAAGGCGAGCAGCGAGGCGGCGAGCTTCATCGAGGAGCCTGAGGCGGAGAGACGGTTTCGAAGGTGACGGCGTGGAGCGCTCGCGCACCTAGCGCAAGCTGGTGAGCGGGTAACAGGCACACGCGCGTCGGAAGCGGACCGTCGCACCAGTGCGCGCGCACATCGGCGCCGACGGAGTGCAGCGCCGCGAGAACCTCTTCGTCACCGCAGCCGACGGCCGCGACCGTCGCGAGGTCGCGCTCGACCGCGAAGCGGGCGCCGAAAGGCAGGAGCTCGCGCGCGAGCTCTTCGCTGGAGGCAAACACGATGCGCAGCTCCTCGTCGTGCTCGACGTGCAACGCCTCGACACCCAGCCGCGCGAGCGAGGCGAGCGCCCGTGCGCGCAGCTCGTCGCTCGCGGGGGCAAGGCGCACGAGCATCACGTTGCGGCGACAGGCGATGCCGACTGCCGCGTCCCCCGCGCTCTCGCTCGACACGAGCGTGCCCGGATCGCTCGGGGCGCGCACGCACAGCACGCGTCCGGGAACACCGGAGCGCGCGAGCGGCTGCACCGACTCCGCGTGCAGGACTCCGGCGCCGTGGCGCGTGAGCTCGCCCGCCTCTTCGTACGAGAGGCGCCGCAACGTTCGCGCAGACGGGACCAGCTTGGGGTCCGCGGTCATCACGCCGCCGACTTCTTTCCAGAAGCACACCTCGCGCGCGCCGATCGCCTCGCCGATCAGGGTCGCCGACAAGTCCGAGCCGTTGCGGCCGAGCGTCGTGAGGCGACCGTGCGCATCGGCCGCGAGAAAGCCCGTGATGACGGGGATGCCGTCGAAACGCGCGAGGGCGCTGCGGACGCGCTCCGCGCTCTGCGCGAGCACCTTGGCGCGCCCGTGGTTCGAGTCGCTCTGCAGGCCGAGGTCGTAGGCGTCGATCGGCACGGCGCGCAGCCCGCGCGAGGTGAGATGCGCTGCCACGATGCGCGCGCTCACTCGTTCTCCGAACGAGAGCACGTGGTCGCGCTCGTGCGCCGCGAGCTGGCGACGCGAACGAATCGCGGAGAGGATCGTCGCGAGCTCCGTGAAATGCCGATTGAGCATCTCCGGGTCGAGCTCGAGCTGCGCGAGCAGGCTGCGGTGACGCACGCGAACGGGACCGAGCTCGTCGCGCCCCTCGGCCGCCGCGTGGGCGACTCGGTCGAGCGTGGAGGTGATGCCCTCGACCGCGCTCACCACCGCGACGGGGCAGTCCGCGACCCGCTCGGCGAGGATCGCGCCCACGCGTCGCACCGCGGGGCCGTCCGTCAGCGATGCGCCGCCGAACTTGTGGACGGGGCGCGGGGCAGGGCTCGGCAGGTGCGTCATCGGGCGGGTTAGGAACGGAGCGGACCTGCTCTATGATAAGGCGCTCTCCACCGAGGATCGCACTCCCCATGACCGCCATCGACCGCGAAGCCCTGATCTACGACTGGAACACGACCGGCGAGGCCCCGAAGAAGCCGGCGGGCGCGATCCAGTTCGACGACGAGACCCTGCGCGACGGCCTACAGAGCCCCTCGGCGCGCGATCCCGAGCTCGGCGACAAGATCGCGCTGGTGCGGATGATGGACCAGCTCGGCATCCAGACCGCCAACGTCGGGCTCCCCGGCGCGGGCGCGCGCGCGCGCGAGCACATCACGGCGCTCGTGCGCGAGATGGCGGGGCTCAAGATCAAAGCCAACGTCGCCTGCCGCACGGTGATCACCGACATCGCGCCCGTAGTCGACGTCGTGCAGGCCACGGGCCAGCCCGTCGAGGTGTGCGCGTTCATCGGCTCGTCGCCGATCCGCCAATACGCGGAGAACTGGGAGATGAGCACGATGCTCAAGCTCTCGAAGGACGCCGTCGAGTTCGCCGTGAAGAACGGTCTCGACTGCATGTTCGTGACCGAGGACACGACGCGCGCGCACCCCGACGACGTGAAGGCGCTCTACACGACCGCGATCGAGGCGGGCGCGAAGCGCGTGTGCGTGTGCGACACCTGCGGCCACGCGACGCCGGTCGGCACCGCCAAGCTGATCCGCTACGTGAAGAGCATCGTCGACGCCACGAACCCCAAGGTCGGCATCGACTGGCACGGCCACCGCGACCGCGGACTCGGGCTCGCCAACGCGCTCGCGGCGCTCGAAGCGGGCGCCACGCGCGTGCACGCCACCGCGCTCGGCGTCGGCGAGCGCGCGGGCAATGCCGAGATGGACATGCTGCTCGTCAACCTGCGCCTGCTCGGCTGGATCGACAACGATCTGTCGGTGCTCGGCGACTATGTGCGCCTCGCGCACAAGGCGATCGGCGTACCGCTGCCCTCCAACTACTCGGTGTTCGGCTCCGACGCCTTCGAGACGGGCACGGGCGTGCACGCCGCCGCGGTGATCAAGGCCTTCCGCAAGGGTGACACGTGGCTCGCCAACCGCGTCTACTCGGGCGTTCCCGCGGACATGGTCGGCCTCGAGCAGGTGATCAAGGTCGGCCCGATGTCCGGCAAGTCCAATGTGATTTGGTTCCTCGAGAAGCACGGCGTTGCTCCGACGGACAAGGCCGTCGATGCGGTGCTCGCGCTCGCCAAGAGCACCCCGCGGCTCCTGGAGAAGGACGAGATCTTGGCCGCGGCCCGCGCCTGAGGTTCACGCCATGCAGTCTCCCGCTGGAACCACCGTCGTCGCGCAAGGCGACATGGCTTTTCTCCGCGATGTGAAGGCGTATCTCGAGGAGCGCGGCGTCGTGTCGCAGCTCGTGTCGCCGCCGGGCGGCTGCGGCACTGGCTGAGGGACCAAGCTCTCGCTCGCGGTCGCGAGCCATGATGCACCCCGAGCCGCCGTGCTCGTGAAGCGCCAGTGGGGGTCGGAGCTCGATCCCGAGGCGCTCGCCCGCGCGAATCGCGCCGTCGACCTCGATGCCGAGGAGGCCGATTGCCCGGCCTGCGGCGCGAAGTTCAAGCCGCCGGTGCGGCGCTGCCCCGACTGCGGGCTGCGCTTTGGCTAGACGCTGAGCTGCAGCGAGAGCGCGACGAAGGGCGTGGTGTCGGCCTCGACCTCGCTGACCTTGCCGCCATCCTGATCGAGCGTCGAGAGCTCGCGCCACAGGTTGAGACCCCCGTAGAGGTCGACCTTGAAGCCGCTCGCCGAGCGTCGCGTGATGCCCGCGCCCGCGCGAATCTCCTCGTCGCGGAACACGCCCGAGGCGAGGGGGTTGTCGTCGTTCAGGCGGAACTGGCGCAGCTGGTACTCCGCGCGGGCGAAGAGGCTCCACGTGGGATCGAGCGCATAGCGAGCCTCGATGCTCGTGCCCTTGGCCTCCAAGGTCAGCTCGTCGTTCGGACGCCACTTGAGGCCGAGGAACGGCCAGATCCACGGGTCGTCTTCGAGGCGCGAGAGCATCGCGAGACCGACGTCGACTTCGAGATGCTCGTTCGCGACGTAGTGGACGCCGCCGACGCCGCCCGCGACCAGCGAATCGCGGACGTGGGCCTCGTCTTCGCCGCCGAGCGTGAACTCGAAGCCGCCGAACCAGCCCATGCCGACCTGCTGCGGCGTGCGAAGGATGCCCGAGAAGGACGCGCGATAGAGGTCGTTGAACGGATTCGCGGCGCCGGGGACGAGGTCCGGCGTGCCGCCGAAGTTGTAGAAGTAGGCCTCGGTCGAGATCGAGACCGCCGCGAGGCGCTCCTCGGCGAGCTCGGTGCCAAAGAGCACTTGCCAGCCGCCGCGTTGGCTGGAGAAGTCGCCGCCGCCTTCGAGGCCGGCAGAGCCCGACGCATCGGCGTAGCCGCGGGCTTCCAAGAAGGAGTGAGGCTTGGGGGCAGCCGCCGCCTCTTCGAGACTGTCCATGTAGCTCGCGAGCGACGGGACCGGACGGGGTGCGCCGGACCACTCCATGGCGTCAGGAATCGAGGGGAGAGGGCGGAAGGCGTTCTGGGCCGACGAGAGACCCGCGAGAGCGAGGCCCGCGAGCAGGGTGGCGCAAAGACGGCGCTGGGACATGGTCGGTGCGGTGGGTTCCGGCGGGCGCACGCTCGGGGGCGGAAGTGCCCGAGCCGTCGACTCGCCTTCGAACCCTACCCCGCGTCCGCAGAGGAGGCGGACCGACCGTGAAATCGGGGACCGAACCCCGTCTCAGGGACGAAATGCTTTCCGAAGCCAGCGCCCAGAGCTAGCTGCCGGAGGCGCGACCGGGGAGCGCTGAAGGGCTCGGCGGTGTGATGGCCCGCGCGTTGTAGTGCACGCAAGTCGGGCACTTGTGGAAGTGCTCCCGCTGGCGGCGCTGGCACTCGGAGACGTGGATCGTCGCCGCCATGAGCGCGAGGAGACCGTCCGCCCGGGTGGGGCAGATGCGCTTGTGGGGATCGGCCGGCGAGCCGTGGGACTGCTCGTCACTCATTGCGCCGCCATTGTGCAGCCTCTCGGCATTCGGCCGCAAGGTCGCACTAGGCCGAAGCGCCCAGCGCAGCCCGAACGCGCCGCAGAGCCTCTTGGGCAGCCCATGCCCCTCGGTGGCTGTCGCGGGATAGCTCGACCGCAGCCATTCCGTCGTAAGATGTTTCCATTAGAGCATTTAGAGCTTCGGGCAAGTTCAGCACGCCCTGGCCGAACATGAGGTGTTCGTGGCGCCCCTCGGCGATGTCGTCGAGGTGCACGTGGGCGAGCCTCGACCGCAGCGAGCGGAGCTGCTCCCCGACGGGCAGATCGCCCGTGACGAGACAATGCCCAACGTCGAGGGTCAGCCCCAGATCCTCGCCGTCGCCGCCGAGCCTGCGGCAGAGCTCGAGGTAGCCCGCTGGGCGCTCGAGGAACATCCCCGGCTCGGGCTCGAAGGAGACGGTGACCCCGCGCTTTCGACCGTGGTCGAGGACGCGACGGACCCCGTCGCACAGTCGCTGCCAGAGCTCGTCGGGGGCGGCCACCCCGTCGCGCCGATCCCCCACGCTCCCGCACGGCGCAGCGCCCGACCAGATCGAGACGAGTCCGGCGTCGAGCTCAGCGGCGAGATCGATGCAGCGCTCCAGCATCCGCACCCGGCGGTCGCGGTCCTCCGAGGCGCCCTCGAGGAGGGTCGGCCAGTGCTTGCGACGCGGGTCGAGCACGAAGCGGGCGCCGGTCTCGATGGCGAGCTCCAGCCCGAGGTCCTCGCTCCAGCGCCGGACGTCCTCGACGAGCCGGGGGTCGGGCTCCAAGGGGTCGAGCTGGCCGACGTCGGGGGTGATCGCGACGCCCTCGTAGCCGAGATCCGCGAGCATCCGCAGAGCATCGAGAAGGCGGTGGTGGGCGAGCCCGTTGGTGTTGTAGGCGAGGCGGAACACGGCGCTCGGACGAGTCTAGCGCTCCGGCGTCCGCCAGCCGCCGCCCATGCGCCGGACGAGCAGCCGGTCCGAGAGGCGAGGAGCGATCAGGCCGACGAGCGAGAGGGCGCGCCACTTCCACGACATCCAGCGCTCGGGCTGTGGGCGGCGATCGAGGGCGAGGATCTTGGCCGCGACGCGCTCGGGCGACTCCGCGCCGGACACGTCGGGGCCCGGCAGACCGCTCGGGTTGGGCTGGGTCGCGAAGAACGGCGTCCGCGTCAGCCCGACGTCGAGCAGGGAGACCGCGACCGACTCGCTCGCCCACTCGATCCGCAGGCCCTCGCCGATCGAGTTGAGCGCCGCCTTGCTCGCCGCGTAGGCCACCTGACCGGGGATCCCGCGGCGCGCGACGATCGAAGAGACGAGCACCATCACCGGCCGCTCGCCGCGGCGAAGGAGCGGCAAGCTCTCGCGGGCAAGGTCGAGCACCGCGACGACGTTGGTCTCCACGAGCGAGCGCAGCACGTCCGACCGCGACTCTTCCACGCGCGCGAGGTAGCCATGGCCGGCGTTCTGCACGAGCAGGTCGAGCGCACCGAAGCGCTCCCCCACGACCGCAGCCGCCCGGATGAGTGCGGCGGAGTCGCGCAAGTCACATGGAACGCACACGTGTCGCTCGGGATGTGCGAGAGACGCGCGCACGCGCTCCAGCTCGCTCTCGCGACGCGCGAGCAGCGCGACTCGATAGCCCTCCTGCGCGAGAAGCCCCGCCGTGGCTTCGCCGATGCCCGACGACGCGCCTGTGACGAGCGCTCGACGTTGCGACGGAGCCTGCGCAGGAACCACGGGCTCAGCGCGCGATGGACTTGTGCAGCCAGCGCACCTTGTCCATCCACTCGGTGCGCGTCTTCACGATGCGCCGCACGCTCGGGTTCGCGTCGCCGTACTTCTCGAACAGCTCCTCTTCCCAGACGGCCGTCATGTCGAACGCATCGTTGAGCTTCGTGCGTGCCGCAGCGCCCTTCTGGTTGAGCAGCGCGGTGTTGCCCTGCGTCTTGGCCGCGACGGCCTCGTCGTAGAGCTTCGCGCCCTCGTTCGCGATCGCGATCGCCTTCAGCCAATTCGCGTCCGCTTCCAGACCCTCCGGCGCTTCCGCGATGAACGTGCGCCCGCCGCTCGAGCCCGCCTTCTTCGAGGGCGGCTGCTCCGCCGGAAGATCGTCGAAGGGCTTGGGCTTGTTCGAAGCGACGGGAGCCGGCGCTTCTTTCGCCTTCTTGTCCGTGCCGGTCGCCACTGCGATCGCACCGCCGACCAAGATCACGATCACCACCGCGAGCGGGATCAGCGGGCTCATGCCGCGCTTGGGGGCCGCGCGGCGACCGCGCTCGGATTCTTGCTGCTTGTCTGCGGGGCGTGCCATGGCGTCGGAGTCTCCGTGGTGAGAGGCCGACGATGATAGCCGAGCGCTCGGAATCAGCCGCGCAGGAGTCGCGCGAAGTAGCCGCCGTCGATGGGACCCGCTCCACGCTCTTGCGTCGTCTCCACGTCAGGCGTGCTCTCGTGGTCCGCGTCCAGCCTCCAGCCGGCATGGCGTGAGAGGAACGCGTCCACCGCGCGGCGGTTTTCCTCGGGCTCGATCGAGCACGTCGACCACACCAAGCGGCCGCCGGGGCGGACGAGCTCTGCCGCGCGATCGATCAGCCGCTGCTGAACGTCCGCGAGGTCGGCGCGGCTTGCGGGGCCGAAGCGCCAGCGCGCTTCAGGGCGCTGTGCAAGCACGCCAGTGTTGCTGCACGGAGCGTCGACGAGCACCCCATCGAACGTGCGCGCGCCGAGCGCTGCTCCGGACTCGGTCGCGAGAACTTCGACGTTCGCAGCGAGGCCGAGCCGCTGCAACGTCGAGTTCACACGCTCCAAGCGAGTCGCGTTGGAGTCGCACGCGACCACACGTGCGCCGCTCGCGGCGAGCACGGCGGTCTTGCCTCCGGGCGCAGCGCACAGATCGAGCAACTCGTCACCTTCGCGCGGGTTCATCGCCTCGGCGGCGCGCAGCGCGCTCTCGCCTTGGATCGTGATGCGGCCCTCCGTGAACGCCGCGCTCGACGTCACGCTCTCCGCCGCGCTCGACGCTGCGAGCAGGATCCGATCGTGAGCGCCCGCGCGGCTCGTCACGCCGAGACCCTCGAGCTCCGCTGCGATCGCGGAACGTTCACCGCGCACGACACGGATCGAGAGCGGAGCCTCGTCGAGCGCGAGCTGCGCAAGCGCGTGAGCCTTCGCCTCGCCGTGTCGCGCGATCCAGCGCTTGAGGATCGGCGCAGGCATCGAGAGCGCATCCTCCGCCCACAACAGCGGATGTTCCGCGGGATCGCGGAAGACCGGCTCGCGGAAAGCGAGGTTGCGACCGACGAGATCGCGGCGCGGATCGCCGCTGCGCGTGTTCTCCAACCGCTCGTACAAGCTGCGCAGAAACTCGCGTGCGATACGGACCTTCGAAGGGCCGAGCGTGCGGCGAACGGCCTCGGAGCACTCCGAGATCACCGCGTGCGGCGGGATGCGGTCGAGAAACAGCGCTTGCGCGAGTGCCACATGCAGGTGCGTGAGCATCTCGGCGTTCTTGAGCGCGGGCGCGATCGCGTGGATCACGGCGCGGATGGTCGCGCGGCGGCGCACCTCGGTGCCGATGATGCGACGGAGCAGGCCGCGGTCGCGCGGATCGACCTCGCGCGAGTCGCACATGCGATCGACGTCGCGCAGCAGCGTGGTCGAGCCCGAGCGCAGGAGCGTGAATGCGGCGAGGCGAGTCATTTCGGGGTCGCTTGCGGGGTTCCCACGCGCTGTCCGGCTTCGATGCGTGCACCGCGCAAGTACTCGGCGGCGGAGAGGGCACGCTTACCTGCCGCCTGCACGGTCACGAGCTCGAGCGCGTCGCGGCCACAAGCCACGATCCAGCGTTCCCCTGCTTCGAGCACGACGCCCGGCTCGCCCGCGAGTGCAACGACGCGCGCCGCGTGCACGCTGAGCTCGCGCCCCTTCGGATCGAGCATGCGTGCGAGCGGCCAAGGGTGATAGGCGCGCACCGCTCGCTCGAGTTCCGCCGCGTCCTTCGACCAGTCGATCGCGCCGCGCTCCTTGCGGATCTTGCGCGCGTACGTCGCGCGCGAGCCGTCCTGCGGAGTGAAGACCGCGCGACCGCTTTCGAGCAGGTCGAGGGCTTCGACCAACGCGTCGCCGCCGAGCACCGCGAGCGCGTCGAAGAGCTCGCCCGAAGTGTCGTTCGGTCCGATCGCGCGCTCCTTCGAGAGCAGCACGTCACCTTCGTCGAGCGCGAGCACGATGCGCTGAATCGACACGCCGGTCACCGCATCGCCCGCGAGCACCGCAGCTTGAATCGGCGAGGCCCCGCGCCAGCGCGGCAGCAACGAGCCGTGCACGTTGAGCGCACCGTGCGGCGCGAGCTCCAGCAACGCGGGCTTCAAGATCACTCCGTAGCTCGCGACCACGAGCACTTCAGGATCGAGTGCGCGCAGAGACGCGAGAAACTCTGGCGCATGCGGGTCTGCCGGCTGGTGCACCGCAATTTCGTGGGCGCGCGCTGCGCGCACGAGCTCGGATTCCTCGACCTCGCGGTTGCGGCCCTTGGGCTTGTCGGGGAGCGTCACCAAAGCGAGCGGCCGGTGCCCGGAGCGCACGAGGCGCTCGAACACCGGCGTCGCAAAAGGCGGCGAGCCGAGAAAGACCGTGCGCAAGGCGCGATCAGATCTTCGACAGGACGAGCTGCTTGAACTGCTCGTAGGGCTTGCTGCCCACGATTTGGTGCACGACCTGACCGTTCTTGATGATCAGGAAGGTCGGGATCGCGTTGATGCCGTAGCGCGCCGGCACGTCAGGGTTGTCCTGCGTATTGAGCTTGAGAACCTTGAGCTTGCCGGCGGTCTCGTCGGCGAGCTTGTCCACGTACGGGCCCATGGCCTTGCAGGGGCCGCACCATTCGGCCCAGAAATCGACGAGGACGGGGATGTCGCTCTTCAGGACTTGCGAGTCCCAGAGGCTGTCGGTGACGTCGGCGGCTTTGCTCATAGCGGGGGAGAAGAGGCGGGTGTTGGTTGCTCAGTGGGCGCGGCGCGGCCCGGAGGACGGAGAATATGGGACGCGGAGCGGCGCGAGTCCACCCCCGGCACGCGCTCAGACTTGCGCGTCGTCGGCCGCCGCGTCGGTCGCGCCTTCGGGCTCGGACGCCTCGGCGCCCGGGGCCGCGGTCAGCGGCAGCGGCAGGTCGTCGTCTTCGAGATCCTCGAACACGTCGTGCACGGGCTCGCGCGGCGGCGCGGGCTCTGCCGAAGCCGCGGCCGGAGCCGCGTCGGGGTCTTCGATGCGCTCGTCCTCGAACTCCGTCTGGCGCACGATGCTGTCGAGGTCGTCTCCGAGGTCCTCGCGCAGCGAGATCGTGATGTCGGTGTCCTTCGACTCCTGCCGTGCGCGCACCGCGCCGAGCTTCACGAGCTCCAAGAGCGCGCAGAACGCGCCGATCAGCGTGCCGCGGCTGGCGCCGCCCTTCTGCACCGTTTCGTCGACGAGCTCGCGCAGCGACATCGAGCGGCGCGCCTTGACGCTGCGCACGAGCTCCTCGACGTAGAAGCGCAGCGGGCGATGCTCGGTCGCGATCACCATCGGCTTGTTGGCCAGAGTCTCGCGCATCAGGCGCGAGAACGCGGCGAACAGGTCCCAATGGCCGAGGTCTTCGAGGTCGAGGCCCGGCTCGGCGGGCTCCTCGGCGCGGAAGCCGCGCTCGTGCAGGCGGTGGCGCAGCTCGAAGCGATCTTGCAAGTCGCGCGAGGCCTGCTTGAAGTGACGGTATTCGATCAGGCGCTGGATCAGCTCGTCGCGCGGGTCGAGCTCTTCGGCGAGATCGATGTTCTCGCTCGGCAGGAGCGAGCGCGACTTGATCGCCATCAGCGTCGCCGCCATCACGAGGAAGTCCGCCGCGACCTCCAAGTCGACGTCCTGCAGGTCCTTCAGGTAGCGCAAGTAGCCGTCGATGACCTTGTGCAGGTCGATGTCGTGGATCTCGACTTCCTGCTCCCGCACGAGGTGCAGCAAGAGGTCCATGGGGCCGGAGAAGACTTGCTCCAGCGAGACGGTGTAGTCGCGGCTCACCATGATCCACCCGTGAGGAGGTCGACGAAGTTGAAGAGCTGGCGCGAGCCGTCGGCGAGCAGGCCGTTGAGGCCCGGCACCATGCGCAGGAGCGCCACGAGGGCGAACACGAGGAACAGACCGTAGTTCTCGAGCTGCTGGTAGGGCTCGCGCAGCCCGCTGGGCAAGAGCCACGCCATGACGCGCGAGCCGTCGAGCGGCGGAACGGGGATCAGGTTGAACACCGTGAGCGCGAGGTTGGCGTACAGCGAGAACTGCAGCACCTCGAACAGGAGGTCGCCCTGCTGATAGGCGCCCTCATAGAAGGCCACCTTGAGGCCGAGCAGAAAGACGATCGAGAGCAGGAAGTTCGTCGCCGGACCGGCGAGAGCCACGAACATCATGTCGCGCAGCGGGTGACGCAGGCGGTGGTAGCTCACCGGCACCGGCTTCGCTCCGCCGAACGCGGGCATGCCCATCAGCATCAGGATGCCCGGCAGCAAGATCGTCATGAACAGATCGATCGAGGGCAGCGGGTTCAGGGTGATGCGCCCGAGGTCCTTGGCCGTCGGGTCGCCGCACTTCCACGCCACCCAGGCGTGCGCGGCCTCGTGAAGCGTGAGCGAGAGGACCACGAAGACCACCACGAAGGCGATCTGGAGCACCTCGACCGAGCCCGAGCTCAGGGATTGAGGAAGCGGGGCGGCCGTGCACAGGAGGGCTGCGCAGAGGGTCGGGACGTGGGGTCGCAGCCGGGAGAGCACGATGCGGATCGAGAACGCGCGGCGGGGCCTGCGCGGCGCGGTTTATAGCACAGCGCGGCCCTCGGGCGGGGCTGCGACGGATGCGCTATCCTCGGGCCGCCTCCATGAGCGCCGACCCGCGAACCCCGACGCAAGAACGCCGACCGATGGCCGACTCCGCCCCCATCGACCCCGCCCCGCTCGGCAAGTCCGGCGGCCCCGCCGATCGCTTGGAGCGCGCCCGCGAGGTGATCCGCGTCGAAGCGCGCACCATCGCGCGCCTCGAGACCCTGCTCGACCAGCGCTTCGTCGCCGCCATCGACCTGCTCCTCGCCTGCAAGGGAACCGTGGTCTGCACGGGCATGGGCAAGGCCGGCCTGATCGCGCAGAAGGTCTCGGCCACGCTGGCGAGCACGGGCACCGACTCGATCTTCCTGCACCCCGCCGAGGCTCTCCACGGCGACCTCGGCCGCATCCGCTCCGGCGACGTCCTCCTCGCGCTCTCCAACTCCGGCGAGACCGCCGAGGTCAAGGTCGTGGTCCCCGTGGCCCGCAAGATCGGCGCCAAGGTGATCACCCTCACGGGCAACCCGAGCTCGGGCCTCGCTCAGCTCTCCGACGTCGTGCTCGACATCGGCCGCGTCGACGAGGCCTGCCCGCTCGGCCTCGCCCCCACGGCGAGCACGTCCGCGATGTTGGCCCTGGGCGATGCCGTGGCCATGGTGCTCTCCGCCGAGCGCCGCTTCAGCCGCGAGGAGTACGCCCTCTACCACCCCGCGGGCTCGCTCGGTCGCAAGCTGATGCGCGTCGCCGAGATCATGCGCCGCAACGCCGAGCTGCCGCTCGTCCAGGCCAGCTCCACGCTCGCGGCCACCCTGCGCGTGATGGGTCACACCCCCGGCAAGCCGGGCGCCGCCCTGATCGTCGGAGCCGACGGCCGCCTCGCCGGGATCTTCACCGACGGCGACCTGCGCCGCCTCGTGGCCGAGCGCGGAGAGCTGCGCCGCGAGGACGGAATCGAGAGCTTCATGACGCGCAACCCCAAGGCGGTGCGCCCCGATCAGCTGCTCGAAGAAGCCGAGCGGCTCCTGCGCGAGTTCCGCGTCGACCAGATCCCCGTGCTCGACGCCGATGGACGTCCCGTGGGCCTGCTCGACGTGCAGGACATTCTCGACACGCGTCTCTAAGCTCTGCCCCCGCGATGAAGGGGGATGGAGTGGAGCCGCGCCTCGCGGAGCTGCTGCGGCCGGTGCGCCTCGTGGCGCTCGATGTCGACGGGACGCTCACCGACGGTGCCGTCACGGTGAGCGCCGGCGGCGAGTCGCTGCGCTTCTCGGTCGTCGATGGCTTCGGCATCAAGGAGCTCCAGCGCGCTGGCATCACGGTCGCGTGGATCACCGGCCGCAACTCCCCCGCCACGGTCGCGCGCGCCGAGGGCCTCGGCATCACGGAGCTCCACCTCGGGCAGCTCCACAAGACCGCCGCGCTGCGCGCGATCCAAGAGCGCCTCTCGATCGCCCCGCGCGAGACCGCGGCCATGGGCGACGACCTGCCGGACCTCTCGCTGCGTCCGTGCGTCGCATTCCTCGCCGCGCCCGCCAACGCGCGGCCCGAAGTCCTCTCGCGCGCTGACTTCGTGACGCACGCCTCGGGCGGCTCCGGGGCTGTGCGCGAGCTCGCCGAGATGATCCTGCGCGCCCAAGGCCGCTGGTCGTCGATCGTCAGTTCCTACGGGGCATGAGGAAGCTCGTCGTCTTTCTCGTGTTGCTCGCGCTCGGCGCGGGCCTCGTGTGGTGGTTCGACACGCGGCGCGCGGCGGAGCCGACGCCCGCGGCATCGAAGCTCGAGGACGAGCCGCCGCGGTTGCCTGAGCCGCCGACGGGTGAGCTCACCGAGGTCGGACAGACCGCGGGCAAAGGCGCGCAGGTCGCGCTCTCCGGCCCGCTCGACATCTGGGCCAACGACACCAGCGATCCGGCGCAGCCCCGCAAGCGCTCCCATCTCATCGCCGAGGACAGCCGCACGCTCGGCGAGGGTGGCTTCGAGCTCGTCGGCACGACGTTCGAGCTCTTCGATCCGGTGAGCGGTGAGCGTGAAGCCACCGCGAAGGCGTCGCGCGCGAAGGCGCGGATCTTGGTTGAGCCCGCTCCGGCCCTCGACGAGACGTCGCCGATCGTGCTCGAGGATGCCGACGTGCGCTACGAGCGCGGCTCGCGCTTCGCGCCGCTGACCCTGCGCGTGCCGAAGCTCGAGTCCGTCGTAGCACTCGAACGCGCCTCTTCCGCGGAGGTGCTCGTGATCGAGGGACGCGGACTCAACGTCTCCGGACGCGGGCTCGCGCTTGAGCGCAAGGCAGAGTCTTTCACGATCGAGAACGAGCCGCGGGCCCGCGTACTGCTCGACGATGGTTCCGCGGCGATGCTCCAGTCCTCGGGCCGACTCGTCGTGCGCTCGCGCGACGACCTTGGACCTGAGACGGTGGAACTCGACCTCGAAGGCGACGCGCAGCTGCAACTTGAAGGCGGCTCTGCGCTGAAGCTCAGAGCTGACTCGATTCGCCTATTCGGAGCTCTCGAACGCACCGAGGGCTCTCGGATGCGTCCCTTGCGAGCCGAAGCGACGGGGCACGTCGTCGTCCAGCCTGCGGAAGGACTTGCCCGTGCAGACCGGCTCCTGATGGAGTTCGACGAGACTGGTCGTCCCAGTCGCGCGACCCTCGACGGCTCACCCGAGCTCGAAGCGTCGCTGCGCGGCGAAAAACTTGCGGACGTTCCGTCGGAGCTGCTGCGCGAAGGCGACACGCTGACGCTGTTGCTCGACGGCGCGGGGCCGCTGGAGCTGGGGCTCGGCCGCTCGCGCTCATTTCTGTTCACCGGTCCGGCTCGTCTGAGGATGCCTGCCGTTGGCGCGACCCTTCTGTGCGACGGAGCGATCCGCGGCGACCTCGGCGAAGCCGAATCGGATCGAAGCGCTGCGCACGAGCTCGTCGCTGAAGGCAACGTGCGCTTCAACTACGAGCAGTCGACGCTGACCACCCAAGCGCTGCGCGTCGCCTCGTTCTACGGCGCGAAAGGCGCGAACGCGGTGCGCCTGTCGACCGAATCCGATACGCGCATCGTTGGAACGCTGCCCTCCGGCGAGAGCGTCGATGTGTTTGCGCGCGGAGGCCTTGTCGCCGAGCAACGTCAGGGCCTGCTCTTCCTTCCGCTCGCCCGCGAGGTGGACTTCTCGCTCGGCGGGCCGCGCGCACTGCGCGGAAAGGCGCGGCGTGTCGAAGACCTCGATGTCGAGCGGGCTCGGCTCGTGGCGCTCGGCGACGTCGAGGTCGAGTTGCCGGAGGGGAAGGGCCGCGGCGAGCGCTTCGAAGCACGCTCCGCGCAATCGGGCGAGCTCTCGGGAACCGACGAGGTGCCCGCACGGGTGGATGTCGCCGACGGCTGGTTCGAAGCGCGCTTCATCGACCTCGAGCCCCACCAGCTCGACGCGCGCGGCAGAGCGCACGCTTTTCTGCAGAGCCCCGGCCTCTCGCACGAGCTGCGTGCCGGTTGGATCGTCCTCCAGCGCGGCGTGGCCCTCGAAGACGTCGAGGAAGTGCCCGAGCTGATCTTGGATGCCGGCGAGTCCGTGCGCGTCGTGCGCATGGACGACGAGGAGAAGCTCTCGCTCTCCACGGAGCGCTTCCACGCCGAGGCACGCGGTGTTTCCGAGACGGAGTTCGAGCCGTCGCTGATGGTCGCGCTGGGCGAGACGAGCTTCGCGCTCGACGACGGTGCGCCGAAGTACTCCGGTCGCGGGCATCGGCTCGAGCTGCGCGCCGATCGTACGGGTCGGCTGGAGCCGGACGGCTCCGGTGAGAAAGTCGCGTTGTCGGGCCGTATCGGTCAGCGCGCGGAGACGCTCGACGTGCTCGCGAACCGCATCGACTTCGGACCTGAGCGCTTGGTCGCCGCGGGCTTTGAGGTCGAGTTCGACGGCATGGCGTCGGGCCTCGCCGGAGACAGCGCGGGAGCGGGCTCGAAGAAGCTGCGGGCGATCGGCGGCCTCATGTCGATCGACGAGACGCAGGTCACGCTGTCGGAGGGCGTCTACCTCGGTGGTGCGGATCAGGAGGGACAGCCGTGGTCCATCGACGCAGACCTGCTCGTGCTGCGCGGCTCGCGCCAAGACGAGGAGGCCGAAGAAGGCTCCCCCACGATTTCGTGGGTCGATCTCGTCGCGCAGGGAACGGTGCGTCTCGATGCCGCGGGAGTCGGCCGTGCGCAAGCGGATGTGATCACGATCGAGCAGGCGTCGCGCCGTCTGGCACTGCTCGGGGAGCCAGGCGGCACAGAGGCTCGCGAGGCCAGCATCGAGCGCAGCGGGACCACTTGGTCTTCGCCGTCGTTCACGCTCGACCTCTCGACGGGCTTCCTGCAGTCAGAGGCTGGTTCGGTGCGCTCGTCGCCGGACGAGCTGGAGAGCTGGTCGCTCTCCTACGACGCTCTCGAGCCGATCCCGATGGAAGATCGCACCGCGCTCGTGTTCCGTCAGCCGGTCTTCCGCGACGGCGCCAACGTGCTGCGCGCGAACTGGGCCCTCTTGTGGGTGGACACGACGCGCTGGCGCGAGCTCGCGTCCGATGCCTCGCGCGAGCCCACTTTGGTCGACGATCCCGACACGATGGCGACCGAACGCGTCGCGCTCCGTGCTTTCGGAGGCTTTTCGCTACGCAACGCGTCCTCGTGGCTGCAAGAGCTCTACCTCGACGGCGACGTCGAGTACCGCATTGGCGACCAGCGCAAGGCGCGCGCTGAGGCGATTTACCTCGACATGGTGGACGGCCATGGCTGGGTCCACGAGTTCGTGTTGGACGTCGACCTTCCGCTCGGCGGACGGAGCTACAAGTTGAAGGTGCAGGCTGGGTGGCTGCGAACCTCGGCGGACGGCTCGATGAGGGCCAACAACGCACTTGCGACCACCTGTCAGCACGACGTGCCGGACTACGAGATCAAGATCGGAAGCTTCAGCATCTTGCCGCGCTTCAAGACGGTCGAGCAGCGCAACCCCAACACCGGCCGACTCGAAGAAGTGTCCGAGCGCGACGGCTGGGATTTCCAGCTCGACGACAACGAGATCACGGTCGCAGGCGACATGGGAATCCCCTTGCCGCGCATCGCGGGACCGATGACGAACGACTACAAGCTCGATCGCGACGCGCTCTCTGTCGGCGGGTTCCGCCTACCTTCGTTCGGTAGCGATTCAAAGCTTGGCACTTTCATTTCGGCCAGCATCAGCGGCGAGCTGGGCTGGATCGGCGACGGCTTCCGCTGGTTGGCAGAGAAGCTCTCCCCGGACCTCAACCTGCCTGATCAGCAGGGCAGCAATCGAGCCCGCGTCGACCTCACGAGCCGCGGGATCGTACTTGGCCTCGAAAGCGAAATCCGCGCCGGCGACCGCTACCAATACAACTTCAACCTCGACACGGTGTGGGACACTGGCCGCGACCGCGGCCTCGTGCGCGTAGACCCCTCGGACCGCAGCGATCTGCGTACGTGGTTCCACAGTCGCGGACGCTTCAAGCTTGGTCGCGACGAGTGGATCGACACGGTCCTCACCTACCAGACAGACCCTGGCGTGCAAGCGGAGTTCTGGGAGTCGAGCTATCTCGCCTACGAGGAACGGGAGAACTTCGCATACTGGCGCAAGGTCGACGGACTCAACTTCTACAGCGCCACTGCGGAGGCTCGCATCGAGGACTTCCGCACGTCGGTGATCGACCAGCCTTCGCTCGGCTGGCTCTCCGGCCGCGCTGAGGTCGCGCGCGTCGCGGACCTCCCGATCGTCGCGAGCTCGAATGTCTCGATCGACAACCTTGCACGCTTCAACGGCGACCCCACGTATCAGGCACCCTTCGCGGATGGCCTCGGCAATCGTCAGGTGACCCGCCTGGACACGGGTCATCGGATCGAAGTTCCTCTCAACATCAACTTCGTCGGCTTGCGAACCACACCGTTCCTCGAAGCGCGCGCAACGGGCTGGACCGAAAACCAAAGCGACAATTCGAGCGCGACCCGCACTGCGCTGATCGCAGGCGTCACCACCTCGACATCGGTGTGGCGCACCTTTGCCGACGGATCGCGCCATGTCGTGACGCCCTCGATCGAAGTGCGTGGCGACGTCGTCTCGTCTGAGCACAACCTGCCCGTCGTCGAGTTCGACCTGCTCGACCGCTCCGTTCAGGGTCAGTTCGTCGACTTCAATCTGCGCTCGCGCTGGGAAAGCCGTGAGCTCACGAGCGACCTCGACGTGGAAGTTTCACAGACGTGGGCCGACAACGTCGGCATCGGTCTGACCGATGGCTGGCTGCCGACCGCGACGCGCGTGAATTGGCTTTCTTCGTTCCGCGGCATTCCCTACGGCGTGATGCACGACGGCCGGTACGACACCGTCAGCGGTGAAACAGACTACTCGCGAACGATCACCGGGATCGAGCCCTACGAAAGCTTGACGCTCGAAACTGGATACAACACGGGCCGCGACCGCTTAGGAGATCGGCTTTACAACGCCTTGTCGGTCGGAGCGCGCTACGCGCTGTCTGCGAAGTGGGAGCTGGAAGGCCAGCAAACTTTCAGCGTTGGAGGAGAGGACGACCGTCTCGCCTACTCGGTCAGCCTGCGGCGCTTTGGACACGACTTCGTGTTCGAGCTGCAAAACTCCTACGTGGCTGGCGAAGGCGTGGGCAGTCTGCGCTTCAACTTCACGCCCAACTTCGCGTGGCGCCGCGACGGCTCAACGTTGCTCGATCGATGGCGCGCCGCGCGACGTTAGCCATGGCTCGCTGGTCCGGCTCCTTCGTTACACTGAGTCAGGCATGGAGTTCTTCGGGCTGTCCTTCGCTGAACTGGTCGTGATCTTCGTCGTCGCGATCTTGGTCTTCGGCCAGCGGCTTCCGCAGGTCGCGGGCGAAACAGCTGCGACCTTTCAGCGCGTGAAGCGCTCGCTCTCCGACCTGCGCCGCGAGACCGGCATCGATCAGGAGATCCACAAGGCAAAGCGCGAGTTCGAAGAGGCCCAACGCGTCGCCCGCGATTCTGTTCAGCGCGAGCTCGCGATGGCTCGCGCCGCGATGGAGAGCGAAAAGGCTCCGGCGAGCTCGGCGCCGCCTAGCGCTGCTTCGGCGGCGTCGGGAACTTCGGCAGCGCCGCTAGCGGAGGGAACTGCGACGGCAGCGGAGCCGCAGGCGCCTCCTGCTTCGGAGTCGTCTCCGCGTCGAGATTGAGCAGCACGGCTGCATCGCCTTCGTCGAAGATTTTGTCCCACCCTCCGCCGCCACCCGTCTGGGGCAGGGGTGCCGGAAGATGCTCGAGCATCCAGTGGTTGTTGCTGTTCACGGTCCCCACCACGGGCATGACCTGCAAGTCCGCGGCGCTGGAGAGCTGTGCGAGCACTTCCGCCGGAACGAGCGCGGGCATCGCCACGGTGAGCAGCCGCTTGTGGCGCGTGAGAGGCACAAGCCGATGCGTGCGCAGGAACTCCGCGTCGAGACCGTTCATTGCGTCGGGCGACGGCACGTAGAGATCCACGGGCAGGAACGGCAGCCCGTACAGATCGCACACCAGTCGCGACAGATCCCAGTCGCCGATCAACCCCTCCCCGACGAGCAACTCCGGAAACGGAATCGGACCTGTCTGACTCGCCTGCAAAGCCACCTTCAAGCGTTGGGCATCGACGAGCCCACGCTGACCGAGGATCTCGGCCAGACTGGGGTAGTCGAGGCGATAGCTGTTCTTCACGGGGGGAGCTCGCCGGTGTGTATCGGCTCACCCCCTGCCCTCGCCTGAGGTTCCAGCAATTTTTTCCGACCCTGTCGCGTCCCCTAGGGACCTGCGACAGGGCCCGTGCACGTGCTCAGACGTCGAGATTGGTCACTTCGAGGGCGTACCGCTCGATGTACTGCCGACGCGCGTCAACTTGGTTCGACATCAGCACCGTGAAGATGGCGTCCGCGGCGAACTCGTCTTCAAGTCGGACTCGGTAGAGCCGACGGCGCTTGGGATCCATCGTGGACTCCCACAGTTGCTCGGGGTTCATCTCACCGAGACCCTTGTAGCGCTGCACATCGATGTCGCCCTCGGCGCTCTTGCGAATCGAGCGCGCGAGCTCGACCAAGTTCGCGCAGGCCGTCGTGGACTTCGTACGAACGAGCTCCCAAGTGGTCCCCTTCGGCGCGAGTCCGCGCTGGGCAAGGTTCGCAAGCGCGCTCGAGACATCGCTCGCATGCGGCAGCCGCGACGCGAGCACGTGCGCGTCGTCGCGCGGCACCTTGCTGTCAGGGCCGTCGAACACGAGCAGCTCACCGCGCGTGCCAGCCTTCTGGAGTTCGAGGAAGTCCTTCTGCTTTTCCTCATTCTCGAAGAAGTGATCCCGGCCCTGCGCGTGCACCCAGTGCGAAGCTACGCGACCGCCGTCCCACGTCGCAACGAGCTCGTGCGACGGCACGCGCGTCCACAGCGGGATCGCGCGCTCCAACGCCTCTTCGAGCTGGCGCAGAGCATCGAGCAGCTCCGTGAGCGCTGCGCCCTTCCATTCCTTGCCCGTCGACACATCGCGGATCGTCATCGAGTCCACCGCGAGGTCGATCAGCGCCTTGCGCAGCTCCGCGTCGCTCGCAAGGTAGCGCTCCGAGCCCTTCGCTTTCACTTTGTAGAGCGGCGGCTGCGCGATGTAGAGCATGCCCGCTTCGATCAGCGGGCGCATGTGGCGGAAGAAGAACGTCAGCAGCAGGGTGCGGATGTGGGAGCCGTCCACATCGGCGTCCGTCATGATGATCGTCTTGCCATAGCGCACCTTGTCGAGCGCGAACTCCTCGGCGATGCCGCAGCCGAGCGCCGAGATGATCGTTTGGATTTCCGAGTGCGCGAGCATCTTGTCGAGCCGTGCCTTCTCGACGTTCAGGATCTTGCCCTTCAGCGGGAGGATCGCTTGGAAGCGACGGTCACGTCCTTCCTTCGCGGAACCACCTGCCGAGTCACCTTCCACGAGGAAGAGCTCGCTCTCGCTCTTGTCGTCGCTCTGGCAGTCGGCGAGCTTGCCGGGCAGGTTGCCGCTCGCAAGCGCAGACTTTCGTCGCACGAGGTCGCGCGCGCGGCGGGCTGCTTCGCGAGCCGCCTGCGCGTTGATCGCCTTCTGAATGATCGACTTTGCCGTGGAGGGGTGCTCTTCGAGATAGCGAGCGAAGACGTCGCCCACGATCGAGTTCACCACGCCCTCGACCTCGCGGTTGCCGAGCTTGTCCTTCGTCTGGCCCTCGAACTGCGGATCGGGCACGAAGGTCGAGATGATCGCGGTCAGGCCCTCGCGGAAGTCGTCGCCGGTGAGCTGGATCTTGTCGGAGTCCTTGATCAGCTTCTCCTGCTTTGCATACGCGTTGAGCGTGCGCGTGAGCGCCGTGCGGAAGCCCGAGAGGTGCGTGCCACCGCCCGGCGTCTTGATGTTGTTGACGAACGTGAAGACGCTCTCTTGGTAGGCATCCGTGTACTGCAGCGCGATCTCCGCGCGGTACTCGACGTTCGGGTTCTCCTCGGCGACGCCGGACTTGTCGAAGTGGATGACGTCGGGGTGGAGCGGCTCCTTGTTCGTGTTGATGTGCGCCACGAAGTCGCGGATGCCGCCGGGGAACGCAAAGTGCTCGCGGTGGCCCGTGCGCTGATCGACGAGCGTGATCGACAGTCCACGCGTACCCATCAGGTAGGCGGTCTCGCGCAGGCGGTTCGCGATCGTCTCGTAGTCGAACTCGACGACCCGGAAGATCTTCGCGTCGGGCTTGAACACCACTTGGGTCCCGCGGCGATTCGACGCGCCCTGCTCGGCGAGCCGCGCCTGGGCCGCGCCACGCTGGAAGCGCATCCAGTGCTTCTTGCCGTCGCGCTCAACGGTCACCTCGAGCCACTCGCTCAGAGCATTGACACACGAAACGCCGACCCCGTGCAGACCGCCCGAGACCTTGTAGGCCCCGTGATCGAACTTGCCGCCAGCGTGCAGCTTCGTGAGCACGAGCTCCACGGACGAGATGCCGTAGGGCTGCTTGATCTCGGTCGGAATGCCGCGGCCGTCGTCCGTCACGGAGAGAGAACCGTCGGTCCGGATCTCGACCTCGATGTGGCGGCACGGCCCGTTGAGCGCTTCGTCGACCGAGTTGTCGACCACTTCCCAGATCAGGTGGTGGAGACCGCGCACATCGGTGTCGCCGATGTACATGGCCGGGCGCATTCGGACGGCCTCGAGGCCTTCCAAAACCGTGATCGATGCTGCGCCGTATTCGTTGGTCGTCGTCGTTTCGCTCATGTGGATCGTTCGAGTCGGAAGACCACCTTGCGGATCCTCTCGGAGCCGAGCTTGCGGTTGGCCTTGGTGCGGTACTGCTCGCCTGTGAAGGAGACGAGCTCTTGGAGATGGGCGGACGACTGCACGCTCACTTCGAGCACGCCGTCCTGGAACGCGACGGGCCTCGCGCGCTGCGCGAGCACGATGCCCAGTGCGTCCCTCCACGCCTTGAAGATTGCGACGTTGCGCAGCTTGGAGCGCAGCCCCGTGTCGCGCAGGAACCGGCTCATCGCCACCTGCATCGACGTGATGCCGCCACGGCGGCGCTGGGGATCGCTCGTCTCCTCGGTCACTACGCGTCGATCGTGATCGGCATCACGATGTAGATGTAGTTCTCGCCGAGGTTGAACTTGCCGGGCGAGGTCTTCTCGTTGAACTCGAGCTTCACGAGGCCGCTCTCGCTGTTCTTGAGACCGTCGATCACATAGTCCGGGTTGAAGGCGATCTCAGCGTCTTGGCCCTTGTAGTCCACCGGCATGTAGGCGTGCGCTTCGCCGCGGCCTGCGCTGTGTCCGAAGAGCTCGAGCCGTCCGTTGGAGAGCGAGAAACGCACGGCACGTGCTTCCTCGCCCGTGACGTTGGCGACGAGGCGGATCTTGCGCTCGAGCAGCGCGGCATCTGCCTCGCAGTAGTTGCGAGACTCGGCGGGGATCACGGCGCCGTAGCGCGGAAATTCGCCGTCGAGCAGACGAGCGAAAACCTCGGCGTTGCGGGTGCGGATGCCAAGTTGGCTCTCCGTGAAGAGCAGCTTCACTTGATCGAGCGGGTCGCTCATCACGCGCGCCACAAGCTGAGTTCCGCGCGTCGGAACGATGCACTGCTTCTGCGGACGCTGGCCGGACTGCGTGTCCATCGGCGCGTTGGCGAGGGCCAGACGACGCCCATCGGTCGCAACCATCTTGAGAAGGCCGTCCCCGATCTCGACGAGCACACCGTGCATGGCGTAGCGGCCCTGCTCGCGCGCGGCTGCGAACTGGGTCTTGTTGACCAAAGCCGTGAACGTGCCCGCTTGCAGGGAGAACGCTCCAGCCTCCTCGAAGTTGGTCACTTCCGGGAACTCATCGACATCTGACGTGACGAGCTCCGCCGAGTCTTCATCGCTCGTGACGATGCAGTTTTGGTCCTTGGTCGAGAGCTCCACCGTTTCACCCGAGAAGTCCCTGACGAAGTCGTGAAGGATGCGAGCCGAGACCACGACGGTGCCGGGCTCAACCACCTTGACTTGGTCGCTGATGCGATAGCGAAGGGACACGTCGAGGTCCGTTCCTACGAGCTCGAGCGTGTCGCCGGACGCCGTCACGAAGACGTTGGTCAGGATCGGCTTGGGGCTCTTGCTCGGGATGACGCTGTTGGCCAGAGCGAGGCCTTCGCGCAGCTTCTCGCGAGAGCAGAGGACCTTCATGTGGGACTTCCAAAGGCTTGGGGTTGGACAGGGTGCGGAGCGTGCAGGCTCGGCGGTTTTCCCTCTTCCTCGAGAGGGATCTATTTCATCGTCATCATAACGGGCCGCGCGGCTGTGCAGAACGGTCGGCCGGCGTCTTCCAAGTGTCTTTTCCAACGAGACTTACGCGCGATTTTTAGGGTGCGAGCCCGTGCGGAAAAGTGTGGAGGAAACGTGCAGGAGGGGCCCGCGTTTCCACAGCCCTCCACGGGGAGAATCTGGGGGCAGTTTCAAGGCTCGGTTTGTGCCCACGACCCCCCAGTTGCCCCGCAGCTTCTTGAGGTGGTGTTCCACCGGTTCTCGACGGAGTTCTCGACACGTACAGCGCCCGCTGGGCAACGATCGGGGCAGCGTCGAGCGTCGAGTCTTGGGGCCGCAAGCGAAGCAGAAAAGGCAACCGCCGAGCCAGGTCAACGAACCTGCTCGGCGGTCTGGGAAGCGAGACGACGGGCGTGGACCCGATGAGCGTGAACACGCCGCGAGCGTGCAGCTCGCAGGCGTACGTCGGGCTCATCGCTGCAGCTGGCTGAGCAACCCCTGGATCATCGCTCGGAAGCGGTCGTCGGCCTTCATCTGCTTCTCGATCTGCTCGACCGCGTAGAGCACGGTCGTGTGGTCGCGGCCACCGAAGAAACCGCCGACCTCTTCCAGAGAGTGACGCGTGATCGTGCGCGCGAGGTACATGGCGATCTGGCGCGGATGTGCGATCGCCTTCGTGCGGCGGCGTGACTGCAGCTCCGTCACCTTGATCTGGAAGTGCGACGTGACGAGCCGAAGGATGTCGTCCATCGACGGCTGGCCCTTCGGCGACAGGAACACGTCGCGCAGCACGTGGCGCGCGAGGTCCGGCGTGACGTCGAGCGCATTGAGGCTTGCGTAGCCGAGCAGGCGGTTCACCGCGCCTTCGAGCTCGCGGATGTTGGAATCCACGTGCTCGGCGACGAGCTGTGCCACGCTGTCGGGGATTTCCTTGCCTTTTTCGCGGCTTTTCCGCTTCAAGATCGCCATGCGCGTCTCGTAGCACGGCTTCTCGATCTCGGTGACGAGACCCCACTTGAAGCGTGACACGAGCCGATCCTGCAGCGTGGGGATCTCCTTCGGCGGCGAGTCCGACGAGAGCACGATCTGCTTGGAAGCGTTGTAGAGCGTGTTGAAGGTGTGGAAGAACTCCTCCTGCGTGCGCTCCTTGTTGGCGAGCAGGTGGATGTCATCGACGACGAGGACATCGACGTTGCGGTACTTGTTCCGGAACTTCTGCAGGTCGCCGTTCTCCAGCGCGCTGATGAAGTGGTTGATGAACGTCTCGCAGGACAAGTAGAGGATGCGCGTCTCTGGATCGCGTTCGAGCAGCGAGTAGCAGAGCGACTGCAGGAGGTGCGTCTTGCCGAGCCCGACCGATCCGTGGAGGAAGAACGGGTTGTAGGACTTGCCCGGGGACTCGGAGACGCCGACCGCAGCCGCATACGCGAAGCGGTTGCACGGACCGACGACGAAGTTGTCGAAGCGGTAGTGCGGGTTCAGTGCCACATCCGAGCTCCACAGGAGCCCCGCTTCCTGACCGCCGCGAGCCTCGCGGCTGGCGCGGGGCTGGGCGGGCACCGCCGTCGCGGCGATCTCGGGCTTGTTCGTCGGAGCGGGGTTCGCCATCGGCGTGGCCGCGCGGCCTCGGACGGCGAGCTCGGGGTCGACGACGATCTGGATCGGCCAGTTGCCTCCGAAGACCGTGCGGGCCGCTGCTTCGAGCGCTCCGAGATAGGGAGCGGAACGCAGCCAGTTCGAGGTGAAGGAGTTCTGCACCACGATGGCGATGCCCTCGGGCCCCGCTGAGCGGAGCGCCGCGGTTCGGAACCAGGTTTCCAGTTGCTGTCGGTTGAGGTGCTTTCGCAGCTCCACCAGCAGGAGGTCCCACTGCCGCGCGAGCGCCTCGTCCGATCGGGCGCTGTAGGCCGAGTCCGCGCTCGGGCTCTCTCGAACCGCGTCGGGCGCGAGCTCCTCGGGGAGCGCGACTCCGTCGGCTTCGAAGCTGGGGTCTTGGTCGGGGTGCATCGGGGGGGACAGCGTTCGAACGGTAGGCCGTCGGCGGCCATCCGCGCGTCATCGGGAGGTGGTGGGAAAGCGAGCGTGGCGTGGCCCGGGGGTGGCGGGCAGCGGCCCCCCATGGGTGTTTAGGGGTCCCTTCTGGGTTTTATCTACATGCCGGAAGGCATCGTTCCATCCACTAACGCCCCTGGCTCAGAACGCAGGGTGTGGGCACGATCGGGGAGAGCGGCCGGGGGCTTTGGAAGGTGAAACGAGGGGGTGCCGGGGCACGTCGAAGCAACCGAGACGGTCACGAACGCGGAGCCGCATTCGACGGCGGGGAGCGGGGCCTGTCAACCACTCCGAGCCCCACTATCTACCAAGAACTCACAAGCCCTTGATCTCGACCGCGTTTACGCTCGCCGCTCCCAGAGTTCTCCACAGGATCTCCACGGTCTTGTGGACGTCTTCCTCACCGACCTCGCGACCTAGGGAGAGCCTCAGGCCGGCTCTCGACTCCTCTTCGCTGCAGCCGATCGCTTGGAGCACATGGCTTGGCTCGAGCGAGCCGCTCGCGCAAGCGGACCCCGCGCTGACCGCGAGCCCAGCGAGGTCGAGCCGCATCACGAGCACCTTCCCGTCGATCTTCGGGCACAGGAGGTTCAGGGTCCCGGGCAGGCGACGGGGGTGATCGACCGGCAACCCGAGCAGTCGTACGCGGGGCAACTTGGCCGCAACTTCCGACCAAAGTTGGAGCGAGAGCCGGCGCAGCTTCGCAGCGTGGCTTTGGGCTTCTGCGACAGCGAGCTCGATCGCTCGCGCGGCGGCCACGGCCCCCGCGACGTTCTCGGTCCCGGGTCGCAGGCCCTGTTCCTGCTCTCCGCCCCAGAGCAACGGCTCCAACCGCACTCCGGCACGGCGATAGAGAACGCCGACACCGACAGGTCCGCCGAGCTTGTGGATGCTGAAGCTCGCGAGATCGACCCGCAGCCGTCGCAGGTCGAGGGGAACGCGGCCAAGGGCCTGCACGGCATCGATGTGCCAGCGCGGGCGAAGCGGCGCGTCTTCCAGCACGGCCGACAGCTCTTCGAGCGGAGCACAGGTGCCGAGCTCGTTGTTGGCGGCCATCGTGCTCACGAGCGAGAGGTGCTGGTCGCGCAGGGCTGTGCGCGTTGCCTCGAGGCTCACCGTGCCGGTCTCATCCACGGGCAGGAGCGTGAGCTTCGCACCTTCGCGCTCGAGAGCGCGCGCCGGCCCCAGCACCGAGGAGTGTTCGATGGCGCTGACCGCGAGCGCGCGGCCCTGGGGCGAAGGCCGCAGCGAGCCGAGCAACGCGAGGTTGTTCGACTCGGTTCCGCCCGAGGTGAACACGAGCTCGTCCTCATGAACGCCCAGCGCTGCCGCGATCCGCTCGCGCGCATCGTCGAGCAGGTGGCGCGCGCGACGACCGGGCTCGTGCAAGCTCGAGGGATTGCCTCCGACCGCTCGCAGCGCTTCGACGTAGGCGTCGAAGACCTCCGGTCGCAGCTTGGCCGTCGCGTTGGAGTCGAAGTACAGACGCTCGCTCACGAGTCGATCCCGAGCACCCGACGATACAGCGCCTCGTAGCGCGCGACGATGTGGGCACGACCGAAGCGCGTGACGGCCGCCTCGCGTGCTGCAGCGCCCATGGTGCGAGCCTTCTCCGGCGAGAAGAGCAGACTCCCAAGATGTGCAGCGAAACCGTCGAGATCATCGGGCTTCGCGAGCAGGCCCGTGACACCATGCTCGACGACTTCGCCGACGCCACCGACGTCCGTTGCGACGACCGGCGTTCCGCACGACATCGCTTCGAGCGCCGAGAGTCCGAACGACTCCGAGGAACTCGAGAGCGCGAAGACGTCGGCGGGCGCGAGCAGCTCGGGCAGGATGTCACGCTCGCCGAGGAAGACCACTCGATCCGCGATCTTCAATTCGCGCGCGACGTTGCGACACTCCGGGAGCTCGGGGCCGTCGCCGACGAGCACCAGCGTGGCTGCGCGGCCTTGCAGACTGCGGGCGAAGGCGCGCACGAGCCACGGCACGCGCTTCACCGCGCGGAAGTTGCTGACGTGCACCACCGTCGGTCCGTCTCCGCGGCGACACGCGCTCGCTTCGCGCCGCGAGCTCGGCGAGAACCAGTCCGTGTCGACGAAGTTGTGGATCACTTCGATCGCGCAGGGCGCGGACTGATCGGGACAGAAGCGCAGCCGCGTCTCGTTCGCGAGCCAGTGCGACACGGTGGTCACAGCATCGCTCGCTGCGATCACGAACTGCGTCAGCGGTGCATAGGACGGGTCGTTGCCGATGAGCGTGATGTCCGTCCCGTGGAGCGTCGTCACAATGCGCGGCGCGGGGCGATCGTGGTCGGACTGCGCTGCAGCGCGAGCGAGGTACGCCGAGACAGCGTGAGGCAGCGCATAGTGCGCATGCAGGATGTCGAGCCCGCTGGCTCGATGAACGTCGAGGATGGCCGACGTGATCGCCAGGTCGTGCGGGGTCGAGTGGAACAGCGGATACGGGATTCCCTGCGCGCGGTGCATCTGCACCAGGCCAGGGCTCCGCGCGAGACGCGGCGGAACTTCGTGGCTGAAGACGTGGACCTCGTGGCCGCTCTCCGCCAGTGAGAGCGCCAGCTCACTCGCCACCACACCCGATCCGCCGTACGTCGGGTGACAGAGGATGCCGATGCGCAGCTGGCGGGCCACGGCTCTATTCGCCGAGCGAGCCTTCGAAGATCACCGCGTCGGGCGGCAGCTCCGGCAGCTCGTCTTCCTTGGGACCGTTCGGTGCCACCGCCGAGGGCTTCGGCTCGAGCTCGACCACGGCCAGCTTGGCGGCCGGAGTGTCTTCGCGCGGTGCGGCCTTCTTTTTCGGCGCGGGCTTGCTCGGCTTCGCCGCCGGCTGCTGCTCCGTCGGCTTTGCGGGATAACGGGCCGTGAGCTCGCTGTCGCGGGACTCCTGCGCCATCACCTCTTGCGCGACGAGCTCGTAGTCCTGGGCTCCCGAGGACTCCGGCGCGTACTCGAAGATCGTCTTTCCGTAGCTCGGAGCCTCCGCGAGCTTGATGTTCTTGGCGATCGGCCGCGTGAACACCTTGCCGGGGAAGTACGAGCGCAGCTCGGCGATCACTTCGCGCGCGAGCTTCGTGCGGTTGTCGTAGAGACACGGCAGGAAGCCCGTCACTTCCAGACGCGGGTTCAAGCGGCGTCGGAGCAGGCTGACGACGTCGACGAGCTTGGTCATTCCCTGCAGAGCGAAGAACTCGGTCTGAACGGAGATCACGGCTTCCTGCGCGGCGACGAGGCCGTTCACCGAGAGAAGTCCGAGGCTCGGCGGGCAGTCGAGCAGCACGTAGTCCGCCGGCGCTTCGCCGTGCTTCTCGCGGTGCTCTTTCTCCCACGCGTCGATCGCGTCGCGCAGGATCAGCTCTCGACCGAACGCATTGGCGAGCTCGAGCTCGGCGCCCGAGAGATCGATGTTGGAGGGCAGGAGCCGCAGACCGGGGGTGGCGGTGTCTCGAAGGGCGGCAGCGAAGCTGCTGTTGCCGAGCAGCACCGCGTAGGACGATGGCTCGCCGCTCGCGAGCTGCACGTCGAGGTGCAGCGAGAGGTTGGCCTGGGGGTCGAGGTCGATCACGACCACGCGTCGGCCTGCGCGCGCAAGAGCGGCGCCGAGATTGACGGTGGTGGTGGTCTTACCGACGCCGCCCTTCTGGTTGATGAGTGCAATCCGCCGCATCGCCGCCGGATTCTAACGCACGCAAGCTCGCAGGGCGCGGGCGAGCTAGAGCAATCGCAGCGGATCGGAGATGGGGATCGGGCCGAGCGAGAGCAGCGGCTCGCCGACGCGGACGCCGATGCGTTCGCCGAAGAAGCGCGCGCGGGTCTCCATGCGGGCGAGGATGTCCGCACCGAAGAGGAAGTGCTGGCCGCGATCGCCTTCGTGGGCGGGCTCCAGCTGGCTGCGATAGCAGCGCACGAGCTCGACCTTGCGTTGCCAGACCGGTCCGATGTCCACGACGACGGTCGGCTCAAAGGGGACGTGGCCCATGAAGTGGTAGAAGCGGCGCGGTCGAGCGGCCGCGGGGCCCCCGTCGAGTTCGGCGAGCTTGGAGAGCCCGCTCAGGTACCAGGCCTCGCGCGCCAGACGGCCACTCGTGGCGTGGTCGGGGTGCAGGTCGTCGGTGTGCTGGGCCAAAACTACCTGCGGCGCGTGCTCCCGGAGGATGCGCGCCAAAGCCTCGCGTGCCTCGATACCCGCCACGACGCGCCCATCGGGGAGGCCGAGGTTGCGACGTAGAGTCAGTCCAAGATGCCGGTTCGCGGCTGCGGTCTCGGCGTCGCGCTCTTCGCTGGTGCCGCGGGAACCCATCTCGCCGCGCGTGACGTCGACGATTCCGACCTTCCAGCCGGCGTCGAGTGCGCGCAGCATCGTCCCCCCGACGCAGATCTCGGCGTCATCGGGGTGCGCGGCGATTACCAGCAGGTCGAGTTTCATGCGGTGCTTTCTTCAGAGCTGGATGTCGAGGGCAAGCGCACGAGGAGGTGGCCGGTCGCGAGCGGTCCGAGCAGGTCGAGCAGCTCACGGATCCACTCGTTCCCATGGCGGGCCACGAACGGCAACGCGGGCAGCACTCGCTCCTGCAGCTCGCCGCGGGGACACAGCGTGTTCGTGACGCGGCGGATGAGACGGCGCCCGCGTCCCGAGCGATTGGCGTGCACGCGCTCCGCCTTTTCGCACAGTTTCTCCACGAGCGAACGAATTTGGTCGCCGGTGCGCGGCAGGTTGGCCGCGAGACCACGATCGAGCTCCGCCAGCGCTTGCTTGCGCGCGGACAGCTCTCGCGCGGCACGCAGAGCGATCTCGCGCAGCTCTCCCACCACGGCCGGTGCGGGCTCTTCCTCTGCTTGAGCGAGCGCCGCGCCGCGCGAAGCGAGGACATCCTCCAAGTTCACAGCGAGTTGCTGCGCGGCCTCCGCGGTCTCGCTTTCGACGAGCGTCGCGGACCAGCGCGGCACAGCGGCGGTACGCGGAACTCCGACCGCATCGCGCAAAGCGCCGAGCTGCGCGAGGTAGTTGAGCTCGCCCCATCCTCCTACGTACGCCACCGATGGCAACACGCTGTCTTGCACGAGCGGACGCAGCAGGGCACCAGGAGACCAGCTCAACGGTGACTGCACGATTTCTGCAGCCAGCTCTGCCGCGGTACGCGAGCCCTCTTCGTTGTCGTAGCGGTAGCCGTCGCCGCCAACACGCAGCGCGTGGCGACCTTTCTCGTCGACGCGGTAGAGAAGAGCTGCTGTTGCCGACTCGATGGCTACGGGTGCTCCGGCTTTTCGTAGCACAGCTTCGCCCTCGAGGAGCGGGCCCGCGATCGGCGACGAGACGATGCGCGCGAGGGAACGTGACAAGGGCTCTCGGATCCAGTCCGGTTCGAGCACGACGAGCCCCAAGGGGCCGAGCAGCTCGGTCATCGCGCGGGTGAAAGCGTTGGCGAACGTCTCGCCATCGCGCGGGAGGAAGAGCTCGATCGCGCTCTCGCCGTGGGGCTGTCGTCCGTAGAGCTGGCGCAGCGCTTCGCGCACGGCGGACATACGCTGCTTGTCCTCGCGCAGCACGATGCGAGAAACAGGCTGCTTTCCCGACGAAAGTCCGGCGAGCCCTAGTCGTTGCAGGTCGAGGTTCTCGTTCAGCACCCACGCGTGGTGCACTTCGGCGACGTCGTGGTCGTCGGCGTGATTCCAGAAGAGCGGCACCACGGGGCGCTCCCAAGCCTGCGAGAGGGAGCGCGCGAGGCGAATCGCGTGGAGAGCCTTGATGAGCGAATAGAGAGGGCCGCCGAGGAAGCCGGGCTGTTGACCGGTGACTACGCAGCAGGCTCCCGGTGTCGCCAGCGCGCGCACGCCGTCGAGCACGGCGACGTGGGGCCGATAGCTCGCGATGCCGCGCTCGAGAGCGAGCGAGAGTTCGACGCGTTCTTCTGGCAGCCACAGGTCTTCGCGCGGCACGATTTCGTCGAGCGACTGCGGCAGCGCGAACCCCGGAATCTTGGCCGCGCTGGCCGCGAAGGCGGGCGACCCGATGGCTTGGGCGGGCAGGATCGACGCTTCGAGCATCGCAGCGTTCAGCGCGTGGTTAGGAGCGCGCCGTTGATCTCACGGACCATGTGGTCGAGCGCTGCGCAGGTCGCGTCTTTCCAGTGCTTCCCCGCGTAGGCCTTTTCTCGCCACGCAAACGTGATCCCGCGCGAGGAGTTGACGAGCGCGCCGCACGGTGCACCGCTCGAGCCCAACTCGAAAGCGCCGAGCACATCTCGCGCGCTCGCACCCTGCGCTCCGTATCCGGGCAACAGAAACGGCGTGCGCGGCATGCGGCGGCGGAAGTCGCACAGCTCTGCACCGTGAGTGGCGCCGACAACGGCGCCCACGCTCGACCAGCCGCCTGCGCCCACGAGCTTGCTTCCCCAGCTCACGACCTTGTCAGCGACTACGTGCGAGAGCTCCGGCGATCCGTGGCGCTGGAAGTCGGCGCTCCCCTTGTTGGAGGTGCGTACGAGGATGTAGAGACCTTTGCCTGTTCGAGAACACGCATCGAGGAACGGCTCGATCGAGTCGGCTCCGAGGAAAGGGTTCAACGTCACCGCATCGCAGAGCGAGTCGGCGTCCTCTTTGCAGGTGCCTTCGAGAAACGCGGTCGCGTAAGCGGCAGCGGTCGTGGCGATGTCGCCGCGCTTGACATCTCCGATGACGAGCAGGCCGGCCGCGTGAGCAGCGCGAACGACGTCTTCCCACGCTGCCACGCCGTCGGCTCCGAGCACTTCGAAGAAGGCCGATTGCGGTTTGACGGCGGGCACCTTGCCGGCGACGAGCTCGATGACTTCGCAGCAGAACTGGGCCAACCGGCGAGCGCGCTCCGCGCGCGGACGAGACGTGTCGCGGACGTCTGCAAACTCCGGCGGCAGCAGCTCGAGGTGCGGGTCGAGCCCGACGAGGCATGCGTTGCCGCAGTGCGCGATGGAAGCGTGGAGTCGGTCGGCGTAGTTCACAGCGAGAGGTCTCTCACGGCAGGTGACGGGGCTCTTTGCGCATACAGCGCCGAGCCAAGGCGCGCGATCCTAGCCCACTCGTTCGGGCGGCGTCGGGCGATCTGAACTTGCGAGCTTCAGGAACTCGCGCGCGACGGCATCCGCGACCGGCCAACCCTTGCGGGTCAGCCGCCATCGGCCTTCGACCTGCTCCAGCCAACCCTGCTCCTCGGCCCAGCGAGCCGTTTCGAGTGCAGGGTCGCGGGAGGCATCCCAGCCTTCGATTCCGGCCCGTGCCCAAGCGTCCTCGGCTCGAAGGCCCTCCGTCAGCCGCAGGCCCAGCCACCACGTCTCGCCCAGCCTGCCCCAAGCCGGAAGTGACTCGTGCCAGTCGAGAGCGCTCTTACCGGCGCTCATCCGAGCTCGGTACTGGCCGAGATGGCGCAGGTTGCCTCCCCGACGGAAGCCAATTTTGCCGACAGCGGAGGGGCCGATGCCGACATAGGGGCCGTTGTGCCAATAGTTGACGTTGTGATGGCAATGAAATCCATTAGAAGAGAAGTTAGATATCTCGTAAGGCTGGAGCCCTGCGCTGGCGAGGCGCTCGCGGGTGTACCAAAAGAACTCGAGCTCCACTTCGTCCGCATGGGGCCGCAGCCGACCCTGTTCCAACCACCGTCGGAAGAGCGTGTCTTCCTCGAAGGTGAGGTTGTAGGCGGAGATGTGGTTGGGACCGAGGGACAACACGCGCTCGAGGTCTTGCTCCCAATCTTGGATCGATTGGCCTGGATTGGCGTAGATCAAGTCCACGTTGACGTTGCGGAAGCCGGCGTGGCGCGCGGCCTCGTAGGCTCGGAAGCTCTGCTCGACGTCATGGACCCGGCCGAAGAGCTCTAGGGTGGACTTGCGAAGGCTCTGGAAACCGATCGAGACTCGGTTGACACCAAGCTCGAGCAGAACACGGGCCTTCTCGAGGTCGAGGCTCTCCGGGTTGCATTCCGCGGTGACCTCGGTGGCACTTTCTCGGAACCCCGAAACCTCTTGGAGGGTCTCCAGCACCAGCTTCAGCTGGTCCACGGACAGCAGGCTGGGCGTTCCTCCACCGAGAAAGACCGTTTTCGGGGCCTTGGAGGCTCTCTGCCGAATCTCGGTGGCGATGGCCTCAACCGTCCTAGGGACGTCTTGGCCCTCCGCGGGCACGGAGTAGAAGTCGCAGTAGTGGCACTTTGCCGCGCAGAACGGCAGGTGGATGTAGATCGGGGTGCCGACAGGAGCCGCGGGGAGCGTCGCAAGTTCCTCAGTGCTCCCGGGTCGTTTCAACTGTGCTCACCGCCCATGGCATCATAGAGCTTGCGGAGGGCTTCACGCTCGATCTGGCGCACCCTTTCCCGCGTCAGGCCTACCACTTTTCCGATCTCCTTGAGAGTCATCGGTTCTTGGCCGTTGGCCCCGAGGCCGTAGCGAAGGCGCAGGATCGTTGCCTCGCGCCCGTCGATCACGTCCAGAAGTTCCTCGAGCCGCTGGAGGAGGTCCTCGTCCAAGCTTTCTTCGTCGGGAGACTTCGCGTCCTGATCCTCGACGGTGTCTTGGTTCGCCGTGAGTAGATCGAGTGAGACCTGGGCGCCCAAGCTCGACGATTGGATCGTCCGCTTCAAAAGCGGCCAGCTTTCCTCAGGAATTCCCAATTCAAGCGCCACCTCTTCGACCGTCGGCATCCTGCCGCGGCGGAAGACAAACTCTTGGCTGACGGTTCGCCACTTGGAGATGTTCTCGGCCATGTAGCTCGGAACACGCACGGACTTGACCGTGTTCACCAGAGCCCGTCGGATGGACTGCTTGATCCACCACGTGGCGTAGGTGGAAAAGCGGCAGCCGGCTTCGGGATCGAACTTCTCCACGGCCTTCAGCAGGCCGAAGTTGCCTTCGGCGATCAGATCCTGAAGGGAGAGCCCTCGGTCCACATACATCTTGGCGATCGAGACGACGAGCCGGAGGTTGGCCCGGGCCATGTGCTCTCGGGCCTGCGGATCGCCACGTTGGATGCGTCGCGCGAGCTCCCGCTCCTGTTCCGCGCTGAGCAGGGGGGTCTCGTTGATCTCGAGGAGATACGTTTCCAGGCAGCGTTCGGAAGAAATGGGTGGGCTCCTTGTGTGGGGTCCCCGGGGACCGGAAACCAGAGCCGCGGATCGTCTCTCGCCCGACGGGGTCTTGACTAAAAAGCAAACTCCTATCGCTTCGAGGTTGAAGTCGTTTCCCTCCCTCCCTTCGCCCTGCTACCTTCCTGCCGTGACCGCCGATCGCCCGCTCGAAGTCATCGTCGTAGAGACCGCTTTTGCTCCCCTTCTTGGTCAGCAGAGTGCCCCATTCTGTCGCCTCGCGAACTCGCTTCTGGCGGAGCGCGAACGGCACTGGTCCAAGGGCGACCTCTACCGCCTGGCCCATGCTGCCAACGAGCTAGAGTCTTTCCTCGATGATCACGGCGCCAAGTTCAACCGCTCCTTCTCCCTGATCCGGGAGCTGGTCGCGAGTGTCCGGTGGCTGTCCTTGGCTGGCTTCAGTTTGTCCCACTTGGAGAGCCGCCTTGAGTCCTACGGACTTGGCGCTTCTTTGTCTGAGAAGGAGGCGGGTAGCCTTCGAGCTTCGCTTGGTTCGAGTCGCTTCTTCCTGCAGCGCAGCTCGGTGGAGCTGTTGTCCCGGCTGAGGCAGGACTTCTCTCGCTTGGGGGCGGCGTGGGACAACGGCGCAGAGGCGGCCGAGACCAATGACTTCGACGCTATCCGTCGGAGGCTTCCTCGCAACATCGGCCAGGACGAGCCTGCGGATGACACCCAGCGCATCGCAGAGATCGCCTCCAAGTACATCTCTGCATGCACGATGCTCGAAGGTCTGGGCATCCAGAGACTCGAAGTCGCTCAGGATCGCCGTCGAAAGATCGCGGCGATCTGCAAGGAGGAGCAAGCGCGAGTCTACGAGGCCACCGTTCACAACCTGCAGTCAACCTACGACACGTACATCAAGAACACCGTTGTCGAAGCCAAGGACGACCGTCTCCCTCGACTTCGGGGGCACCTTTCCGCGGCTTTGCACCTGCTGGAGACGACGACGGTGCTCGCCCACTTTCTCGAACGACACGAGCTTGAAGTGCGCGGAGACTCGAGCGGGCGAGCTATTGCAAGCCTCGTGGACGGGGATCAGGTTCAGGCGTTGATGCTCAACGAGCTCCTAGTTTGGGCCGACATTCTGATGCAGCGCGGGCGATCCACCGCCGAGGCCTTGCTTCCGACGTACATGGAGCTGCGGGAGCTTCGGGTGGAGCTCCCCCCGCATCTCAAGCTCCATGCACGTCCAGCGGCGCTGATCGTGAACATCGTCGCCCACCACGGAACACCTGTGGAGTTGGAGGTCGACGGGAAGCGCTGTAACGCCGGGTCGATCTTGGAGGTTCTGATCGCCGTTGGCTCCCACCCCGAAGCGAGGACCTATGTATTCCGGGGGGACGTGAAGCCTCTGCAGGACATCGGGGCACTTTTCGGGGGCAGCCTCGGGGAGGACGGGCTCGAGAACCTGCCCGCCTCGCTGCACTACCTGCGATCTCGCTAGATCCCTAGGTACAGCCGGTCTGCAAGCATTCCAGGCAGCCCCGCTCTACGGATGCGCGAGGCTTCACGGTCGATGTCGTATTCGGCCCGAAGTATCTCCACCAAGCCGGTGTCGGTGTCGAACAGCGCGAACGCGGCCCGCGGATCCTCATCTCGAGGCTGCCCCACGCTGCCAACATTCACCAAAGCCCGATCCGCTTCTTTCAGATCCACCACCCGATCCGGCGTGTACGCCGAGCGGCTGGGGTCTTCCCTAGGGCGAAGTACCGTGACCGGGACGTGGCTGTGCCCGAGAAAGCAAACGGGGGTAGTCAGAAGCTCCAGCGACGGATCGGCGTCGCCGAGGCCCAGCATGTAGTCGAACAGCTCGGGGCGATGGAGCGTGCCGTGGGCTACCGTGCAATGTTCCAAGCATCTCACGAGCGGAAGTTGAGCGATCCACGCCCGCTCGTCTTCAGCCAACTGACTACGGGTCCAAAGCACGGCCTCGCGCGCGTATGGGTTGAAGTAGGCGATATCGAGCTGCTCGATCGCAGCGCTGTCATGGTTCCCCAAGACGACCAGCGCTCCAAGCTCTCGTAGCAGGGCAATGCACTCGCGTGGGGCTGCACCGTATCCCACGACGTCTCCCACGCTGAGGAAGCTTGAGGCCCCGCGACGCTGCAGCTCCTCCACCGCGACAGACAGGGCGGACAGGTTGCCGTGGATATCTCCGAGAATCCCGTACTTCATTCTGGGCGGGTCAAGTAGCCGGGATGTTGGGTTGAGCCGAAGGCACCCATCTAGATCAGCACGCTCGGAACCAGCCAGAAGGAGCTAGCGAGCACGAGGAACGCCCCGGCGCGGCTGCACCTGAGCTGGATCGCGGAAAACGCCGCGACGCAGGGCAGGATGTGCTCGACGGCTTGTGCGCCGCGACCCGAAGCCAGAGCAATCGCGGCAGGAAGCGCGCACGCGATGGAGTCTAGGCCCACCCGCGACGCTTGGGTCATGTGCGACCGCCACCATTCCCACTTCCTCGCGGCCTCCAACGCGATCGCAGCACCCAGCAGCGTGAACAGCGGCTGGCGCGCGAGGCCCCCCACAAGCCCCATCGAAGCCACAAGAACCCATGTCCCAAGACAGGCGCGAGCTTTTTCTGACTTCATGCGCGACTTTGCGAGCGTCCGCAAGTCTTTATAGCAGCGGGGCATGCGCTCCGTAGCGCTGGCGCCACCAAAAGTTGTGTTGGCGGCGGACTCGCACACGATATCTTGGACCGCGGACGGTCACGTACTGTTCCACGTGGAACAAAAGAGGAGCAAAGATGGAGCGTCGTCTGGGCAAGGGATTGGGATCGCTGTTGGGTGGCAGGGTCGAGGAGCCGGCAAGCCAAGAGTTGCCTCTGGCTCAGATCGACCCGAACCCGTTTCAACCCCGGACCACGATGGACCCCGGCGGACTCGAGGAGCTCCGAGACAGCATTACCAACCACGGCGTCCTTCAGCCTATAGTTGTTAGGAAGATAGGGGAAAGATATCAGATTGTTTCCGGCGAGCGTCGCTGGCGCGCGGCTCGGTTGGCGGGGCTGGAGAAGATCCCTGCCGTCCAGCGCGAGGTTGTGAGCGACAACGAGATGTTGGAGCTCGCACTGGTGGAGAACGTTCAGCGGCGTGATCTAGATCCCATGGAGCGTGCCCGTGGGTTCAGGGCCTTGATGGAGGGTCTCGGCATCACCCAGGAGGCGGTATCCGTCAAGGTCGGCCTCAAGCGAGCCACGGTGGCCAACCACCTGAGACTTCTCGAGCTGCCGGACAAGGTCCAGCAAGCCGTCGGCAAGGGCCTACTCAGCATGGGCCACGCTCGCGCTCTGCTCGGTTTGTCCAAACCGGAGCAGATCGAGGCACTGATGGAGCAGTGCGTGCGCAAGGACCTGTCCGTCCGCGACGTCGAGCGTCTCGTCCGCGACCAAGTCCAACAGGAGAAACCCTCGGAAGCTGGCGCGTCCAACGCCACGCCGGCAGCGCCTTGGATTGCACAGATCGAGCGACGCCTTGGGGACGCGTTGGCGACCAAGGTGACATTGTCCGTCGACCCGGACTTCACCGGCCAAATTCGCGTTCAGTTCTTCGACAAGGAACAACTGAATCGCCTGATCGATCGCCTCGCTCCCCAAGGGAAGCTTCAGTAAGCCGCGCTGATGCCAGGCAGCGCGGAAAAGAAGAGGGGGCGGCCCATCAACCCGGGCCGCCCCCTCTCGTCTTTTCGCTCGGCTGACTAGAGCTTGTCGACGGCCGTGATGGCGATGGGAGCCTCGGGCCGCCCCGAGCCGTCCGAGGACTGAGCCGCGGACGCGAGCTGGCGCACGATGTCCATGCCAGCGGTGACCACGCCGAACACCACGCGCTGCCCGTCGAGGTCATGCCGATCCTTGGTCAGAATCGCGAAGCGGCTGGTAAGGCTCTCCCGGCTCGTAACGCCAACCGCCGCGCTCAAGCAACCCTCGAAGTGATACAGGCCGGAATCCGAGTAGGGCACCGTCTTGTCCGCCCCGCCCTGCCCCCAAGTCGCCACGTCGTCGCCGCGCGAATTGGGATCGCCCGCCTCAACACCCATTTCCGGGTCGATTTTGAAGAACTTGGTGTCCTTATAATAACCATTTGCCGCCTGCTCGCTGAACGCGGCAGCGTGTTGCGCCGCCTTGTCGGAGTACAGGGTGACCTCGATGTCTCCGAGGCTGGTGCGAATCGTGAACCGAGGCGAGCCCGCGGCCGGCGCAGGGTTCGCGAACAGCTCGCCATGGCTTGACTCCCAGGCCGCGCGAGCGGCAAGGCCCTTGATCCAAGCATCGGTGAGGCTGCTGGTGTCGCCACCCACACTCCAAGTCTGAGCCACCAGCGGGTGGGTGGGATACTCCTGCTTCAGTTGCCGGAGCGCCTCCTCCGCTTCCGCGAACTTGCGCTGGTTCAAGAGGGAGTTCGCTTGGAGCCAACGAGCCCACGGGCCGGCATCCGAGCCCTTCAGCTCGGTGGCCAGCTCGGCAAAAACAGCAGGTTCCGCCGTGGGAATTCGCTTCGTAACACCCTCCAAGGTGGAGCGTTCACCGACCTTGTCCCAGCTCTCCGAGCGGCCCTTGGCCTGGGCCTGGGACTGCTGGAAGCGCAGGACCACCCATCCAGCGATCGCGAGGAACGCGATCAGCCCGTGGATCCAGTACTTCGCGACCAATACGGCAAAACCGGACTTCTCAGCGACGGGCGCGAGGGTCACGGAGGTAGCAGACTTGTGGGCAGGTGTGGCCATCGTGGGACGTGGTGCTTGAAGGGGCGAGGACCTAGACGCGACCGATGGGTGCGCCGAAGGTGACCCGCCTATCGGCTGAGCCTAGCTATCGACCGGAGTATAGGGGTACGGCGGGGGCCCACAAAAGGACCGGACTTGGGCCACCGCGGGCTCGAACCGAGGCCCCCTGTTAGCCTTGCGCCCTGCGCCCCGCTCCTAGGCCCCGCGAACCAGCATCCAGCCCCATGGTCTCTCTCGACGCAGCCTTGCTCTCTGTTCTCACGCTCTTTCCTACCCAAGCCTCGGCGAGCCCCGAGGCGGCGATCCACTCGCTGGCCCAAGACGACCGCAAGGCCGAGTACGAGAAGCGACTCGCTGCGGCTGAGGGGAGCGCCGAGAAACTCTGGAAGCTCTATGAGTGGTGCGGCGCGAACGGGATGGAGAAGGACGGTCGCAACGTGCTCCGCAAGATCGTGAAGCTCGATGACGCGGACCGTCGCGCTCATGAGCTCCTTGGCGAGGTCGAATACGACGGCAAGTGGTTCCCGAGCGAGAAGAAGGTCGAGGAGTACAAGAAGAAGAAGCTGGAGGAAGAAGCCAAGAAGTCGGGCAAGGTCGTCTACAAGGGCGAGCTCGTCGACCCAGCGGATCTTCCCTACTTGCAAAAAGGCCTGACGAAGACGGAGGACGGCCGCTGGATCAACGCGGAGGAGCAAAAGAAGCTCGCCGAAGGCTGGGTCAAACAAGACTTCACCTGGGTCGCGCCCGCGGAAGCGCCCAACATCGAGAAGGGGCTTTGGAAGTGCGACGACGCATGGTTGTCGGAAGCCGACGCCAACAAGTTCCACGCCGATCTGGACAAGTGGTGGAAGATCCCGACCGACCACTTCGTGCTGTACACCACCTGCGATCGTTCGCTCGCGATGAATGTGCGCGATGAGATCGAGCGCAGCTTCCGCGAAGTGAACCGTGTCTTCGGAAAGACCCCACCCGCTGCGGTGCCCGTGCTGATCCTGCGCACTGGCGCGCAATACGGCGAGTTCGCAGGCCAGCGCCAGACGGAGCTCCGCGGCTTCTCGTCGCTCCACGGCGCGAGCATCGCGGAGATTTGGGCGGAGCCGTTCCAAGCCGGCATGACGAGCGCGGGCTTTGGCTACTGGGACGCGTCGAATCCGAAGGACAACTCCTTCGGTCCGACCTTCGTGCGCCACGCGGCCGCGCAATCCTTGATCGAAGCGATGGATCCGAGCCCGAAGACGCTCACCGCTTTTGCAGCTCAGAAGCAGATCGCGGCACCCGACAAGGATTGGTGGGCAGAGAAGCAGCTCCCGCAATGGCTGCGCTACGGAACGTGCGCCTATGCCGAGCGCTACATCATCGACTCGCTGGTGAAGGCCGGCGGCGACCCGCTGTGGATGCGCAAGTGGTCCATCGACAACATCGCGAACAAGGGTGGCATCGATCCCCTCGACACGATCTTGGCCTTCGGGCTCACGTTGGAGGACGTCTCGAAGTCCGCGAAGCTGATCAACCAGTCAGGCCTCGTGGTGGCGTTCATGCTCGACGGCAAGTGCACGCCCGTCGTGCAGGCGCACCAAGCGTTCAAGGACGCCTTCAAGAACGGCAAGGATCTCAAGGCTTCCATCAAGGGCCTTGAAGACGCGCTGCGTAAGAACGAAGGCGAGCTGCGTAAGTTCGCAGGCATCTGAGCTTCGCAGCGCGAAGCCACATCTCAGCGCGAGCGCTCCCTCGGGCTTTCGACATGTTTTCCGCGTCGATCCTTTTGCTGGCTCAAGGCCTCCCGACGTCGGAGCCGCTCGCGCTGCACCCGCGCGCCCCGCACTTGCTCATCGAAGTGCCCGACATGGGCCGCATGCTCGACGCCTATCCACAGGCACCGGCGATGAGGCTTGTGCAAGACGAGCAAGCACAGCGTGCGTTCTCGGGCTTGAGCTCACAGTTGAACGTCGACATGAGCGCGAGCTTGTCTGCCGCGCTCTCGAGCCTCGGTTTCACACTTCCCGATGACGACTCGACGCTCGTGGATCTCGCTCGGCGTGCCACGCGCGTTTCGCTGTCGTACGCAACGCACGAGAGCGAAGCGGGCGAGCTGGCGCGAGAGCTGAAGCGGGTCCGCGAAGCGCAGCTCGAGGCGCTCGACATCGAAGAGGCGCTCGAAGGACACGCCGAGCTTGGCGAGGTGGAACTTCCCGAGGCGCTGCGGCTCGATCCGTGGCAGCAACCCTACGTACTTACCCACGACGGACGCTGGCTCGCACGCAGCCTCGGTTCCGACGCAGAGATTGGGGGACAGGGCTCGGCCCAAGACATCGGCGCTGAACTCGACGTCGAGAGTTGGCTGGAGAACGAGAGCGAGCGTCGACGCACGCTCTTGCTCGTAGCTGACTTCATCGATGATCCCACCGCAGCCGACTCGGCACAGATGCTGCTCGACAGCATGGGCGCCGAATCGGTGGGGGAGCCCAAGCCGTTCGCGCTTGCAGGTCGGCTCGGTGACCTGCGTGTGTTTGCAGCCAAGAAGCTCGATTCGACGTCGGCATGGATGTGGCGCGAAGGCCGTCGCGTTGTCGTCGGGCTCGGCGCCGCTCACGCGGAGGATGTCGCTCGTCGGTGCGAAGGAGCCGCAAGTCACTTCGCATCGCACGACGGTTGGCCGGAGCTCTCAAAGCTCGCGACAACCCAAGGCGTCACGGTGATTCGTGGCGCCATCGACACGGACTGGATGGCCGAGCTCGTCTCGAGCGCCATCGATCTTGGCGTCGCGACCTCGAGCGAGCCGCAGTTCTCCACGCCAACCCCGACCGTGTTCTCGATGAACTTGGTGGGAGATCGCTTCCACACGGACATGGTGCGACCTGCGTCGACAACATCGAGTTGGTGGAGAGCGCTCGGAGCAGCCGCGCCGGATCCAAAGGCATGGGCGCTCATGCCGAAGGACGCGGCTGGATCCATGGTGGCGCGCGTGGACGCCAACGTGCTCGAGCAGCAGTTGCGTGCGCTCGTCGGTTTGGAAGGCGAAGGCGCGGCGCGTCTCGCCGCTCTCGAACAAGAGCTCGGCTTCAGCCTGAGTCGCGATGTCTTCGGCAGCATCGAAGGCAACCTCTCGCTCTTCGTGATGCCGATCGCTTCGATTGGGCTACCCAACGCTGTAGCCGTGGTCGACCTCAAGGACACCGCAGCGTTCGAGCGCGGGATGCAGGGACTTGCTCAGGCCTTCGCCAAGAACACCGACGGCCGCATGCAGCTGCGCACGGCGCGCTATCGCGAGATGCCGATGTGGACGTTCGAGCTCGAGCAAGCGGAGTCGAGCGCGCTTCCCTTCGAGATCTCGCCAACGATCGCGATCGCGGGTTCGCGCGCGATCCTCACGACCACCGCGCTCTTCGCGAAGCGCGAGATCAAGCGAGTGCTCGGCGAGGGCGAGGATGCAGCCAGCGCCAACCTTGGTGCGGAGCCCCTGCCCGAGGGCGTCACGATGTCGGGCTCGATGGATTGGCCGACGATGATCGCGAGCTTCTACAAGTCCCTGCGCGGAGCTGCGACCTTGGCGGGCAGCTTCGCGGACTTGCCGATCGATCTCGGCGCGCTGACGGCGGGCTTGCCGAACGAACCCGAGGTGTTCACGCGCTTCTTTGGTGTCACGCGCATGTGGGGGCGCCCGCTCGGGGATCGATACCACGTGCACATGGAGTCTTCCTTCGGCCCCGAGACATGGATGGGACTCGTCGGCTTCGGGGCCGCCGCCGTGCAGTCGATGTCGACCTCGAAACCAGCGCCTCCTCCGAAGGAGGCGCCGGTGGAATCGGCACCGCCGCGGGGAGATCCCACCGCGATCACTCGCGAAGCGCTCGATCGCGTCGCCACACGCCTGCTTGTCTTCCAGCTCGACCGAGGCACCTATCCGGATGCGTTGAAGGAGCTTGCAGAGCCTTCCCCCAACTATCCGGAGGGCTATCTCGATGGACAGCCGCTGCCGAGCGATGGGTGGGGGCGGGCTCTCTCCTACCGACGGGCGTCGGACGGCGAGTACAAGCTCTGGTCCGTCGGACCCGACGGAGTCGATGGGACCGCGGACGATGTCGCGCCTTGAACCCTGCCGTGTCGTGATGCGCTGGGCCGTGCCGACCATGCCGCGCAAGCTCTGCGAGGTCGCGCCATGAATGCGCATCGCGCCTTCAAGCGCGCGCGGCGCCGTGTGGGTGGTGCGATGCTGCGTCTCTGCGGCCCGCAGGCTCTCACGTGGCTCTCCGGGACGTGGACATACGACATCGCCGGTCTCGAGCACCTCGATCGCGAGCTCGAGCGCAAGGGCGCGCTGATCGCGATGTGGCACGGACGCATGGTCGTTCCGGTGCATCCGTTTCGGGATCGCGGCTGGCATGTGCTCGTGAGCCCGAGCGAAGACGGCGACCTCTCCGAAGGAATGCTGCACCGCTTCGGATTCAAGGTCGTTCGGGGTTCGTCCAGCCGAGGCGGGGCTCGCGCGCTGCGCGAGCTGCTCGGCGTTCTCGATGCCGGAGGAGTGGTTGCGATAACGCCCGACGGTCCGCGCGGCCCGATGCACCATGTCAACCTCGGCCTCGCGTGGATGGCGCGTGCAACTGGCCGCTCGGTGCTGCCGTTTGGTTGCGTCGCCGATCGCGCCTGGCGGCTCTCGAGCTGGGATCGATTCACGCTTCCCAAGCCCAAGGCGCGCGTGGCGCTCACCTACGGCCCCGCAGTTGCCGTCTCTCGCGAAGGCGGCGATGCGGAGCTGGAGCGCGCGGCGAGCGCGATTCGCGAGGGACTGTTCGCCGCGGAGCGCGCGGGCTTCGCGCGGCTCGGCGTGGAGCCGGATTCTTGATCCGCACCGGCACAGCGGGCTGGTCCTACGCCGACTGGGAAGGCGTGGTGTATCCGCGCCACAAGGGCCCGTCGTTTCACCCGCTGCGCTATCTCTCGCACTACATCGAATGCGTGGAGGTCAACAGCACGTTTTACGCGCATCCGGCCCGCGACGTCGTCGCGGGCTGGTCGCGCGTGCTCGCAGGGCGGCCGAACTTCGTGATCACGGCGAAGGTCCACAAGGACTTCACTCACGCCGAGTCGCTCGCCGCGGATGCGGAGGTCGCCGCGCGTTCGTTTCTCGCGGCGCTCGAGCCGATCCTGACCTCGCAGCGACTCCGCGCGCTGCTCGCGCAGTTCCCGGTGACATTCCAGTACGGAGCGAGCGAGCTGCGGCGGCTTTCGCGCTTGCACGCGCTGTTCGGGTCGCTTCCTCTCGTGCTCGAGCTGCGCCACGCTAGCTGGTTCCAACCGCCGGCACTCAACGCCATCCGCGGCTTGGGATGTTCGCTCGCCCACATCGATCTCCCAGCTGCCTGGAATCATCCACCCACGTGGTTTCCTCCCGTCGGGGGCATCGGCTACCTGCGACTCCACGGCAGAAACAAGGCCGCTTGGTTTGATCCTCGTGCAGGTCGCGACCAGAAGTACGACTACCTCTACACCGAAGCGGAGGTGGGGGAGATCGCTGCGCGCACGCAGCGGATCGCGAAAGAGCACGACGAGACGTTCGTCATCACGAACAACCACTTCACAGGCAAGGCGCTCGTCAACGCGCTGCAGCTGATCGCACGGCTTCGAGGCCAACCCACACTCGCGCCCGCCGAACTCGCACACGTCTATCCCGAGCTGTCGCGCTGCACGCGCCACGGTGGCCAGCAGGAGCTGTTCTGAGCTCGGCGGCGCCTTGCTCCAGACTGCTGTCGGCGCTCGAATGAACGCCATGGTATCGGTGTGCCGCAAGCTGGCCGTGATGGCGATCGCGAGCTTCGTGATCCTCTTGCTTGCGGAGCTTGTCGCGCGCGCAGCCGAGCCGGGCGAGTTCCGCTGGTACGACATGTCGCCGTACGAAAAGGTCGCCAACCTTCCGCACGTCCACCGACGGAGGGCGCGCGTGCAATGGGACGGCTCGTACTACGAAATCAACACGCGTGGCTGGCGCGGACCGGAGTTCGAGCCGAGCTATGCGTCCGACGAGCTGCGCGTGGTCGCGATTGGAGATTCGTGCACCTTTGGGAAGGCGGTCGAGGAGGCGGATAGCTGGCCTCGACAGCTCGAGCGCGAACTGCAGAGCCGTTTGGGGGCTGCGCGACGCGTGCGGGTCGCGAACTTGGGCGTGAACGGCTACTCGTCGCGGGACTACCTCGAGATCCTCAAGACGCAGGCGATCGAGGTCAAGCCGCATGTAGTCGTCGTCGGCTACTGCCTCAACGACTTTCCCAACGCGCTCAAGCAGGTCGACGCCGCAGTGTTTCAAGGCAAGGAAAGCCTCCGAGCGCAGCTCTCCTGGGACATGCGCGAGCAGCTCGGTCGACTGGCGTTGTTCCGCTGGTTGCGCGCGAGCTACTACGAGTTTCGCCGCAGCGAAGACCTCGCCCAAGTCGAGCTTCTCGCCTCGCGCGTCGTCGGCGACGCGGCGAACGCGACAGCTGGGATGGATGCGGAGCGACAGCGCGCGGAGGAAATGCGAGCAGTCTGCACCGGCGCCGGAGCCGAGCTCGTGACGATGCTCTTTCCCTACGAGAGTCAGGTGTACTTGGATACGGCGGTCGCGGGCCCCGGTCCGAAGCTGAAGGCGACGATGGAGTCCATCGACGTGCCGTTCCTCGACCTCGCCAGCGTGTTTCGCGAGTCGCTGTCGACGAACGGAGAGTCGCAGCGCCTGTTCGTGCGCGGAGATCGCTATCACCCCAACGCCGAGGGCTACGCACTCGTGGCGCGCAGTGTCGCCGCGCAGATTCTCGCGCGCGTTGCCGCGGACGAAGGGCGCTGATGCTCTCGCAGGGGGCTCTCGTCGCCAGCCTCTTCGCGCTGGGCTGGCTCGCGGCGCTGGCGTTGCACCGCGCATGGCTGTTGGCTCGCTTTCGTCGGGCGAGGCCGCGGGCGTTCCCGGAGCCCGTGGATCTGCCCGCCGTCACCGTCCAGCTTCCGCTCTACAACGAGCCAAGCGTCGCATCACGTGCCATCGAAGCCCTCGCGACGCTCGACTATCCGAAGGACAAGCTGCGCATCCAAGTCCTCGACGACTCGGATGACGACACGCGTTCCACGGTGGATCGAGACGTCGCGCGCTGGCGAGCGAGCGGCGTGCAGGTCGATGCCCTGCGCCGCACGCATCGCGCCGGGTTCAAGGCCGGTGCTCTCGCGGAGGGACTCGCGCAGGTCCGCACGCCGCTCATCGCCATCTTCGACGCCGACTTCGTGCCCCCGCCGGGCTTCTTGCGCTCGCTGATCGGCGCTTTCGAGGATCCGCGTGTCGGAATGGTCCAAGCGCGATGGGAGCATCTCGAGCGCGATGCGACGCTGTTTTTGCGGGCACAGGCGACGTTGCTCGACGGCCACTTCGTGATCACGCATGCCGTGCGGCGTAGCGAAGGTCGTTTCACGCACTTCAATGGCACGGCAGGAATCTGGCGCACGCAGGCCATCGCCTCGTCGGGCGGCTGGGCAGGCGACACGCTGACCGAGGATCTCGACTTGTCGTATCGGGCGCAGCTCGCGGGCTGGCGTTTCGAGTATGCGGCGGAAGTGACGGTCCCAGCGGAGCTCCCGCCGACCATCCCAGCGTTCAAGACGCAACAGCGACGGTGGTCGCGCGGCACAGTTCAAGCAGCGCGCAAGCTCTTGCCATCGATCTGGCGCGCACGCATCCCTTTCGCCAGCAAGCTGGAATCCACGATCCACCTCGCGACGCACGGCGCGCATCCCGCGGTGTTGTTGCTCGGAGTTCTCGCTCCCTTTGCGGATGTGAGGCAGCTCGAGCACGGCGTGGCAGCGCTCGTCGTGTCGGTGCTCAGCGTGCTCTGGCTCTTCTACGAGCGCGCACAGGCGGCGCTCGGGCGCCCTTGGCTCCGGCGGGCACAAGACGCAGCCCTCGCCATCGTCTTGGGAGCTGGGATGAGCGCGACCCTGTCGCTTGCGGCGTTGCGCGGACTCGTTCCCGGCACGGGGATCTTTGAGCGCACTCCGAAGCGTGGTCGCGGAAGCCGAGACGGCGAGACAGCGAGGCTCGAAGTGTCGTTCTTGGTCGAGTTGCTGCTCGCAGCGCACGCGGCCTATGGCGCGTGGCTCGCGCTCGGAGCGGGTGCGTGGACATGGGCGCTGCTGCTCGCCGTGTACGCGCTCGGCTTCGGCTGGGTCGGAACACTCGCGCTTTCCGTAGCGGTGGAGCGCAGAATGCGCTCAGATTCCCCGACGACATGCGAACGAACCTCGACTGGAACCGCATCGAGCTCATCACGCTCGACTGCTACGGCACGCTGATCGACTGGTCCGGTGGTGTTCGGGCTGCCTGCGCCACGCTGGAGAGCCTGCGCGGCTGCGACCTAGAGCGCCTCGTGCACGACCGCGAAGCGCTCGATGAGCGTGAGGTGCTGCGGGGCTACGCGCCCTACTCGGTGAAGCTCGCTTCGAGCCTGCGTGAAGCGGCACAGCAGCAAGATCGTCAGACGACGCCGGAGGAAGAGCGCGCGTTCGTGGAGAGCATGGGCACGTGGCCGCCGTACGAGGAAGCTCGGGCTGCGCTGGAGCGGCTCTCGAAGCTGTATCAAGTCGCGGTGCTCTCGAACGTCGAGACGCGCGTCCTGCGCGCGAGCTTGGATCGGATCGGAACGGACGTCGACTTCATCGTGACAGCCGAGCAGATCCGCTCGTACAAGCCGGCCCGTGCACACTTCGATGCCGCACTCGAGCGGAGCCAGCGCGACAAGTCGCGCGTGCTGCATGTCGGCGCGAGTTTGTTTCACGACGTTCGACCAGCGCTGGAGCTCGGCTGGAACGTGGCGTGGGTCAACCGCGAGGCGCGCCCCGTTCGATCGGACGCCGTTCCGACGTTCGAGGTGCGCAGCCTGATCGAGCTCTGCGAGGCGCTGCGCTGCTGAGCGCACGGAGCGAGTGTGCGACGCGGATTTGGCGACGAGGCGCGCGAAGAGCTCGCGCGGGCGCGCTGGCTCGCGCTCGGCGCGAGCCTGTCGTTCTCGGGGATGTATGTTTGCGTCAAGCTGCTCTCGCCGGGCGTGTCCTCGTTCGAGGCACTTTTCGCCCGCAGCACGGTCGGCCTGTGCGTGTGTTGGTTCCTGCTGCGCCGTGCAGGGAGCGCTGCACGCTGGGGCTCATGGAAGCTCAACACAGCGCGCGCGGTGTGCGGCTTTCTTTCGATCGCTGGCCAGTTCGTCGCGCTGCACGAGGGCGCGTGTTCGCTCTCGACCGTGGCGTTTTTGCGCCATGCGGCGCCGGTGTGGATGCTGCTCTTCGTCGGACCGTTCCTGAACGAGTGGCCCGATCGGCGAGCGAAGCTGGCGGTCGCGATCGGAGTCGTCGGGACCCTCTTCGCCTTGCGGCCGCAAGGCGGTGAGACGACGTGGGGGCTCGCGGTCGCGGTCTCGGCGGGCTTCACCGCGGCGCTCGCGCTGCTTTCGGTGCGCAAGCTCACGGCGACGGACCACCCGCTCACCGTCGTCGCGTTCTTCATGGCCTTCGTCGCGCTGGTGACGACGCCGGTGGTCGTGACGCGCTGGCTGAGCCACGGCATTCAATGGACTCAGCGCGATCTCGGGCTCCTCGCCGCGACGGCGGTCCTCGGCACCCTCGGCCAGCTGCTCAACACACACGCGTATCGACATGGGAGGGCGGTCGCGATGGCCGTGACGGGCCTCTCGGAGGTTGTCTTCACGCTCCTGCTCGCGTGGACGATCGCTGGGGACGCGGTTCCGCCGTGGACGACGTTCGCGGGCGGAGGCGCGATCCTCGCCGCCGCGTGGCTGGCGACGCGTCCGAAGCCGCTGCCCGACGCGGGCGCCTAGTCCGCAGGTTCCATCGTCGCGACGAGCGGATAGCCGCGCGGCCGCGCGAGGGAGCGGACTTGCTCGCAGTAGAGCTCGGCGTGCTCGAACGACGTCACGGCGACCAGCGCGCTGCCTTCGTTGTGCACCTCGTAAGTGAGGCGCACGGCCTCGGCTGCCGACTTCTTGAAGAGCGTGACGAGCAGGTGGATCACGAACTCGAACGTCGTGGTCTCGTCGTTGTGGAGGATCACCTTCCAACGCGGCGCGAGCCGCGTCTGACCGCGGACCTCGACGTCGGGCTCGACGGTGGTTTCGAGCGCCGCCACGGCGCGTCGCTCACTTCTTTTCGATGTTGCGCGTCAAGTAATCGACGAGGTCCATCTTCGTGACGATGGCCTTCAGGTGCTGCGCGTCGTCGACGACGAGCGCGACCATGCCTTCGGCAAAGAGCTTGGTGAGTGAGCCCGCGTCATCGCTCTCCGCCACGGTCCGAACCTTGCGGAACATGACCTCGGCGACCGAGCTCGACAGGCTCGCGCGACCCTCGACGAGCTTCCCGAGCAGATCCGACTCGGTCACGATGCCGACGAGCTTCCCGTCTTCGAGCACCGGCAGCTGGCTGACGCCCTTCTCCTTCATCAAGAGCACCGAGTCCGCGACCGTATCCGAGCTCGAAGCCGTGAACACGCTGCGCCGCGGCATCGCGCGCACGAGGTCGGCCACCGAGTTGGTTTCCCACAGGCTCTCGCTGAAGCCGTTGGCGCGCATCCACTGGTCGTCGAGGAACTTGGTCATGTAGTTGCGGACCGAGTCGGAGAGCACGACCACGATGCGCTTGTTCGGGCCGTACTTCTTCGCCATCTCGACCGCACCCCAGACCGCCGAGCCGCAGCTTCCGCCGCACAAGAGGCCCTCGTGGCGGATGAGGCGCCGCGCCATCAGGAACGACTCGCGGTCCTCGCTCTTGACCCACTCGTCGACGAGACCGCGATCGAGCACATCCGGGATGAAGTCGTAGCCGATGCCCTCGACCTTGTACGTGCCGATCGGACCGGGGCCCGCGAGGATCGAGCCGACGGGGTCCACGCCGACGATGCGGACGTTGGGGAGCTTCTCCTTCAGCTTGCGCGCGACACCCGTGATCGTGCCGCCGGTGCCCGCGGTCATCACGACCATGTCGAGCTTGCCGTCGGTCTGATCCAAGATCTCCTCGGCCGTGCCGTGGTAGTGGGCGAGCGGGTTGTCGGGGTTCGAGTACTGATCGAGGATGTGCGAGTTCGGCAGGATCTTCTGCAGCTGCTTCGCGACACCGATGTGGCTCTCGGGAGCATCCCACGCAGCCTCGGTCGGCGTGCGGATGATCTCGGCGCCGAGCGCCTCGAGGACCACCTGCTTCTCGCGGCTCATCTTCTCGGGCATCGTGATGATCATTCGATAGCCCTTCACGGCGGCTGCGAGCGCCATGCCGATGCCCGTGTTGCCGCTCGTCGGCTCGATCAGCGTGTCGCCGGGCTTGATGCGACCCTTGCGCTCGGCTTCCTCGACCATGCGGCGCCCGATGCGGTCCTTGATCGACCCGCCGGCGTTGAAGAACTCGCACTTCGCGAGGAACTCACACCCCGTCTTCTGACCGATGGTGCGCAGGCGGACCATCGGCGTGTTGCCGATGGCTTCGAGGATCGAGTTCATGATCTTGGCCATGGGAGAAGCTCCGGTGTCTTCGCGGGAGGGCGGGAGAGTCTAGGGTGCGGGTTCGGCGAGGACGATGCGGCCCTCGGGATCGGTCGAGACGGCGCAGCGCTTGAGCTTTTCGAAGCCGGGGAGCACGACGCCGAGCGGCCCGAGGCGTGCCCCGCTGCGCAGGTCGTAGCGCCAGCAGTGCCACGGGCAGGTGACGGAGCCGCTTGCGACCGAACCCTCGAAGAGCGGACCTTCGAGGTGCGGGCAGAAAGCCTGCGCACAGAGCACGTCCTCGCCTTCGACGTACAGCGCCATCGCACCCCACGGCGTCTCGACGAAGCGCGGTCGTCGGGGATCGAGCTCCGCGCGCGTGAGGCCGGTGGCGAACGAGGAAGGCATCGGCGCAGAGTGTAGCCCGCGTGTGCGGCGCCTTTCGACCGTCGCTTCTGCGTGCCACAATCCCCGCGTGGCGCAGAAGACCCTCGTCGTGCAGGTGTCCCCGTCGCGGGCCGCGGACATCGAGCGCCGCCTCGCCAGCGGCTCGTTCGCATTCCGCTCCGCGCCCCACGCGCTGCTGTCGGTCAAGGGCGAGGGCGTCGTCGCGACGCTCTACACCTCCGGCAAGCTCGTGGTGCAGGGCGAGCACCCCGAAGGCTTCGTGCTCGCCTACGTCGAAGGCGCGAGCGCGGTCTCGAGCCCCACCCGATCGGCCCCCGCGGCCTCGTCGGCGCCCATTGCCAGCACCGAGACCGTGATCGGCAGCGACGAGTCGGGCAAGGGCGACTACTTCGGTCCGCTCGTGGTCGCTGCCGTGCGCCTCGAGCCGGAGCTCTCACGCAAGCTCGCGAACGGCGAGGTGCGAGACTGCAAGCAGATGACCGACGACGCCGTGCTGCGCGTCGGTGCCGCGCTTCGCGCGCACGTGCCGCACGCGATCGTGAAGCTCGACCCCGAGCACTACAACGCCGAGCACGCGCGCTGGAAAAACCTGAACCCGCTGCTCGCATCCCTGCACGCACGTGCGATCGGCCAGCTCTCCAGCCCCGGCATGCACGTCATCGTCGACCAGTTCGGCAACGAACGCCTGCTGATCGACGCGCTCGCACCGCTCGACGTGCGCCTCGAGCAACGTCACCGGGCCGAGGAGCTCCTTGCGGTCGCCGCCGCGAGCGTGATCGCCCGCGAACAGTTCCTGCTCGGGATGCGCCAGCTCTCGGAGGCATGGGCCATCGACCTTGCGAAGGGCGCCGGGCACCCCGTCGATCAGGCCGCGCGCCGCTTCGTGGCGCTCCACGGCGCGGCCAAGCTCGGCAGCGTCGCGAAGCTCCACTTCAAGAACACGCAGAAGCTGGGGTTGCGGTGAAGCTGAGCGTGCTCGCAGGCGCCGGCAACACGTTCGCCGTGTTCGATGCGCGAACGCAGGTGCTGCCGGAGGATGTGGCGGAGCTCGCGAGGCGACTGTGCGCCGAGCCGTGGGAGGGGAAGCCCAGTACGCTCGACGGCGTGCTACTTGTGTCTGCGCCTGTCGAGGGCGGCGCGTGTCGCATGGTCATCTACAACGCCGACGGCTCGCGGCCGGAGGCTTGCGGAAACGGCCTGCGCTGCGTCGCGAAGTTCGCGCGCGAGCAGGGCTTCGTCGACACGGACCGCTTCGTTGTCGAGACCGACGCCGGTGCGCGCGAGGTCGAGCTCGTTCGAGAGCAAGGGACAATCGTCGGTGCGACCGCACGCATGGGTGCGCCGCGCAAGATCGAGCCCAAGGTCGGTCTCGCGACCAGCAAGGGTCGCAAGCAAGCCACGCTCGTCGATATGGGCAACCCGCACGCGGTGTTGTTCGTTGCGGACGAGCGCCGCGCAGCCGTGCAGGAACTTGGCCGCGAGCTCGAATATCACCCGCGTTTTCCGCAGCGGACCAACGTCGAGTTCGCCACGGTGCGCGACGGACGAATTCACTTGCGGGTGTGGGAGCGCGGTGTCGGCGAGACGCAAGCCTGCGGCACGGGCGCGTGCGCGACGGCCGTCGCGGCGCGGCTCGAGGAACGCGTGACCCTGCCCGTCGATGTCGACGTTCTCGGCGGACGCTTGAGAGTCGACTGGGATGGACAAGGCGACGTCGTGCTCACGGGACCGTGCGAGGCCCTGTGGAGCGGCGAAATCACTTTGGAAGAGGCCTGAACCCATGACGAACATTCGAGTCGAACACAAACTCGGTCTGCAGGGCGCCGTGGAGCGCTTCGGACAGGTCGCGCAGCGGCACGGGATGGTGCTGCACTCGAGCGACGGCGGTCACAGCGGCAGCATCGAGAAGAAGGTGCCCTTCGTCGGCGCCGTGCAGGGCCGCTTCGTCGTCAGCGAGACGGCGATCGACATCACCGTCGACAGCGCGCCCGCGTTCCTCGGGCCCGACACGATCCGTCGCATGGTTTCCGACGAGCTCTCCAAGGCGCTCGCCTGAAGCGTCGAGTCTCGAGCGAGCTGTCGTGGCGTACCTGTTCCACATCACTCTCGCGCTCGGTCTCGTCGTTGTGGCGGCGGAGGGCTTCGCGCTGGATGGGGAGCACCCTTGGGCCGTGCTCGCGCTCGCGCTCGTTCCGCACGCTCTCGCGTGGTCCGTGCGGCGCCTCGGCGTCTCGGGCCGCTTCATGCTCGCCGGTTGGATTCTCGCGTTGCTGCGCATCTCGGGAGTTGTGTGTCACGGGGTTGCCGTGCTCGGACTCGGGTGGTTGAAGTCTGCGTCGCGCTGGAACGGAGCGCCCGTCGACGTCTGGAGCTGGCCTGGAATCGAGCTGTTTTTCTTCCTCGCTCCCTACGTGGTGTTCAGCGTCCTCGCGATCGACGCACGCGCGCGGCTGCGAGACCGAAGGACGGCGGAAGTCGCCGAGTTTCGTCGCTATGAGCTCCGTTCGTTCTTAGCGCTCTCGAGCCCACTCGTGCTCCTGCTCGCGACCACCTCGCTCATCGCGGCCAACGAAACGCTGCGTGCGTACGTCGAGCATGTCGGCCTCTTCAGTGCACTGTTTCTCGTGGCGCTCGTGCTCGTTCTGGCGATCTTGTTGCCCATGCTCGTGAAGTTTGCGTGGCACACCTCGCCGCTCCCCGTCGGCGCTGCGCGCACGACGCTCGAGACCACGGCGGCGAAGCTCGGTTTTCGATGCAACGACGTCTTCGTTTGGCACACGGGCTTTCGCGTCGCCAACGCGGCCGTCATCGGAGTGGGTCCCACGCGCAAGGTGATGTTCTCGGACCTGTTGCTGGCGCAGCTTGGGGAGCGCGAGCTCGCCACGGTGTTCGCGCATGAGATCGGGCACGTCCGGCGTCACCATGTGTTCGTATTTGCGGCATGGTCCTTCGCCTTGTTCGCCGCCACCAACTACGCGCTGACGTACTTCGGAATGGAGAACGAAGGCGCGAGCTTGATGTGGCTCGCCGCGCTGCTGCTCTTCTGGTACTTCGGCTTTGGCTGGTTCTCGCGACGCGTCGAACTCGAAGCGGACTTGCACGCGCTCGAGACGACGGGAGACGTCGAGGCTCTCACTTCCGCCCTCGAGCGCCTCGGAGGCCCGCATGGTCGAGCGAAGGACTCGTGGAGGCACTTCGGCGTGGAGCGACGAACGGCATTTCTCCGAGCGGCCGCCGAAAATCCGACGCTGGCGCGCACGCTCACCCGAAAGCTTCGCCTGTTCTCTCGCGCAGGCTACGCGGCTGCGCTGATCGTCGCGGGCCTCCAGCTCGAGGCGCTCTGGAGCGAGCTTCCGCGCGATCGCGTCTCGGCCGCGCTGGCCACAGGCCACTACGCGCAGGCAGCGCAGCTCGCGCGCAGCGTGTACGACTTGGATCCCGAGCTCTCGGTGCTCGTGGCGCGTGCGCTCGACAGCGGGGAATGTGCCCCGACCTCCGAGCGACTCGTGGAGCTCGGTCGCGAAGCGCTCGCGCAAGAGCGCCGCAGCGAAGCGCGCGAGTACTTCACGCTCGCCTATCTGCGCGGCGATCGATCGATCGTGCCGGAGCTCGACCGCCTCGAAGTCGAGCTCAGAACTGGAAGTAGATGAACGGCTTCACCGCCGCGTTCGTGAAGGCGAGTGCGAGCGGGACGAGCGCGCCGAGGAGCAGCGCGTAGCCCCAGTCGGGCAGCGGCTCTGTCAATCGTTCGATCCAGCGCCGCGCAGCCAGCGCGTGAACGAGCGCCAGCGCCGCGAACGTCACGAGAGGCCAAACGCCGAACGAGCGCGCCCCCTCGGCTTGGAACAGCACGAAGGAACGAACGGTGACGAGGGCGCCGTCGAACGAGGGCGCGCGGAAGAAGATCCACGCCAAGAGGACCCACCAGAAGGTCGCGACGAGCCCGAGCGCCGCCGGCATGCGCAGCCCGCGTCGTTCCCATTCGCGATGCGCGACGAGCGCGGCCCCGTGCAGCGCGCCCCAGATCACGAAGTTCCAGCCCGCGCCGTGCCACAGGCCGCCGAGCAGCATCGTCAGCATCAAGTTGCGGTACTGGTAGAGCCGTGAGCCGCGACCCCCGCCGAGCGGGATGTAGAGGTAGTCGCGCAGCCAACTCGAGAGCGACATGTGCCAGCGTCGCCAGAAATCGCGGATCGACGCGGCGAAGTAGGGGAAGTCGAAGTTGAGGCGCAGCTCGTAGCCGAACAGGCCCGCGGTGGCGATGGCCATGTCGCTGTAGCCCGAGAAGTCGCAGTAGATCTGCACCGCGTAGAACAGGACCGCGATCCACGCGGAGAGTGCGTCGTAGAGCGCCGGATCCTTGAAGTACGGATCGACGAGCTCGGCCACGTTGTCGCCGATGCATGCCTTCTTCACGTATCCGACGAGGAACAGCGTGGCACACGCGCGTACGCGCACGTCGCGCCACAGGCGCACGCGCTCGAGCTGCGGCAGGAAGTCGATCGCGCGCACGATCGGCCCGGCGACGAGCTGGGGAAAAAACGTGACGAAGAGCGCGAAGTCGAGCGGATCGCGCACAGCGCGCAGCTCGCGTCGATACACGTCGAGCGAGTAGCTCATCGTCTGGAACGTGTAGAACGAGATGCCGACCGGCAGCACGATCCCGAGCACGTGCGGGCTGGCCTCGAAGCCGAGCGCGTTCGCGAGGCGGATCGCGGAGTCGAGGAAGAAGTTCGCGTACTTGAAGACGCCGAGCAGGCCGAGGTTGGCGACGACGCTGAGCGCGATCCAGCGCTTGCGAGAGCGCTCGTCGTCGTTGCCCTCCAGTCGCAAGCCGACCAAGTAGTCGAGGGCCGTGGAGCCGACGATCAACGACAGAAAGCGCCAGTCCCACGCGCCGTAGAAGAAGTAGCTCGCGGCGAGCAGCCACAGCTTGCGCGCGCGGTGCGACGTGAGGCACCAATACACGCCAAAGACCAGCGCGAAGAAGGCGAGGAACGAGAGCTCGGTGAAGATCATCGCGCCCGGAGCTCCCCGCTGCGTACGCGCGCGACGAACTCGTCCGCGAGCTTCTCCGTGAAGAGCCTTGCACCCTCGTCGTTCAAGTGCGTCTCGTCGTAGCGCCGCTCCGGCGCATAGAGGTCCGCGTGCAGCGTCGCGTCATCGAAGCGCAGCAACACCGGCACATCACCGCTCGCCGCCGCCTTGACGAGGTCGTCTTGCAGGTAGAGAGCGGGCTGTGTGACGAACACCGCCGTCGCGCCGAGCTCGTCGACGCGCGCGCGAATGCGGCGGTACATGTCCAGCGCGAGCGGATCCGCCGGTCCCTCGCTGACTCGCAGCGCCCTGTACTCCTCTACCTGCGCGAGATAGCGCTCACGCCGCTTCTGAAAGCGCTGTCCGCGCCGTCCGAGCTCGTCCTCGTCTTCGCCGAGGGGCGCGTAGCCGTCGAGGCGCGGCCCGACGAGCTCGCGCTCGATCTCCGGCGTGCGCAGCTCGCCCAGCGCCGCGTCCACGAGCCGCTGCGAGCGACCGATGTTGAACACGTTGTACGCACACGACTTCCAGTGGGGCGCCAGCGCCGCGAGCAGCGCCCCGCCTTCGACTCCCGCGTCCGCGATCCAGCGTGAGAGCCGCAGCGTGGCCTGTGGGTCGTGCCACTCGATCACCTGCCGCGCGAGGAAGTTGCGCTCTTCGCGGAGCAGCGCGATGCCTTCGGGATCGACGAACACGAAGTCCAGCGAGCGCGGCTCGAGCTCGCCGATGCGCGCGAGCAAGTGCTCGACTTCGAACGCACGCGAGCCCGGCGCGCCGAAATTGAACGCGCGCGTCGCGACACCGGCCGCGCTCGTGCGCGCCTCGAACACCTCGGGAACGAAGCCGCGGTGCACCCGGCTCGAACCGGCGAACATCACGGTGTAGGCGTCCTTTTCGTGCGCAAAGCGCTCCAGCTTCGCGTCGACGAGCTCGCGCGCGCCGCCGTGGGGCAGCCACTCGCGCAGCGCCAGCGTGGTGACGACGAAGCTCGCGAGGAACAGCGTGACGAGCGAGATCCGCGCGCCGCTCCGCGCTCCGTCGCTGTGCTCCGCCACGCCGCGCAGCCCTAGTAGCCCAGCCCGTTCTTGCGCAGGTGGACCGCGGGCTCTCCGTCGCGGCTCTGGCGGCCGTCGATCACCTCACCGAACACCACCACGTGATCGCCGCTCGCGTACTCGCCTTGCAGCCGGCATTCGATCCACGCCAGCGCCTCCGAGAGCACCGGCGTGCCCTGGGCGCCGCGCTCGAGCGCCAGAGTGTCGAACGGTCCGGTCCCAGGCTCGTACTTGCGGAAGAAGCGCCCCATCAGGTCGTTGGAGCCCTTCTCGAGGATCGAGACACCGAACAGCTTGCTCGCGCGGATGGCGGCGAGGTGCGCGCGATCCTTGCCGACCGCGACCGCGACCACGGGCGGGGCGATGCCCATCTGCATCACGAAGGAGCCCACGAAGCCGAGCGGGGCGCCGCCCTCCTCGGTGGTGACGATGTACAGACCCGTGGGGAGGCGTCCGAGCGCCTTGCCGATGGGGGAGATCTCGGTCGGGGTGGCCATGGGGTGAGTGTGCCGCACGCGCGCGTCCGCCGCCACGCCCGAGGCTCCGCGGAGCGCCGCGGGGACGAGCGTGCGAAGCGGCCTCCAAAGTGGCTCGAAATGACCCCAAAAGGGCCTCCGAAAGGCCCCGTTCCGCGCTGGATCCGCGGCCCCTTTCCGCGGATAATCTCCGGCCCTGACAGGCCCTTGGATCCGTGTGGTTTCCGAGGGCCTTTCGCGCCTCCAAAGCGAGCGATTCGCGCCACGGCAATGACGACGACCGAACCCCTCCCTCCCTCCGCGTCCGACGGCCGCATCGAAGAGCGCCACATCGAGCGCGAGATGCGCGAGTCGTACCTGACCTACGCGCTCTCGGTCATCCACGCACGCGCCCTGCCGGACGTCCGCGACGGCCTGAAGCCCAGCCAGCGCCGCATCCTCGTGGCGATGGACGACCTGAACCTCGGTCCCCGCGCCAAGTACCGCAAGTGCGCCAAGATCGCGGGCGACACGTCGGGCAACTACCACCCGCACGGTGAGTCGGTGATCTACCCGACGCTCGTTCGTCTCGCGCAGCCCTTCAGCACGCGCTACCCGCTGATCGACGGCCAAGGGAACTTCGGCAACATCGACGGCGATTCGCCGGCGGCCATGCGATACACGGAAGCGCGCATGACCGGGGTCACGACCGAGCTGATGGCGGACCTCGACAAGGAGACGGTCGACCGTCAGCCCAACTACGACGAGACGCGCACCGAGCCCGTGGTGCTCCCCGGGCGCTTCCCGAACCTCCTGTGCAACGGCTCGGACGGCATCGCGGTCGGCATGGCGACGAGCCTGCTCCCGCACAACCTGCGCGAGATCGTCGCGGCGATGCGGATCGTGCTCGAGCGTCCGACCGTCACGATCGGCGAGCTGTGCGAGGTCGTGAAGGGCCCCGACTTCCCCACGGGTGGCGTGGTGATGGGACGCCGCGGGATCCTGCAAGCGTACGCGACGGGCCGCGGCATCTGCCGCGTGCGCGCGAAGTACCACGTCGAGGAAAACAAGAACCGCAGCACGATCGTCTTCACCGAGATCCCGTTCCAAGTCCGCAAGGAATCGATCATCGAGAAGATCGTCGAGGTCGTGAACGACGACCGGATCACGGGCATCTCGAACGTCCAAGACTTCTCCGACCGCACGGGGATCCGGCTCTCGATCGACCTCAAGAAGGGTGAAGACCCGCAGGTCATCGTCAACCAGCTCTTCCAGTACACGCCGCTGCAGTCGACGCAGTCGATCATCAACCTCGTGATCGACCGCGGCCAGCCGCGGACGCTGAACCTGCGCGGCCTGCTCGACAGCTACATCGCGCACAGGAAGGAAGTCATCCGTCGCCGCACCCAGTTCTTGCTGGCGAAGGCGGAGGAGCGCAAGCACATCGTCGACGGCCTGCGCATCGCGGTCGACAACATCGACGAGGTCATCCGCATCATCCGCGCGAGCGCCACGCCGGACGCGGCCAAGACCGGCCTGCAAGAGCGCTTTGCGCTCTCGACGCGCCAGTCGCAGGCGATCGTCGACATGCGCCTCGCGCGCCTGACCGGCCTCGAACGCGAGAAGCTCGAAGAAGAGTTCAACGCCCTCCTCGCCGAGATCGCGGACCTGAAGGACATCCTCGCGCGCGACGAGCGCGTCGTGACGATCATCAAGGCCGACCTCGACGAGCTCGAGCAGAAGTACGGCGACGAGCGCCGCACCGAGATCAGCCATGAGGAGATCGACGGCTCGTTCGACATCGAAGAGCTGATCACCGAGGAGATGATGGTCGTCACGTTCTCGCGCGACGGCTACGTCAAGCGCACGCCGCTCGACGTGTACCGCACGCAGGGCCGCGGCGGCCGCGGCATCATCGGCTCGGAGACCAAGGAGGGCGACGTGGTGCAGTCGCTCTTCGTCGCAGGCACGCACGACAACGTGCTGTGCTTCTCCAATCGCGGACAGGTCTACTGGCTCAAGGTCTACAACCTGCCGGAAGCGAACCGCACGAGCGCGGGCCGCGCGATCTCGAACCTGATCGAGCTGCAGGACGGTGAGCGCATCACGAACGTGCTGCGCGTCGTCGAGTTCGACAAGGATCGCTCGGTGTTCTTCGCCACGCGCCGCGGCACGGTCAAGAAGACCTCGCTCGAGGCGTACTCGCGCCCGAAGAAGGGCGGCATCCGCGCGATCTTGCTCGAAGAGAGCGACGAGGTCGTGGCCGTGGGCCTGTGCAAGCAGGGCGACACGATCGTGATCGCGACCGCCGACGGTCAGGCCATCCGCTTCGCCGAGGAAGACGTGCGCTCGATGGGCCGCACGAGCTACGGCGTGCGCGGTATCCGCCTGATCGACGAGGACCGCGTGGTCGACATGAAGGTTGCCGTGCCCGACACGTTCCTGCTCTCCGCGGGCGAGAACGGCTTCGGCAAGCGCACGCCGATCGAGGACTACCCGATCAAGGGCCGTGGCGGCCAGGGCGTGATCAACATCCGCACCGAGGGCCGCAACGGTCAGGTGATCGGCACCGTGCTGTGCCGCGAGGACGACGAGGTGATGTTCATCACCCAGTCGGGCATGATCGTGCGCTCGCCCGTGAACGAGATGCGTCCGATGGGCCGCAACACGCAGGGCGTGCGTCTCGTGAACCTGAAGGATGCGGATAAGCTCGTCGGCATCGAGCTCGTCAGCGCCGAGGACCTCACGCAGTACCAAGCGACGACCCAGCGGCGCATCGTGCGCAACCCCGAGGGGGAAGCCGCGGCGGACGGCCCCGACGAGCCGGACGAGCCGCTGCCCGAAGGCCCCGAGGCCGACTGAGCGCGCGGGCCCCCGAGGATCGATCCCGCCGGAGCGATCCCCGAGGGCCCGCGGTCCATCTGCACGAGTGGGGGAGCGTCGATGACGGTCGGAGAAGGCCTCGGTTGGGAGCGCGGGCGCGAGCTGGAGCTCTGCCTGCAGGGCGCGCACGTGACGCGCTGGCGCGACGTGCTGTTCCTATCGTCCCGCAGCCGCTTCGAACCGGGCGTCGCCATCCGCGGTGGCATCCCCGTGATCTTCCCGTGGTTTGGGGACGATCCGCTCCAGCAAGGTCGCGGTGCCCACGGCTTCGCACGGCGGCTCCCGTGGCGCTGTGTCGACGCCCAGCACGGTGCGAGCGGATCGCGGGTGACGTTGGAGCTCACGGAGAGCGACGCCACGCGCGCGGTGTGGCCCGAGAGCTTTCGCGCGCGGCTCGAAGTGCGCGCTGCCGAGCGTCTGGAGGTCGCGCTGGAGGTGCAAAACCTCGGCCGCGAGGCCTTTCGCTTCGAAGCAGCGCTCCATACCTACCTGCGCGTCGGCGACGTGAGCCGCGTCCGTCTGAGCGGCCTCGAAGGCGCCCGCTACCTCGACAAGCTCGCTGGCTTCGCGGAGCGCCCCGCCACCGGCGCCCCGCTCACCTTCACCGGCCCCATCGACCGGGTGTACCTCGACACCGACGCCACCTGCGTGCTCGACGATGCCGCGCTCGGCCGGACCCTCGTGGTCGAGAAGCAGGGTTCGCGCTCGACCGTGGTGTGGAGCACGTGGGCGGAGGCCGCCGCCAAGCTCGCGGACCTAGGGGACGAGTGGCCGCGGTTTCTGTGCGTCGAGACGGCCAACGTCGGCACGAGCGCGGTCGAGCTTGCCCCGGGCGCGTCGCACCGCATGTCGGTTGCGCTCGCCGTGCGTTGAGGCCGGGTGCTTGGGTTTGCGAGCGCTGGCGCGCTAGCATCGGGAGTCCGCGATGAGACGCGGGAATCGAGGGGACGAATGTCGCTGTATGAAAAACTGCAGGGGGATGTGAAGCAGGCGATGTTGGCGCGCGATGAGATCTCGCGCGACACACTGCGCATGCTCGTGGCGGCGGTGAAGAAGCAGGAGCTCGAGCAAGGCAAGGAGATCACCGACGAGCTGGTGATGTCGATCTTGCAGGGAGCGGCGAAGACGCGCGCGGAGTCGATCGCGCAGTTCACGGCTGCGGGTCGCCACGACCTCGTTGCGAAGGAACAAGCGGAGCTCGCGGTCGTGCGGCGCTACCTGCCGCAGCAGCTCGACGAAGCGCAGACGCGCGCGGCGGTGGTGGCGCTGATCGCCGAGCTCGGCATCTCGTCGAAGAAGGACGTCGGCACGCTGATGAAGGCGGCGATGGCGAAGCACAAGGGCGTGATCGACGGAAAGCTCGTTCAGAAGCTCGCCGGCGAGTTGCTCGCCTGAGCGGGCGCGTGAGAGGTTGAGGGCACGCGCGGGGGGCGCGGGAGCGGGACCATGATCAACAGCGAGGGGGCGGCGCTGCCGCAAGCCGATGTCGCGGGCCGTCACAAGCGGCTGGTGGCGCGGACGATGCTCATCTCGGTTTTCACCGCGATTTCGCGCATTCTGGGCTACGGCCGCGAAGCTCTCACGGCGGCGCTCTTCGGCGACACGTCGGCGGTCTACGACGCCTTCGTGACCGCGTGGCGCGTGCCGAACCTCTTCCGCCGACTCCTCGGCGAAGGCGCTGTGTCGACCTCGCTCGTGCGCGAGATGACCAAGGAAGACCACGAGCGCGGCAACGAGGCCGGTCGTGTGCTCATGTGGGAGACGCTGCGGCTCGCGGCGTGGATCCTCTTCTCGCTCACGGTCGTGATCATGGGCGCTGTGTCGCTCATGCCGGACACGATGCCCTTCACCGGCTGGCGCTGGCTCGGCGACGACGCAGCGGCGATGCGCGAGCTCACCGTGCAGGTGACGCCGTACGTGATCGCGATCTGTCTCGCGGCACTTGCGGGCGGCGCGCTGTCGGTGCGCGGTCGTTTCACGGGCACGAGTGCGGGGCCGGGCGTGATGAACGTCATCGCGATCCTGACGCTGCTCCTGATCGGCTGGCGCTTCGGTTGGCAAGGCCTTGGACCGGACGACGGTGCGGCGGGGCGCGAGCGCCACTTGGACATGGCGCGCTGGTTCTCCTGGGGCTTGCTCGCGAGCGGCGTAGCCCAACTGGCGATGCTCGTTCCCGAGCTGCGCGCCGCGAAGCTCCTTGGGCATTTCACGCCTTCGCCCGAGACGCGCGCGAAGGCGGTGCACGTGCTGAAGACGAGCCTGCCCGTCGCTCTCGGCGCAGCCGTGTATCAGATCAACGTGCTCGTCGACAGCTTCATGGCCAACAACCTCCTCGAGGTCGGCGGCGCTTCGACGTACTACTACGCCAACCGCATCCAACAGCTACCGCTGGCGCTGGTCGCGACGGCGGCGACCACGGCCGTCTTCCCTGCGATGCAAGCGCTCGCGCAGAAGCGCGCGTTCGGCGAGCTGCGCCGCTTGCACGAGCAGACGCACTTGGGGATCGCCTTCATCGCGCTGCCGGCGAGCATCGGTCTCTTCCTGCTCGCGACGCCCGTGACCACGGTCTTGCTCGAGCACGGCGAGTTCTCCGCGCGCGGCGTCGAACGCACCGCGGACGCGATCTCGATGCTGTGCATCGCGCTGCTCCCCGGTGGAGCGGTCGCGCTCGTCACGCGTGCGTTCTTCGCCCTCGGCGACTACCGCACGCCGGTGCGTGTCTCGATGGCGATGCTCGTGCTCAACGTCGTGCTCAACCTTGCCTTCGTCGTCGGGCTCGGAATGGACACGGGCGGTCTCGCGCTCGCGACGGCGCTCGTCAGCTGGCTGAACGTGCTCGTGCTCCTGCCCGCGCTCCAGACCCGCCTGCGAGAGCAGGAAGGCGGCGATGTCGCGGGCCTCCCCGAGCTGGGGTCGCGGATCGCACGCATGCTCGCGGCGGCGGTCGCGAGCGGCGGCGCGGCCTTCGGCGCCTACCGCGCGCTGGCCGAGGGCCCGGATTCGGTGACGGCCCTCTTCGTTGCAATCGCTTGCGGCGTAGGGAGTTACATCGTCGCAGCCCAACTGCTGGGCTGCCCCGAGTGGCTCGAGACCCGCGCCCGCATCGAGGGCAAGCTGCGCCGCAAGCTCGGACGCTAGGGAAGTCGCATTCGAGGGCGCGAGGCTAAGTGCTTGCGAGCCAAGCGCTGGCGAAGAGTTCGGCCGTTTTGGCGCGGCTCTCCGGCGAGAGCGGCGCTAGCTTGGACCCTTCCGCCGTCATGGGCATTCAGGGGGTCGCGAGGGCGACCCGCCTGTGGCGCGCGGAGGCCGACGAACTCGCTCTCCCACAGGTCGCGCACGTGAACCCCGTGTCTCAAGCCTCCAAGAAGACGTCCCCGACTCCCCCGACCCGCGAAGAAGCGCTGCGCGCGCTCGAACAGGTCGATCCGCCGCGCGACCTCCACGATCCGGAGCTCTCCGAGAACGCGAAGAAGGTCCTCGCGCAGCGCTACCTCAAGAAGGACCTCACCACGGGCAAGGTCAACGAGACGCCGCGTCAACTGTATTGGCGCGTCGCGACCTGCGTCGCCAAGCCGGAGCTCACGTTCCCCGGCGGCAGCCCCGAGAAGGCGCTCGCGATCGCGCGCGAGTTCTACGACCTGATGGCGCGTCGCCAGTTCATGCCCAACAGCCCGACGCTGATGAACGCGGGCCGCGAGATGGGGATGCTCTCGGCGTGCTTCGTTCTGCCGGTCGAGGACTCGATCGAAGGCATCTTCGACTCGGTCAAGGCGACGGCGCTGATCCAGAAGGCCGGCGGAGGCACGGGCTTCTCCTTCTCGCGTCTGCGTCCGCAGGGTGATGTCGTTGCGAGCTCCGGCGGCACTACCGAGGGCCCGCTGTCGTTCATTCAGGTCTTCTCGAAGGCCACCGACGCGATCCAGCAGGGCGCGTTCCGCCGCGGCGCGAACATGGGCATCCTGCGCGTCGATCACCCCGATGTGATCACGTTCATCCAGTTCAAGGACGACCTCAGCAAGCTCCAGAACTACAACATCTCGGTCACCGTCACCGACAAGTTCGTGCAGGAGCTGCGCTCGAACCCGCGCGTTCCGCATCAGGTGCAGAACCCGCGCACCCGCGAGTGGAAGAAGCTCGAGAAGAAGGGCGCCGACGGCAAGGGTACCGGCGAGTACTGGACGGTCGGTGAGGTCTGGGACCTGATCATCGAGCACGCGTGGCGCACGGGCGAGCCGGGCGTCGTGTTCATCGACCGCGTCAACGCCAAGAACCCGATCAAGAACGTCGGCCTGATCGAAGCGACCAACCCCTGCGGCGAGCAGCCGCTGCACCCGTACGACTCGTGCAACCTGGGCTCGATCAACCTCGGCCTCTTCGTGCACGGCGAGGGCGCGCAGGCGCGCTTCGACTGGGATGAGTACAAGGCCGTGATCCACACGACCACGCGCTTCCTCGACAACGTCATCGAGGCCAACAAGTACCCGCTGCCGCAGATCGAGACGATGTCGAAGACGACGCGTCGCATCGGCCTCGGCGTGATGGGCTTTGCCGACGCACTCTTCAAGCTCGGCCTCGCCTACGACACGGCCGAGGGCTGCGCCTTCGGCGAGCAGGTGATGAAGGTGCTGAACGAGGAGTCGCACCTTGCGAGCGAGTCGCTCGCGGAAGACCGCGGCGTGTTCCCGGCGTGGGAGGGCTCGGACTGGCAGAAGCAGGGGCGCCGCCTGCGCAACAGCTACACGACGACGGTTGCGCCGACCGGCACGATCTCGATCATCGCCGATTGCTCGGGCGGCATCGAGCCGATGTTCAGCCTCGCCTTCATCCGTCAAGTGATGAAGGACACCTCGGGCAAGCCGACGGTGATGCGCGAGGTGAACTACGTCTTCGAGGAGGCCGCGAAGAAGCGTGGCGTCTGGTCGGAGGCGCTGCTCGACAAGATGCTCGAGCGTGGCACGCTCGCCGGGCTCGACGAGGTGCCCGCCGACATGCGCCGCGTGTTCGTCACCGCGCGCGACATCACGCCCTACTGGCACATGAAGATGCAGTCGGCGTTCCAGCGCCACTGCGACTCGTCGATCTCCAAGACGATCAACTTCCCCAACGAGGCCTCGGTCGAGGACATCCGCTCGATCTTCGAGCTCGCGATCGACGAAGACGTGAAGGGCGTCACCGTCTACCGCGATGGATGCCGCGACCTGCAGCCGATGGCGCTCAAGGGCTCGACCAAGCGCAAGGAAGACGCGCCGAAGGCCGAGGCCCCGTCGCTCTCCGACACGGCGTTCCTCATGCCGCAGGCGCTCGACCCGCAGCCCGTGCGTCTGCCGGAGATCATGCCGAGCCTGCGCATTCGCCAGATGACGCCCTTCGGCAACATGCACGTGAAGATCTCGGTCGACCCCGTGCAGGGCAAGGAACGCGAGGTCTTCGCGCAGCTCGGCAAGGGCGGCGACGTCGCCAACTCCGACCTCGAGGCCATCTGCCGCATCCTCTCGCTGTGGCTGCGCTCGAACGGCTCGATGGAGCTCGCGCTCAAGCAGCTCGAAGGCATCGGCTCGTCCCTCTCCGTTCCGACGCGCGACGGCCGCATCATGTCGCTGCCCGACGGCCTCGCGAAGGCGATCCACCGCTACCTCGACGCGAAGAAGCAGTACGGCCTCGAAGCCCTGCTGCTCGGCCGCGCGACGCTCGACGGTCCGACGCCCGCTGCGGCCGCACCCACGCAGATTGCCGCGCCCACACCGACTCCGACGCCGAGCGCGCCCAAGGCCGCGGGCAACACCGCACCGCGCAACGTGGGCCACTACAAGCTGAAGTGCCCGGCTTGCGAGGGCGAGCTCGCGTTCATGGAAGGCTGCGTGAAGTGCCACGGCTGCGGCTTCAGCCAGTGCTGAGACTGCGCGCCGCCGCGCTGAACAGCTTCGGTTTCTGTGCGCCCGCTGCGGAACTCGACCGCAGCGGGCGCGCTGCCTTTCAGCGCAGCACGACAGCAACTTTCCGACTCACGAAGCAGATAAATGCGATTCAAGATCTTGAATCGGCTTTTCAAGCGTTGTTTTACAAAGCGATTTTTTCTGCGTCATTCGAAAGCCGACGCAAAAATCCTCCACGCCATTGCGTGATCGCAGGCGCGACGCGAAAAGATCCGCGCATCGCGTCTCCGCGCTCCAAAGGTCGAGTGCGAAGGGCGCGAGAGGCGCTTCCTTCCAGCGAGGGCTTTCATGCAGGGCCATTGGCACGATTTCATCGAACACTCGGGGCGTGACTTCGAAACCGCGCAGCAGCGCAGCGGCTTTCAGTGCAAGGAGCGAGAGCTGCAGGATGACGTCGAGTTTCGACTGCTGAGCCGCTGTGAGCTCGACGTCGCGCTGTTCACTTCGTTCTGCGAGTCGCGCGCGCTGATGCGCATCACGGCCTACATGATCTGCGAACTCGAAGAGTGGCAGTTGGAACCCGTCTTCCGCTTCTGTCACCTCGCCAGCGATGAAATCGAGCTCGGGGCTTTCGACCTCGACGGTGATCTCGACACCCGCTACCGCTTCAAGATCCCCTTTCCGAAGTCGGGGCTCGACGTCCACTTTGCACGCAAGGTCCTGCTGTCGTCGTTTGTGACCTTCGCGGAGTTCCAGCGTGTGTTGCCGCTCGTCTTGCGAAGTGAGCTCGATCCCGCGCAGGCGGCGGAGCTCGTGGGGGAGCGGATCGAGCACTCCAAGCTCGCCGACTCCATCCTCGGTGGCCCGTCCGAGTCGCTCTGGCGCCCGCGCTGGAACCCGTTCGAGGGCGGTGGCACCGAGAGCGGGCCCGAGCTGCTCAACTGAGCGTTGCGCGCGGCCAATCGCTGCGCACTAGCTCGGCTTGCGACCCGTCGCGAGCGGCTCCATGCTCCGCAGCACGGAGGACCGCCCGCATGGCCGCTCGAAAGCAGCTCGTCGTCTTCGTTCACGGCTGGAGTGTCAGCAACCTCGACACCTACGGCGGTCTCCCCGCGCGCATCGTCGCGGAGGCGGCACGCGCGGGTGTCGAGGTCACGACCAAGGATGTCTTCCTCGGGAAGTACGTCAGCTTCCGCGATGAGGTGCGGGTCCCGGACATCGCCTACGCGTTCCAGCGCGCGTTCGAGCGCGACCTCGCAGCGCTCGTGCGCAAACACGGTCGCTTTGTCGCCATCACGCACTCGACCGGTGGCCCCGTGATGCGCGAGTGGGCGCACCGCTTCCACGTCGCGGGCGGCGGGCCGATGTCGCACCTCGTGATGCTCGCGCCTGCGAACTTCGGTTCGGCGCTCGCACAGCTCGGAAAGAGTCGCTTGAGCCGCGTGAAGACGTGGTTCCAAGGCGTCGAGCCGGGCAGCGGCGTGCTCGACTGGCTCGAGCTTGGCAGCCGCGAGAGCTGGGAGCTCAACACACGCTGGATCCGCGGCGAATCGATCGCTCCGGGTCCCGACGGCGTGTTCCAGTTCGTGCTCACGGGCCAGACGATCGATCGCAAGCTGTACGACGCGCTCAACAGCTACACGGGCGAGCTCGGGAGCGACGGCGTGGTGCGCGTGGCGGCGGCAAACCTCAACGCGACGTACGTTCGACTCGAACAGGCGTCGTCGTCGAGTAGCACCGATGCGCGCAAGTCCCTTTCGCTCGCTCTCGCCGAGCCCGCGCGTCGCGCGCCGCGCACAGCGATGCTCGTCGTGCCGCAGAAATCGCACTCAGGCTCCGAGCGCGGCATCCTGCGCAGCGTGAAGAGCGCCCCGAGCGCGCGCGGCGCGGACCGTGATCGCCCCATCATCGACGCGTTGCTCGAGTGCATCGGAGTGCGCACGGTGCGGCAATACGAGCAGCTGTGTGCCACGTTCGAAGAGCGCACGCTCGCGACGCAAGCGGCCGAGCGCGTCGAGGTAGAGGAGAGGCTGCTCGGGGATCGGCACTACATCCACGATCACCGCAGCATGGTGATTTGGCGCGTACGCGACACGAGCGGCGCGGCGGTCGTGGACTTCGACTTGCTCTTCACGGCCGGCCCGGACGCGAACCCCAACGCTCTCCCCGAGGGCTTCGTGACCGACCGCCAGCGCAACCAGCGCGACGGCGGCACGCTGACACACTTCTTCAATCACGACGCGATGTTCGGCAGCGAAGAGCTCGTCCACCGCGGCGAGGTCCTGCGACGCGCACGCCGCGGAACGGACACGTTCGGCCTGCGGATCGAACCGCGGCCAGCGACCGGCTTCGTTCACTATCTGCCGGCGGAAGCCAAGCCGAGCGGCGAGCTGCTCGCGACGCTCCTGCGACCGAACGAGACGACGCTCGTCGACATCGTGCTGCGCCGCAACGTGCACGAGGGCGTGTTCCGTCTGAAGCAGGGCACCGATGCCAGCGGCCGCTTCGACCGCGACGAGCCCGGTCCCATCGTCTGAGGGTGACGTGTAGACTGCCGCGCATGCCGAGCAAGGCCACCACCGTCGCCGAGTACCTGTCGGAGCTTCCCGAAGACCGCCGTGCCGCGCTCGAAGCGGTGCGCAAGGTGTTCCGCGCCCATCTCGACAAGCGCTTCGCGGAGGGCATGAGCTACGGGATGATCGGGTGGGCTGTGCCGCATTCGCTCTATCCGGCGGGGTATCACTGCAATCCCGCGCAGCCGCTGCCGTTCGCGGGCCTCGCCTCGCAAAAGAGCGGGATGTCGCTCCACCTCATCGGCCTGTACTACGACCAGCAAGGCGGGAAGCCAGGTCCGTTGCTGGAGTGGTTCACGTCTGCGTGGAAGAAGAGCGGCAAGAAGCTCGACATGGGCAAGGCCTGCATCCGCTTCAAGAAGGTCGACGACCTCGCGCTCGACGTGCTCGCAGAGGCGCTGCGCAAGCTGACCTACGAGAAGTTCATCGCCATGTACGAAGGTGCGCTCAGCGAGCGCAAGCCTTCGAAGGCTCACGTGCCGAAGAAGCGGCCCTCCGCAAAGGTCGCGGCACGCAAGCCGCGCTCGAGATAGACACGCCTGTCGCGCTCACGCTCCGCCGGAGCGCTCGCTCGGACCCGGACTCAGCCACGTGCGCGGATAGCGCCGCAGCAGCGTTTCGGACTCCCAGAGCGCCGCGGCAAACAGCGCAAACACAGCCACGCCGCCGAGGATCAGGGCCATGCGCAGCCACGGTTCGCCTTGTTCCATGCGGCGGGTTCCGAGCTGGAACGCGGTGAAGATCCAGACGCCGCTGATGGCCAGCAAGAGCAGCTGGAAGAACCGCGCTACGGCTCCGCTGCGATAGATCAGAAGTCCCAGGCTGATGAGCAGCGGCGGGATCAGCAGCACGAATCCGGCTCGAAACAGGTGCGCGCAGAAGATCAGCACGGAGAGCACGGTCGGGGTGAGCAGGAGCGCTGTCATCACATCGGCGAGGCTAAGTCCACAGCGCGCACCCCGCGATGCGCAGCATGGCGCTGCCCACTACGTCCCCTTGCGCAGGTCCGCCGCACCATGCAGGGTCGAAACATGCTCCAGCTGGGGGGAATGCCCACCGAAGGGTCTCCAAGAGGCGCGCGAGCGAGAGCGACCGCGCCTTCCTCCCTTTGTGGACGTTACCGTGAGCACCCCGATGTCCATGCCCACGTCCCTGCGCTGTCCGTCCTGTGCCTCGAACCTGAAGGCCACCGATCTCGACGGAGGCCGTGGCCTCGTCACTTGCAGCTACTGCGGCGCGCTGATGAGCATCGCGGGAAGCCAAAGCGGCGTGGCTTCACAGCCCTCTTTCACGCCGCGCCCCGAAGTCGCGCTGCCCGAGGGCTTCTACGTGGAGAAGCTCAAGGGTGAGCTCGTTCTTCGATGGCGCTGGTTTCGCCCGCTCGCGCTGTTCCTCCTGTTCTTCACCATCGCATGGAACGCGTTCTTGCTGTTCTGGTACGGCATGGTCTTCGGCGGCGACGCACCGTGGATCATGGTGGTGCTTCCGCTTGCGCACGTGGCCGTTGGAGTTGGACTCGCCTATTCGACCGCCGCGATGTTCCTCAACTCGACCAGCGTCCGGGTGACGAACCGCGAGCTGCGCGTTCACTCCGGCCCGCTTCCGTGGAGAGGGAATCGCACCATCGAGCGGGGCCGAGTCGAACAGCTCTACTGCAAGCGCCACGAGTCCCGCGGAGAGCACGGCCCCTCGGTCTCGTTCGAGGTCTGGATCGTCGTAAGGGGAGAGGGGGTTCGTCGTCTGATCCGTGGGGCGAGCTTGGAGGCCGAGCAGGCCCTCTACATCGAGCAGCAGGTCGAGGCCGCCCTCGGCATCGCGGATCGCCCTCAGGCCGGTGAGATGCCGCGCTGAGGCCCCTTTCGGGGCGGCTTGTGGAAAAATCTGGGAACGCTGGGGCGGGATCGGCGCTGGTCCCTTTCGCGGAGCCATGCCGCGCTCTTCTCGAAGCGCGCTATCCGACCTAGGGCCGCACCCAACCTCCATGACACGCTTCCTTTTCGCCGTCCTCCTCGCCCTGCCTGCCGCCGCCCAGACCGGCTCGATCACCGGCCTGGGGCCCAACTTCGCCCGCGCCTCCGGCATCTCCCCCGACAGCAACGCCGTCGCCGGCTATGGCAGCAACCAGACCTACTACTGGACGACCTCGTTCTCCGCGTGGCAGTCGACGGGCGACGGACGCGGCACCGAGTCCAAGGTCTCGAACGGCGCCGCCTTCCTTTCCGCGGACATCATCGATCCCAACAACTCGAACCGCACCACGGCTGCGCGCTGGGATGCGGCCACGGGCCTGTGGACCCCGCTCCCCGGCCTCGGCGGAGTGAGCGGCACGTCGGTCAGCACTTCCTACGACATGAGCGGCGACGGTCAGACCGTGGTCGGCCTCGCATGGAAGACGGCGGGTGAAGCGCACGCCTTCAAGTGGACGCCCGCGGGCGGCACGGTCGACATGGGCCTGTGGCTCCCCGGCCCGGGCTGGTCGAGCCGCGCCAACGCGGTATCTGCCGACGGCCAATGGGCCGCCGGTCTGATCACGAGTCCCCAGCGCGCCATCCGCTGGAACCTCGCCGCCGGAACGGGCCAGTACCTCGGCTCGCTCGAGGCGGGCAACACGATCTATGGCTCCAGCACCGCCTATGGGATTTCGTCCAACGGCACATGGGTGGTCGGAACCTCGGCCTACAACGCGTTCCGCTGGAGCGCCAGCACAGGCATGCAGAGCCTCGGCGCGATCGGCATCGCTGGCTTTGGCAACGCGGGCTACGCCACCGCGGTGAGCGCCGACGGCAGCGTCGTGGTCGGCTGGAGCGGCTCCAACTTCCTCAACTCGCAGGCCTTCATCTGGCGCACGGGCATGAGCAGCGTGATGAAGCTGCAGGACTACCTGCTCAACAACGGCGTGCCCGCTGCCTACTCGCAGTGGCAGACGCTGAAGTACGCAGCGGATATCTCGGACGACGGACGCTTCATCGTCGGCTGGGGCACCAACATCTCCAACCAGTCCGAGGGCTTCCGCATCGAGCTCCCGGTCTTCATGCCCGCGACCTACTGCACCGGCAAGGTGAACAGCCTCGGCTGCACGCCCGCGATCAGCGCCACGGGCTACGCGAGCATCAGCTCGAACCAACCGCTCACCATCGGCTGCGCCAACGTCCTCAACGACCGCTCGGGTCTGCTGTTCTACGGCTTCCAGCAGATCGCTTCGCCGTTCCAAGGCGGCTTCCTGTGCGTTTCGCCTCCGACGACGCGCACCGCGGTGCAGCTCTCCGGCGGTCAAGTGGGCTTCCCCAACTGCACCGGCAGCTACAGCTTCGACTTCAACGCGCTGATCCGCTCCGGCACCGACACGCGCCTCGTCACGGGCGCCGCATGCGCCGCGCAATACTGGATGCGCGACCCCGCCTCGACGCCGACCACCGGCCTCTCCAACGCGGTCGGCTTCACGATCAATCCCTGACGCCGCGCAGCGAGCACTTCCAAGACTCCGGGCCCGCGCCCTCTCGACGAGGTGGCGCGGGCCCGGACGTTTTCGAGAGCGACGCTCGGGCTAGAGCGTTTCCTTGAAGAGGCGCTCTTCGGGGCGCGGGATCACGACCTTGCTGACGAGCAGGCCGCGCTTGCCGATCTGCTTCGCGCCGGCCTCGATCGCGGCGGTGACGTCCGAGACCTCGCCCGTGAGCAGCAGGAAGCCCTTGCCGCCGATCGCCATGGCGACGTGGATGCGAAAGAGCGTGACATCGGCGGCCTTCACGGCGGCGTCGGCGCCCTCGATGATCGACGTGACCGAGAAGGCCTCGAGGATGCCGAGCGCGTCTTTGTCCGAGTCCTTGAGCGCGACGCTGCCCGTGATGGCGGGGAACACGCGCTCGTCGATGTTCGGGATGAAGAGCTCGTCGATCAGCGCCTCGCGCGAGACTTCGCGGCCGGCGCGCAGGCTGGCTTCGACGGAGGCGACCGAGCCGCCGACCATCACGATGTACTTGCCCGAGCAGATCGTGCGCGCCACGAGCAAGTCGACGTCCGACGCCTTGAGCATCGCATCCTCGACGAGATACGCGACCGCGATCGACGACAGCTCGACCATGCCGAGCGCTTCCATTCGCTTGCTCATCAGCTCCTCCGGATCACGATCTCGTCGCCAATCGCCGCCACGACGCCTTCGATCGACGCATGCACGGGCACGCCCAGACCATCGGGCGCGCTGCCGATCACGTCGCCCTCGCGCACGCGCTGGCCGACCTTGACCGCGCACACCGCCGGCGAGCCGATGTGCTGCTTGAGCGGGATGCGGACTTCATCGAGACGCCAGTCGATCTCGACCAGCGGTCCCTTGTTCGTGTACCCCGAAAGCCCGAGCTTCTTGATCAGGCTCGCCACGGGCACGTGGCGGTACTCCTGCATGCTGTGGGCCTTCAGGTCGCGCTTGCTCTTGGCGGGGTGATTCAGGCCCTTTTGGCGCAGGATCACCTTGTTGTCGGCGCAGGCGTCCTTGGGGAACAGATCCTCGGGGCAGGCGTAGAGCGAGCACAGGTTGCACTCGCAGCAGAACTGGCTGGAGAGCATCAGCGACTCGCCGACCATGTTGAAGCCCAAGCCGCGCATCGCCATGTGCGGCTCGACGGGGTGCCCGATCAGATAGCGCGGGCACATCTCCGTGCAGAAGCTGCACTGATCGCAGGCGGACTTGCCGATCAGGCTGCGCGCGCGGCTGTCGGTCTCGTACTTGCGCTGAAGCACGTGCTCGTTGGGGAAGCACAGGAGGCCGCCGGTCGTGCGTGTCACCGGCTCGTCCCAGCTCGTCATGTTGCGACCCATCATCACGCCGCCGACGAGCACGTGGCCGATCTTCGCGGGGTCCGCGCCGACCGCGCGCAGCACGTCGCCGAACTTGGCGCCGATGGGGGCGCACACGGTGACCGGGTTGGGCACGTCCGCTGCGATCGTGAAGAACTTGCGCGTGACGGGCCGGTCGCGGTCGAGGTTGAGCACCGTCTCGACGTTGCAGACGAGGCAGCCGACGTCGAGCGGGATGCCGCCGGGCGGGATCACGCGGCCGGTGGCCTCGTACACCGTGATGAACTCGTCGCCGGCGGGGTAGTAGTCGCCGAGCTCGAACACCTCGATGCCGAGCGGCGCTCCCGCGACGCGGATCTCCGCGATCAGATCCTTGTACTTGTCCTTGATGCCCACGATGCCGCGGCTCGCGCGCACCTGCGTCATCGTGAGCTTCATGCCGCGCAGCACGCCCGCGAGGTCGTGGCGCAGGATCTCCTTGTCCTTGTGGAGCAGCGGCTCGCACTCGGCGGCGTTCAGGATGACCGTGTCGGCGGTCGCGTCGAGCTTCTTGTAGAACGGAAAGCCCGCGCCGCCGGCTCCGACGATGCCGTGGGCACGGGCGCGCTCGATCAGGTTGGAGGTGGTGACCGGCATGGTGGGGGCGCGGAGTATACGCCCCGCGCCCCGCGCCGCCGCGCTCCCCTTGTGGCGCAGGCCGCAGCGCTGCACGATTCGATCCGTCCCAGCCGGAGCACCCCGTGACAGCCTTCCACTTCCGCGTCCACCCCGAGCGGCTCGCCATCGCGCGACTCGACCGTTCCGCCGCATTCCCCGCGTGGGCGCAGGGCGGCTTCGTCAACCTCGCGCGCACCGCCGACGAGGTCTCGGTCGTCTGCTCGCAGGCTCACGTACCGGCCGCTGTGCGGCACGAGCGCGACCGCGTGGCGCTCGGCATCGTCGGCGTGGTTGAGATGACGACCATCGGCGTGCTCGCCGCTCTCTGCGGAGCGCTCGCCCGCGCCCAGGTCAGCGTGTTCGTGATCTCGACCTACGACACCGACTGGCTGATCGTCCGCGCCGAGCAATTCCCCGCCGCCCGCGCGGCCCTCGAAGCCGCGGGCCATCGCATCGAAGGCGAGCTCCCGAGCGACTGAGCGCTCACGGCTTCGAGCGTCGTCGCCTCGCGACGGCGTCGCGCAGCAAGAACTCGATGTGCGAGTTGAGCGAGCGCAGGTCCTGATTGGCCCAACAACGCAGCTCGTCCATCAGCTCGGGCGAGAGCCGCAGCAGGAACGGCTTGCGCTCCTGCGGCGGCTCTTCGCGCTGCTTGTCACCCTTCGCCACGACGCGCTCTCAATTGTAGAGCGAGCCCGTGTTGACCACCGGCTGCGCGTTGGCCTGCCCGCAAAGAACCACGAGCAAGTTGCCCGTCAGCGTTGCGCGCCGCTCGTCGTCGAGCTTCACGGTGTCCTTCTCGGAGAGCTTCTCGAGCGCCATCTCGACCATGCTGACCGCGCCTTCGACGATCAGCTTGCGCGCAGCGATGATCGCGCTCGCTTGCTGGCGCTGCAGCATCGCGGCGGCGATCTCCGGCGCGTAGGCGAGATGCGAGAGGCGTGCTTCGAGCACCTCGATGCCCGCGAGCGAGAGGCGCGACGCGAGCTCGGCTTGCAGCTCCTGCGCCACGATGTCGGCCGAGCCGCGCAGCGTTGTCGCAACGTCGCCAACCTGACCGTCGTCGTAGGGATGGCGGCTCGCGACGAGGCGCAGCGCGCTTTCCGACTGCACGTCGACGAAGTGCTCGAACTGCTCGACGTCGAACAGGGCCTGCGCGGTGTCCTGCACCTGCCAGACCACCACGGCGGCGATCTCGATCGGATTGCCGAGTAGGTCGTTCACCTTCAGCTTCTCGCCGTTCAGGTTGTGCGCGCGCAGCGAGATGGCCTTCTTGCTCGTGAACGGGTTCGTCCACCAAAAGCCCGCCGTGCGCACGGTGCCGCGGTAGCGCCCGAAGAGCACCAACGCGCGCCCAAGGTTGGGCTCGACCACGAAGAAGCCCGGCAGGCAGAGCACGAACACGACCAAGAGCGGCAATCCGATCGCGAGAACACCAGGCCGATCCGTGCGAGCGGCGAACACGATGAGCGCGATCGCACCTGCGAGCAGCGCCAGCGTCATCGGCAGCATCAAGTAGCCCGACACGGGCGAGAAAGCGACTTCTTTGGACGGGTTGCGAGCTTGCATAGGGTTCGTGCTCCGAGAGGTTCGACTTCAGCCTGGTATCACGGTGATATCACATCCCTACGCAAACCAGCGCGGAACCATTCAAGAAGATTCCCACAGCTCTCAGCGCACCGTCCGCGAGTCTCGCTCGATTTGGTGCGAGCCCCTACGTGGGTCCCGTCAATCTCCTTCGACACCCAACGAGAACAAGCGGTCCACCCGCTCCATCGCCACGAAGCGGTACTGCGATCCTCTACCGCGCTCTGGTGAGCGATGGCACGTGGGAAGCACGCCGCTCCAGACGCGCATCGGAGCAGTCCTGTGGAAAGCCCTGATCCTTCGCAGAGCCGCAAACGTCCACCGACTTGGTCCTTCCGTAGCGGCGCGAAGGACAGCGGATCCGCCCAGCAGGAGTCCTCAGGCAGTCCGTGCGTCGGAGATGCTTCTTCGTGCTAGCGCGGACGTGTGGAATTGAGACTGCGCCACAGAGCGACGCCGAAGACGCCGAGCGCGATGGCCATGCCCACGTGGGTGATGCCGTAGACCGCGTGGCGCAGCGGAACGAGGCCACCGAAGTAGGCGGCGTCGATGGCGTCGAAGTCGCGGGCGCCGAAACGAACGGAGAGCAGCGTGTGGTAGCCCTTGTAGAGCATGAGAGCGAGGGTCGCGCTCACGCTCGGGAGGTAGCCGCGGGTGAGCCAACGGAGCGAGCGCACGGAGAGCTCCGCGCCACCGCTGCGATGCGCGAGGTCGAGCGCGGCTGCCAGCGCGAGCGGCATCAGCACGCCGGTCACGAGCATGTGTCCATGGACCAGCGCGAGCGACAGCACGGCCTCGAGCCGTGCGCCGGCCGCGATCTCGGCGTAGTCGAGCTTCTTTGACGACTCTTGGAACGCCACGCCCGACAGCAAACCGAGCGCGAGGAGCACGATCGAGTAACGGATCAGCGTGCGGATCGTCGAGCGATAGTGTTCAGGCAGCAGTGTCGACATGAGGTGAGGATCGCGGAGGACCGTTGGCAGAGTGACAAGAGGCCCGATATTGAATCCGAAGTCAGGGGCTGTGCGAAGAGACCGTGACCCGCCATGCGCTCCGCATTTGTCGCACTCCTACTTCTCACGGCCTGCGCCGCGGAGCCCCATGCCACCACCGCCATGTCTCGAAGCACCCTGTTCGACTTCTCGGATCCTGCTGCAGCTCGTGTGTGGCGCAACGTGGACGACGTCGTGATGGGCGGCGTTTCGTCGAGCCGTTTCGAGCAGCGCGACGGCCACGCGTGCTTCACGGGCACGGTCTCGTTGGAGAACAACGGCGGCTTCGCGTCAGTGCGCTGCACGCCCGAGGGGCTCGACCTGCGCGGCGCGGACGCGCTGGAGCTCGACCTGCAAGGCGACGGGCACACCTACAAGCTGAGCGTGCGCCTCGACGGCGACTTCGATGGAGTGAGCTACCAGACGAACTTCACGCCGCGCGCGGGGGAGCGCTCGACGGTGCGCATCGCGTTCTCCGAGCTCGTGCCCATGTGGCGCGGCCGCCGCGTCCCCGACGCGTCTCCCTTCGATCCCGCGCGCGCTGCCCAGCTCGGTCTCGTGATCGGCGACAAGCAGTCCGGCCCCTTCGAGCTCCGCCTCTTTTCGATGCGCGCTAGCCGCGTCGAAAGTCGCTAGCCGAGGAGTACGATCGCGCCATGTCGAACGGCATTGCGCGCGCGCTCCTACTCCTATTTTGCTTTGCTTGCGTCAGCGCACCGGGGAGTGTGCGTTCACCGGCGGATGCTGCTCGGGCCACGACTCCGAGCGAGTGGATCGCGGCGGCGCGCCACGCGCTCGATGTGACGCGCCCAGACGACGCCATCCGAGCGGAGATGCTTGCCGCGCTCGAGGGCGCAACGGTGGTCGGCATCGGAGAAGCGTCGCACGGGACGCACGAAGATGTGCTCTTGAAGAGCCAGCTCGTCTTGGAGCTGTTCGACGCGGGCAGGATCGACACGCTCTACCTGGAAGCCAACCGAGAAGGGGTCGAGCAGCTCGCGCGTGTGCTCAGCGACCGCGAGGCGGACGTGCGGGAGGCGGTCCGGGTCGCCGCGATTTTCCGAGTCTTGAAGACAGAGGCCTTCGTGCACTGCATCGAAGGCCTGCGAGAGCGAGCGCTCCGTGGTCGCGAAGTGCGGATCGTCGGCATCGACTGCCAAGCGACGAGCGCCGATGCGACCCTCGCGCTCGAATGGCTCGCGGAGCGCGAACCGAAACGCGCTGCCGAGCTGCGCGCGGCGCTCGAGCCGATCGTTGGGGCTTCGGCGCTCGCCCTGCGCCAACCGGCGCTGATTTCCTCGCTCGATACTGCGAAGCTCGACGCATGTGTCATGCAACTCGAAATGCTCGAGCAGGCCTGCGCCGCGGACCGGCGCGTCCAAAACGCGGCTCGCCGCGCGATCCAAGGTCTGCTCGCTTTCCGCTTCGAAGTCGCCGATGGCGACTCGAGCGAGATGGATCCCGACTACTTCAGTCTGCGCGATCGCTTCATGGCCGAGAATGTGCTCGCGGACGGTCCTCGCCGCGGTGCGTTTTGGGGCCACAACCTTCACGTGCTCGGCGGTTTGCCGCGCGGCAACTTGGAGGGTTTCCGTCCGACCGGCAGCTTCCTGCGCGACGCGCTGGGTGAGCGCTATCGCGTGGTGCTCTTCGACTACACGCGAGCCGAGATCCGTGGAGTGCCGTATGCGGCCGATGGCAACATGCCGGATGCCACCGATGCGACGTCGGTCTTCTCGCGTGCGCCGCTAGACCAAGGACTGGCCCGACAGATCGTGGACTCCACGCTGAAATCCGCTTGGGTGGACCTTCACGCGATGCCGAACGCTCCTGCCTTCGCATCTTGGCGCTCCAGATCTTGGGCCATGGAGTGGCCCGGCTATGCACTCTCCGCCGAGCGCGACGACGAGAGTGTCGTACTCATGCCGATGGAGCAGTTGTGCGATGTCCTCGTCGTGCTTGCGGAGCTTGGGCCGTCGCGTCCGTTGCACTGAGCGCTAGCCGCGCAGGCTCTCGATCGGGCGCGAGCGCAGCGCGCGGGTGCTGGCGGCGAGGCCACACGCGGCGGACAGGATCGCAACTGCGAGCGCTGCGAGCGGGAGAGCGAGCCACGGAAGTTGGGGCGCGGTGTCGACGACGCGCTCCAAGAAGAGCGCGGAGAGCACGAAGCCTGCCACGGAGCCGATCAGGCCCGCCACGAGGCCGACGAGCGCGTACTCGACGAAGAAGAGGCGCATGACGCCGAGGCGCGTGAGGCCGAGGGTCTTCAGAAGCGCAACTTCGCGCGAGCGCTGGAGCGCGGTTGAGCTCGCGACGCCGCCCAAGATCACGAGACCGGTGAGGATCGTGAATAACCCGAGCACGCGTACGCCGAGCGCGAGCTTCGAGACGACGTTGAGGATCTTGTCGAGGATCGGGCGCACGCGGATCGGCGTCACGTTGGGGAATTCGTCGGCGAGCGCGGACTGCAGCTGCAGCTCCGCCTCAGGCTCGAGCCGCGCCGCCGCGAGACGGAAGTGGGGTGCGTCATCGAGCGCGCCGGGTTCAGCCACGAGGAAAAAGTTGATACCGAAGCTCTCCCACTCGACCTTGCGCAGCGAAGTGACCGTGAGTTCGACCCTGCGACCCTGAACGTCGAACTCGATGCGCGACCCGAGGCCGACGCCGAGGTCTTCGGCGAACTTCTCTTCGAGGCTCACCTCCAGATGCTCGGGATCGCTCCACAGCGCTCCATCGATGAGCTTGTTGTCGGGTGTGAGCTCGCGCATCCACGTGATGCGCTGCTCGCGCGTCAGCACCCAGCGCCGCCGACCGACGCCGCTGTCATCGGGGCGTTTCTGCGAGAGCTCCTTCACGTCGACGCCGTCGATGGCGCTCATGCGCGCGGTGAGCACGGGCACGCTGCGCGGCTCGGGCGCTCCCATTCCACGCAGCTTCGCTGCCACTCCGTCCCACTGATTCGGCTGCACGTCGAGCAGGAAGACGCTGGGTGCATCGGGAGGCAGCGCGGTGCGCAGACGTTCGGTGAGGCGCGTGTCGATGAGGACCATCGAGCTCACCACAAGCACGCCGAGACCGAGTGCGACCGTCGCGCCGGTCACGCCGATGCCGGGACGCGCCAGCGCCGCCACTCCGTGGCGCAGGTACGGATTCAGGCCCTCGCGCGGAAGTCGCGAGGCGCACCAGACCAGCCCGCGCGCCGCGAGCACGAGCAGGCCAGCGAGCACCGCGAGACCGCCCGTGAACGACACCGCGTACAGCGGGTCGCGCGCCTGCGCGAATGCGGCGGCGAATACGCCGCCCGCGAGCACCAACGCTGCGGCAACCGTCACGATGCGCGGCGCAGGCAGCGGCTCGACGTCGTTGCGCAGCACGCGGACCGGCGCGACGCGCCAAATCGCGATCAGCGGCGGAACACTGAAGACGAGCGCGATGCCTAGTCCGAGAGCGATGCCTTTTGCGAACGGCGCGACCTCCCAGAGGATTTGATGTCCGTCCGGAACAAGCTCGGGCGCGACGATCGGCACGAGGAACGGCAGGAGCGAGCCCGCGGTTGCGCCGATCGCGCTTCCCACGAGCGCAAGCAGCGCGACGTGCCCGAGGTACATCGCGAGCACTTCGCGTGGACGGAAGCCGATCGCGCGCAGAACGGCGACGCCCTGCGTGCGCGCTGCGATCCACGCGCGCACGATCTGCGCGACGCCGGTTCCGCCGAGGACGAGGGAGAGCAGTGCGACGAGACCGAGGAAGCTCTCGAAGCGCTCCAGCGAGCGCCGCAGCGCAGGCTGGGCGTCGCGGTGCGATTCGACGCGGAAGTACGGCGCGTCGTCGACCTCGTTGTCGAGGCGCTCGCGCGCGGCGCGCAGCACGCGCTCGCCAGGGTCGCGCGGGAGCCGATAGAGCGCCTTGTAGCGGGTACGGCTACCGAAACCTTCGAGTTTGGTGCGCGCCAGTCCGTCGAGGCTCACGAAGACGCGCGGGCCGAGCGTGAACGCCATGTCGAGGCGACCTGGCTCGTCGAGCACCGCCGCGACGATCTCAAACTGCGCGCCGCCGAGCTTGAGTGAGTCGCCGACCTTCAGATCGCACTCGACGAGCATGTCCTTGGCGACCGCGCACTTGGAGTCCGTGAGCAGGGCGCCGAGCACGCCACGCGGCTCGAGACCGATCGAGCCGTAGAAGGGAAACGAACCTTCGATGGCCTTGAGCTCGACGAGCCGCGTCTTGCCGCCGGCGGCGACGAGCGTAGCGAGCTCGCGCACGTCGACGCGTTCGGCCTTCTCTCCAAAGTCGAAATACCCGTCGATCGATTCCGGAATCGGTCTTCGTGCATCCACGGAGATGTCCGCCCCGAGCAGCTCTTGCGACTGCGAGCGCAGCACCGACTCGATCGATGCGACGAGCGCGCTGACGCCCGTGACGGCCGCAACGCCCAGCGCGAGGCACAACACGAAGAACAAGAGTCGCCCGCGCGCGCCGCGCGACTCGCGCAGCGCCGCGGAGAAGACCAGCGAGAGCCTCACGCCAGCGCGCCCTCTTCGATGCGCTCGACGCGGCCCGCGCGCAGGTGGATGCGCTTGTGCGCGAGGCGCGCGACTTCGCGGTCGTGCGTGACGAGCACGAGGGTCGTGCCTTCGCGCTCGCGCAAGTCCGCGATCAGCTCCAAGACGCGCGCACCGGTCGCGGCGTCGAGATTGCCAGTGGGCTCGTCGGCAAAGAGCACCTTGGGGCGCGGAGCGAAGGCGCGCGCGAGGGCGACGCGTTGCTGCTCGCCGCCGGAGAGCTGCGCCGGGTAGTGGTGCGTGCGCTCACCTAGGCCGACTTGCTCCAGCAGGTCTCTCGCGCGCACCCGCGCGTCCGTCGCGCCCGCGAGCTCCAGCGGCAAGAGCACGTTCTCCAACGCGGTCAGGTTCGAGAGCAACTGAAACGACTGGAAGACGAAGCCAACCTTCCGGCGTCGCAGCAGGCTCAGCGCATCTTCGTCGAGGTTGTCGATGCGCTCGCCGTCGAGGTGCACTTCGCCCGAGCTGGGGCGATCGAGCCCGGCCAAAAGCCCGAGGAGCGTCGACTTGCCACTGCCGGACGGTCCGAGGATCGCCGCGAACTCGCCGCGCCCGATCTGCAGGTCGACATGGTCGAGGACCACGAGTTCGTGGCCGCCGGAAGCGAGGCGCTTGGTGAGCTGATGGCAGGAGAGCATGGTCGCGTGCGGCGCTGGGAATCGTATCTGGCCCGAGGAGGGGGGCCGTCCCAGAGCTTGCGCACACCATTTGTAGCGGCCAGATCCCTTCAACACAGCCGAAGACGGCCAGGACGGCCCAAAGGGGGCCATCGGGATCTCTCGCCGTGCGTCATCTCAGCTGGTCGAGACCGTCCGCGCAGCGCACGTGCGAGGCGCGCTCGTGTGCTTGAAGTGCACGCTCGCCCTCGGGCGACGCGGGGGCGAAGGGATGGTGCAAGTGGTACACCACGGCGCGGTTCAGCAAGGCCGCGAAGCTGTGTCCACCGCGCATGAGGCGTAGCTCGAGCTCGCGATCCTCGCGCTTCGCTGGCGCGGTGTTGTCGTAGCCGTTGACCGCTTCGAACGCGCGGCGGGACACGGAGAAGTTCACACCCATGAGCTTACGAGGTCGAGGGTGGAGCATGCGGGCAAGCAGCTCTGGCAGACGCAGGCCCAGCGACCATCGCTCGGTATCGCGGCACAGAGCGCTTGCAAACGTTCGACCAAATGGTCGCTCGAGCGCTCCGGCTCGGATCAGCTCCGCATCCACACGCGCACTCAACCTTGGCCCGAGCTTCACTCGTCGTCCACACAAGACCTCGGCACGTTCATGAGCACGTTCGTGGTCTTCGACCCATCTGCGGTGCGGGATCGAATCGCCGTCGAGGAACACGATGCGCTCGCCCGTGCTTTGGAGCACGGCAAGATTGCAGACGCGCATTTTTCGGAAGCCCCGGTCCTCGTGCCAAACGTGAAGCAGAGGGCTTGCCATACGTGGAGCCCATGCGCGTACTAGCGCGCCCGTCTCCGCACGGGAGCCGTCGTCGGCAACCAGCACCTCGCGTGCCTTCACGCTTTGTCGCGCGAGACCCTCAAGGACGAGGGCCAATTTCTCGGGATCGTTGTAGGTGGTGACGACGACGCTGCACTTCATGGACCCTGCGGCTCTTTCAGGGCAATTCGCCGCGTTGAGGATTCATGTTCGGCAATGAGCTGCTCGAGTCGAGTACGGTAGGCCTTTGGCTCGAAGGGGCGAAGGTCATAATTCACAGTGGTCGGAAACTCCGTTTCGTTAAGAACGGAGACGAGCTCTTCCGGAGTGTTCCACTGAAATATTCGATCCCGGTAATCGTGCGCAATTCCCACGGGCCTGGTCACTAGAGGCTTCGAGATCGCCATGGCTTCAAAAAGTGACCAACCAAATCCTTCGCGTGACGAAAAGCAAACATAGGCTCGGCAACTTGCAAGCAGGAGCGCAACCATGTCGCGACTTCCCTGAAAAACACGCACATTTTCATGCAGTTGGTCTGGCACAGGTCCGTTGGTACACCAAAAAATGCGCCGCCCGATCTGACCGGCGATCTGCCGAAGGACGCGGCCGCCTTTGAGCTCGGAGTCGTAGTCGTTGAAGACGGTGAGATAGTAATCGCCTCTCACGTCGACTTCCGGGATCGGGCGCAAAAAGCTGTTTGGGTGCAGCGCTGGTGGGTACATCACGACGTTGCGGGGATCACCCCCAAATCCGTAGTCCGCGGCGTTGTCGGCTTCCCAGAACAAACGATCATAGTTGCAGGCAACCTTGCTCACGTTGTTTCCGGCAGGGACGACCGCCTTGAGGAAACGACACCCCCGAAGCGCAAGGTGGACCCAGCGCCGCCCTTCATATCGATCCGCTGCCATCGCGATGAACACCGCGGTCTGCGTCCTGTGATTCCAAAGATGCCGAAGGAGGTGGTATGGCGAATAGCGATGAACCGTGAGGTTCGGCCGCGAAGCTGCCAAAAGCCCGCGGTCCGACAGCGTTTGGGTGACGAATACATCGGTCGTGACGTCGGGGAACGCGTCCAGTAGACAGCGAACGTAGTTTTCTTCGCCGCCAAAGCCTCCGAAATGACGACAGAGGAGCAGAATCCTGCGCCCCGCCAGAACGCTCTCGGTTTCCATCCCTATACAGCTCAGGGGAGCACGATGGGTCGCCCTAGTCGTTCTGCGTCACGAGTGACCACAGCAAGCAAGGAAATCTTGTTGAAGAACCAGATCCCTTCCAACCTCCAATTCGTGTACTTTCTGATGGTGTTTGCCAACGTGTAGGGCGTGAACCAACAGTTGTGGTCTGGATGAACCGCCTCAACAAACGACTCCGCTGCCGAGTCATAACCAAAGTGATTAGGATGGCATTGATACGCATCGGGCACTGTCAACACCACACCCCCAGCGTCAACGGCGTCGAGGGTTTTCAGGAAGCCTTCGACGTTGCCCACGTGTTCCAGAACCTCCGGCACGAGCATCAAGTCGTAGGGTCCCGGTACCTCGTTCCAGTTGCAAGTCAAGCGTCCACGTGAGTGGGGCTTGAGCAGGTCGAGGGCCTCTTGGTGCAAGTCGATGCCATCCAGTCGAGCACAGACGACGTCGAGCTGTACATGCAGGCTGTTGCACGGATCGGTGATGGGCCAGTCGGCGCAACCAACGTGGAGGACGGAGCGGCCACCACAGATGCGCGAAAAAACCTCGACGCGGTTCATTCCACGGAGGGCTGGGCTCACGCGAACATGCTGCACGAAATAGGGATCATGTCGGGCTGCTAGATCTCGCCCCGGGAGCCAGTTTTCAAGCATCTTTTTTAGGCTCATGGCCTCTCTCTGTTTGAGCCCATGCCGGGCTTACGACGCACCACAGCGGCCACGCTTGCGTGGATCTTCGCTATCCGTTGGAGTGCTTGGAACATGCCCTGCTTCGCTTCGGTCGAGGATGATCTCTCCTCGAACCCACTAGCACAGCCTATGTGAGTCTTGACCGTGTCGCCAGAGCATCAGGATGCTCCGGCGAGTTCCAGCACGAGCGCTTCCCAGGGGGGGGCTGGCCGCGTTGATGCCCAGATAGCGAGATGGTTGGAGAGGTGAGCCGGAGCAGCTCCCCGGTTCGAGCCTCGAGCTAGTAGCCCTCATCGGCCCAGCAGCTCTGCGATTCGGCCTTCCGCTTGCCAGACCTTGCGATAGGGCCGCGAGCTTCTTCTATCGCGTTGGAACAGCGCAACCACAGAGAATCTCATCCAGACAAGTGACTGTTCGGCGAGTTTTGCAGCGAGAAGCCAGGCGGGCGGCCTCGGGCGCATTCGCACCGATGCGCGTCCGTAACCGATGTGCCAGCGCCGCAGGTAATCCCAGCCCACTTTGTCCGCTTGCAGAAAGTGATCCACAGCCATGGCAGGGCTGTAGCGCACTCGCGCACCGAGCCGGAAGCATCGCACGAAAAGATCGGTCTCCTCGCCAGGTAGTTGTTCCCGGCCCCACCCAAGGCTTGTTTGAAAACGTCCCACTCGCTCGAGCAGGCTTGCGCGGAGCGCCATGTTGGCCCCACGAGGGGCGCCCAGCGCTGCGCTCAGTTCGAGCGCATCCGCCCCGAGATCGTAGAGGCCCGTTGACCCGCAGCGATCGCCGGTCACAGCGCGAACGTAGTCGGTCGGCGCATTGTTTGGGAAATGAGGAAACACAGGCCCGCCCGCGGCATCGATGGATGAATCTGAGAACTCTGTCTCGAGGGCTAAGAACCAGCCTTTGCGTACGGTGACATCGTCGTCTAGGTAGACGAGGACATCACCTCCTGCCTCCTCGATGCCACGGTTGCGGGCGTGGGCAATTCCCAACTCGGGTTCGAGCGCGACACGCAAGGGGACCGGGAAAGTCCGTGCGACATCCGCCACAACCGAGCGAGTGTCGTCCGTCGAGCCGTTGTCCACGACCAACACATCCCAGGTCGACGTACTTTGCACGACTTCCTCGGCCAGGTTGTCGAGCAATCGCCGTAGCTCCCCACAGCGATTGCGCGTGCAGACGACAATGGTGAAGCTCAGCCCCATCTGACACTCCGAAGCCCTTCTGATTCTGCTCGGCTCTCATGTGCACCCAGTCGATGGCGAAGCTGGACAGCACAGCGCACTCCATGGAACTCCATGGCCGGAGGCTTCTTCGACCGTGGCATCGTCTTCCATCGACAGGGCTCGGACTTCATGCGTTGGACGGCAGCGGAAGGCCATCGCGTGCCGCGGCCGCCTCCAGCTCGTTGTCGAGCTCGGACAGCGGTTTCCACGACAGCATCTTGTTCACAAACCAGTGGTCCCACTCCGCTTCGACGTCTCGCTGGACACCAGCGTGGTCGCAGAACTCCTGCAGAATGCCGACGAACTTGGAGCGGTGTTGCAGCACTCGCTCGAGCACGCAAGCTCGTACAAATTCCGGCTCGAGATCACGGGCGATCAGGTCGCGCACTCCCTCGGCGACGGCGCTGGGCGTATCGTCCACCACCCGCACGCAGCGCTCGTCGAAGAACACTTCGCGGCCGCCGCGGCAGCGCGTGCTGACCACGGGTATCCCTGACAGCAAGTACTCCACGGTTGCGTAGTTCGCACCCTCGACGGCGGAGAGAATCAAACCTACGCGTGCTCGCGACACTTGGCGCGAAACCTCCGCAGCAGGAAGCATGACATAGCTCCCGCTACTGAAATTCAGCCAGTCCGCGTGCGACAGCAGTGCTCGGATGCGCTCGAAGTAACTTGGCTGGTAGTCGATGCGATACGTGATCAGCGCCAAGTTGCGCACGTCGACGGCCAGCTCGTGCCGCTTGAAGTCTTCCATTTGCGCGTTGAGCACGGCGTCGAAGTCCTTGCGGCAACCGCGGTGGATGACGTGCAGGCGCTCATCGAGCAGACCATTCTGATTGCAGAACCGCGCATCGGCTCCCAGCCGCCTCCAGGCCTCCGCAATCGCCGCCGTGTTGGTCAGAAGCACCACCTCATGCTCTGGGTAGTACTTGCGGGCCAAGCGCTGGTATCGGGGCCAGCGTCGCGCATACCGCGCCTGCTCCTCGCAGAAAATAGGACCCCGCAAGAAATATGCCCGTCGCCCCGCCAACCGGCGGTGCAGGTGGACCATGTTCTTGACGCTGCCCTGCAGGTAGATGATCAGGGGCCTCGTCGACAGAACACGCCAGAAGGTCGCCCTGTGCGCCTTGCAGGCCCGAAGATTGAAAATCCACTTGCCGATCATCGGGTGAGCAGGGGAGGAAGGGGGAACATCGCGGACGGTCCAGGCAAGGTCGAGCTTGAAAAGTACCGCTTCCGTCGGCGTGGCGAAAGGTGGAGGCCGACGCGTTCGTACTGGGCGTGAGCAAGGAAGAGAGCAGGACTCGTGGCCCCCCGGCGAGGAAGCGGAGGACACTTCACGACCGACGGCGCTGAGCACCACAGCTCAGGGCAGCAAGCCCGCGGTCGAAAGCATGGATAGCTCAGGTTCCGCACTTCCTTGCCCACTTCACACTCGCGGCTCCGGTCGTGGATGTTTACAAGGAAAAGTGTTGGCCGTACTCGATACGGTTGCTTGATCGAGAACTGGAACCTACCACGCATGAAGAACGACGCTCACCCGGCCCTCCTGCCTCGACTGTCGGTGATGATGTTCTTGGAGTACGCGATCTGGGGCGCGTGGCTTCCGATCCTCTTCCCGTTCCTTCAGGGGCACCGAGGCTTCACGAACGACGAGATCGGGGCGATGTTCGCCGTGGGAGCGGTGGGTGCGATCGTCGCGCCGTTCATCGCGGGGCAGATTGCCGACCGTCTGTTTGCGACGCAGAAGTTCCTCGGCGTGCTGCACCTCGCCGGTGCGGTGCTGATGTGGCAGCTTGCGAGCATCGAGTCGTTCGGCGGCTTCCTCGCCTTCTCGCTCGTGTACTCGCTGCTGTACTGCCCGACGATGCCGCTGACGAACAGTCTCGCGTTCCATCACCTGATGGACGGCAAGAGCCAGTTCGGCAAGGTCCGCCTGTGGGGCACGATCGGCTGGATTGCGGTCGGCATCGCGATGGGGCAGTGGCTCTTGATCGCGCACACGCCGACCGGCGTCGAGGAAGCCGCGGTAGCCGCAGCACAAAACGCCGGCCGCGCCGACGCCTTCAAGCTCTCGGCGATCCTCGGAGCGATCATGGGCGTTTACTGCTTCACGCTCCCCAACACGCCTCCGCAGCAGGGAACGCGCAGCGTCGCCATCGCGGGCGCCTTCGAAGCCGTGTCGAAGAACCCGCTCCGCACACTGTTCCTGCTCACGATTCCGATCGCGTGCATCCACCAGTTCTACTTCGTGCACACCGGCGGCTTCCTATCGGCCTTCCAGTCCAACGCCGCGGGCGCGATCAATCGCATCTTTGGCGTAGGCGGTGGCGGCTTGATGACGATCGGCCAGATGTCGGAGATCGCGGTCTTGGCCTTCGTTCCGACCCTCGTCGGACGGGTGTCGCGCAAGACGATCCTGATCGTCGGCACTCTCGCCTATGCGCTGCGCATGGCACTCTTCGCGTATGTACACGAGATTCCGCTCGATCCCATCGTCACGCTGGTGCTCGGCGTGGCGTTGCACGGGGTGTGCTTCGGCTGCTTCATCTTCCTCGCGTTCATGATCATCGACGAGGAGGCGCCCAAGGACCTGCGCGCGAGCACGCAGAGCCTCTACAACCTCGTGATCGTCGGTATCGGCGTGATCGTCGGGAGCTTCGTCTCCACGAAGATCGCGACCTGGGCGCAGCACGGTGCGGAGAAGCTTGACTATGCGAACCCCGAGCAGACGCGCTCGCTGTTCGCGGCGCCGATGTGGGCTTCGCTCGCGGTGCTCGTGTTGCTCGTCGTGCTCTATCCGAAGGATCGTCGCGAACCCGCGAACGTCTAGGAACTCACCATGCGCTTCGCTGTCGCTGTTCTCGCTCTGGTATTCGCGCTCGCCTGCAAGGACGAGCGTGCGCCGCAGCGCAACCTTCCGGGCGACGGCCCCGCGCGCGTCGAGACACCGGCACCCAAGGCGCCTGAGATCCCGCCGGGCTCCCCGACCGTGGTCTTTCTCGGTGACAGCATCACGGCGGGCTTGCATCTCGCCGCGGACCTCGCGTTTCCCGCCGTGTTGCAGCGCGAGCTCGCGGCGGAGGGCCTGCCGTTCGTGCTCGTGAACGCCGGTGTGAGCGGTGACACGAGCTCTGGGGGCGAGACGCGCATCGACTACATCCTCGAAAACAAGCCCGATCTCGTGGTGATCGAGCTCGGCGGCAACGATGGACTGCGCGGACAGCCGACCGATGTGGTCGACGCGAACTTGCGCTCGCTGATCTACAAGTGCCGCGCAAAGTACGTGCCCGTGATCTTGCTCGGCGTGCAGCTTCCGCCGAGCCTCGGGCCCGACTACGTGGCCCAGTTCGACGCGCTGTTTCCGCGGCTCGCCGCGCAGGAGAGCGTCCCGTTCGTGCCGAAGTTCATGGAGGGAGTCGGTGGCGTGCCCGAAATGAACCTCCCCGATGGCCTGCATCCGACGGCGAAGGGCCACGAGCGCATCGCGCAGAACGTGCTGCCCAAGCTGCGCGAAGAGCTGAAGCGGCTGCCGAAGCGCTGAGCGGCTCTCAGCACACGAAGTGACGGATGTGGTTGAGCTGACCGAGCAGCTCAGCGCGGAAGTCTGGGTGAGCGATCGAGATCAGCGCCTCACCGCGCTCGCGCAGGGAGAGCCCGTGCAGGTTGACCGCACCGTACTCGGTGACGATCCAATGCACGTGGCCGCGCGTCGTAACAACGCCGGCGCCAGCATTCAGCTCGTGTGTGATGCGTGAGATCGTGCCGCCCGCGGCCGTCGAGGAGAAGGCGAGGATCGGCTTTCCCCCTCGCGAGAGTGCAGCCCCACGGATGAAGTCCATCTGGCCGCCGATTCCCGAGTAGATGCGATGCCCGAGCGAGTCCGCGCAAACTTGGCCGGTCAGGTCGACCTGCAGCGCCGAGTTGATCGCAACCACGCGGTCATTCTTGCGGATGACCGACGTGTCGTTGGTTCGGTCGGAGGGATGAAACTCCACCAGCGGATTGTCGTCGACGAAGTCGAACACCTTCTGAGTGCCGATCACGAAGCTCGTCACGGTGCGACCGGGGCTCACGACCTTGTACTTGTTCGTCACCGCGCCACTCTCGAAGAGCTCGACGAAGCGATCGGAGAACATCTCCGTGTGGACGCCGAGGTCACGCTTGCCCTTGAGGCGCGTGAGCACCGCATCGGGGATGCCGCCGATGCCCATCTGCAAGCAGGAGCGATCTTCGACGAGGCCAGCGATGAGTTCGCCGATGCGCGCCTCGACGTCGGTTTCACGCTGCGGAACGTGCTGGTGCAGCGCGCGGGACGTGCTCGTGAAGGCCGCGACTTTCGGAAACTGAACGACACTGTTGCCGTGCGTGCGCGGCATGCGGTCGTTGATCTCGCACAGGATCAGCGGCGCGACGTCGACCGCGGCCTTGGCGACGTCGATCGAAGTGCCGAGCGTGCAGTGGCCGTGCGCGTTGGGCGGCGAGACCTGCACAAGCGCCGCGTCGAGGCGGATGCGGCCGGAGCTGAAGAGCGAAGGGATGTCCGACAAGAAGACCGGAACGTAGTCCGCGCGGCCTTCTTCGATCGCGCGTCGAACCATGGCGCCCGCGAAGAGCGAGACGGAGCGCAGGCGACCCGCGACCTGCGGCTCGACGAACGTCGAGCTGCCCTCGGTGTGCAGGTGGTAGAGCTTGACCCCTTCGATGTCCGTGCGACGCGCGAGTGCGTCGAGCAGCGGCACGGGGGTCGCGCACCCGCCGTGCACGAACACGTTCATGCCGCTCTTCACATGCGCCACGACCTCGTCGGCCGACACCGCGGCCTTGCGCCACTCGACACCCTTCAGGTTCAGCATGGTGGGGGATTTTTCACACCGCGCGACCGCTGCCCATAGGCCAAAGTGAGCAGGCCCTACGGCGCAGGGCTCGGCCGCGCGAGGTCGGCCTCGAACCACGCGACCTGCCCCCAAGCGGCGGGCGCGTTGCCTCCCGGGGTGAGCACCCACAGGGTCGGAATCACGGGCGGCGTCTTCGGGGCTTTTCCCAATCCGTCGGTCAGGTACACGAAGACGTCCGCATCGATGCCCTCGCGCTCCAGCCACTCGAAGGGGGGATGGAAGGAAGTATTGCCTCCACCGTGGAAGGTGAGCGACTCGAGCTTGAGCGGATGGAACGAGTCGAAGTGCTCGATGCTGCGGAGCGAGTCATCGCAGGAGAGCAGCCAAAGCTCGTAGGACTCGAAGGAGCCGACCAGTCCGAGCAGCTCCTCCGCGAACGAAGCGAGGAAGGGAGCGGTCGAGCCCGATGTATCCACGGCAAGCACGACGCGCAGCGAGCCGCCATCGCGCGAAGGCAGGTAGAGGCCGCGGTGCGCGTGTCGGCGAGCAGGCGGGAGCCAGCGACTCGTTCCGCCACTCGAACTCGAGAGAAAATGAGCCAGCGCACTGCGCCAGTCGATGTGCTGCACGCGCACACGCTCGATCAGGCGCTCCAGCAGCGCCGAGGACCGCTCGTTTGCACGGCCCTGTGCCGCCATCATCGTGGCGAGCGCTTCCCAGCTGCCCTGCGCCTCTTCATCGATCCGACCTGGCATACGTGGGTCGATCTCAGTCTCGCCTGGCGCCTGCGGCATGTCCTTCCATTCGTTCGGATGGACATCGACACGTCCGCCGTGGTGCTCGGCGCCCTCGAGCTCCAAGAGCGCATCGAGATTCGAGTACACGGCCTCCGCCGACATCCCGCAGGCTGGATCGAAGTGAATCCAGTCATGGGGCAACGCAAAGCCCTCTCGGCCCAAGATGTCGTTGACCTCGTGATCCTGAGCGATGTTCCATTCTTCGCGGTCTCCCGGAAGGTCTCGCCGAAAGTGGCCGAGGGCGCAGTGCAGTACCTCGTGCAGGAAGAGCAGCAACCGCTCCCCCTCGGGGAGGCTCAGTACGTGATCGGGCCGGAAGTAGATCGCTCGGGAGTCCGTCGAAGCCGTCGGACAGCGGTAGTCCCACACCGGCACGAGCTCGAGGCGCAGCGCTAGGCCGGCGAGATGCGGATGGCTCGACGCGAGCTCGGTGCGCGCAGCGACAAACGCGCGCATCGCACGATGCTCCTGCTCGAGCCGCTCCGTGGAATCCGTCACGCGCCCAGTCCGATCAGCACGCCGCGAAGCATCGCGTCCGAGGCCCGCGTCAGGCGCCCGCGCAGCTTCTCACCGAGTCGCTTCTGAATGCGCGTGTACTCGGGGTGGAGTAGGAAGCTGCGAACCTCTGCCTCGCTGCGACCGCGGAGAGTCTCGTGGACGAGCAACGTTGCGAAGTCGTCTTCGAGCGCTGCCAGCACTTCGAACAGCCTTTGGAACGCGTGTTCGCGCCGCGGCGCACGCCAGAGGTGGTAGGCGATCGCCGAGATCAACGCGCAGCGCAGATCGCTGCGCCGCGGCAGACGGATCGGTTGGTCTCCATCGAGCAGCGACGGCACATTCGGAAGTTCGCGCGCCGAGGTACGAAAGGCGGTCAACGCAGCCGCAGCGGACGGTCCTATCAGGCCTTCGATCAGCCGCTGTACCGCGCGCTCCGGCAGCTCCGTGGCATGGTCGAGCACAACGCCGACGCGCTCCCACGAGCGCGGCGACGGCCAGCCGCGCTGCACGTCGACGTTCTCCATCGAGAAGAACAGCTCGGGCGTGGTGCTGAGCAGGCCGAGCACATCCGGGTGAACGTTGTTCGCACGCGCCCACAGCACCCACTCCTCGAGGTCGGGCAGCACTTCGAGGTGACAGAAACGGTTGGCGAGCGCGCTCGACATGGTTCCGGCGACCGCGCGGTCCGAGGCGCGATTTCCGGCGGCGACGAGCAGCCAGCCCGGAGGTACTTGGTAGAGCGTTCCGAGTCGGCGATCGAGGATCAGCTCGTAGGCGGCCACCTGCAGCGTGCGATCGGCTGCCGTCAGCTCGTCGAACAGGATCACGCCGCGGCTCGCGGGATCCCGCGGCCACTCGGCGGATACGAGCCAGTCCACTCCGTTGCCTTCGCGGTTCGGAACGGGGAGTCCGCGCAGGTCGATCGGCTCGCGCTGCGCGAGCCGCACATCGAGGAATTCGATCTTCTTCGCCGTGCAGACCTCGCGCACCACCGTGCTCTTGCCGATCCCCGGCGGGCCCCAGAGCATCAGCGGCGCGATGGAGCCCGCACGCTCGGGCTTGGCCCAGAGCTGCGCGAGCTGGTGTTCGAGGATCGCTCGAACGTCTTCGATCGATGAGGGACTGTACTTGGACATGTCGTTGTGGGTCGGCGGCTGTCAAGCGAGGAAGTCGGACTCTCGTGGCGCGAGGCTCGCCGTCAGCGCGAGCGAACACACCGGCGCCTCGAGATCGTCGCTAGCGATGAGCTTCGAAAGCGCGGTGAGCGCCTCGTTCGAGCCCAGACGGTGCATCGTGCCCAGAGTCTGTACGCCGCTGCCGTTCGGCATCCGGGCCAGAATCCAAGCGATGAACGGGCCGCGCAGCGCCTGGACCTCGGGCTTACGTCGGAGACGGACGAGCATTCGCAGCACGATCGTCATCGCGGAGAGGTCGCGCTGGTTCGTTTGGGCGGGATCGGTCTCGACCCAATGCTGACCACTCACCGTTTGCACCTCGAAGGACTTCGACTCCTTCTGCAAACGGAAGTAGTACCCCTCGCCTAGGCCAAACTTCAGCTGGTCGGCGAGGATCGACACGAAGTCGATGTTGCTCAGCGAGCCCATCGGCCCCGGATCGGGCTCTTTGGAGAGCTGCGCGTCCATGCACGCCTGCGCGATCGCCGCGAGATGGTCGGGGTCCGAGACCTTGCGAAGTACGTCGTACTCGAACGCTCGCGCCGCTTCCGAAGTCCGCAGGCAGCGATGCCAGATCCGGAGATCTGCGAGCCAGCCGCGGTCCGCGAGGTCCGATGGAAAGCTCCACGACCAAAAGCTCCGGGGGTCGCGTCGGCCGCCCTCCTCTGCCCGTGCTAGCTGCTGCCGCGCTTGCCAGAGCTTCGCGCCGGACACCTCCGGCGGCAGATCTGCGAGAGCTTCGAGTGCGGGAAGCGGATCGTTTTTCCAGTGCCGGACGAACTCGACCATCAGCGTGCCTTCGAGGGGCTGGCCCTCCTCGAGTGCGCGCACGACCGCGAGCAACGTGCTCTTGGCGGAGCTCTGCAAGATTCGGCCCTGCGACGAGAGCTCCCGCAGCAGCAGCTCGTGCGGAGTCGCGAGCGTCACGTCCTGTGCGGTCCGCTGCACGAAGAAGAGCTCCTCCGCCACCAACGCCACCAAGGCCGCGCAGCGCCGGAGGTCGACGGTCTTCGCTCGCTCGCCGAGGGTGCACGCGAACTGCACGTCTTTTGGAACGAGCGCCGCAGCGCCGATCCACGCCCCCCGGAGCACGCGCGGCCTCAGGGCGACCGACCTCGTGTTCCAACTGGCGTTGAGCTCGACGTCACGCTTGTTGCCCGGCCAGCGGGCGTCGATCCAGCGCACGCTTCCGTCGATGCGCAGCGCGGGCGTCGCGCTCAGCGCCAGATGCAGCCTGCAGCCGACCCCGACCGGAAGCACGATTCGCTCCAGCGCGGGCAGGTCGACCACATGCACGACGAGATCCTCCGGAAGCGCCGATAGGTCGAGCACGCGCAACCCAGCTCCGCCGCGCACTTCCAAGGTCCGCAGTGCGAAGCATGGGGCGAACTTCAGTTCGTCCGTCGCGGACTCCACGTCGATGGCGTAGCTCCCATCGACACCGATGTCCCTTCGAGGAATCACGTACTCCACGTGCGTCTGCAAGCAATTCCTGACTCCGCGAAGTTTCGCGGCGATTCCAGACTTTCTCTCCGTACCCAGAGCCTTCGACACCAGAACGCGGAACAGGGCGTGCGCCCAACCGAGAATCGAAGTGTGCGGCTAGAGAACTTCCCCAATGTTCTTGAGGGAGGACCGGCTCCTTCGAGCCGACAGAGCGCGACCATATGGTCCAAAGCGACGCCAATCCAAGCTGCAAACTGCCAAAAACATGGAACGGATCGCGGCCCTCGCTCGAACAAGCCGCGCGCCCCGCGCGACAGCTGGACAGCCATCGCGCGGGGCGCGCTCGGGTTTCTCGGCCGGTGTCCCGGCCGTCGCTCTCACGGGCAGGTGCGGAACTGCAGGCCGTTGGAGAGGTTCGTCGTGCCCGGCGCCGGCGGGTCGCGGAACCACGCCTGCACGTTGACCACGATGCCCGCTCCGAACGGTGCGCCGAGCGCCGACGGGTTCGACGCGAGGTACGACTGGAAGTCCGTCTGGAGCACGCCGTTGCACGCATTCGCCGTGCCGCCGCTCGAGAGGTTCAGCATGCGCTGCACTGGCGTGCGCACGCACAGCTTGCTCGTGCTGCCCACCGCCCAAGGCGCGTTGTTCGGCCCGAACAGGCCATAGAACAGGATGCCCTGCTTCTGGCCCTCGACGTTCGTCGCGCGCAGCACGAAGCCCGACGGAGCCGAGATGCTCGCGCTGCCGCTCGCCGACATCGTGGCCGCACAGCCGTTCGTCGTCGTGCCCGCCGTGCAGTACGTGATCACGTTCGGGCACGCCTCGCACTGATCCGGCGTGCCGTTGCCGTTCGTGTCCCACTGCGTGCCCGCGGCGAGCTCGCAAACGTTGCCTACGCCGTCCGCGTCGCAGTCCGCTTGGCCGGGGTTTGCGATGTTGTCGCAGTTGTCGATGCAGTCCGCGACGCCATCGAGGTCCGAGTCGACGTCGGACACGCCGCAGCCGCAGATGCCGGGCGTGATCTTGAGCGGGTCGTTCGGGCAGCCGTCGTTGCAGTTGAGCGTGCCGTCGCCGTCCGAGTCCGCGTCCGCGACACCGCAGCCACAAACGCCCGGCGCAACCTTGAGCGGGTCGTTCGGGCAGCCGTCGCAGGCGTTGCCCGTGCCGTCGCCGTCGCTGTCGGTCTGCGTGGAGTTCGACACCGTCGGACAGTTGTCACAGACGTTGCCCCGCCCGTCGCCGTCCGAGTCGAGCTGGTTGTTGTTCGAGACCGACGGGCAGTTGTCGCAGACGTTGCCGCGCAGGTCCCCGTCCGAGTCGAGCTGATTGAAGTTCGAGACGGCCGGGCAGTTGTCGATGCAGTTGGCGAGCGTGTCGCCGTCGGAATCCGTGTCCGCCACGCCGCAGCCGCAGACGCCCGGCGCGACCTTGAGCGGATCGTTCGGGCAGCCGTCGTTGCAGTTCGCAATGCCGTCGCCGTCGGAGTCGGTGTCCGCGATGCCGCAGCCGCACGCTCCCGGCGCGACCTTGAGCGGGTCGTTCGGGCAGCCGTCGTTGCAGTTCGCGGTGCCGTCGCCGTCGGAGTCCGTGTCGGCCACGCCGCAGCCGCACTGGCCCGGGGCGCTCTTCGCCGGATCGTTGGGGCAGCCGTCGACGCAGTTGTTCACGCCGTCGCCGTCCGAGTCGGGGCAGTCGATGCCGACGAACTTCGTCGCATCGTCGAGGTTGAGCCAGCCGATGTTCTCACCCCACGCGTAGCCGCGGATGCGCGCGGCGGGGAGGTCCACGCGCGCCTGCTGACCCGCGGGCAGCGAGGCGAAGGGCCCGAAGTTGATCCAGCCGACGTTCTCACCCCACGCGAGGCCGCTGAGCGCGCCCGAGGGAGAGACGTTGACGCCATAGTCGGTGCCGTTGAGGTTGCCGTAGGCCGTGCCGCTCGTCGGCGTTCCGTCGCCGAAGTGGACCCAGCCGATGTTCTCGCCCCACGCGTAGCCCGAGAGGAACTGCGTGCCGATCACGACGCCCTGCGCTCCGCCGTTGGCGTCGCGCCAGTTCATCCAGCCCGTGTTCTCCTGCCAGCCAAACTTCGAC